>CAYSCS010000021.1:0-88482 GCA_964429695.1 uncultured Eubacteriales bacterium
AGATAGAGGGTATCAAAATTGAAGTAGTTAGGATAGTCAATTGATTCATGTTAAAAGAGATTGATGCGCTCTAAAATAGGGGGTTCACGAAAATCCGTTTTACTAACTCTGCGATTTTTTGAGGGGGGATAGGGCTAAAAGAGCCGAGTTTACAAATGTTTAGCATCATAATTTATTGATATATAATGAGTCAGAATTTGGTGAAGACCTGTTTAGACAAAAAAATATAGACTCAAGATGTTTATACTTTTTGAAAAAATCAACCTTTTTAGGGAGCTCTAAAGGAAATTGACTTTTTTATATTGTCCCTTACAATTTAGAGGAAAGATAAGAATAAGATTTGTTAAAGAGCATCATCATTCTGAAGAGAGAGCATCCTTTGAAAAGGCTCTGTTTAAAAAAGTAGCCTCGATGAAGAAGCATGTTACTATTGATTGAGGGCGAAAAGGCTGGAGGGAAAAGAATTTAGCTTAAGAAAACAGTTAAGAGATAAATTCGCCTGAGTAGAAGAAAGGCCAAGAGCAGAAGAGTTGAGGCGTTGAAAAGAAGCAGAAAAGACTACAAAAAAAAAGTGACTCGGCAAGAGAGTCGAAAAAATTTTGAGCTTGAGTTTACGAACCAATGCCAAAAATTAAAAACCTTAAAGAGCTTTCTGAAATCCGCAATAAACTTAAGTTAGAAGGGAAAAAAGTTGTCTTCACCAATGGATGCTTTGACCTCATCCACAGGGGCCATATCCATCTCTTTAGAGAGGCAAAGAAACTCGCAGATGTGCTCATTGTGGCAGTCAATGACGACTCTTCGGTTCGCAGGCTGAAGGGTGAGATGCGTCCTATTTTCTCTCTGGAAGAGAGGCTCGAAATCCTTGAGGCCATTGAGGATATAGACTATCTTGTTCCTTTTGCTGAAGATACACCACACAAAATAATCTCTGTGCTTCTTCCTGATCTCCTAGTTAAAGGCGGAGATTGGAGAGTGGATGAGGTTGTGGGGAGGGAAGAAGTTGAAGAGGCAGGAGGGAAAGTAGTCATAATTCCTTATTTAAAGGGTAATTCTTCTTCTCTTCTTATCCAGAAGATTTTGCGCGCAGGCTTGGCCTTGAGAAAGGATAGAAAAATGCGCTCTCGACATCGCGCTTGAGGTCGTAGAATCCTTTCTGGTTTACCAGGGAGCAGTCTTAAGAGCATGCTTAGGACCTTGGTGAGCAACCTTCTTTAAAGGGAGTAAACCCCTCGAATTATGAATTTCTTGTCTTTCAGGTCTCGCAATTTTAATTATATTATTTATTTTATAGAAATAGTAGATATTTCAATTTTAATCTCCCGCTCTTGGTTCACAAACGTCAGATTTCAATGTTTCAGATGAGTATTTTTATAAAATAAACACTGTTTACTTCTTTTTATTAATTGCTCTCTAGTTTTTTCATTAAGCAAATTGCAGATTTTTTTTTCGCCTGTGAAGAAGAGGTTTCATTAGTCGATTATTCTTAGGAGATATCTAACGCCTGTTACTCCAGCTGCCAAGACTCCGAGAATTGTCCCTGGCCAGGTGCCAAATTTTATCCCAATCGACACAATAGGTTCCTCAAAAAAGTCAATTTGGAAGAGAAAGAGTGCCAAATCTCTATAATTCAGTCCGAGGTTAAAGGAAAAAAATGTTCTACTCTCTATGTAACCAAGCCGCCATATGGGACCAGCTTCAGCTTCAACGTTGAATGAGGAATTCAGCCAGCGTCTGTAGCCCATCTTAAAGCCTCCATAGAGTTCAGCGTTCTTACTGTAAGAAGCATATAGGGAGCCACCTACCGCACTTTTGCGAGAGATGTTTCCCATTAGTCCCAATTCCCAGTTAAGAATTTGTTCCCTGGCACTTGCCTCGATAGAGTTTATATTAAGAAGGATGCCAAATTCGGTTATAAAAAATTTATTACACTCAGGAAAAGGCTTAGGTTTAAAGCAAATCTGGCCCTGAAGCGAAGCCGAGATTAATAAGATTGAAATTGCAGAGAGATAAAGCGATTTTTTCTCTAATCCCAAATTAAACTCTCTTTTAAAGAGATTGATGAATCGTAGGCTGAACTCAAGCAAGGATTTAACTCTTGATTGTCAATAAGCCGATGAAGAGTAATAAGGATAAAAAGAATTTGGTTTTTGGCTCTCTTCTCCCTAAACATATGATTTACTCAATTTTTCTTAAGATCATCAAAAAGATGGTAAATAAAGGCTCAAAGGGATGTCAAGGAGAAATCTCATTCAGACACAGATACAGGCTGGAGGAAGAATGGAGAGGTAGGCAGGAGAATCAAAGAGTTATAAACGGCTCGAAGAGAAAGATTCTCGATTAATCTAGCTCCTCTTAAGGAAAAAATCACTTTTATTTTTATATTTGCTGTCAATCTTTCTCCTCTAAAAACTATTCAACTTTTAGCTAATTTGTTCCTAGGCTTCGTTGTGACTAGGGAGGAAATCTGGCTAATTTCTAGCCTTTTCGGACCTGCTCTAAGGAGAATAAAGAGAAATCTTTCGGCTCTTAACCTGCTATTTGATTCCTCTTGAGTATGTTTTAGATTTGAGTTCGAAAATCTGGGGGAGGGAGGAATAAAATCCGCTTATTGGGAAAACTCAGCCAAAAAACCAATTTCTTCTCAATCACCCCTTCTCATTCCGAACACGGGAGTTAAGCCCTCCGGTACCGATGGTATTGGGCGGAGGAGAGTAAGCCATTTCCAGGATTTTATGGGCATAAAATTTCAATTTATTGCATTTTTAAGAGGAGAGTTATTTTCTCGAGTCTTTAAAATTTCCCTTTATTCCTTTTATTGGGAAAAATTTAGCTTTTCGGAAGAAAGGGCGGCGGATAAGAGAGGATTAAGGTAAGCCGTCTTGGAAGTTGTGGTCGATGCCCAATTTCGGGCCTCTCTACAACCCCCGTCCCTTAGGAGGAGGCTAGAAGAGAAATGCAATCTTTAACAAATCGCTGAAATAGGGAGACTTGTCAGGACGAGCAGCAATAATCTCAACTGAAATTTTGAGACGATCCGAGAAGAAATAAAAAGAAAGCTTTATTTTTTCTAGGGAGTTTGTCTCTTGTGTTTGGCCATGATAAAAATATCAATATTGCTTAGTCCTGATTCTTCGTTTTTAGCTAGAGAGTCAAAGAGCCTTATATCCTTGCTTCCTCCGAAGAAGTTTTTAAATCCGTTTTTTGGGAAAATAATCGGCAGATTTCGCTGAAGCAAGACTATGAGGATATCTGGATAGTATGTGATATGAAACGAGTAAGTTAGCTTTTTCCTTTATTTTTTCCGGGATTTCTATCTTTATTGAGAGAAAGTTAATAATTTCAATTAGATAGAGAATGTGGCCAAAGAGTAAGTCCAATCTTCATTCCTGGTGCTTTCATTCAAATTTCTGCTGCTTGCTGGCATGTAAAACAGGTCCATTTGTAAAAACCATGGTTCAGGTCAAGCCGAGCCTCCTCCAAATCTCTTTTGCCCTGCTCGTATCAATCTTTCCCTCTTTTCATCTTAATTCCTTTTCATAAGATTGTGAATAGACGAACTTGATAATCAACTTATTAATAACCCCGAAAAATCGCCTCTTTTTCACCGACTCTGCAGTGGTCAACCACGGTATTAATTACCTCAAGCTGATGATCTTTACAGCAGATAGAGCCCCCCGCACATCGCCTATCAGGAACTGTTGCGCTAAGAGCGTGGCTAAGTATTATTCGTGATTTTCTTCTTGCCAGCAGGAGAGCTTTTGATGATTTCAGGCCCTTTCGAACCTCTCAGGAGCTCTTTAGCCTCCCAGGGACAACTTTGTCTTCTCCTTGACATCTCTCAAACCTCGCTTTATACTCTCTCAAGATAGTTGGATGGGAAATTGGGGAAAGAGATGCGCTGTCAGCTAGCTGAGCTGAAAGCCAAATTCAAAATTCCTATTATCCTCAAATCTAGTTTGGGCCGTATTTCTGCCAATTCTACCAATAGGCCTGGAGAATTTAGAGCCACGATTGATGATAACCGACAATCCCTCCAAGGATATCAAGAGACAAAACGTTTGACGAAATCTGAGACACGGCCGATAAAGATTAAAATCGTTGCAACTCTGGTTTTCTTTTTGATCACAAGGGGCTTTGGTCGGGCTTTAAGTCCTTCCGATTATTTTAAATCATACGCTCGGAAGCAATGGACTTCCCTTCATGGCCTTCCCCAAAACAGCATCCAATCAATCTATCAGACTCAGGATGGATATTTATGGCTGGGGACGGAAAACGGCTTGGCTCGGTTCAACGGTTCCCGTTTCCAGTGTTTCAACAATGAGAATACCCCATCGTTCATGAACAATAGTGTTCGGGTAATCCGGGAAGACCGTTACGGCACCCTTTGGATTGGCACCGAGGGGGGGTTAATCCAGTACCGCGATGGAACATTCAAGGAGGTTTCTGACATTCCTGGGTCTCCAAACCTTGTTGTTTGTGACATCTGCGAGGATCGGGATGAGAATCTTTGGTTCGCGACCGACAAAGGGCTCTCAAGATACAGAAAAGGATCTTTTGAGAGCCTAACGAAATCGGACGGGCTTCCTGAAGAAATCTTTCTATTCCTGATGGTCGATAAATGCGGCAATTTGTGGGCTGGGACAGTCGATGGCTGGCTAATTCGTTTCGAAGCGGATTCCCTAAAAGAGCCCTTCATGGAGCGTATGAAGTACACATATAGGAAGTTTCCCTCTGGAGTCGCAGCTATTTGTGAAGATGGAGAAGGGAACATATTCGGCGTTAGGGAGGAAGATGTTTTCGTTGTATCTGGTGGGGATATCCAAAATATAAAAATTGTGAAAACTTTCCCTGGGAAGCAACTTCTGACAATGATACGGGATATGGAAGGGAATTTAATTATTGGTTCGGCCAACGGGGGACTCATACGGATGCAAAGCCGCCCCCAATATGAGCACGATATCGATACTCGATTTAGCGAGGATTACATCATTCGTCTCTACTTTGACAGGGACAGCGAGCTATGGGTGGGAACCCGCGGGAGCGGACTTTTTCGATTGTCCAATACAGTTATCAAAATGTTTACGAAAAACGAGGGGCTTTCCAACGATTTCATCAGATTCGTCTATGAGGACCTCAAGGGAAGGCTATGGGTCGGCACGAACAAGGGATTAAACTACTTTGATCAAGGCAATTTCACCCAAAAAGGACAAGAACTGTTTCAGCCCTATATTGTGAAATCTTTGATCATGGACCGCTCTCAATCTCTATGGGTAGCTACGGCCAATCATGGCCTTTTCTACGTTCCCGAAGGTCAAACCGGAAATCCCGTCTCCTTAGGTATAGATTCAGCAAGCATTAATATATCCTGCCTTGATTTGGATAGGTCAGGAACTCTTTGGGTGGGCACATCTATGAATGGATTGTTCAGTTATCAGAAAGGCCGAATATCTCATTATTCCAAAGAGAAGGGGCTGAAGAGCGATATTATCGGCTGTCTGCACGAGGACCGAGACGGCTATCTTTGGGTGGGGACAGCGTATGGCGTCAACCTCATCAAGGAGGGGAAGATTTTCAACCTTCCCGATCAGCTCAATATTTCCTGTTTTGTTTCAGCTTTTTATGAGGACGAAGAGGGACGTATGTGGATGGCCACCGTAGGAAAAGGCTTGATGTTACTGGATAAAAACAGGCTCGAATCTTTCACCTTAGAGGACGGTTTATATTCTAATTCAATATATGCTATTTTGGAGGACGAGCATCAGCGGTTTTGGATGAGCTGCGAAAAGGGCATATTTTTCGTTTCTAAAAAGGAACTGATGGATTACGGGAATCATAAAATTCCGCAGATTAGATATTGGGCCCTCAATGAATCCGAGGGATTAATTTCTAGCGGAGTCGGTCCAGCAGGTGGGCATTCCTTCGCCACGAAAACCCGCGATGGTAGGCTTTGGTTTTCTACGGTCAAGGGATTGGCAATGATCGATCCCAATACTCAATTCAATCGTCGTCATTTCAAGTCTGCTCTAATTAAAAGTCTCTCCGTGAATGACCGATCGATTGTGCCATCCCGCGAACATGTCTTTCCCCCGAGGACAAAGAAAATTGATTTTCTCTTGGACATCATCAATTTTAAAGATTATGATAACACGCGTATCCGGTATCGTCTCTCAGGACTGGAAGAGAAATGGACGGAAATGCGGGGAGACATGGAAATGGTGGTTAGGTACAGCCGTCTTTCCAAAGGGACTTACCAGTTCGAATTGGAGATCCTGGATTCCGACGATGAATGGACGGACTGTTGTTTTCCCGTCATAATTAGAATACTGCCCCATTTTTATCATACTGCGTGGTTTTACATCTTAGTTGCAATATTCTTGGCTTGTGCCGCTTTTATCGGCAGCAAGGCTAAAAAGCGACTGCAAATAAGAAGGATGCTAAAGAAATATAAATCTGCCAAGCTGACGCCGAATAAGTCAGAAGCCTATTTGAAGACCATTGTTGATTTGTTAGAAAAGGAAAGTCTCTTCAAAAACAAAGACTTGAATCTTCCAAAATTGGCTGAGAAAGCATCGATCCCCAGCGCCTTCATTTCCCAGATCATCAACACACGGCTAAAAATGAATTTTTATGATTTTCTCAACATGCATAGGGTCGAGTACGTCAAGAAGAGCCTCCTCTCTCAAGACAAGATTCATCTTAAGATAGAAGCTATAGGCTTGGAAGCAGGGTTCAAATCGAAAGCGAGTTTCTTCCGCGCTTTCAAGAAATTTACCGGTATGACTCCTTCCGAATTCAAGAAGAATCATTCTCACTTTGAGTGAGTTGCTAATTTTTTGTCAGGCACACAAGAAGGGATTTTCTTAAGAGGGAGTAATAGCTAGAGGGGTTCCGAACGGCCATTGTAAAATGATCCACTTAAAGAGAGGGATATTATTAACCATCGTTTATTTTCATGGCCATTGCAAGCCCCTTCTTTTAGCAGCTTGAGCTAGCTGATCATTAGGTTAATCCAGGGCTTCATTTAGTTTTCCTTTCCGAACCAGGCTTCGTCCGAATCCTGGTCTTCAGATTATTCGAAGGAGAGCCGAACATCAGCCATGGATAAAATTCGACTGAGAGGAGCCCGCTAACTCCGGGGCTTCACTTCTGATCCTCCATATTCAACCATTTCTTTCTTTTGTCCAAAGATTTCCGATTCTTGCTGATCTCGGGAAAATCCTGGAATGCAAGCAAATCCTCTAGCCACTTTACCAAGCAGTAAGTCGCTTCTGTTAATTATTTCTCTACCTCCTCGTGGAGAGCTATCTCTTTATCTTTTTTTTTGGCGCTTTTTATTAACCCCAAAAAAGATCTTCATGAGATGTGCCAAGAATTGTTATTTTTTGTAAGGCGCCTTGGCTAGGTTATCATGGATAGCATGAACACTTCAGGGTTTCCTCTCGGGAACCCCTAATCGTTCCTCACCGAGGGAGTTTTGGTCGCTACCATGATCACCTGAGGTGTAGGAGGTGGGTTTAAAAATAGCCTACTTAGTTTAGCCTCGAGCTCCTCATTGAATTCCAAGACTTAGAAAATGGATATTTTTTCAATCTCTATCGATTTGGCCAGCCGTTTAATCTTCGGACTCGATAAGCTGATTCTAGAGGTATACCATAATTATGTGTAACCACAAAAATCTTGATTTCCTTCAGAAACAGCCTATAAGAAATGGATGAGTATGTTTTGAATGCAACATTAAATTTTTGTGTATTTTTTATTTGATGATTCTAAGCGTAACAATTTTTCATCTAAGAGGAGATTACCTATATTAGGGATTGGCCTTCATAAAAAGTAATAAATAAATGAGGAAAATCGGAAAAAAGGAGGAAATCGTGAGAAAAAAATTGGTATTGTTTTTTCTTTTCGGCCTTTGTCTTGTCTCAACGGCGTTTGCTCAGTTCGGACAGACCGGGTCCCTCAACGGAACAGTCATAGACCCTGATGGGATGCCTCTTCAGGGTGTGACGGTAGCTATCAAGTCGCCGGCGATCATTCTTCCGGAGATGGTCACAATGACCAACAATCAGGGAAGCTACCGTTTCCCTTCTCTTCCTCCAGGGACATATGAAGTCACCTATACACTCCAGGGAATGAACACACTCGTAAGAAAAGGGATCATCATAAGCGCTGGTCAGACTACAACGATCAACGTCACATTGGAGCCGAAAAAACTCGAGGAGAGCGTGGTTGTTGTGGGACAATCCCCAACGGTTGACGCTCAATCGACCACTCGGGCGACAAACCTTGATAAGAGTTTTATCGCATCTATCCCTGCGGCCCGAAATTTGGATGCCTTCTTTGGTATGACTCCGGGAGTTATAGCTGAATCCAATCCTAACGGTCTGATGTCGAGTGCCTTTGGAGGCGGTGTCACGGATAATGCTTTTAATGTGGACGGAGTCAACGTGACAGCGCCAGATTTCGGCACTTTAAGGATTGAGATCGGTATGGACATAATGGAGGAGCTTTCAGTACTTTCTGGTAATTTGCCAGCTGAATATGGAGACACTATGGGAACTGTTGTGAACGTTGTCACTAAATCGGGAGGAAGCACTTTCAGCGGTTCAGCAGGCTTTTATTATAACAGCGATAAGCTTCAGTCAACCAATACAAAAGGGACGCCACTGGAAGGGAGGTTAAGCGGCTATAAATATGTGTATGAACCATCTGTTTCCTTTGGCGGCCCGATCGTCAAAGAAAGGCTCTGGTTCTTTGCCCATTTCGGGCTCAATAATCGTGCCATCAATGTGGCAGGCTTCCCTTTTGACAAGCCTGAAACAGTTCCGGTGGTGGAAAAAAGGATATACCCTTATTTTAAGTTCAGTTTCCAGCCCAGTCAGTGGAACAAGTGTAGTTTTTCTTATAGTTTCTCTAATTATGTCCAGGAGGACGGCGGCGCCACGATTGCTGGGTATACTTTTAGTCAAGATGCGACCGTAAAATGGACCATGCCATCGCACATTCTTAATCTCCAATGGACTCACTTCTTCACTAACAATCTTTTTATGGACTTCAAGGTTGGGTACACGAGGGGTTCAGATAACCTGTATCCCAAACATGATCAAACTGTGCCTCTTTACATAGATGTGGTGAGCTATCAAATATCAGGAAACTGGTGGACAAAAAGGTTATATACCCGTGACAGATTCCAATTAAACACCAATGCCACCTATTATAAAGATAATTTTTTCGGTTCCCATGAATTCAAGGTGGGCGGAGAGTTCCAGCTGACAGGTGCAAAAGGTGATGACACTCCAAATAAAGATCCCAGAAACGGGATGGCCCAAATAATCACCCTAGGAGGTTTCCCCATCTTAGGAACTTGGTTTGCTGAAACCTATGAAAGGCTAGCGACAAGAAATATCTTTGCCTTCTTCCAGGATACCTGGCGACCAGTCAAGAGGCTAACTCTGAATCTCGGGATCCGATTTTCTTATCAAAGCAATATTATCCCTGCTCAAAACCAAAATGAAGGGCCACAAACCTTCCTTGGCGTCACTTTCAACAGAAGCGTCACAGAGTCCTATACGCCCGTAAAGCGAACAAATCTAGTTCCGCGCCTTGGCCTGGTTTATGATCTTACAGGAAATGGAAAAACTCTCTTTAAAGCGAGCTTCTCGAGATACATTCAATCGAACCAGATCTCGAACTTTTACGCTGTTAACCCAAACTACCAATGGGGTTATAGCCAGTTGCTAAACGCTGATTGCACGCCGATACCAGGTGCTATAATAAAAGTAGATTACCCCAACCCTGCAAAGATCGGCTACGGAGATCATAGTTTGAGATCTCCTTATACCGATGAGATCACCGTCGGTGTAGAGAGGGAGATCTTTCCTGATTGGTCGCTGGCCCTCCGATATATGAAGAAGGGGGACAGGAATCTCATGCAAATTGTCGATGCCAATCAGCTGGATATCGATAAGCTGATGAACGAAGGCGAGCTTGAATGGACGAATTGGGAGCCTGTTACCTTTATAGACCCTTATGATAAGCAGCAGAAGATGGCTTGGAATCAAAAACATATATTGGCTGCTGATCTCTATTTAGTTAACCCTCCAGGGGCCAAGAGGGACTATGATGGGTTCGAAATCATCCTGAACAAACGTTTTTCCCAAGGATGGTCGTTGATGGTTTCCTATGTCTATCAAAACGCCCGAGGCCTCATCGGAAACAATTATCGCAATTGCTTCGCTGATTATTCTTATTACGAAAATCCCAATTTACAGATCAACGCAGAGGGAAAAATGCACCTTTGTCGTCCGCACCAATTCAAGCTCCAAGCCGTTGTAAACGGCCCCTGGGGAGTCAACATAAGCAACTTTTTCAGAGTTCTGTCGGGTGAAAGGTATACTCGTCGGATCGTGACTTCGGATCTGGGAGTTTTTCTCAACCAAGGATACGAGACTATTTATGCAGAATCAAAGGGTTCAAGAGGATTGCCCACGCAAATCATTCTTGATGTGCGGCTGGAGAAAGTTTTCCCTATTGAAAAATGCAAGATTGGTTTATTCGTCGATTGTTTCAATCTCTTTAACAACAATAAGGCCACTCAGGTTCAGACAGTATCTAGCAGTTCTGGTGTGGTCTTTGAAGAGATGATGTCTATCATGGATCCGAGGATTTTCAGACTGGGTGCAAAGTTCGAGTTCTAAAATTTCGGAATATGTTCATTAAAGAAGAAAGAGGAGGGTTCCTATGTCTTCTTTCCTCAGAGCTTTCTTACTGAATCTTTCTACTTCTCATCGATAATTCATATAAAAATCAATGGATCTGGCCTAAAGAGCCTTGCTTACTAAATGCTTCATAGAGCAGGCAAATTTAGTGCTCTTAAGAAATTTAGAAATTTTAGGAGTGAAACGAGATAATTATCCTGAGGAGATTTTTTAGGGAGGATGATAATGAAGAAGAATCATCAGGGGGCTTTCCTGATTCTATTACAATTTTCAATCGCTCTCATCGCACTGCCACAGCCCCAAAAAAGCCCAATGACAATTAGACAAATGATCTCACTTGAGACCATTGGCAAAATTGCTATATCTCCATCCGGCGATCTGGTCGCTTTCGAGGTTATAAGCGTGGATTGGAAGAACAATGCCTATCGGACGCATATATGGCTGGCATCAACTGACGGAAGACGTTGCTTTCCTGTGACACGGGGAGAAGATACGAATTCGGATCCGGCATGGTCTCCTGACGGCCAAGTTTGCTCATTCATTTCTAGCCGCATCGCCGACAAGCCGCAAATTTTCTTGTTTCGGCCCGGATATGGAGAACCTGAACCTCTTTTTGAAACGGAACAAGCCGTTCAGGAATTCGCCTGGGCCCCAGATGGCAAGTCCATAGCATTCTTGAGCCCTGAACCCGCCGACGAGAAGAAAGTAGAAATGATAAAGAATGGTTTCGATGAAATAGAGATCGATGAATCTCCTTCTCGTTCCCGTCTTTATTTGTATGATCTAAAGTCGAGGAAAATCAGATCTCTTGTGCATGGCAATTTCCACATCGTCTCTTTTTCTTGGTCTCCTGATAGTCGGAATATCGTTTTTATCACATCCCCTAAAAATCTTGAGGAGATCATATGGGAGAATCAAACAATGTGGATAATAAATAAGGATGGGGGGTTGCCGAGGACGATTAACTTTGGTTATAAAGCCTATATGATCTTTACAAACAGCATAAAACCCATTTGGAATCCCGACGGCCAATCTTTCGCGATTGCTGCAGGGGATTTGAACAATCCAGGGTTATATTGTCCATCCATTCTTATATACAATTTAAAAAGTGACAGCTCATTCAATGCATCGGGCGCCAATGACCATTTTATCTATGATTATCCGCAGTGGTCTACCGATGGTCGGTTTGTTTATTATCTTGCTTATATTTCTCAGAATAGCCAATTCATTAAACTAGATACCGTTACAAAGCGAGCTGAGCAGGTTTCGCATTTTTCTAAGATCGACATCCGTAATTTCTCTGTGGCCGCAGATAGACATTCTATGGTGTTTTCCGGAAGTACTCCGTCGTCGCCCCAAGAATTATATTTTGGAGATATTTCTGCTCCCGATAATGTCGTCAGAATAACAAACCTTCATCCGGTCATGGAATGTGTTGATGTTGGAAGGGAAGAAGAGATTAGCTGGCGGTCAGAGGATGGGTTGATGATTCACGGACATATCGTTTATCCGATTGGCTATGAAAATGGAAAAAAATACCCAACTCTTATCCTCGTCCATGGCGGCCCCCTCGGCAATTATCCCAATGGTTTTGCAGCTAGTTATATGAATCCTGCCCAATACTTTGCCGGCAAGGGTTATCTTGTATTGCTTCCTAATCCCAGGGGTAGTATTGGCTGGGGATCGGAGTTTATGCGGAAGAATATTAGAGATTGGGGAGGGGGAGATTACAAAGACCTAATGGCCGGGCTGGATTACTTAATCAAGAAAGGCCTTGCGGATGCGAACAAATTGTTCGTCTGGGGTGGAAGCTACGGAGGTTACATGACTAATTGGATCGTTACGCACACAAATCGTTTTAAGGCTGCACATAGCGAAGTCAGTATATCAGACCTTTTCAGCTTGTGGTCTACTGCTCCACACGGACGAATATCATGCCGGATGTGGTTTATAAAAAACCCCTTGGAGGATCCTGATATCTATAGGAAATTATCACCGATTACGTATGCAAAGATGATGAAGACACCTCTTCTCATGACCCAAAATGAAAAGGATCAAAGGGCCCCTGTGACTCAAGCTATTGAGTTTTATCGGGCAGTTGAGCTCACCGGAACTCCGGTTCGTCTTTACATTTATCCGAATGAACCCCATCGCACGCTAAAACCGATTCATGCATTGGATAAACTTATGAAAACAGAGTGGTGGTTTTATAAGTATCTAAATTGAATTCGGTAGCGTAACTACTTCTTAGCATGCATGAAGGCGTTGTGTCAAATTAGCCTATTTCCTATAGTCCTCCATTGAGAAAAAGGGTTTAGTTTCGCCCTTAGCTCTTGATTCGTTTCGTCAGATGCATGCGCAGTCCTTGCGAAAGGAGCATCTCTTCTATTAATCAAATTTTTCCAACCCGAAGTCTCATGCAAAATAAAGCGTTTCTCCTGGCAAGATGGATAACTAACCAGCTCAGCTGAAAACCAAATTCCTATTGTCCTCAGATGCGGGAGATGTTCTTCCTGTATGTCTCTCATCTCCAGGTCGTCTTCACTTTCCCTAAGATGCTGTGCATCTTATTCAAGGATAACCGCAAGCCCCTCCGGAAACTTTGCCACGGTGCTCATCGAATCTATATTAAGAGGTTGTTACTGAGAGCATTCCTGTGCGGGAGTCACTACCGCCATCCAGACATAGACGAGAAAAATAAATTTTCGCCTCCCTCTGCATTTCCGGGTCACTGAGGGCGGGATGGATGAGGCGAGGGTGTTTTATCTTCTCTCTCGAATTGGCGACGCCTGACTGAGCTTTTTCCTGAGAGGCACTCGTTTCTCTTGTCCATAAGGAACTCCTCAGCCCTGAGTGGAGAGAGCGCATCTTTTGCTTGTGCTACAGGTGCTTCTCATTCACATTTGAGTCTGGCTCAGGACAAAGAGAGAGGTCGAGTGGGTGGGGAAATACATGGGTTGACCTCTTCTGTCCCTTGGAGTAGCTCCCCTGATAAGAAAAAGAAGGAGGTATGGTAAGAAGGCCAAAGAGGTGAAATGGATGGGATACCCGGAATTTATCGTCCAGATGACTTCCCCTATCCTACTAAAGACAAAGTCACTTTTCGCTATTTCGCTCTCTACGCCAAAAGCCCCAGAGTTAAAGTCAATAGGAAAAGTCTAGGAGCTGTCGCTTCCCGGATTTTAGAAGAGGAACTTCGGCTCTTTCCCGCCAATGGTTGATAGGGGTCATGTTCTTAATTTTCTGGAATTCGGTTTTTTACCTCCTTATTTTTCCTTCGTTCTATCCTCGATGTAGAAGCCAGATGAAGATTATCCTCATTCTCACCGAATCTTCAGTGGTCAACCGCGGTATTAATTACCTCAAGCTAATCTTTGCTGCAGATAGACCTCCTTCCCTTTTCTAGACCATATATCAAGTGGTCCTGATGGCAATTGGGATAGCCAGAGAGTATTTCTACTAATCTTTTTCCTTAAAAAGGGAAGTCCTAAATTTATTTCAAGTTTTTTATAGCCCCTTGGCCTGCCTCAAGTAGATATCTCGCATCCCTAAAGCTAGATTGATAGTTTTGGCCATCTTGATCTTCGCTTCCCCATGATGGCCAGGGGGAAACAACCTTGGAAGGGTGCCTTCGTCCGCTGCCACGAAGAGAAAAATTATTATTTATTCAACGATGAAGATCGGCGAGGAGATGGCTTGCCATTTAAATTCTCCGGATTGTTCCACAATGACGTACAAATAATCTCCAGGGCGACCTTTTACCTTGGTTGATATAATCGGATTGCGAGAACGAGGTGTCCAGTTATTTATTTTTTCCCCGTTCTTGATCAGCCATATTTTCGAAAAGATCTCGCCGTCTCCATCTGAGGCCTCGATCACAACGTTCAGAACACCTCCCTTTATCCTGGAACCCATCTGGGCTCCATTGCAGGTAAAAGAAAGCACTAGATTCTTATCCCTGCTCGAATAGAACCGGCGGGCTTTCATGGCAGCATAAATCGAACTACGGGTCTTCTCCTCTGCCAGGACAGCCATCCTCCACTCAGTCAGAGTACCCCAGTTTTTGTAATGATTATCCTCGCTGCCTGTGGCTCCAATATACCAGCCTTTGCTCAGCGCCTCGTCGTACCAGCTTCCTCTGCCATGATAGCTGCTGTACCATCCATGGCTGTAATAGTCGTCATCCCGGTTCCAAAGCTCCATCCCGACGATCTTATCGGTATGAGTGAAATTGAAATGATCGAAGTCATATCCATACTGTCCGGGATGATTGAAGAAGGCAATGCAGTCCCTTTTCTCTTCTCCTTTTTCATCCCTTTCTTCCATCCAGGCGACAAGCCCGTTGAGGTCATTGGTCGGCGGCTCATCCGCTTCACAGTGATCCGGAGAGTTGATTATTGTAATGTGTCCTTTGCCGAGCAACGTACTAGGACCGCCCCAAGATGTGTCATCGCTCGTCCATTCGAACCCCCAGAAAGTCACAAATTTGCCGGGCACGTTAAAAGAATCGGCAACCGCTTTCTGATTATCGTACTCCTCTTTGGTCAGACCGTCATTGCCGTAGGGATTAGAGGGATTGTCGGGATCGTAGGGATAGGAGCAATGATCGGCAACGCTGAAAAAGTCGAGGCCGGCAGTATCCCGCGCATACTTGTAAGCATCATCAGGTGCGCCTCCTATATAGTCGGGGCGACCACCGTCTGAATCAG
The DNA here is from genome assembly GCA_964429695.1 of uncultured Eubacteriales bacterium. Taxonomy (GTDB): domain Bacteria; phylum Acidobacteriota; class Aminicenantia; order Aminicenantales; family Aminicenantaceae; genus CAYSCS01. The sequence goes on from CAYSCS010000021.1 coordinate 15,428, forward strand.
TCGTGTGGCTGTGCAACTGCCCATAATAGACATGGTATACCGCGCCGTTCAATGGTCTACTATGCAACCTTGAGCGATAAGGCTTTGACCCGGCTCTTGGTTGGAAAAGACCCCCGGAATTAGCTGCATTGTCAAGAAAACTACCACAGCTACAGAGAGGATTCCTAAGGTCATGAGATTTTTTCTGGCGTTCATCACATCACCCTCCTCATTAAATTTTTAATGTTGTTTTAAACCTCGGTACAAAAATGCACCGAGACGCTCTTGACTTAAGCGCCCTATTCACGTTAGTCCCCAAGCTCAGGAGATAGGAGGAAAGAAATTGCTTACCCTGCATTTCACCCCTGCTTATGTATGAAATATACATAGCCAATAATGAGGTTTCAAGTTTTTTTGAGTATTTTTCTCCTAAAAATAAAAGTAAAATTTTGCAAAAATCAAAATGATAGAGGGGGTGAAGGAGAAAATTGCCGACCATCTGTCCATTCCGGGTGCAAATAAACTTCAGGTGAGGTCTGAAGCAAAGGGTGAGGATTTCGCCGACACTTTGCCGGAGCTTTTATTCCTAGCCTCGAAGGATGAACGTCCCATCCCTCTTCACCCGGCTTTCATGATCTAGCGAAAAAGCCTGACCCAGATCCATTTCTGGAAGTAGCCGAAGATAATTTTTCCATTTCCGAATCGCAGCCTTTCAGCCTTCGCTTAGGAGCCTGGTCGTTTCTTCATGAACGCGTTTTTTGTCATAAAACTTGATTTCTTTCTGGAGGCTCTGGATATGATATCTCTCACAAAGAGAGTGAATCCTTCAAGGCAAAGATAAGGCAGATATCCAGACTCCCTAATGCTCTTTTAAACTAAACTTTTCCTTCGTCAAGTATATTGAAGATGGAGCTCCCGAGGCTTGACAAACCTTAAAATCTTGTTCTCTCAACATAATAGGCCTGGGGTAGGGCGCAGGGGTCCGCTGCCCGGCGAGCCGTCAGAAGATGGGTAAGGCGGGCTTACCTCTCGACTAAGTAGTCGCCGATATAGAGTTGGGATAGTGGGGCTTGGAGGTGATGGCATATTGATAAGCTTCCAGAGAGGGCACACAGTGATATTTGGAGGAATCATGCTGGAAAAGTTGAACCTTAGCGGAAACTTCGCTTGGTTCTATATATAAACCGGCTCTTCGCTGAGCTTCCACTTAACCTCCTCCAGCATCCAAGGAAAGGGGCTCTCTTCCCTGGTATAGGGTAGGAAGGAATGGTGGCTGATGACTCAGCTCAGTCAGCGTCGCCAAAGTATGGAGAATTTTGGGCCTGCCCTATCCCCGAGATCTTATAAGACCAATCTTCCTCCCTCTTTCTCCTCTAATGACTATTAAACTTTTAGCAAAGCTAAAAATGAGCGTTTCTTCCTCACGATGAAATAATATCAATCTTTCTTCTTATTAATTTTGATTATTTTTTAAAATGCCTTAAAAGAGCAGTTTTAGATCATGCTCAGGATCTTAGCTAGCAACCTTCTTTACAGTGAGCAACTCTTGGAATCATGAATCTTTTCATTTTAAGCCTTCCTCTTTTTTGATATACAATACTTATTATATAGAAATAGTAGATAAATTTCAAATATTTTCAAAAGATTCCTACTCTTTGTTTCTATTTTGAGATGATTCTTTCGTTTTTTCACTGAACCACGCCCAGAGTTTTTTATGGAAGTCATAACTCGGGGGATTATCGAGAAGAACCTTTAGAAAATTTTCTCCTTCCTGCTCATCAGGTTTGATAAGGAAGGTCAAGGTTTTCTCATATAAGCCCGGATACTCTGGATGAAATTGGACTCCCAGAATATTCGGATATTTCTGATGTTCAATGGCTTCTACGACTCTTCCATCCACAGAAGTGGCTGCCACCCTTAATCCTTTTCCTAGCTTTTCAACTGCCTGATGATGAGAGCTCAGCACATAGACATGGTCTTCAGGCTTCAAGCCAAGTATCTTCAGAAAGCGGCTTTCTTTGGTGAAGCTAATAGGGTGCAATAAATAATGCGCAATCTTCAGTTCGGGAAATAAATGACGATAAGGATTTCTATGCCAGTTTTCTCTTGGAAGCAAAGCAACGTCCTCAAGATAAGATTTTCCATAGACTTCGGACCAGATGTCCTGAATCAGCGAACCTCCAAGTCCCACATTCAAGCTCTGGCAGCCGAGGCAGATGAAGAGAACCGGATATTCCTGCTTCGCTTCAAGAAATGGGCGAAAGCTCTCATCCTGATATCCACCCAAGAGATGGAAGATTATCGAAAGCTCCAAGAGATGACGATAAGGAGTGACGATCGAAGTGAGGAAACTTGTTTTTTCCTTATAAAGCCTCGGGGGGATGTCTTCGCCTCCAAAGAAAATCATCCCATCTGACTGTTCAAAAATATCCCTGAAAACAGGCGTGCAGGGATTTTCTCCAAATATATTTTCAGATGAGAGCTCTCCTTCAATGCGGTGGAATTTAAACCATTCAATCTTGTTATTATTTACATATTCTCTTGCCTTATTGAAGTCCGTGAGCTCTTTTTCATGGTAGTAGCCGATAACTTCAAAATCTTCGAGCGTGATTAAGCCCTTGGCCTTAAGGTGGTGAAGACTTCTGAGAGTGGACTCCACAGGATGAAAAATTGCAATTCTTATCCTTTTCGAAATCTTTCCTTCTGAGTTAGCACCATGCAGGCGATGGGAAAGAAGGTTCCCCAGAGAAATGAGGAAAAACAATAAAAAGATTAAGTATTTTATCTTTTTTTCCATCTTCGAATCTCCATCTTTATTTTCAGGAAAAAAAATTATATTTTCATTTTTCATTTTTAGCAACATCTTCAGGATAATCAAAAAGCAATCATCCCCTTCTGACAAAAAAGGTTACATTTCCCTCCCCTTTAATTCTGGTGTATGATTATAAATAAAATAGCGAAGATGGAAAATTCTCATCGAGGAGAGAAAGGGGGAAAGTTCGAGCTCCTCTTCTATTCCGGTTATAAAGGGGAGGAAATTCCACGTGCAGTCCAGATAGGAGAACGTGAATTCAAGATTGACCAGGTTTTGGAGAGGGAAAGGGTCAGGGACCTCAAGTCAGGAAAGAACCTTGAAGTCTTTAAATGTTTAATGGAAGGGAAGAGGGTAAAGATTATAGTCTTTGATTCTGGAGAATGGAGTCTGAGTTTCCTCGACGAATGAAGCCTTTATTCAATTTGGATCTATTTCCTGAGATAGTCTTATTCGGTTGCTAAAAGCCCTCCAGCCTCATTGATAAATTTAGGTAGCATGCCCTAGGATTTCTGAAGAGGGAGTCATTTTAAACCTATTTAAAATATTTCATTAAGCCTTAACTTTCCTCTCCCCGTTGTCACTTTCTTTTATCACATTTTATAGAAAAATTTTAAAAATAAAAATTATAGAGAACCTTTTTTGTTCTATTTTCGTTTATTGAAGAGAAGAGTTTCGGAGGAGAAAAAATTTATGTTGAGGATGAAAAAAATTAAGAGGAAGATGGTTTTTTTAGCACTCGTCTTTTTAATTTTTTTCTTTCTTAAAGGAATCGCCTTTCCAGAGGAAGGGCCAATTCGAGTTCCAAGGTTCTCTTCCCCTCCTAAGATTGATGGGGAGCTGGATAACCCTCTCTGGGAAGAAGAGGCGCTGAGGATTGAGGATTTTATCCAGCTCATGCCCAAAGAAGGGCAAAATCCTTCTGAAAAGACCATTGCTTATCTTGGCCATGATGAGAAAAATCTTTATATCGCCTTTAGGTGTGATGACTCTGAACCAAGAAAAGTTAGAGCCTCTGTGACTAACCGCGACAATTGCTTCCAAGACGACTGGGTCATAGTCTTTCTGGATACCTTCAACGAGAAGCGAAGGGCATTCGCCTTTTTCCTAAATCCCATAGGTGTCCAGATGGATGCCATGAGAATCGAGGAAGGAGGAAATGACAACATGGACCCCAGCTGGGATATGGTTTTTTTCTCGGATGGAAAGCTCGATGAAAAAGGTTATACGGTTGAGATTTCACTTCCTTTCAAGAGTCTTCGCTTTCCAGATAGAGAGAAGAAAATCTGGGGTCTTGTGATGGGAAGGAACATAGCTCGGAGCGGGGAAGTAATCATCTGGCCCTCTGTCACTCTAAAAATCCCCGGGATTCTCGCCCAATCGAAAGAGATACTGATTCAGGGGAAAGTAGAAAAGGGAAAGAATTTTGAACTGATGCCCATCCTAACCTCTCTCAAGACAAAGGAGAAGAACACGGACTTCGAGCCAGGAATTAATTTTAAATGGGGGATAAACTCGGATATGACCCTGGACCTCACGCTCAATCCCGATTTCAGCCATATTGAGGCCGACTCTCCACAGATTGACATCAATCAAAGATTCGCCCTTTATTACCCGGAAAAACGGCCTTTCTTCCTCGAAGGGATGGAAATATTCCGTTTTCCAGAGATAGAAATGCTCTACACCCGGAGGATTATCGACCCCCTCGCAGGTGCAAGGCTTACGGGAAAGTATGGAAGTTTTAGCTACGGACTTCTCACTGCCTATGATGCCAATCCTACCGAAAGCTTATGGGAAGTCCACAACGGCGGGACTAGGGAAGGCGAGGATGCCCTGTTCAACATTTTTCGCTTGAAAGCAGATGTTTTTGGAGAATCCTATCTTGGTTTTTGCCTTGCTGACAAAGAAATCGATGGAAATTACAACAGAGTCGCTGGAATCGATGGTCAACTGAGATTTAAAAATAAATTCTTTTTCTCCTTCCAGGCAATAGGCTCAAAGACTAAATTTGACGAAAAAGAAACTGAAATAGTACCGGCAATCTACAGTGAGTTTTCTTATTATTCGAAGTATTGGGGAAGTGGCCTCTGGTGGAAGTCGATTCACCCTGACTTTGAAGCCGCCTCCGGGTTTGTCAACCGGGTCGACTACAGGAGCTATGGCATGTATACTTCATTCAGAGTCTTTCCCCAGAAATATTTCTTGAACCAAATAGAATTAAGACTCATTGCAGGCGCAAGAGATGCCTATTTCGAGGATATCCAGACCGATAGATGGTTTAATGCGCGTCTCCATTTCCGAATCACTGAATTCAACTGGCTAGTCATTACTTATAAAAACGAGATGGAAAGATACGCAGAGTTAGATTTCTATAAAAACTCCCTTGAAATCTACGCTGAGAACTCTCTGATCCGCTGGCTTCCTTTCAGTATATATTTTAGGACAGGAGACAGCATTTTTTATGATCCAGAAGACCCCTTCCTCGGATGGAGTAATTCCTATGGATTGTTTTTCACCTATAAGCCCAGTAACAGGATTCAAATAAGTTTCGATATCAACAAGGAGACCTTCTGGGAGAAGCTGGGAGGGAAAGAAATCTATGACTATAACGTCATCCGCCAGAGAACGACCTATCAGCTCTCAAAGGCACTCTCCCTGCGGACAATAGTTGATTATAACCATTTCTATAAAAAAATTTATGGGAGTTTTCTTCTAAGCTACATCCTTCGTCCTGGAACGGTTTTCTTCTTTGGCCTCGATAATACTCTTCTCAGAGATGAGGGAGGAATTTATGCTCAGTCAGGCTACAGCCTCTTTCTCAAGTTCTCCTACTGGTGGAGAATCTGAGGCTCAGGGTTTGCCTTTTCTCTAGCTTCGGCTCTAACTCATTCTCTGCCCCTTTCCTCAGCAGGAGAGGGAAAATATTTTAGACTTTATGCTGGCTTTTTTAGAATTGAATTTAGAGTGCTAAGAATCAGACCATCCTGTTTGGCAAAGAGATAAAAAGAGCTCATCAGATCTAAAAGGAAGAACAAGGTGTTATGGGAGACATTTTTCACTTTGAGAAAAGAGCTTTTTCGGGGTTTCTTGGATTATCCACAAGAATTTAGATTAAAAGATTGCTTTTAGATAGGGGTGTTTTCAACGAGAATTTTTAGAATAAAATTGATGACAATTGGCCCCCTCGCTTATGGATATTCATCAATTACCCTTATAAAATAATGAATTTGCTTTGGCAGAACAAGTTATTTTCAGGATAAAAATCTTGTATTTTTGGGTCTAAGAAATTCAGATAAACTCTCTTTTTTAAAGGGCTCTTTATCCCTTTTCTTCGGGCGAGAAAATGAGATTTTTCAAATACTTTTTTTCCTGTATAATTCTACCTTAAAAAATTAAAAAAGGAGGGCAAGATTGATCGGGCGAAGATCTTTCATGAAAAGTTTAGGTTTTGGATTCCTGGGGCTTAGACCTTTAGCCAGTGCCTTTTCCCGGGATTTAGCCTCTAAAGGAGAATCGGAAAAACTTCTAATCAAGAATCCAGCTCATCCACAGCCTGCAACATATGACCGTTTGCCAATTTCCTGGTATAAAAGAACCGTCGCTAGATTAAAAGAGATGGTAAGGGAGAAAGGAGTGAGGGCTATTGTTCTCCAGGATCCATGGAACATAATTTATTTCACCGGTCTTTTTCATAGCTCAACTGAGAGACCATTTTATGCCGTATTTCCCGTGGAGGAAGACGCTCTTTTCTGGTACCATCCAGGACTCGATCGTGACCTGGTGACAAGCTGGTGGTCAACCGAGAATGAATATTATTTTGATTATCTCCACGCAGAAGGAGGTCATCCTGAGAAAGGGAAAGTGGTCCTGGGTAAGACGGTGGATTTATTCGAATGGTTACTTGAGGGTTTGAAAAAGAGAGGCTTCAGCGACAAGGTGATTGGCATCGACACCGAGCTGCCTCCTTCAAAACTCAAGAAGGCTAAGGATTTGCTTCCTGAAGCAAGTTTTGAGGACATATCTGATATTTGTCTTAAGATGCGCATGGTAAAGACTCAGGAAGAGATTGCTCTCATCCAGCGTGCGATGAACTATTTCAGCCGTATTCATGCTTTTGCGCGTGACTACATTTTGGAGAAAGGAACAGACGCCACAGATTTTGAAGTGGGCATGGCAGCCACAGAATACGGAACAGAACTGATTATGAAGGATATTAAAAGGGATGGGCTTCCTCATAAAGCAGTTGGAATTGTAATTGGTGTGGAGTGTCGCTCAGGCGTTGCCACGGCTTATCCTCATCCCAATCAATTTTTTCATAAGAAGATTGAGCGAGGGGATGCCCTTCAGGTTGCGGGAGTTGTAAAGATAGGTGGCTATGGAGGCGAGCTCTACAGGTATTACCAGATTGCCCCCTGGGACAAACACCGCGAGAAACTCTGGGAGGTAGTCACCGAATGCGTCCATATCCAGGAGAAGGAATCAAGGGCAGGGAGAACCTGTGCCGAGGTGGCAGCCAAGATTCATCAATACCAAGTCAAGATGGGAGTAGACAAGTATATCTACCACCGTCCGGCTCATGGTGAAGGAATGGAGGGTCATCAGGCTCCTTGGCTTGCTCTTGGCGATAGGACGGTACTAGAGGAAGGGATGACCTTCAGTGTAGAACCCGGTCTCTATGACCCAGAGAATGGCTTCGGTTACAACCCAAGCGATAGCCTTCTTGTTACCAGAAAGAAGGGTATTCTGATGAGCTCAGTGCCCTACACCAAGGAATGGATGTTTCTTCGCCTTTAGCTCTAAGGGTGAGGAAAGAGTTATTCTCGACAAGTTTTTAGATGAAGCACAGAAAAAATAAAGGAGAAAAATTTATTCTCTCCTGCACCATCAAAGCAAAAAGCGGATGGCTTTCATCCCTTGAGATAATCAGAAATGTCTAAGAAGGAAAAGAATTCCAAGAAATAATTTTAATTTTATTTAAAAAGGGGCGATTTCTTTGAAAATAGCCTGGAAATTGAGATGAGCTGAGGAAAGTTTTTCAGAAATTAAGAAGCAATAAAAAGAGAAGGGGAATTTTGACAAGAAGGAGGATATTCCTTAAACAGACTATGTTGTGGATCATGATGAAGTTTTTTAAGGGGAGGACTTTATGAGATTTTTGCGAAAGTGAGTTCTTAATTAAGAAGTATCTTGATAAAAAGAAGATATAAAAATATATTTTGAACTCTTATATTCACAAATAAAACGAAGGAGGGAAGAATGATTCATAAATCATTGAGAATTCTTATTGCTGGGTTATTTTTGTTAGGGATGTCTTTAATGACATCTGCTTAAAGACAGACAGGTTCATTGTTTGGGACAGTAACTGACGATGAAGGTAATCCCCTTCCTAATGCAATGGTAACAATAAGCTGTCCAGCCATGATGGGAACTCAAGTGTTCACCACTTCTGAGAGTGGGACTTTCAGGTTCCCGGCAGTTCCGCCTGGAAGCGGTTATTTAATCACAGTTGAGATGCCCGGATTTAAGACATTAAAAAGAGGAGATATAACTGTTAATGTGGGAAAAACAGTGATGATAAAAATCCAATTAGAAAGGGCAGCCTTGGAGGAAGAAGTAACAGTGATAGCTCCATCTCCTACCGTGGATGTAACAAGCTCTAAAGTGAGCATCACCTATTCTCAAGAACTGCTTCTTAACATTCCTCTAGCTAGGGATTTCTATGATGTAATCAAGACTGCTCCTGGTATCATTTCAGAAGAAAATCCAGCTCATCGCACATATTCCTCACATGGCTCTACAGTAAGGAGTAATCAGGCTGCTTTGGATGGCGTTAATATTACAGACCCATTTGTTATGACCAACAGAGTAGGATTTTCCTTTGATGCTTTTGAAGAGATTGAATTAGAGGTTGGTGCTCATCCAGCTGAAGTTGGAATGACTGATGGAGCTTATGTAAATATTGTCACTAAATCTGGGGGAAATGAATTACATGGTATGGCTAACTTTTATTTTTTTACAGAGGGGATGGTTAAGAGTCTGATTCCTGAGGCAGAAGCAGAAGCCGTAGGATTGACTGGACCCTCTGGGATGAAAACATTTGGTGATTACAATTTAAGCCTTGGAGGTCCAATTATAAGAGATAGATTGTGGTTCTTTGTCAATGGAAGATACATCAATTGGAAGCTTTCTCATGAAACAATTCCTAGTGGAGCGTTCGATCTCACTCATGATGAGTTAAATACCTTTGTCAAATTGACCCTTCAACCTTTGCCCAGTTTCAAATTAACAGGAATGTGCAGCTTCGGGAATATTGATGAGCCAATTCTTGCTTCGATGCCCCCTCTTCCTTATTGGGAAAAGACAGCCTGGGTATCTGTGGATAATCAGCGTGACCTAACCATTCTGGGAATGATCAACTGGGTCGCTGACCAGAACACATTTTTTGACATTCGTTTCAATTATTTAGCCAATTGGTGGCCATGGCGTGTTCACCCTGATGCTGATCCTTATCTTCCAACGACTATTGACCTTTATACGAACATAGTGACAGGGTCAGTTTATTTAGGGAACCAAGATGCAGATGTCTTCCGGCTTCAACTCATGGCAAGCGGGACTCGATTCGTAGACAACTTCTTGGGAGGGAATCATGAGATAAAGGCAGGAGTAGAATACGAAGAAAGCGATTCTAGATATCAAAACTACAAACAGTCTCCTTACTTCATGACTCTGACCTTTACGGGCCTACCCTGGGGTTTGCACTTTCTCGTTCTTTATATGGGTATGTTTTATGTCGCTAATTATGGGGAAAAACCAAGGGATACAGTGTCTCAATCTAGATTAAGAAGATTTAGCCTCTTTTTTCAAGATAGTTTCACAATTAAAAAAAGAATAAATCTCAACCTGGGAATGAGGTATGATGAATCGCACGGTGACCTATTAGGAGGAACTCACAAACCCCTTGGAGCAAAAGATCCTTTCTTAGTGGCTCTGGCACCGAGTGTTTTTAAAGAAACCACCATCCCGGATATGAAAGATGTCATGAAATGGAAGGATCTTTCTCCGAGAATAGGACTCGTCTTTGACGTCTTTGGTGACGCAAAAACTTCTTTGAAAGCCTCATGGTCTCGCTACAATGAATATTTGGGCTTAGTCTATTTCCATGGACAACATCCCTTCATGTTTAACACAGTGGAAACTTTATGGTTTGACCTCAATGAAAATGGAATCATAGAAGATTCGGATTTCTTTTTACCCACTTATCTTCCTCCTGACCCCAGCGATTTTAACCCCCTGGATGTGATTAACCCCAAGGTAAAGGGCTCACTCGCTGATGAATTCATTGTCGGTTTGGAGAAGGAAATTTACAAGGACTTCAGTGCTTCCATCTCCTTTATCCAAAAAATAAAAACGAGAATGCCTCAGGTCGTGGAAAAATTTAGGGGTTCTACTCCCGAGAGTGAATGGTGGATTCCCTACTCTGTAACTGATCCAGGCTGGGATGGAGAGTATGGAACTACTGATGATAAAGAGATTACAGTTTATGGAGTAAAAGCAGGAGCCCCTGAGAGCAGGGGCTACCTTACTAACATTGATGACAAGGTAAAGACAGAGAGGAAGTACAGGGAAGTAGAACTCACTCTTGCAAAAAGAATGTCTAACCGCTGGCAGCTTTTAGGCTCGATAACCTGGAGCAAATTCGAGGGAAATATTGAAGCAGACTACGGAGGCAGCATTGCCGAAGCACTCGGTAATTTTTCAACTCCTAATTACCTCGTCAACAGATATGGCAGGCTAAATTTCGACCGTCGCCTAGTCATAAAACTGCAGGGGTCTGTGCTGATGCCATGGGAAGTGATGATGAGTGCCTTTTACTTATATTCTTCCGGTGAGCCATGGACCAGGACACTCGAAATTCAGCTTCCTTACGATTCATCCTTTGAGTATCCTGGGACTTTAGTCACTGTGAATGGCGACCCTGCAGGCTCTTATAGAAAGCGCTCAAGAAATAATTTAGATATTAGAGTAGAAAAAAGTTTTAAAGTAGGGAAATTTGGGAGATTGTGGATCTTCCTCGATGTGCTGAATGTTCTTGGTGAACACTGGTTCGACGTCAATCAAGACCCTGGCGGAAGAGTCCTCAATGACGGCTCATTTCAAAGATGGCCTACCTACGGTCAATTTACAGCTGCTCATGGTCTGAGGACACTCAAGTTGAGCGCAAGATTCATATTCTGAGGAGAAATGAACCACAGATGAAAGAAAATAATCATAAATTTTTATTAAAGAAGATAATGTGGCGATGAAGAGACTCTGCTTAGCAGTTTTTGGTTAAGGTCTAAAAAATGGAGAAAAAATTCTCTTGAGCTAATAGGGAAGGAAATATTTAAAAGGTAAAGAAATCATAGAGAATTTCTTTAGTCTGTATTTTATTAAGTCCAAGGTTAGAAGGATTGAGGTTAGTTTGGAGGAGATTTGCATTGAGCCGCTTTCTAAACAAAGGTTTGAGGAGAAATATTTAGTATTTAAAAAATGCTAGGTTTTCATTAAAAGGCCTTTGTCCTGAAATACATGCTCCTAAAGTAACCAAGAAATAACTATCTTGGCTTTTATTGACTTTGGCAAAAAAGGTTAATTAAAGCCAAAATTTCTCTCTTAATGAGGGAATGCACAGAAAGGATAATGAAGGTGCGTCCGGAAATAGGTTATACACAAGATTCTAGGAGTGGTTATCCAGCGTGATGTGAAGCGAAGAGAAAATGACGAGGGGGAAAAGAGAAGTTTTCTTGGATAAAATTTTTTTCTTGAACTCACATCTTTTCTTCCATTTCTCAAGCCTCTATTGAAATCTATTAAGGCTTTGATTTACTATTCTCTCCAAGAAAAAGACTTAAAGTTGAGAAAAAGACATCTGTTTCTGAAGATGGCTCTCATGATGATAGGGCTTTCGGCCCTTTCTTTTCCTATTTTTCCTCAGATACTTGATTTCCACGGTTTTCTTTCAGGCTGGATGGCAGCATCAGGGAAAGAATTCCTCGAGACTCAAGTCGGGCTGCGTTTCCTTCCAGATTTCTCTCTCTCGAAATCCCTGGGAAGAGAAAGACTCCTTGAGGCTGAATTATCTTTGAATGCCTGGGCATCTGCAGAAATCAGAAATTTCGATGAATCACACATTGAGGGAAAGACGAAGCTTTATCGAGCCATGGTGAGGTATTCTTCGCCGCGCTTTGAGGCAAGACTTGGACTTCAGAAAATAAGCTTCGGCTCAGCTTCATTTCTGAGACCCCTAATGTGGTTCGATAGGCTTGACCCAAGAGACCCACTTCAGATTACAGATGGAGTCTATGCTCTTCTTCTTCGGTATTACTTCCTCAATAACAGGAACATCTGGCTCTGGGCACTCTATGGGAACGACGACCCTAAAGGGTGGGAAATGATGCCAACGGCCAAGAGGAGGCCAGAATTAGGAGGAAGAATCCAGACTCCTCTCTCCAAAGGAGAGCTGGCTTTTACCTACCACCAGCGTAGAGTAAGCTTTGAAATGGAGGATGAATCTTCATCCAAATTTTCCCCGATTCCTGAAAATCGTTATGCACTCGATGGAAAATGGGACTTCGGTGTGGGTTTATGGCTTGAGGTAGCCCTGACCTGTCTCCAGAATAAAAACCTTCCTTATGCCCGGCAGAGGTCTTTTGTGGCAGGAATTGACTATACTTTCAATTTAGGTAATGGACTTCATCTTTTAGGCGAGTACTTTGAGTTTTGTGCCAATGATAACGGCTCGACCGGAGAAAGGACCTTGAGTTTTGTGGCTCTCTCACTTGCCTATCCTCCGGGACTCCTCGACACCCTGAATCTAATTTTTTATTATGATGAAGAAAATAAGCAACTCTATACTTTTTTTAGATGGCAGAGGTCCTTTGACCGATTGGACTTTCATCTTATGGCCTTCTGGAATCCAGAACGCTTTCAAATCTATCGAACGCAGAGCGCTTCCAATCTCTTCGCTGGAAAAGGGATTCAGCTCATGATGGTCTTTCATTATTGAGCTTTATTTACTAAGATAGTCACAAAAATTTAAAAAAGAGGAAAGAAAGGCAAGAAAAACATGGAAAACAAGGCTCTGATAGAGACAATAGATTTAGTAAAAATCTATCCCATGGGAAACCATGAGCTCATAGCCTTGAACAGGGTGAATCTGGCTTTTAGGGCGGGAGAATTTGCGGGTCTTGTCGGGCCGAGTGGCTCAGGAAAAACCACTCTTCTCAACATCATTGGCTCGCTTGATTCTCCAACCAGAGGAAGTGCCGTTGTCATGGGAAAAAAGGTGGAGGAACTTAGCGCAAGGCAGGCAGCAAGATTACGGATGGAGAACATTGGATTCATCTTCCAGACCTTTAATCTTCTCCCTGTGTATACTGTTTATGAGAACGTTGAATTTCCGCTTCTTCTCCTCGGGGTTTCGGGTGCTGAAAGGAAGCGCCGCGTGATGGAGGCCCTGGAATGGGTGAGACTTTCTGAGAGAGCTAAATCTAAGCCATCCCAACTTTCAGGAGGGGAAAGTCAGCGTGTTGCCATTGCCAGGGCAATTGTCAAGAAACCCACCCTTATTCTTGCGGATGAGCCCACTGCCAATCTCGATGCCGAAAACTCACACAACATCCTCCAGATTATGGAAGAGCTCAACAGAGAGCTAGGAACGACTTTCATTTTTGCTACTCATGACGAGAAGGTAATCCAATATCTGAGGAGGAAAATAACCCTTTTGGATGGGAAGGTAGCCCGCGATGAGATCTTAACAACCGAGGAAAAGAGAGAGACGCATGGAGGCAACTCAAGATGAAGGTCGTTTTCAAACTTGCCTTCAGGAACCTCGTTGGAGCAGGCCTCAGAACTTGGCTAAACGTGATTGTCCTTTCTTTTTCCTTCATAGCCATCATCTGGAGCCAGGGCGTTTACGAGGGAATGAGTGCTCAGGCAGCCCAATCTTTGAAGGACGCCGAGTATGGTGGAGGGCAATACTGGCATGAAGAATATGACCCTTATAATCCTCTGACTCTGGAGAAAGCACATGGTGCTCTCCCTGCTCCTCTTCAGAGGCTAATTGAAGAAAGAAGAGCCATGGCTATCCTCATCATCCAGGGGACTCTTTACCCTCAAGGACGTTTCCTTCCTGTTATCATCAAAGGTATAGACTCTGGCCAGAATATACTTCTCTTTCCCTCGAAATTCCTAAATAACGGAGGAGAGGATGAAATCCCTGCCCTTATCGGAACTCGTATGGCTCGTTCGACTGGGCTCAGGGTAGGGGATGTGGTTACTCTCCGTTTTCGAGATTCCCAGGGAGCATTTGATGCCCGTAACATTCGCATCGTCCATATCATGAGCACAACTGTGCAGTCTATAGATCAAGGACAGGTCTGGCTACCGCTAAGCACCCTCCGCTCGCTAGCTGGGATGGAGCAAGAAGCTACTCTCGTGACTTTAGGGAAAGGAACGAATTTCTCCGAGAGAATCCCGGGCTGGTCTTATAAGAGTCTGGATTTTTTACTCCAAGACATCCATGAGCTAGTGCGGAGCAAAACGGTAGGGTCGACAATCTTTTACCTCATCCTTATCCTTCTTGCCTTGCTCGCTCTCTTCGATACGCAAGTTCTTTCAATTTTCCGCAGGAGAAAGGAGATAGGTACATTGATGGCAATGGGAATGAGCAGGGCGAAGATAATTCAACTTTTTACTCTTGAGGGAGCCCTCCATAGTCTTCTTGCCGCCCTGGTAGCCGCAGTCTACGGATTTCCACTTCTTGGGATTTTTGCTCGCAAGGGATGGGCCATGCCTCAGGCCATTGATAGTTATGGATTTGCCATTGGGGAGAGAATATTCCCCATTTACAGTGCAGGGCTAATCCTGGGAACGGCTATCCTGGTTATGTTGGTTACTACGCTGGTGAGTTTCCTTCCCACACGAAGGATAGCGAAGCTAAAACCCACAGATGCATTAAGAGGGAGGATTTCATGATAAAATTCCTCCTCAAGGGTATTCTGCGCGATCGCTCGAGAAGTCTCTTCCCTTTTCTCACTGTTGGGGTGGGAGTGATGCTCACTGTCTTTCTCTATAGCTACATCAAAGGGGCAGAAAATAGTTTTGTGGAAACGAGTGCTCGATTCTCTACCGGTCATGTGAAAATTATGTCTAGGGCTTATGCAGAAGAGGCAGACCAGATTCCAAATGACCTGGCATTTATGGGGGTGGAATCGTTGTTGGAGGAGCTGAAGAAGATGTTCCCTTCAATGTTCTTTTCACCGCGGATAAGATTTGGAGGCATTTTAGATGTCCCAGAAAAGAGCGGAGAGACACGAATCCAGGCGCCTGTGGTCGGGATTGGAGTGGATTTCTTGAGGGAGGAAAGTCCCGAACATCTCATTCTGGACCTCTTGCGAGCCTTAGTGAACGGGAACCTTCCTCAAAAAAGCGGAGATATCCTCATCAGCTCTGATTTTGCCCAGAGCCTTGCTCTTAAGCCAGGAGACATAGTTACCCTCATCAGCTCGACCATGCACGGGAGCATGGCCATAGCCAATTTCAGAGTAGCAGGCACTGTCCGCTTCGGTGTCACAGCCATGGACCGGAGCGCAGTTCTTGCGGACCTCAGGGATATTCAGGAAGTCCTGGATATGAAAGATGCGGCCGGGGAAATTCTGGGATTCTATAAAGATTTTATTTACAGGGATAAGGAGACGGAAGAAATAGCAAAGATGTTTAACAGGAGATATGAGGGCTTAAATGATGAATTCCTCCCTCAAATGGTCTCACTCAAAAACCAGGCTGGCTTAGGTGATTTACTGGCTATGATGAAGGTATTTTCCCTGGGTGTTGTGCTTGTTTTTGTGGTTGCCATGTCCATTGTGCTCTGGAATGCAGGGCTGATGGGATCTTTAAGAAGATACGGAGAGATTGGAGTTCGCCTGGCAATGGGCGAAGGTAAGGGACATCTTTATCGCTCGCTGCTTTTGGAATCCTTGATGATTGCCATTTTAGGAACAATAGCTGGAACTGCAGTTGGAGTGGCCATCGCTTACTACATCCAGGTCCACGGGATTAACATTAGTTTTTTGATGAAGAGCTCTTCGCTTATGTTCAGCGATGTCCTCAGGGCTCATGTGACTCCAGTAAGCTTTGTCATCGGTTTTCTTCCGGGATTGGGAGCAACCTTGCTGGGGACTTCAATTTCCGGATTGGGAATCTATAGGCGAAAGACATCTTCCTTGATGAAGGAACTTGAAGCATGAAAAAGATTGTAGCTTTAGCAGGGACTGTGCTCTTACTAGGAGGGCGAGTTTTTTTGGGCATGAATTATCCTTCCACTATCTCATTTGTAAACGAAGAAGAGGTGCCTTCTGGGGAATGGATCTTGGCGAGGGTAGATGAAAATATCATCTCCGGAAATAAAATTATAACTGCGCGGATGATTATCCATGGTCGGCGGGCGACCCGTTCTATAGAATCGAAGACTTGGATTCAGGGAGAAGAGAAGGCTTTCACTGAATACCTGGCACCCGCCCGTGAAAGAGGGACAAAGATGTTAAAATTGGGGGACCAGTTGTGGATCTATTCTCCTGCAACCGATCGTACCATCCTCATCTCCGGCCACATGCTTCGACAATCTGTGATGGGTTCTGACCTATCCTATGAAGACATGATGGAAGACAGGCGTCTCCTAAAAATTTATGAGGCTAGAGTGGTCGGGGAAGAAAGGTTTCTCGATGCCACCTGCTGGGTGCTCGAACTTTTGGCAAAGAAGAGTGATGTTGCATATCCCTCGAGGAAAATATGGGTAGATGAGACAAGATTTGTAGTTTTGAGGGAAGAACGCTATGCGCGAAGTGGGATGCTCCTTAAAACGACAGAAGTAAAGAAGGTAATGAAGACTCAAGGAAGATGGGTTCCGGATAGGGTTATCTACAAGGATGTTTTGAAAACTGGAGAAGGTACCGACTTCATCCTTGACTCAATCGAATTCGATGCTGAAATCCCCGACTATCTCTTTACCAAGGCATCCTTAAGAAAATGACGAAAATTTTCAAACTGGAATAAGGAAAGGGGAGAATTATATAATGTAGAGATAGAATCAGGTTATTCCTATTCTTTGACAATCAGCCGAGCGAATATTCTCTTCCCATCCCTCAAGCTTGTCGTGCTTCTAAAGGCTAAACATGTCCAAGAGGATAGTGATGTTTTTTATCCCTGGTATTATTCTTATTTAATTCTTGAAGTTAAACCAGAAGGTATTTCTTCTCTCTTACTTTTTGAGTTCTTTAGGAATGTTTTTATCCTCCTTTAGACTCTCCTTTCATGATTTCAAGCATCCTCTCTGCATTTTCAGGAGGAAATGTCATGAGACTTACTGAGACCACAGTTATAAAGGAAAGGAGAGTTGCAGGAACCCATTCTGAGATCACGGCTTTTAGCTCAGGAATTGAATACCAGACAATCTCGGTTGCTGTTCCGCTTATAATTCCTGCAATAACGCCCCATTTGGTAAGTTTCTTCCAGTAAAGACTGAGAAGGATAGAGGGGCCGAAGGCTGCTCCCAGTCCTCCCCAGGCAAAGAGAACAAGATAGAAGACAAGCTTGGTGGCCAGGGCTCCAAAGACAAGAGCAACAAGAGTGATGATTAAGGTTACTAATCTACTCCAGAAGACAAGTGTCTTTTCAGAGATCTCCTTCCCTCGGGCCAAAATCTTCTGATAAGTGTCTCTGACTATAGCCGAGGAGGCAACAAGGAGCTGGGAGTCAGCCGTAGACATGATGGCTGCAAAAATAGCTGAGAGAGTCAACCCAAAGAGAAAAGGATGAAGATGTTTTGAACCAAGGAGGGTAAAGATATTCTCTGCATCTTGGTCAGGGAGCAGGGACAAGTCTCTATAAAATGCCCTTCCTGCAAGTCCGATATAGACGGCTCCCCACCCCATGATGACATTCCATAAGGTCCCAATAAAGCCTGTTATCTTCAATCTTTCAGGGTCGTCGATGGACATGTATTTATTGAGGATGTGAGGATTTCCCGGAGAGCCAAGTCCTATGCCGATAAAACTCAGGAATGTGCCTAGGGATATGGCGAAAGGGTCGATATGCTGGGGGGAAAGTTCTTTAAGTGAAGAAAATAGAGCTTGAAGACCCCCATAATCCAAGATGGCAATAAAAGGAAGAATTAAGAGAGCGAAAATCATCAACATTGCCTGGATTAAATCGGTGAGACAGACCGCGAGGAACCCCCCCATCATGGTATAAAAAAGGACTATTCCGGAGGTGATGAGCACTCCTTCAAACCTAGTGAGGTTGAAGCTTGAGGCAAGGGTTTTACCTCCAGCATTGAACTGGGCTGAAACATAGGCCACCATAAAGACGAGTATGGGGATGAGAGAGAATATCCTGATGAGATTCGTCTTATCGCCTAATCTTGATTCCAGGTAATCAGGGATGGTGAGATTGTCCATTTTTTCCGTGAAATACCTGAGTCTTCTTCCAGGGAAGATGAAGAGGAAGAGCTCCATGAGGATATAGCCTGTAACAGCCCAGATCGCAGATGCTCCTCTTATAAAAGCCATTCCAGAGACAGCAATCACAAGCCAAGCAGAACGGCCTGAGCTTACTGCGGCAAGGGCTACGACAAAGCTTTTCATCCTTCTTCCCCCCAGAAAAAATTCTCCCATTCCAGAGGAGGAGAAGCGCGAAGTGATGAGGCCTATGATTACAACAATCCCTAAATAAAGAAGAAAGGCGAGAAAAGTCCAGGTGTTTGCATTTCCCGAAAGAATAGTCAAATTTTTATCTCCTCTTTCTTTCTTTTCGGAAAGCAAGATATCCTGAAAGGGAAATTATGAGAAGGGGGAAGATGATAAGCCCGAAGATTGTGCCGACCATTTTTTGAAGGTTTGTATTATACAAAGGAGAGATCAGTAAAACAATTAGCTTGTAAAGAATACTTTTTTTAAGTGATTCTTTAAGAAATAAAAGTTTGTGGAAATCTTTATTGAGATTTGAATTTTTGAAATACGGGATTTTCCCTCTGAATTAGAAGAAAAACTGCGTAAAATTTAGGTATTCTCAACTATTTTGGGTAAATTCATTTAAAGCTCTTAGTTGGGGATAAAACAGAGCTCGAAGCACTTTTCCCCTCGGGGCCTTTCCCCAATGTAATCCCATTTTTAAACACAGATAAAGGCCCATAACCTTCGCTTCTTCTCTCTGCATCAAGCATAGAAGATGGCCCGCAGAGCTGAGGCTACCTCTTTCTTCAGTCTTCTCGATACTTTCGCTAGCACCTTCTTGCTCCCAGAGAAACTAAAGCCTTTAGCCTCAGCATTAATAAACTCTCCCCAAAAAACTTTCTCCAATGCAGGTAAGCCATTCACTAACTCTGCTCATAACCCTCCTCTCTTGAGGCCTTTAAAAAACTCCCCCCAGATTGAAACCCTAATCCTAACCAGCACCCATCCTCCCCTAACTCCTCCTAAAATCAAAACGTTCTCCCCACCCTCACTCACCCTCATATTGATCTCTACTCCCTCAATAAAAAGATATTTCACCCCCTCCTTCAACCGGCTAACTTCTCCCCCTGAAATCTCCTAACCTTGAAAACCTCTCTGAGAGCATTGATAATGTCCCCATCCTTATTCTCCTCAGATACATGACCTAGATATTATGAGGAACCTCATCTCCATACCTCTTGCTACGAGAAACAACCAGGCTCTCAATCTCTCCCACCCTCTCTCCGGCCACCCGAATCATAAAAACCATTACCATGATTCCTCTTCCCCCGACAGCGCTCATAAGGCTTTCACCCTAGAATAGAAAGATACTCACCTCTGCTCCCTTGAATCTCTTCTGGCATCATCTTAAATAGCTATGCCTACGGTTTCCCTCGCTAAGGTCCTTAAACTCTGTTACGCTCGGTTTAATTTCCCTGGGCTCTTTCTCCTTTCTTTTTGGCTTTCCTTTTTCCTCCTATTTCAGGAGAAAGAGCCTTTCCCTCTACCATCTTTTCGAAATTACGCAAAAAATTTTACCCTGCCATAAGTTCCTGCTGTATAATTTTATAGGCAAGTAAAATAGATAAAATAAAATCTTGATGAGGAATTAATCGGAAAAAACAATTCTTTTTAGTCTTTTTATCCAAAAGAATCATCTTAAGGAGCCAAGGTTATGATTATTAAATTAAATCTAAAAGGGGTTAAGAGAGATAAATTATCATTTATCTTAATCTTTATGACACTTCTTATCCTCTGGAATAAAGAAGTTGTTTCTTTCTCCCTAGAAAAAAGAGAAAAGCCTGAAGATTCTCGAAAGGAAAAAGCAATATTCCTCAAGATGAAGGGCGATTCATATACTGAAAAACAAGACTTTAAAAACGCCGCACTCTATTACATGGAGGCTTTAAAACTGAGTAGAGACTTCTTCACCAGGGAAGAAAAAAAGATGATGGCAATGCATATTGCCTGGAGTGGAAAATTAAGATTTGCCTTAAAAGAGCTTGAACTTCTTATTAAGGAGGACTCAGAAGACTGGCAAACCAGAATCATATATGCCAGAGTCTTAAGCGGGCTGGGAAAGTTGGGAAGGGCTCTCGAAGAGGTAAATCTAATCCTCCTCCAAAATCCTGATCAAAAAGAGGCTTTGCTTATTAGAGCAGATATTCTTCGTTTAAGTGGATTCTATGATATGGCTATCTCACTTTATTCAAAACTTCTCGAGGGGGGAGAAAATTTCGATGCTCGTTTGGGACTAACTTATGCTCTGCTCAAGGCAAAGTATATAAAAAAAGCCAAAAAAAGCAGAAATCTTCTTAAGGCTGTTAATCTTTACCAACAAAATGAGCTCTCCCAGCTCGACGCTACTCTGAAAAGCGAGACCTCGCCTTTCATCGAAGCGAAATATTCCTTCTACGAAGATTCTGAGAAAAACGGCGAGAAAAGGGCCTCTTTTCTTTTCGGCTTTTTTGCTGCTGAAAAGCTGAACATGAACATAAATTTTATAGAAGGGGATGTCTCATCTCCTTCCATGGAGAAAAAGGCAAGAAATCTCTTCTTAAACATGAACTCAAGATTAACCCCATTTTTTGAATTAAAAGGAGGAGCAGGAATTACTCAAATCGGCAATGAAGGGGGGCTTACTCTAGGAAGAGGTTTTTTACAAGCAGAACTCCAAATAAGGGCTGGCTTAGTTAGGGTATTTATAAATAGAGAAACCTTCACTCAAACGGTGGAGCTTATTGAAAATAAAATAAGATCTACAAGTAGCGGAATCTTCATTTCGAAAAAAATCGAGCCGCGTTACACCTTGTCTGGGACCTATTCTTACAGGAATTATTCAGATGCCAATAAAGCTCATGATATAGATTTTTCAATCGGGTTTGCCTTTCGACTCTCTCGCCCGAGAGCAGAATACGGCTATGGGATAAAATACCTCGATTTCAAATACCAGACAAGGAATGGATATTTTGACCCCAGTAATTACTTTGCCCATCATATATTTATCACCTTTTTCCATGAAAACGAAAGGTTTTTTCTCTATTTTCATCCTTTTTTTGGAATCCAATATTTCCGAAGATATGGAGCAAAGATTGAAGATATATTCGCTGGAGGGACCGCAACAGTTCAGGTGGCTTTAGCAAAAAACTTTCTCCTTGAATTTCACCTAGAAAGAAGTGACTATGCAGGAGCACAGATAACTGGGTTAAAATATATTTTGGCTTCATCTGGAATCATTCTCAGATTCTAAACTTAAAAGTCCACACGCCAACCGAAAGGATGAAGGGTAGGCTTTGCAATCTGAGGTTAATCTCAAAGAAAATCAAACATCTCTTTCTCTTTGTTATCATTCATTAAAGAAATAGATTAAGCCCGAATTTTCGGATAAGATCTAATTGAGAAAAATTTCAGAATCGATACTATTGGCCCCCTTATCAGCTCAGCAGGTCATGTTTTTGACCACAAGTGTTGCAAAAAGCGGTGTTGTTGGCAGGGTTATTATCGAGCTTGATAAGCCAAAATTTCTGTTTGATGAGACCTCGGCCTAAGATAGCCAAAATCTCAAGGCTGAGAGCGGCCGTTATAATCGCAATTCCAGGAGCGCGACCTGAAGGATCTGGTAGATGCGACGAAACGTATCCACATAGCAGTAATGGACGGAAAGGCGAAGAACGGTCCAGCGGGCGTGCCGCACGACCACGCCAGTGATATTGACCAATCTGAAGCGCAACTATTTGATTCGCAGCCGCCACCACGAGCGGTCCAGATGCGCATATTTGAAGACCTCAACCAGGTTGGAGCCCAGAACCTGGAGTTGAAAGAACACGGCATTGGCCAGGAAATGTTCTGAGAGGATATGGTCGAGGGCATACCCTTCCTTGAGCTCCCGGATGACATTCTCAGCTTCGCCCCGCTTGCGGTAGAAGCGGACCACCTTATGAGGCGACTAGTCGGTGTTGGTGAGGTAAAGGCGAGAGCTGTACTCGACTCGGGGAACAAAGCCCGCTGCTTGTTTCGTTTACGCACCACGACCAGCCGATAGACTGCTCCCTCTTTCTCCACACTGAAAAAAGGGATCCCTTCTCCGGCTTCCTCGTTGGCCTGGCCACCCCGAAGTCTTTCCCAGTGCTCTATCCCCTGGATTATCTGGAAGATCGCTTCCGCTTTGCGGCTAGCAATGACAAACCCGGTTGCGTTCTGGTCACAGTAACGCATGAGCCGGTGGTTGTAACCGGCAGAGTCCGAGTGCACCAAGAGCTCGATCCCGGGAAAATCTTTCCGCGGAGAGCGATGGATTTTACGCACCAGACTCAGCTTGTGCGATTGAGGCGCCACATTGCCTGGACGAAACACAGAAAAAGCCGCCAGGCTCATCCAGCCGGCCCGCAGTGTCCCCAGAAGGGGGTTAAACCCTCGGAAACCCTCAGAGGTTCGCTCGGCGATCCGCACCCCGCTTTCCATTAGCGTGGATTCAATGTCGAGGATTACCCGCCACATTCTCTTCGCCCGAAGCGCCCCCACTACAACCCGCATTCCACACTCCACCAGCCGATGAACATCCTTCGTTCGAAACCGCCGGCTCAAATCTGCCAGCGTGTTCGGCCGGGGAACTGGCCCCATCCGTAAAAGAGCGAGGCAGGCCTGGATCCGCTCGCAAAACGTCAATATCTAAAAGCCTGTCGCCTCCCTTGATGACCATCTGCAGAAACGACATCACCTTGGCCGAGACCGAATAGCCGCGCTCCCGGAGCTTAAGATGAGAAAAACTCCGGTCGAGCTGCTTGGCCAACCCGATATCTTTGGCGAAGGTCATGAGTAGAGCCAGACCGCTGGAGGCAGTGGCTTTGTTGCGATGAAGGGAACCGAGTTTGAAATTTTGGATATTCTGACGTATCATGAAGGCACCTCCTGGGGGTTTCACCTGTGGGGTGAAACTTTTTAATTTTTTCATTGCGCCTCTATTTTACCAGCTTTCTGGGGAAATAGAGGCTTCTTTTTTTACCCGGAGAAAAAAAAGAGCCTGTTACCCGAATATTCGGGGATGAGTCTGCTAATTGACAAGTTGAAAATATCTTCGTTATATTTATAATATAAAAAGATATTTTTATGGGGAAATTAGGACAAAAAATAAAAAACAACCACCAATTCTTCCCTTAATTAAACTTCTTCTTGATGGTGAGGAGTTTAAGATGAAAAAATTGCTCTTCCCTTTAACCTTTATAATAATAAGCCTGATTTATCTCTCCTGTAAATCTCAAAAAAAGCCTGAATTTGAACCCCGCATGACTTCAAAAAGGGCTTTTAATCTGCACCTGATTCATGCCAACGAATTTATCAAACTAAATGATTATGACAAAGCAATTCAAGAAGCCAATGCCGCTCTCAAGATAAACCCAAAGGCAGCTGAGGGATACAACCTTCTTGGAATAGCCTTTTTCTTCAAGAAAGTTTATAAGTTCGCAGAAGAAAATTTTTTGAAATCTCTAAACCTGAGGCCCTCTTATGCTCAAGCTTATAACAACTTGGGGAATACTTCTTATCTTAAAGGAGAAATAGAGCAGGCAAAATAAAACTTTAAAAAGGCTCTTGAGCTTGAGCCCAACCTCATCTCGGCCAATTATAGCTTAGGAACTCTTCTTCTCAATCAAGGAAATATCGAAGAGGGGTCTTTTTATCTTCAAAGGGGAATCAGTCTCGGGCCAGATTTTCTCGAAAAGAATAAAGGTTTTCTTGTGAGTTTTCCTACTGAGGATTTAAGGGTATCAGAAACTTTCTTTGTGTATGCTAAATTCTATGTCTCTATGGGTAACATCGAAAAAACCCTCGAATATCTCGAGAAAGCCAAAGAAGCAGGCTTCGATGATTGGCAAAGAATCGAAGAAGAAAATGAATTTGAAACTGTAAGAAAAGACCCCAGAATAAGGGAATTTTTAATCAGAAAGTAAAATTTATAGAGCAGCCAATCATTAAAAGCTATCAGCCCAAAAGATGACAAATATCTTACCCTTACCTAAATCCACAAGAAAATGAAAATATAATCCCCTTATTTTGATTCACCTAAGATTCCCTAAAAATGAGTCTGGATTATTCATAAAAAAGGCTCTACCTCTCACAATTTATTGTTTAGTGTAAAAATAAAGAGAAAACAGTCTTGAATTAAATTAACGAAACCAAGTAGCTTCAGACTTCGATTTATTTTAGTTATAAAAACTTATTTTAGGATTTATTAATAATCCAAGTTAAGTGAAGGAGCTTGATTATTTTTAATTAAATTTTTCGGTGGATAAAGCTTATTAATATAAATATTTTATTCAATCTTCCTCTAAGAGAAATATTTTGCTTGAGATGAAGAAAGACTCTAAATTTTTGTGCTCAAGGTAAACATAAAAGAAGTAAAAATGAAAAATTCCAAGGGCTTTCCAAAAAAAATCAAAAGATGCTGAGAAAGAGTTATCATCAATCCCTCCCGTGAGGAATTGGCTTCTCCTGAGGCATACTTCAGGGCATAAAATGAGCAAAAATTATGTTCCGGCACCCTCATCCTCGAAATCTACTCAGGATTACTTGGAAACTTAGATAGAAAAAGAATGCATAACCGCAAGTATTTCACCTGGTTTGAAATCTCGCTAAAGAATTGGTAGAGCTTGAGCGCCGTGGTATGAGGTAAACTACTCGAGAAAGAAATATCGCTCCTTCAAAAAAGGGGAAAGAATAATCCGAAATTTAAATGAAAACAAGGTAGTCAAGCAATCTGCATGAATATTTATTAAACTGATTTAATTGACATAGGAAAAGCTTACTGTTATGATTTTAAATCAATTCGAGGAGAAAATTCCCCATGATAGACCGCTACTGTCGCCCTCAAATGAGCTCAATCTGGACTGATGAAAACAGATACAAGAAGTGGCTTGAAGTCGAACTTGCAGTCTGTGAAGCTTGGTGTGAACTGGGAGAAATTCCAAAAGATGTCCTGGAGCGGATAAAGAAGAAAGCTGGTTTTTCGGTACAAAGAATCACCGAGGTTGAAAACATTGTCAAGCACGACCTGATTGCTTTTCTCACCTCAGTTGCTGAACATGTTGGAGAAGACTCAAGGTACATTCACCTCGGTCTGACTTCTTATGATATCGTAGATACGGCTCTTTCCCTTCTCATCAAGCAATCCCTTGAAATTATCAAGAAAGATATCATCTCGCTCAGAGATATTCTGAAAGAGGAAGCGTTGAGACAGAAGAAAACAATCATGGTAGGTCGAACCCATGGCGTCCATGCTGAACCTATAACTCTTGGTGTCAAGCTCCTTGTGTGGTATGAAGAAATAAATCGCCACTTGAAGAGAATTGAAAGGGCGATCGAGACTATCAGTGTGGGAAGAATTTCAGGGGCAGTTGGTACCTATATCCATCTCAATCCAGAAGTCGAGGTTCGAGCCCTCAAGAGACTGGGATTGATTCCTGCAAAAGTGTCAACTCAAATTTTACAGCGCGATAGGCACGCTGAAGCGATTTCAACCTTGGCACTCCTCGCCTCATCCCTGGAAAAGTTTGCCCTCGAAATCCGCCTTTTGCAGAGAACTGAAGTACTCGAACTCGAAGAACCATTCACCAAGGGACAAAAGGGATCTTCTGCCATGCCTCATAAAAAAAATCCTGTAAGATGTGAAAGAATCTCGGGTCTTGCCCGAATTGCTAGAGCCAACCTTCAGGTCGCCCTCGAAAACATCCCTCTCTGGCATGAAAGAGACATTTCCCACTCCTCGGCAGAAAGAGTAATCTTCCCTGATACTTTCCTTATCTTGGACTTTATCCTGGCTGAAATGACAGACATAATCAAAAACTGGAAGGTTTACCCTGAAAACATGAAGAGAAACTTGGAGCTTACGAAGGGTCTTATCTTCTCCCAAACGGTGATGCTGGCTTTGGTGAAAAAAAACATCTCGCGCGACAAAGCCTATCAAATTGTGCAACGCCACAGCCTAAGAGCATGGCAGGAATCGCTCGATTTCAGAGAACTTCTCCGGCTTGATGAAGAAGTAAGGAGAATAATTCCACCTGAAGAACTTGAAGCCTGTTTCACTCTTGAACCCTTTCTAGATAAGATAGACTACATCTTCGAAAGAGTGCTGGGAGATGAAAGTTAGAGTCCTCGTTTTGTATAAGGAGAGTGTACTTGACCCTCAGGGACAGACTGTGAAGAACGCACTCAATATGCTAGGATATAAATATGTTAAGGATGTTAGACAGGGAAAAATATTTGAGCTTGAGCTGGATCAGATTTCACAAGAAGAGGCAGAGAAAATAATCCCCGAGATTTCTAATAAAGTTCTCACTAATCCCATCATTGAAAAATTTTCCTGGGAAATAATCGAATAGAAAGAGCTTTCAGAAGTGGCAGAGAAAGCGGAATGAAATTTGGAGTAGTTGTCTTCCCTGGATCAAACTGTGATTATGATACTCTCTATGTTCTAAAACATGTTTTCAACCAGAAGGCAACTTTTCTCTGGCATAAAGAGCATGATTTAAAAAAAGTAGATTGTGTCATCCTCCCCGGTGGCTTCTCCTATGGAGATTATCTTCGTGCAGGTGCCATAGCCAGATTCTCCCCCCTTATGCTTGAGGTTCAAGAATTTGCCTCAAGGGGAGGTCTGGTCCTCGGCATCTGCAACGGCTTCCAAGTGCTCCAGGAACTCGGTCTCCTCCCAGGTGCTATGCTCAGGAATAAGAACCTCAAATTTCTCTGTCAGTACGTGTATCTAAGGCTTGAAAATAATCACACTCCTTTTACTCTTAAGGGAAGAAAAGGACAGGTTCTCAAGATACCCATCGCCCATTTCGATGGAAACTTCTTTGCTCCTCCGGAAGTAATCCAGAGCATCAAAAAAAATGAGCAAATAACCCTCCGCTACTGTGAACCGAACGGTGCTCTGAGCGAAGAAGCAAATGTAAACGGTTCACTGGAGAATATTGCAGGTATAGTCAATGAAAAAGGAAACGTGATGGGAATGATGCCTCACCCCGAAAGAGCCTCAGAGTCAATCCTGGGAAGTGAAGATGGGAGGATAATTTTCGAATCTATAATAACCTGGAGTGAAAGGAAGAGGTGATGGATAAGAAAGCAATCGAAGAACATAACCTCACTCTGGATGAATACAAGAGAATAGTTGAGCTCATAGGAAGAGAGCCGAACATAACGGAACTTGGCATATTTTCTCTGATGTGGTCAGAACATTGCAGCTACAAGAGTTCTAAAATCCATCTCAAAAAATTCCCTGTTAAGGGAAAGAATGTAATTCAGGGACCGGGAGAAAATGCGGGGGTAGTGGACATTGGAGATGGTCTCTTGGCTGTCTTTAAGATTGAGTCCCATAACCATCCTTCATTCATAGAGCCTTTTCAAGGAGCAGCGACAGGAGTAGGAGGCATTCTTAGGGATATATTCACCATGGGTGCAAGGCCTATCGCTCTTCTGGATTCACTTCGTTTCGGACCCCTTTCTAACCCGAAAAATAAGGCGATAATGGATGGAGTCGTTTCAGGAATAGCCGCATATGGCAATTCTGTTGGCGTTCCCACTGTAGGAGGGGAAATATATTTCAACGAATGTTATTCTTTAAACCCCCTCGTGAATGTATGCTGTGTGGGAATAGGTAGGAAAAATAAGCTCTTCAGGGCTAGGGCAGAAGGTGTGGGAAACCCAGTCTTATATGTAGGTTCAAAGACAGGCAGAGATGGCATTCATGGGGCAACAATGGCATCCGCAGAATTTGGGGAGGATTCTGAAAAAAAGAGGCCTAATGTTCAGGTTGGAGACCCCTTCAAAGAAAAATTACTTCTTGAAGCCTGTCTCGAAGTAATGGACAAGGATTTGATCGTGGGGATTCAAGATATGGGAGCCGCCGGCATCACCTGCTCGACAGCAGAAATGGCTGCAAAGTCAAGAATGGGAATAGAGATTGAACTTGACCGAGTTCCTCAAAGAGAAGAAAGTATGACCCCTTACGAAATCATGCTCTCTGAATCTCAAGAACGAATGCTGCTCGTGGCTAAGAAAGATAAGGTATCCAAGATACAGAAGATTTTTGCCAAATGGGACCTGGATGCCGTAGTCATAGGAAAGGTTACAAAAGGAAATAGACTGAGAGTTTTCTCAGGAGGAGAGAAAGTCGTCGACCTTCCCCTCGATGCGATTGTCAACCTCTGTCCGGTCTATGATAGAGAAAGTAGATACCCTTCCTATTTAGAAAAATCTACCCAAATTGAGCTCCCCCTTCTCCCTGATGATTACAATCAAGTTCTCCTGAAACTTCTCTCCTCTCCCACCATAGCCAGTAAAGAATGGGTCTTCAGACAATATGACCACATGGTTCAGATTAACACCATCCTCCTTCCCGGAGCAGATGCATCTTTGTTGAGGATAAAGAAGAAGAGAAAGGCACTAGCATTGACCCTCGATGGGAATTCTCTCTATACCTATTTAGACCCAAGGAGAGGCGGAAAGATTGCTGTGGCTGAGGCATGCAGAAACCTTTCCTGTGTGGGGGCTTATCCTATAGGAGCCACAAACTGCCTAAACTTTGGAAACCCGGAAAAGCCCGAAATCATGTGGCAGTTCAAAGAAGTAATCGAGGGAATCTCAGAGGCTTGCCGCATCTTCAAGGTCCCTATCACCGGCGGAAATGTAAGCTTCTACAATGAAACAGAAGGGGCTCCCATTTATCCGACTCCGGTCCTGGGGATTCTGGGTATTTTAGAGGATTACCAAAAGGCAGTAAGTCCTGGATTTAAAAAAGGGGCGGAAATCATAATCCTTCTTGGAGAAAACAAGGAAGAGTTAGGGGCTTCAGAGTATCTAAAGACAATCTTCCATCTTGAAGGAGGAATGCCACCGGAAATTGACCTTAACGAAGAAAAAAGGGTACAAGAACTCTGCCGAGAAGCGATTTTAAAAGGTCTCATTGTTTCTGCCCACGACGTTTCTGAGGGCGGGCTTGCGGTTTGCCTTTCTGAATGTGCCTTTCTGAGTGAGGAAAAAATAGGCTTCGAGATAAACCTTGAGGATGAGCTGAGGCCTGATGCCCTCCTCTTCGGAGAATCTCAATCTCGAATAGTGGTTACCTGCACAGAAGATAGTCTCAAAAAAATTGAGAGCATAGCAGAGAAGAAAAAAGTTAAAATGAAAATCCTTGGTAAGATAGGAGGAAAGAGAATCATAATTCAATACAGGAAGAAGAAAATCGTTGACCTCCCTCTGGAAATGGCTCTTGAATGTTGGGAAAAAACAATTCCCTCAATATTCAAACTCTCTTGATTTCTTAATCTCTCCTCATTCAGTAAAAAATGAACCCTTAAACGAGATTGAATCTAGAAAAAAAGAAGTTAAAATAGGTTGAAAATTTAGAAATAAAAAAATAAACTTAACTAAGGTAAAAGAGGATCTTTCTTCTGATGTCACACAAACATCCGCTGATTTTTTTCTTTCTAATATTTTCAGTCCCAAAAATTTATGGAATCTCCCTTCATCTAAAAATGACAGGTGGTTTTTCTTCTTTGAACCCTACCCCCATAAACAGCTATCTCAAAGGATGGGAGGAAGCTCAGAAAAGAGAAGCTCTTCTTCAAAGATGGAATTTTCAAAGCAAGGGTTTTAAGAATTTCAATCTTGGTGCAGATTTCAACACAGAATTCCTGTTTGAGGTTGGGAATAATTTTGGGCTGGCAATAGAAAGTGGATATCTCTATGTTGAACTGAGCAAGGAAGAAAATTTCGTTTCTATAGAAAAAAGTTCAGGAACTTTTCACTATATCCACCCCGCTAAAATAACCGCTCTTCCTCTTTGTCTTTCGGGATATTATTTCCATCCTCTGCACAAAAAGCTTCGCCTTTTCCTTAAAGCAGGTGCAGGCCCCCTGTGGGTAAGATTCGTCGAGAGAGAAGGGAACAAGAAGGCTTCAGAGGCTAACTTTAAATACACCTTCTTCCAGGAAGCAAGAGCCCGTGGATTAGCTTTTAGAGCTGGCTTGGGGTTTCGCTTAGAAATCGACCCTAATCTGAGTCTAATCCTTGAAGGAAATTTTCGAAAACTCCAGGTGAAAGAATTCACTCACAAGGAGGAGGGAATTCTAAAGACTCTTTTCTCCTTTGAAGAGTATAAGGAAAGGATTGAATTCTGGCAATTTAAATTCATGCTTCTTGAGCAGGAGCCAGAAGGAGAAAATTTTCGTCAAGTGGCAAAAGCAGCCCTTGACCTGAGTGGATTTTCGGCGAGGATAGGTTTCATGGTAAAGTTTTAATCCAAGGCAGGGGGGAAAAATGAATGAAGACATTTTCTTAAGTCCAAAAGAAAGAGGGAAAATTGCAGTTTTTATTTCTGGAAGAGGTTCAAACTTCAAAGCAATTCATGATGCCATACTTTCAGGAAAGATAAATGCCGAAATAGTTCTTGTCCTAAGTGATAAGAAAGATGCACCTGGCTTAGAGATTGCAAGACAAAGAAATCTCGAAACTCTCTTTCTCAATCCCAAAGACTTCCCTTCACGTCAGGACTATGAAAAAGAAGTCATCAAGGAGCTGAAGAAGAGAGGCGTGAATCTAATCTGTCTTGCAGGATTTATGAGAATTCTGAGCCCCGAATTCTGCAGAGAATTCAAGAACCGCATCATGAACATTCACCCTGCCCTTCTTCCTTCTTTTCCTGGTCTTCATGTGCAGAAAAAGGCTCTCGAATGGGGAGTAAGGTATTCAGGAGCAACTGTCCATTTCGTGACTGAAGAGGTGGATATGGGCCCTATAATTCTTCAGGCAGTCGTGCCTGTTTTTCAAAATGACACAGAAGAAAGCCTGAGTGAAAGAATTCTCAAGGAAGAACACAAGATTTATCCGGAGGCAGTGAGGCTTTTTTTTGAGGGGAGGCTGGAGATAAGAGGGAGAAGAGTGTTTATAAAAGACAAAGAACAGACCTGAAAAGATGAAGAATAAAGAGATTTCAAGAATATTCTCTCGAATTGCCGATGCGCTCGAAATTAAAGGGGAAATAGCATTCAAAGTCCTTGCTTACCGAAAAGCGGCCCGGGTCATAGAAGATCTGAGTGAAGACATCGAAACTATTTACGAACAAGGGAGGCTTCAAGAAATTTCTGGAATAGGGAGTGGAATTGCTAAAAAAATCGAGGAATACATCAAGACTGGCCAGATGACAAAATACCAAGAGGCTCTCTCCGACATTCCAGAAACCCTGCTTGAGCTATTGGAAATCCAGAATCTGGGAGCCAAGACGATTAAACTGGCATATGAAAAACTCGGAGTCAAAAATTTAGATGACCTGAAGAGGGTGATTGCCGATGGTTCTCTTTCCAAGTTGTTTGGTCTTGGTGAGAAAAAAGTTGAAAACATAAAAAAAGGCATAGAGATTTATGAACAGGCACAGGAGAGGATTCCTATCTTTGAGGCAGTAGAAATAGTCGAAGAAATAATCACTTATCTAAAAAAGTCCAGGTTAATCGGAAGAATCTCTCCTGCAGGTTCTCTGCGCCGGATGAAAGAGACGGTAGGGGATATAGATATCCTGGCCACAGGAAAAGATAGGGGAAAAATCATTGAGCTTTTCT
The DNA here is from genome assembly GCA_964429695.1 of uncultured Eubacteriales bacterium. Taxonomy (GTDB): domain Bacteria; phylum Acidobacteriota; class Aminicenantia; order Aminicenantales; family Aminicenantaceae; genus CAYSCS01. The sequence continues at coordinate 47,350 of CAYSCS010000021.1, forward strand.
CTGAATATCCTGGGGTGAGCAGGGTCCTTGCCGCAGGGGAGACAAAGGGTTCAGTGATGCTCAAGACTGAAAAAGGAGAAAGACAGGTTGATTTGCGAATTGTGGACGAGTCAGAATTCGGCGCCGCGCTTCAATACTTTACGGGTTCCAAAGCACACAACATCAAGCTCAGGTCTATGGCGCGAGAGAGAGGACTGAAAATATCAGAATATGGGGTCTTCAAGGGTGAAAAAAAGATCGCAGGGTATGATGAAGAAGAAGTCTACAAAATCCTTGGGCTTCCTCTAATCCCGCCCGAACTTAGAGAAGACCGGGGAGAAATCGAGAGAGCTCTGGAAGGCAAGCTCCCCATTATTGTGGAGCTCAAGGAAATTAGAGGAGACCTTCATGTCCACTCCAAATATAGCGACGGAATATTAACTCTGGATGAAATTGCCAGGTGGGCCAAACAACTCGGATATGAATATGTGGCAATTTGCGACCATTCCCAATCGGCAAAGTATGCTCATGGCCTGACTGTTGAGAGACTAAAGAATCAGATTGAAGAAATAGATAAATTCAATTCTCTTTGTGAGGACTTCAAGTTCCTCAAGGGAGTGGAAGTCGACATTCTTCATGATGGAGAGCTTGATTTCCCTAATGAGATCCTTCTGAAACTTGACATAGTCATAGCTGCCATCCATACCGGGTTTAAAAAAAATGTCACCGAGCGCATCCTCAAAGCCATGGAAAACCCTCATGTAACCATAATTGCTCATCCCTCGGGAAGATTGATATCCAAACGCGAAGGATATGATGTCGACCTGGATAAAATTCTTGATGCGGCAAGTAGAAAAGGAAAAGCTCTAGAGCTAAATGCCTATTATGATCGGCTCGACCTCAACGAATTCTACCTCAAAAAGGCAAAAGAAAAGGGAATAAGAATAAGCATTGGCACCGACACTCATCACGCAAAAGGCTTTGAAATGATGAGGTTTGGAGTTGGAATTGCTAGAAGAGCATGGCTTGAGAGCAAAGACCTCTTAAATTCACTAAGCTATGCGAGATTGAAAAAGATTAAGAATACCCTCTGAAACTCTCCCCTCACCCGCTCTTTTCAAAAAGGCTGGAATTTATCTTAAAGATCATAACCCTCACGCTTCAATCCCAGCCTTCTCTTTCCTCCTATCCCTTCATGACCCCTATGGGTACAACCTTGGCTACAAGCTTTCCTATCCCTACCTCATGTGAAACTTTAACTACCTCATCCACATCCTTGTAAGCTGCTGCCGCTTCTTCAGCAATGCCCTTCCAGCTCGTAGATTTGAGTTCAACTCCCTTCTTTTCCAATTCTTCCTTTATCTTTTCTCCCCTGAATCTTCTCAGGGCTTCGTGGCGAGACATGAGTCTCCCTGCTCCGTGAGCTGTTGACCCGAAGCTTATCTCCTCTGCTTTTGAAGTCCCCACGAGGATGTAAGAGGCTGTCCCCATGCTCCCAGGAATGATTACAGGCTGACCGACCGAACGATAGATTTCGGGAATCTCGATTCTTCCCGGGCCAAAACTTCTGGTGGATCCTTTGCGGTGTACGCATACTTCTTTAACTTCTCCATTGATTTTGTGTTTCTCGAATTTGGCCACATTATGGCAGACATCGTAGATTTGAGTCATTCCTTTTGAAGTTCCCATCACCTTAACAAAAACTTCACGAACCCAGTGGGCAATCATCTGTCTGTTGGCAAAGGCAAAGTTCACCGCAGCACACATTGACTTGTAGTATTCCTGTCCAAGTTGGGAACGGATGGGGGCATTTATCAACTCTCTATCTGGCAAATCCTTGGTCCCAAACTTATTCTCCATGAGCTCGATATAATCAGAGGCAACTTGGTGACCCAAGCCTCGGCTTCCGCAATGAATCATGATGAGAATCTGCCCCTTGGTATGAATCCCGAAAACGTGGGCCACATGCTCATCATATATCTCTGAGACTTTCTGAATCTCAAGAAAATGGTTCCCTGCACCCAGGGTTCCAAGCTGGGGAATTCCCCTCTCAATCGCTCTCTGGGAAAGAAAGCTGGGGTCTGCATCTTTCATCCGACCATTTTCTTCTGTTCTCTTTAAATCTTCCTCTGTACCGAAATTGTTCTCCACCGCCCATTCTGCCCCCTTCAAGCATACTTCTTTGAGTACTTTCTGAGTAAGACGCGTCGTTCCTCCCTTTCCTACCCCTGCCGGGACTTCATTGAAGATTTCTGCTAGGAGTTGCTTTCTCTTCTCCTGGACATCTTTCTCCAGAAAATCTGTACGGATAAGCCTCACCCCGCAATTTATATCGTATCCAACTCCACCGGGTGAGATAATCCCCTCCTCAGGCTCAAAAGCCGCCACTCCACCGATTGGAAATCCATACCCCTGGTGGGCGTCAGGCATGACATAGGCAGTTCTCTGGATTCCCCTTAAACACGCCACGTTCCTAAGCTGCTGAAGAGTGAGGTCATGTTTAACTGTTTCTAAGAGTTTTGCAGAAGCGTAGATGATTGCAGGAACTCTCATGTTCCCCTGTTTTGGAATTTCCCAAGTCCAGTCGTTTACCTTATGTAATTCCATCTTTAATCTCCTTACACATCAACCACAACTTGAATCATGAAATGGTCATTCTTTTTAATTTCCATTTCATTATAAGTTATGGCCTTAACATTTCCGTAGATTTTGTATTTATCTGAGTATTTATCACCAGAGAATCGAGCCCTGAGGAAATATCTCTCATCTCTGCTCATTATTTCTATCTTCTCCACCTTCCCTACGAGAAACATTTGAGAATCCCATAAATATAATATCTCTTCTAAAAAATTTACAAGCAACTGCTCAAGGTCCTTCCCCCTCACTTCGAATTCCAGTTTGAGTTTGTTTTCGATAATTTTCCAATCCCACATCAAAGATACAGTAGCTAAAGCTGCGCTCGAAAAGGCCTCTTCCAGGGTCTTGCCGAATGCCTGAAATTTTGCATCTGCTGTATGCTTTAGAAATTTATATTTAGGCATCTCAACTCTCTCCCAGCTCATCTTTTCTAATCCTAGTTATGATTTCTTCCTTTAGATGGTTGAGCGAGGGAGAAACACTTATGGGGTATCTCTCCTCTGAGGGCTCGATGGACTTAAATTTCTCATCCAGCAAAGAAAATTCCTCAAGAAACACCTTCTGAATCTCATCGAGAGCAGGCAGCTTAAGGGTTACCTTCCCCTTTTCCATAACTTTCAGAAGAAGAGGTTCTGCTCCTTCAAATCTATCCTCTCTTAAACCTATTACGTCATACTCAAGTTTTCCTCCTTTTGAATAGAACCTGAAGACTTGTTTTTCAGAGGGTAAAGTCATCTTACCCGGACTAAGCTTGAGCACAGGCCGTCCGCCATAATCAACGAGCTTATAAGCCATGTCTAAATAAGGGGCATCTGCCGAGACACCCATCTTCGTTCCCACTCCAAAGGAATCTATATCTCCCCCGCCATCGAGCACAGCCTTAATCTTATATTCATCGAACCCTCCGCTGGCCAAGATTTGGGTCTCAGTAAGACCACTTTCTCTGAGAATTTTTCTCACCTTCTGGCTCAATTCACTCATCTCTCCGCTATCGAGCCTTACTCCTTTCAGCCTCTTACCTTCTTTATTCATTTCTCTTCCTACCTCCGCAGCCTTTATGGCTCCATTAATCGTATCATATGTATCAATCAGGAGAACTGAATTTTCTGGGAAGACACGGGCGAAAGCTCTGAAAGCGTCAATTTCCCTTTGAAAACAAGTTATGAAAGAATGAGCCATGGTGCCAAAAACAGGAATCCCGTAAATCTTTCCCGCTAGAACATTGCTCGTCCCAATGAATCCTCCAATGTAACATGCCCGGGCAACCTTTAGCCCTGCATCTATTCCCTGGGTGCGCCGCAAGGAAAAATCGATGAGTTTTCTTGGCCAGGCGGCATGGAAACAACGAGAAGCCTTGGTGGCTATCATTACCTGAAGATTGAGGGCATTGATGATGAAAGTCTCCCCAAGTTGAGCCTCGATGAGAGGTGCCCTAATTTCAAGCAGGGGCTCATTCGAGAAGAAGAGCCTACCCTCAGGAATAGCATAGACATCCCCTGTGAAACGGAATTTTTTAAGATAATCCAGGAATTCTTTCTTGAAGAGTCCTGTCTTCTGGAGGTATTCTAGGTCATCAGGGGTAAAACTCAGTTCCTCGAGGTAACTGAGGACATCAGCCAATCCTGCAGAAACAAAGTATCTTCGGTTAGGAGGGTATTCACGGATAAAGAGACTGAAGGAAGCCGGTTCAAACATTCCCAGCTCAAAGTAACAGGCTGCCATAGTAAGTTCATAGAGGTCAGTAAGTAGCGCAAGATTTCTGTAATTCATCCTCAGCTCAAGCTAAAAATCCCAGCAATTTCTTTCCCACAAAAAGAACATTTTGAATCTTTAAGCCCATACTTTGAAACATAGAAGCCATGTCTCTGAATAAGGACCTTTTTGCATCGAGGACAGATAGTATCTTCTGACTCGCCCAGCACATTTCCTATGTAAACATAGCTCAGTCCTTTTTCCTTGCCTATAGAATAGGCTCTTCGCAGAGTCTCGAGCGGAGTGGCATGTGTATCTGTATATTTATAATCAGGATGAAAGCGACTGATGTGCCAGGGAATATCTGGGTCAACCGAAGCAATGAAGCCCGCAATCTCTCCTAGCTCTGATTCATCATCATTCAAACCAGGAACAACCAGAGTAGTCACTTCAACCCAAATCTTAAGTTCCTTCATGTAGCGAATGGAATCCAGAACTGGTTCGAGGTGTCCTTTACAAATTTCTCTATAAAATTTTTCTCTAAATGCCTTAAGGTCCACATTGCAGGCATCAAGATAGGGTGAGATCAAATCGAGCGCTTCCCTTGTCATGTATCCGTTGGTGACAAATACATTTGCCAGCCCTCTTTCCTTGGCAAGTTTGGCAGTATCATACGCTAATTCAAAAAAGATTGTAGGCTCAGTGTAAGTATATGAAATACTCTTGCAGCCACTGGCCAAAGCTTCATGCACGATTTCTTGAGGAGAAAAATAAGCTTCTCTCAGATTCTCTTCCTCTCTTTTTGAGCGCTGAGAAATCTGCCAATTCTGGCAGAAAAAACAGCGAAAATTGCATCCCACAGTTGCAATAGAAAAAGAACTCGAGGCAGGAAGAAAATGGTAGAGAGGCTTTTTCTCAATCGGGTCTATATGGGCAGCGATTACCTCTCCATAGACAAGAGTAAAGAGCTCCCCCTCTATATTCTTTCTTACCCCACAAACTCCAAACTTAGAATTCGCGATCTCACAGCGGTGGGAACAGAGGAAACAATTAACCCTTTTGTTCTCTCCCTGCTTGTAAAGCATGGCTTCTTTGAGCATCTAATCAACCCTCATAAATTTCGATTATATTCCCTTCCGGGTCTTTGACAAAAAAAAGAGCGCGCCCCTCAATCCTGTATTCCAGCACGGGCACTCCTTTTGACTTGAGCTTTCTACAGAACTCTTCCTTATTTCTAACCGCGAGTCCCCAGTGGTTATAACCAAATTTAGTCCCCACTTTTTTCTTCAGTTTTCTCTCCGGGGTAATGATCTCCAGAACTGCATTTTCTAACCTCAATTTAGAGATATGAATCTTACAAGGCAGCCCAAAGACAAGGGATGCTAGGTCTTGAGGGGCTTCCTTCTCCTGTTCGAGCTTGAAGCCCATTTTTTGGGTGTAAAAACTCACGAGCGATGATTTATCCGTGGTGAGAATTCCGAGGTGATGACAGAAACTTAGCATCTTATCTCCTTATTCAAACACTCTTTTTCCTCTCAGGATAAAATACATTTGCCGAAGGACAGAGGGAGCTAATCACACAAGAAAGACAAAGGGGTTTTCGTGATTGACAAACTTTCCTCCCGTGATTTACCAACATATAATTGAAATCAAGCCAATCCTTTTTAGGAACAAGAGCCATCAAATCCTTCTCGATTCGAACAGGGTCTTTTTCTCTGCTCAACCCAAGCCTCTCGGTAAGCCTTCGTACATGGGTATCAACTGCGATTCCTTCTGCCTTCTTGAAGGCACTTGAGAGGACGATGTTGGCTGTCTTTCTTGCCACGCCCGGTAGCTTGAGAAGATCATCCATATTGTCAGGAACCCTTCCACCAAAGCTCTCAACTATTTTTTTTGAAGCACTGATTATACTCCTTGCCTTATTCCTGTAAAATCCAGTCGATTTGATTTCTTTCTCCAGTTCTTCCTGGCGGGCATTAGCAAAATCTTCTGCTGTGCGGTATTTTCGGAAAAGAGCAGGAGTAATCTCATTTACTCTTTCGTCAGTACATTGAGCAGAGAGAATCGTGGCCACCAGAATTTCCAAGGGCGTTTCAAATCTGAGGGCAGTCCTGCTTTGAGGATAATTCTCTCGCAGAATCTTGATAATCTCACCTATTCTTTGTGTTGCGCTTTTCATCTTGATACTCCTTTCAAAAAGAGCAAAGCCCAGAAACGCATCCACCCGAGTATTCAGCCTCTGCAGTGATAAACTCCAGCTCTTCTCTTCTCTCCTCTTTCCTTCTAGAGTCAAAAGAAAGAACCTGATTTTTTTTGGTACCATATCTGTAGATTGTAATCCCCTTGCATTTCCACTCATATGCCATGAGATAGATCCTACGCACGTCTTCCACGGTTGCATCCGCAGGAAGGTTTACGGTCTTGGAAACGGAATTATCCGTATACTTCTGGAAAGCAGCCTGAATCTCAAGATGCTTCTCTGGAGAAACATCAAAGGAAGTGACGAATATTCTCTTCAAATCCTGAGGTATTCCCTCAATTCCCTGAATGGAACCCATTTTCCCTACCTCTGCCATGAGCTCCTCTGAATATAATTCTCTTTTTCGCAGTTCCCTCTCAAAAAGCGGGTGTGTCTCAAACATCTGCGTACCGGAAAGAACATTGCGCACAAAACTTAGAGCAAAGAGAGGTTCAATTCCATTCGAGCAACCGGCAATGATGCTTATAGTTCCTGTAGGAGCAACCGTGTTTAAAGTGGCGTTTCTCAGTCTCAGGTTTCTTTTAGGATATATGGATTTTTCATAATTAGGAAAAACCCCTCTCTCCTGGGCTAATAAAACAGAGGCCTTTATCGACTCTCTACGGAAAAACCTCATCAGCTTGGAAGCAAGAATCACAGCCTCCTCAGAGGTATAAGGAATGCCCATCTTGATCAACATATCAGCAAACCCCATTACTCCCAGCCCTATCTTACGATTCCCCATTGTCATTTCTTTAATCTCACCAAGAGGATACTTATTGACTTCGATTACATTATCGAGGAAGCGAACTCCCCAGTGAATTCTCTCCGCCAAGCTTTCCCAATCCAGGGCACCGTTTTTAACAAATTTTGAAAGGTCGATGGAACCAAGGTTACAGCTTTCATAAGGGAGAAGAGGAATCTCTCCACAGGGATTTGTGGCTTCAATCTTTCCCAGCCAGGGAGTGGTGTTATGACGGTTAATCTCATCTAAAAAAACTAGCCCCGGGTCCCCGGATTTCCAGGCAGAATAGACTATCAAGTCAAAGAGAGCTGCCGCCTTTATGGTTGCTGTTTTTTTCTTAGTCCTGGGGTTGATGAGCTCAATACTTTCTCCTTTTCTTAAAGCCCTCATAAACTTCTCTGTGATGCCCACAGAAAGGTTAAAATTAGAAAAGGAATATCCATCAAGCTTTGCTTCCACAAACTCTACTATATCCGGATGATCGCACCTAAGAATTCCCATGTTTGCTCCTCGCCTTCTCCCGCCCTGAACTATGATTCCTGTGGCATGGTTGAAGATGCTCATGAAGGAGACTGGTCCCGAAGCTTCTCCCTTTGTGGTGCGCACAAGGTCCCCTTTTGGCCTCAATCTCGAGAAATCAAACCCAGTTCCTCCCCCAGTCTGATGAATAATAGCCATGTTTTTAAGGGAGGTAAAAATACTCTCCATGGAGTCCTCAACAGGAAGGACAAAACAAGCAGAGAGTTGCCCGAGCTGTGTTCCAGCATTCATGAGAGTAGGAGAGTTAGGCAAAAACTCAAGATTTCCCATCATCTCGAAAAATTTTTCTTCGACTTCCTCCCTTGATTTATGTTTCTCAAAAGCTAACTCACCCTCGCTCACCGCTCGAGCCACTCTTTCGAAGAGTTCCCTCGGTGTTTCTATGACATTCTGCGCCTCATCCTTGAGCAAATACCTCTTCTTGAGCACAAGGAGGGTATTGAGAGGGAGCTTGAGATCATCTTTTATTCCATAGATGACCTTGACCTGACGAATATCCTGCCGTTGCTTCCTGTAGAGGATGTAGCTCCGGGCTATTGAACCGAGCCCTTCTTCCATCAGCGCTTGCTCCACAAGATCCTGAACATCCTCAACGGCTGGAATCTTGCCCTTGTAAAGAGAAACAATCTTTCCCAGCACTCTCTCCTCTACGCGTTCAGCAATCTTTGAAGACCGCTCCTCATTCTTTAAAACCTCCATTGAGGCCCGAAAGACCGCTCTTCTAATCTTAGTTCGGTCAAAATCCTCAAGAGATTCATCTCTCTTACGAATCTTTTTGGGCAGACCTTTCATTTTCACTCCTTTTGCTCAGATTCCAAGTTCAGAGCGGAGGTGGAGATACCTAAGGATGTCACTGCGACAAACTATACCTGTTATTCGATCTCCCTCAAGAACCGGGACTTGATGGACATCTTTGGCCGTTATCCTCTGCAGAACTCTGTTGCCGTCAGAGTCAGGGGAAACATATTCCAGTTCTTCTTTGGGGACCATGATTTCTTCCACGCTTGTCTCCATCCATCTTTCCCGCGGTGTTTTCTTAACATCTTCCAAACACACAATTCCCTTTAACTTCCCATTATCTGAAACAAGAAACGCCCTTTCTCTTTTTTTGAGGATATAGTCATCCACAAGAGCCTGAACAGAAAGGTTACTGGATACAGTCTCAAAATCTCTATTCATGAGGTCACTAGCTTTGACTCCCTTAAGCATGGCCTCTACCATCACCTGGTTATATCCCCGTATGGAGGCACTGTGGAGAAACCAGCCGATGAAAATTAGCCAGAATCCCGAAAAATTTGACCGCAGAATCTGAATCAAACCGAGAAAAATTATGAAGAAAGCCAGTCCCTGACCGGTTCTTGAGGCAATCCTCGTTGCCTTTCTCAAATCTCCACTGAGTTTCCAAATGACTGAACGTAACACCCTGCCCCCGTCCATAGGAAAGCCAGGGAGCATGTTAAACAGGGCAAGGATGGTGTTAATCAGGGTAAGATAAGAGGCAGATGCATAAAGAGGGATACTTACTCCTTTAAAAACAAAAGAAATAAAGAGGAAAAACAGGGCAAGCAAAAGGCTTGAAACAGGCCCGCTGAGCGCCAGAGTCAATTCCCGGAGAGGGCTCTTCGGCTCTTCACTTATTTGAGCAACACCACCCAGGATGAAAAGGGTTATGTTACGAACTTTTTCTCCCTGTCTCAGGGCAATCAAAGAATGAGCTAACTCATGTATCAGGACTGAAATAAAGATAAGAAGACTGGTCGTGACTCCAACTAACCAGTAAAGCCTCACCGGCCATCCAGGATAATGCTGCGGGAAATGGGTCACGGAAAGAACCCAGGTAAAAAGAACAAAAATAATAATCCAGCTTGAATCGATGAAAATATCAATTCCAGAAATTTTTCCTATACGCCATGAATGTTTCATTTTTTTCCCCTTGAAGAGAGGATGAACCCTCTCAAAATAATTTAATGCGCCTCAGAGATTCTTGTCTTCTGATTTGCTAAGGACCGATGTGAAACATATCCTGACCGAAATGAAAATTTTCTACATCATAATAGTCTGGAAACTTCTCGAGCAAATCCAATTCTGATTTTATCATAAAGTAGTGACTCCTTTCCACCCTGCTCAAATAAATCAAAATCCTTTTGCTATCCCTGTCTTTTATCTTTGTGGCTCCCTTCCGGTAGAAATCCTCTGCTTTCTTTTCTCCCTCCTGAGCGCAGAGGAAAAGTCCCCTTATTGATGTCTTCTTATCAATCGAAATTCTCAGGGGTTTGAGGAATGACTTTTGAGGTATCTTGAGTTCTATCCCAGGGAACCTCTGGGAATAAACCCTCTCTAGGAGTCTCCTGTGCTTGATTTCTTCTTTCTCCAGAAATTTCAGCTTTTCCTTTAAAAGCTCATTCTTCACTTTCTCTTTGAGCGCAGCATAGAGGCCGGAGGCTTCAATTTCTGCACGAATGGCAAGGGCGAGGATTTCACTTGCTTTTAATTTTGGGTCAAAACTCATGGCAAAAGCTTTTTAAAAATCAAGGCTAAAATTCTCTGAATTTCTCTCGGGGTGAACCGCAAACTGGACATTTCTCAGGTGCCTCCCCTTCCACAGTAAAGCCGCATACAGAGCAGACAAAAATTGGTTGTAAACTTAAGTCTTTTCCTTTTTCCAGATTCTCTTTAGCCTTCTTATAGAAATCAGCATGAACCTTCTCTGCCTCGAGGGCCCAGTTAATTGTAGTCTCTGCCTGTTTTTCTTTCTGTTCTTTGGCAACTATAAGATATGCAGGATACATTTCCTCCACTTCAAAAATCTCTCCTTCTATAGCCTGCTGAACGTTTTCCAGGGTCTTCCCTATCCCAGAGAGAGCCTTCAGGTGATTGAGAGCATGGACCTGCTCTGCAAAAGAATTTGCCCTGAAGAGCCTAGCGATATTGGGTAGATTCTCCCCCTCTGCCTTCTCAGCAAATGCCAAGTATTTTAGATGTGCCTGGCTTTCTCCAGCAAAAGCGTGGCTTAGGTTTTCTTGAGTCATCTTTTTCATTTTCTTTCTCCTAATTTTTTTATATATTTATCATTCTCTGGATTGAGCCTAATGCTTTCTCTCGAATCTCAGCAGGAACCTCAACCCTGTGCACCATCTGCTCCAAAGACCTCAACACTTTCTTCAAATTAATCTTCTTCATGTTAGAACATAAAGCTAAATCTTTGGCGGAATAAAATTTTTTGCTTGGATTTTCCTTTTGCAAACGATAGATGATTCCTGCCTCAGTGCCGATGATGATTTCATTCTTTTCTGTAATCCTCGCTTCTTTAATCATCTGACCTGTAGAGAAGACTTTATCTGCTAAATCTATTACTTCGGGACGACATTCAGGATGGACCCAGACTTCTGCATCAGGATGGAGATTCTTTTTCAGTGTTATGTGGTTGGCATGGATATTATTGTGGACATAGCAGTATCCGTCCCAGGGTATTATCCTTTTCTTTGAGGTTCGTGAAATGAAGGAAGCTAGGTTTTTATCGGGGGCAAAAAGAATCTCTTCCTCTTCAAGCGATTCCACTACTCTCGATGCATTAGAAGAAGTACAACATATGTCGCACTCTGCTTTGACCTCAGCCGTGGTGTTCACATAGCAAACCACTTTCCTTCCCGGATAATTCTTCTTCCATTCCCTCATTTCTTCAGCCGTGATCATTTCAGCCATGGGACACCCTGCATTCTTATCTGGAATGAGAACCGTCTTGTCTGGGGCAAGAATTGCAGCCGTTTCTGCCATGAAGTGAACCCCACAAAAAACGATGACCTTCGCCTCTACCTGAGCAGCTTTCTGGCTCAATCCTAAAGAATCACCTATGTAATCAGCAATATCCTGGATTTCTCCGAGTTGATAGTTGTGAGCCAGAATGACCGCATTTCTCTTTTGCTTGAGTTCCAAAATTTTCTCAACGATTTCTTCTTTGTTCATTTTCATTTTCTTCCTTCTGAATTGAGCATGCTCTGGATGAACAAGGAACAGTTTCTTTTTCCCACTTGGTCAGAGGAAAATTGATTTATCATCTTAGTCGCCTCTTCATCGAGAAAGCTCACCTTGGAAAAATCGAGAATAACCTTCTTCCCTTCCCTTATCCCTCTTATTATTACGGAATTTAATTCCCTCACCCATTCCTGGCAGATCTTCCCTTCGAGGTAAAGGACTCTCTTATCTTTCCCCTCTTCTTTCTCGGTTATCCTCAACATCTCCTAAGCTCACTTAATTTTAATCCTTATTCTTCCTCACGAAGACTTTGATTATCTCTCCCTCTTCCTCCATTCCTAAATATTCATTTCCTGTTTGTCTACACCAGGACGGCATGTCTTCCTTTATTCCTTTATCTGAAGAGATAATCATCAAAACTTCGCCCCTCTTCATTTCCTTGATTTTTTTTGCAGTCTGAATGATGGGCATGGGACATAATAGACCAAAACAATCGAGTGTTTCATCATGCCTCATGGCCGAAGTTCTCCGTGGCTAGAAAAATCCTTTAAGCTCGTCATCATTACCCTCAAACTCTTACCTTCGTGGCACCACAGTGAGGACATTCTGAAGCGTTTTTACTCATCGGTCTTCCACACTCTTTGCAATCCTCGAGTTCAATCTGGCAACTCTTGCAGAAACTTTCTGCACCCTCAAGCGGTCCCTCACAATAAGGACAGTAACACTTTTCATTATTTGTGGCTTCCCCCTTCTTTTTCTTTTCTTCATCCTTCTTCCTCTGGAGATAATTTTCGATTGCCTTATGTAATGCATCGGCACCGAGGTTTGAACAATGAAGCTTATTCTTGGGAAGTCCCCCAAGCTCTTCTGCCACACTCTTATTGGTTATCTTCAGCGCCTCCTCAATAGTCTTTCCTTTTGCCATTTCGCTGACCATGCTCGAAACTGCTATCGCTGCACCACAGCCGAAGGTTTGAAATTTTATGTCCTCTATTCTGTTATCTTTGACTTTTATGTAAAAAGTCATCATATCCCCGCAGACAGGGTTCCCGACCTGTCCCACCCCATCAGCATCCTTGAGAACACCGACATTCCGTGGATTCTGAAAATGTTCCATGACCTTTTCGCTGTATATCATTTTTTCCTCTCCTCAAGATATTGAGTATAAAGGGGAGACATCTTCCTTAGCCTCTCCACTATGGGAGGGAAGATATCAAGAAGATAATTTATATCTTCTTTGCTTGTTTCTTCAAGAAGGCTAAAAACAACCGAACCCTGTGCAGTGGCATGGTCGAATCCCATGGCAAGAAGAACATGGGAGGCCTTTAACGCTTTTGATGTGCAAGCCGAACCGCTGGATGCCGACACTCCCTGCATATCCAGGTTGAGGAGCATCGCCTCTCCCTCGATAAACTCCACACAGAAACTCGCATGATGGGGAAGTCTGAGTTCAGGATGTCCAGTGAGTTGCACATGTTCTACCCTTCGAGGTAGCTCTCTGATGAGTAAATCCCTCAAAAACTTTGCTTTTTCTTCTCTCCCCCTGAGCTCCCTTAGGGCTATTTCTGCTGCCTGGCCCAAACCTACAATCCCGGCCACATTCTCTGTCCCTGCTCTTCTTCCTTTCTCCTGAATCCCCCCATCAATGAGGGGGAGAATTCTTGTTCCTTTTCTCAAATAAAGGGCTCCGCTCCCCTGAGGTCCGTAGAATTGATTTCCCGAAAGGCTTAGGGCATCAACACCAAGCTCTTCCACATCTACAGGAATGTTCCCCACCGCATCCACAGCATCTGTATGAAAAATTATTCCTTTGCTTCTGCAGATTTTTGAAATCTCAGAGATGGGTTCTATCGTCCCTACTTCACCGTTGGCAAGCATGATCGAGACCAGTATGGTCTTGGAATTGATTGCCTTATTCACATCTGAAGGGTCAACCAGCCCCCATTTATCTACAGGAACCAGAGTAGCATCGAAACCAAGATTCTCAAGAAACTTGAGTGAATGAAGTACAGAGAAGTGTTCGATGGCAGAAACCACGATGTGATTACCTTTGGTGCGATGAGCGAGGGCAATTCCTTTCAGGGCAAAATTATTTGACTCAGAGCCGCTTGAAGTAAAATAGACCTCCTCTTCCTTTGCCTTGATCAAACGAGCCACTTTTTCTCTCGCCTCTTCTATTGCTTCCAGAGCTTGCTGTCCCACAGAGTGAAGGCTCTGTGGATTCCCGAAGTTCTCCCTGAGGTAGGGAAGCATCGCCTCCACTACCTCGGGATGGACTGGTGTCGCTGCGATGTGGTCGAGATATACCCTTCTCATTTTAGCCCATCCATGTTCTACATCAATCGCACTTCTTTTAAATTGCTATGACTTCCTTGATTTCTGGAATTTCCTTCTTCAGAAACCTTTCGATTCCCATCTTCAGGGTTATCTGGGACATCGGGCATCCTCCACAGGCTCCAGTGAGCTTAACTCTGACTACTCCTTCCTTAACATCCACAAACTCCACATTCCCTCCATCTACAGCAAGGGAAGCTCGAATCTTCTCGAGCGCCTTTTCTATTTTTTCTCTCATAAGAATTCCTCCCTAAATTAAATTTTTTTTATTATCACTCTATCATTTAAATTTTTCCATTATTTTCTTTAATTTCTGTGTTTCAGGGTGCAAATCCTGAAATGCAAGTGAAGTGCGCGACCTTGGTAAGACTAACTCTTCAAAGCTAGGCTTTTCTTCCTCGTAGATAAGACCCACCGCAATCTTTTCTTCTCTTGTCATCGCTTTCCAGGCCTTCGTTCTATCTCTTGAATCATGTTGGTTCTCTTCTTCCAGAACAAAAATATTCTCCCTCAACCAATCATAGGTATTTATTTTATTTTGTGTCACACACGGGCTCAAGACTTCCACAAGGGCAAATCCTCTATGTTTCAATCCCTTGCGGATCAATTCGGAGAGCCCTCTCACATTCCCCGAAAAACCCCTAGCGACAAATGTTGCTCCTGAAGCAAAAGCCAGAAGTGGACCATTGAGGGGATTCTCCTGGCATCCATAAGGAGTAGAAATGGAGATAAAACCTCTTAGGCTTGTGGGAGAAGTCTGCCCTTGAGTGAGAGCATAGATGTGGTTGTTAGCGACGATGTAGGTAATGTCAATATTACGACGTGAAGAATGAATCAAATGGGAAATACCGATGGAATAGGCATCGCCATCGCCACTCACTCCCACTACCTTGAGCTCAGGGTTCGAAAGTTTAATTCCTGTTGCCACAGGAAGCACGCGTCCGTGGAGACCATGAAACCCATAGGATTTAAAATAGCTGTTGAATCTCCCATGACACCCGATGCCCGTGACAATGACAAGCCTTTCCGGCTCAATTGCGAGAGAGGAGACGGCTCTTTTGAAAGCAGTGAAGAGGCCATAAAGACCGCATCCCTTACACCAGGTTGGCTGTTCTAATTGGTATTCCGCAAGCTCTCTCATCCCAAAACCTTCTCTATTTCTGAGTAAACCTCTCCAGGAGTGAAAGCCTGTCCCGAATACTTGAGAATCTTCCTCCATTGGAACTTATTCCGTATTTGGCTGGAGATTAAGGAACTCAATTGTCCTTGATAATTATTTTCCACGACGAAAACCTTCTTACATCCTTTCAAAAAATCCTCTGTTTCCTTAGAGGGAAAGGGCCAAAGGGTTCTCAAATGCATGTGCCTTGTTTTTATTCCTTTTTTCTCGAGCCTTATCCTTGCTTCTTCAAGGGGACCGAAGGTTGAGCCAAAGCCTATGAGCCCCATCTCTGCTTCTCTTTCTCCTTCGAACCTCGGGGGAATAAGGTCTTTATGAACAGAATCTAGTTTTCTCATCCTCTTTTCCACCATCATGGTTCTATTTTGCGGATCTTCATTCCGATATCCCTTCTCATCATGCTCATTGCTTTCCACCATATGAATCCCTCTTTTCAGAGAAGGCACGACACGTGGGGAAATCCCATCCTTACTCATTTCGTATCTTTTATATTCTCCACTTAACAGGTCCTCCTCAGAGAGAAGCTTTCCTCTTTCAATCTTGACTTCTGAAAAATCGAACTCAGGCACTGTCCTCAAGTTCTGAGCATAATCCTGCTCGGTGAGAATTATGACCGGACACTGATACTTTTCTGCCAGATTAAAGGCTCTGTAAGTCAGCTCGAAGCATTCCTCCAAAGTTGAGGGAGAGAGAATGAGGCGAGGGAAATCTCCGTGTCCTCCGTATACCCATTGATTCAGGTCTCCCTGTTCGGTCTTTGTGGGTATTCCAGTACTCGGTCCTACTCTCTGGACTGCAGCGATGACGATAGGGATCTCCGCCATTCCCGAAAGGCTGTATCCTTCCATCATCAAAGATGCACCTGGCCCAGAAGTGGAAGTCATGGCTCTAACTCCCGCATAGGAAGCACCAAGGGCCATGTTCAGGGCTGCAAGTTCATCTTCTGCCTGAATTACAAGACCATTAAATTCTGGAAAATAGATGGCAAGAAACTGCCAGATTTCAGATGCAGGACAGATTGGATAGGCAGCAAAAAATCTGCAACCTCCAGCCAGCGCTCCCAGGGCGATTGCTTCGTTGCCTGAAATGAGGAGCCTGCCCTGGTCCTTCCTCCTTTCCAGAGGGAATCTCTCTTCCTCACCGATTCGTCTTTCTGCTTCTTCACAGCCTAATTTTAAAGCCATTATATTCTTCGTGACTTCTTCCTCTCTTTTGAGGAATTTCTTCATCATTTCCTCTATCCAAGAGAAATCAAGGGCAAGGATAGGGCACAGAGCCCCCAGGGCAATCATGTTTTTGAAGATTTCATTTCCAAATCTTTCGTGAGCAAGCTTTCGCAGGGGAAAAGGATGAAACGTCTTCTCCCCCTTCTCAAAAGGAGAAAGTTTCAAGGCATCTTCTTCATCACAGAGAATTATTCCACCCTCCTTCACTTCCTCAAGGTGTCTACCAACTGCTTCACAATCGAAACCAAGGAGGACGTCAACGGCGTCTCCCCTTCCGTATATTCTTTCCCAGCTTGCTCTTACCGTATAGTTTGTAGCTTCCCCCCTTATATTTGAAGGAAAATCCCTGTAAGTCGAGACTTCCCATCCGTTCCTTTTAAGAATCCTCGCCAGCATATTTCCTGTAAACAGAGCCCCATCTCCTGCCTTTCCGGCTATTTTTAAGGAAATGTCTCTAATCATCTTGACATCCTTTTTATTCTCAGTTTAATCTTTCTCACAATTTAAACTTAGTGCAATATTTATGCCAGAATAAACTTATTTTTCTTAAGGGGAAAAATGAAATTTTATTCTCGCTACTTTTCTTTTTCTTGAAAAAACAGGAAAATTTAACGAAATATCGGTGGAGGCTAAAGAGAAAAGAACTCCCCCTTTGGTCTTACTCTCTTTATTCCCAGCTTATTCATCCGGCTCTGGAGGGTGGAAGGCTTCAATCCAAGCAATGAAGCTGCACCCTTTGGACCGTAGATAACACCCTTTGTCTTCTTCAGCACCTCAAGAATGTATCTCTTTTCATATTCTTGAAGAGATAAAATCTCTGTTCTCTCTAGAGAAGGTGGATATGTAGCGAAATAGGCTACAGGAACTTCAAGTTCATCTCCTCTTGAAATGATGAGGCTGTGCTCGATTATGTTCTGCAATTCTCTAACATTTCCCGGCCAGGGATATTCCATGAACAGATTCAGAATTTCCTCTCTTATTTTCTTAACTCTTTTCCCTAGCTTTCTTCCGTAAACTTCCAGGAAATATGCAGTTAGAAGGGGGATATCCTCTTTCCTTTCCCTGAGGGGAGGAATTTCAAGGGGAAAGACATTTAGTCTGAAATAGAGATCCTGACGGAATTTTTTTTCTTTGACGAGCTGAGCTAAATCCCTGTTGGTTGCAGCCAGCACCCGAACATCGACTTTTATGGTCTTTGAGCTCCCCACCCTCTCAAACTCCCCATCCTGAAGGACTCGAAGGAGCATGGCTTGAGTTTCAAGCGGCAAGTCTCCAATTTCATCCAGGAAGATGGTCGCCTTATCTGCATATTCAAAGCGACCTATTCTCCTCTGGATGGCACCCGTGAAAGCACCTTTCTCGTGTCCGAAAAGCTCAGAAGTTATCAACCCCTCTGAAAGAGCCGCACAGTTAACCTTAACTAAAATCCTGTCTTTTCTTTGACTCAATTCGTGGATATAGCGAGCCACCAACTCCTTTCCCGTGCCTGTCTCTCCTTTGATGAGCACGGTTGTATCAGTGGGAGCAACCTGTTGAATAGCCCTTTTAACCCTCTGGATTGCCTCGCTCTTGCCAATCATCTCTTCGAAGGGATATTCAGATTTAAGCTCATCTTTGAGGAGTAAGGTTTCCTGATAATACCTGTTCTTCAGGGATTCAGTCTTTGCCTTGTTCAATCTCTCTTCTTCCAACCTGATTCTGTCCGTGACATCAAGAAAAGTCCCCCGATATCCAGTAATGTTTCCTCTCTGGTCCTTCTGGGAAGTAAGGGAAAATTCTAAATATTGCCTTTCCCTTCCCATCCCAAAAGAGAGGGTATAACCTCTCACCGTTCCTTTTGAATCAACCTGCTCTATGAACTCTTCCCATTGCTCCTTCTCCACATTGAGCTCGCTGATTTTAATCTCTTGCTCAAGGAGTGACTGCGGCGATGAATAGCCGAGTAACATTGCACCCTGTTTGTTAATCTGGATGATTGTTCCCTTAGTATCCAGCTCTATTATTCCGATTGAAGCCGAGTCAAAGAGGTCCATCAATTTCTGCTTTGACTCATTCAATTCCGTGTAAAGCTGGGAGTTATGGATGGCAATCCCAATCTGGATTGATAGCTTTTCTAGGAACTGAACCTTTCTGAGCGGAAAAAGGTTCTTTCTTTCGTCTGAAAGATAAAGCTCGGCAATTGTACCTCCCCTTAACTTGATGGGTATTATGGCTAAAGATTCATATCCCCTTTGTGAACAAACTCCTCTTAGCGTATTCGTAGCGAGCTGAGGATATTTAAGGTTTATTTCTTTCATCAGCTTTTTCATCGAGTTGGTGAAGAAGGAACCGTATTCAGAAATGAAAGGTAAGCTCTTATCTACGTCTCCTCTAGCAACATAACCACAGAGGCAATCTCTAAGCGAAATCCAGTGTTCTGTGCTTAAAAACTCTTCGTCAAGACCGAGATGGGAGAAAAAGGGGATGTTTCCGCCTGAGTCGATGATTCTTATGGCAAGATGGCTGCAGGAGGTAACTTCCCTGAGCAGAGAAAGAATATCTTCCAGGGTCTCTTTGAGGTCTGCTAATTGAGTTATCTTCTCTGAGATGAGAGAATAGAATTCGAACTTCCTTTCCGAATCATAGAAGAGTTCATCCAAGGTTGATGAGGGGATTTTTTCTCCTTCTTCCTTCATAAGCTTTGGCACACGGTTATCTTCTTTTCAAGCTGAAAAGATGGAAAATCCTTCTTAAAAGAGAGTTTTTCTCTTGAGGTAAGTTTAATCTCAGGAATTTCTCTTAGCCAGATTTCTTCATGGGTTTATCACAACAGACGAAAACATGTTCCTCGGCGCAACCGCATTCCTTATCTACTACAATCCGAACACCGCAAACCTGACACTCATAGGCAAGAGCTTTCTTAGTCTTTCCTGAAACCCCCTTCTTAGGAGCGACTTTTGCTTTTTTGGGAGAGCTCTTTGTTTTCTTTTTTTCTTCTTTTTTCGCCGGCATTTGATACCTCCCTTTCCTCTTGATTTTCTCTACTTTACCTATATGTTTACCATTGATACTCGATTAAGTCAATAACCAATTCCTTCTCTTATTTTCTCCAGGTTGACTATTTCTGCCAGTTCCTTCTCGAGGAAAATCGTGTTCTTTCTCTCCATTCCCGTCGAGATTATCACTACTTTAGCTTCAACATGCTCCTCAATTATCTTGATGTAGTCTTTGAAGGCAGGAGGGAGGTCAGAAAAATCCGAGACATTTTTGAGGGGTTTTTTCCATCCCTTTATTTTCTTGTATTGTGGAATTACCTTTTCTAAGACCCATACTTCTGTGGGGAAAACTCCCAGTTTCTCTCCCTTGTATTTGTAACCCAGACAGATTTCTATTTCCTCCAGCTCATCGAGGACATCTGGTTTTGTCAGGGCAATTTTTTTGATTCCGTTCAGGCGACAGGAATAAGCCACCGCCAGGGCATCAAACCAGCCGCAGCGCCGCGGTCTTCCTGTAGTTGCTCCGAATTCGTTTCCTCTCTCAAGAAGCCATCTCCCCTTTTCTTCAAAAATTTCTGTGGGAAAGGGACCTCCCCCTACCCGTGTGGAATAGGCTTTGGTCACTCCCAGCACTCCTCCAATCTTATCAGGACTTATGCCTAGCCCCGTACAGACTCCACCTGCAGAAGAGTTTGAAGAGGTGACGAAAGGATAAGTGCCGTGGTCAACGTCAAGGAGAGTCCCTTGGGCTCCTTCGAAAAGGATATTCTTCCCCTTTTTCATCATCTCATCCAGAAGGAGGGAAACATCCTCGATGTATCTTCCTAACTGAAGAGCATACTTTCTGTATTCCTCTAAGATTTCTCTGGGATTAAGGGGAGGGAGATTATGTGAGACAAGGTATTCGTTTTTCTCTTCGACATTCTGTCTTATTTTTTCTTCGAGTACCTCCAAATCGAGTAAATCTCCTGCCCTGAGGCCCCTCCGCCCGGCCTTGTCTTCGTAGGCGGGACCTATGCCTCGAGATGTGGTGCCAATCTTCTTCTCTCCCCTTTTCATCTCGCTTATCTTCTCAACCAAAGGATGATAGGGGAGGATGAGATGCGCCTTTCTGCTTATGACTATGTTCTTATCCACTCGGACTCCATAACTCCTTAAAATCTGGACTTCATCCAGGAAGGCTTTTGGGTCAACCACCACTCCATTCCCTATGACACATAATTTTCCACGATGAAGAATACCTGTGGGGATCAGGTGGAGGACAATCTTTTTTCCCTTGAGGCAGACAGTATGTCCGGCATTGTGACCTCCCTGATAACGGGCTACTACATCGAAAGAAGGGGCAAGAAAATCGACAATCTTACCCTTCCCTTCATCTCCCCATTGAGTGCCAACGACAAGCAGATTTCCCATCGAAAATCCTCACTGAAAAAATTAGATTCACTCTCTTGGAATGTATTTATCAAAAAATTCTATCAGAAATCCAAGGCTCGTTCAAAAATTAAAGGCAACTTGAACCGTTAAAGTGTTATCCTTGAGTTCAACCTCTTTTTCTCTGTTTAAATCATATTCAAGCTTAAGGAGAATATTCTGCGTGGCCATATAGATAAGTCCCAGACCCCAGCGCCTTTTGTGGAGAGAAATACCTTCTCCAGGATTAGACGGACTCTGAAACCCCTGACCATGAAACATATCTTCGTAATCCAATCTTTGATAGCTCAACACGGACCGAATTCTTCCTAAATCAAAAGAGGCTTGAATGAAATATCCTTCTATTGTGCCTTCTTCAAATCCTTCGGGGTTTTCCCCTCTTGTCTTTACGTATTCAAAGAGAAAAAGAAATCCTTCTGAAAGCCATCTTAAATCAGCCCCAAGAAGGCTAAGCTCCCGCTTATTTTCTTCATCATACATTCCCCGATAATATGAAAACCCAAAATCAAGCCCCCTGCTTGGCGAAAGAGCAAGCCTTCCACCTTTCCCTTTATCTGAATTGTTATCGCTGAATTGCTGTCCATCTTTAAAATAGGGACCTTCCTGGCTTCCGTTCCCCAAGTAGCCAGAATACATAAACCAGCCCAATCTTCCTTCAATCAAAACGCCAATCTCTCTCCAGCTCGAAGGGTATGCATTTTCCAGGGGAAGAGGGGGATTGATGAGCAATGTCTCATGCGCTCTGTTTGCCTGATTGTAGCGACCGAAAGGAACAAGATAGACACCGAAAAGAAGAGAGAAAGCCTCAGAAGGCTTTAATCTTAACCAGCCTTGCTCAACCTCAATCCTTTCCGCGCTCTTGAATCTCACTTCAGCCAGATAATTAATCCTTGAAGTAAGCTCTCCAGAAAAGAAAATCCCCAAGGAAAGATTCCTAAAGCTTCCTCCCGAAAATTCTGCTTCCCCTTTTATGAAGTCGAAGGAAAGGTAACCGTTGGTCTTCACTTGAGCCTGGAGAATTGAAAGCGGAAAGAGAAGAATAATGATTATTCTTTTAATCTTCATAAAACTGAAAAATCGAAATCCTCTTCAAAAAGAGAATCCTTCCATTTCCCAAGATTTTTCCTTTGAGTAACTAAGCGAACTATCTCATCTACTCCCTTTTTCGTTCCCATCCAAATGGCTCCTACAGCCTCACCATCTTGAAGGACGATCTTCTTGTAGATTCCTTTATCCTGTTCCTCTCGGACTAATTCTTCATAAGAATTCCCTTCTGGAGTGACTACTCCCACCGATGTCACATAAAGGCCTGCTATTTTCAGGGTGTTAGAGGGAATTGTTCCCTCGTAGGCTTTTTTCTCACCTGCAATGTTCAGGGCAGCCACTCGTGCCTGGGAAAATGAGGCAGGGATTATACCGTAAGACTTCCCTCTGTGCTCAATGTTATCTCCTGCGGCAAAAATCTTGGGATTACTCGTAGTCAGGAAATCATCCACAATTATTCCCTTATTTATGTTTAGCCCACCTTCTTTCGCCAGGCGAAGCTCAGAGCGTATCCCTGAAGCAAAGATAACCACCTGAGCCTCAAGCTCTCCTCCATTCTTAAACCTTACAGCCTTGACCCTCTCTTCACCCACGATTTCCTCTGTCGCGAGCTCAAGGTGGACTTTTATGCCCAAGTTCTCAATTTGTTCCTTGAGAAGAGAAGCACCTCTTGAATCGAGCTGCCGGGGGAGGAGTCTATTAAAAAACTCAACCACTTCGACTTCATATCCCCGGAAATTAATGGCCCTTGCCACCTCAAGGCCAAGTATGCCTCCCCCAATTATGACTACCCTTCTTGAATCTTTAAGAGATTCGAGAATCGCTAAGGCATCATCCAAGGTCCTCAGAGTAAACACCCCTACCCTCTCCACTCCTTTCAGCAGAGGGAGAAAAGCTCGAGAACCAGTGGCAAGGAGGAGGGCGTCGTATTTCTCTTTTCTTCCCTCCTCAAGCTCTATTTCCTGAGTGTCGGGAAAAATCTTCCTTACGGGTCTGGCGAGATGAAGATTTATTTTTTGCTCAAGGTACCATCCTTCTGGAAAGGCAAAAATCTTCTCCTGGGGGAGATTCCCTGCCAGGAATTCAATCAAATTGGGTCGAGGATAATATCTGTGCTTCTCTTCAGCATAAATATCTATCTCAATCTCTTTACTAATCTCCCGCAGAGTCTTGGCTGCAATTGTCCCTGCCAGCCCATTTCCCGCGATGATGACTCTCATCTTTCTCTCCTTATGGACATTCAGGAGATTTTTTGGAAAAACTCCTTGCCCACTCCACACTGAGGACAGACCCAATCTTCGGGTAAGGATTCAAAGGCTGTTCCGGGGGGAATACCGTGCTCAGGGTCCCCTTTTTCAGGGTCATATATGTAGCCACATGCCGTACATTCCCATTTTTCCAATTTCTTTTCTCCTTTAAAAATATTTTACTAAAAAACCTTCCCCTGATCTTCAATATTCCTTATCGAGAACCTCTCTCTCATACTCTTTTTCAAGCTTCAGCTTGTGAGACTTCTCCTGACTCACAAGAAAATCAAGTAACTTTCTTAGTTCCTTTCCTCTCGCCTTCCTTCTCATCTTGGAATATATCTCCACTGCTTTCTGCTCCTTCTTTGCAGCCAGAATTAAAAGGTCCTGGAAGGTCATCGACTCATGCGCAGGCTCTTCGAGAAGATAATCGCTTATCTTAAGGTCAATAACTTCCTCATTCTCAGAGGCCATAACCTTCTCTTTCGTTATCTCTTCAAGAAGCTTCTTATGATTTTTCTCTTCCTCTTGAAGCTCCTTGAGCAGCGAAACAAGGCCCGGCGTCTTTGCCTTCTCAATCATCGTCCCATAAGACTTTATGGCTTCCTCCTCTCTTTTAATGGCAAAATTTAGGACTTCTTTGAAGGTTGTCCTCTTCAATTTTTCCTCCCTCTCTCAAACACAGATTTCCTTCCTGCTTCAAATGATATCCTGATTTTTAACGCGAAAGAATTTCTTATTATAGTTTAAGTAGCCAGAGGTTTCAATAAAAGAATTCATTTTTTCTCCCTCATCTTTTTCGAAACTTCGAAAACCTGACAGGAAGGGCAGAAAAAAGAGCTCCTCTGCCCTAACAAGCGCCTTTCAATCTTCTTCCCGCAGCAAAGGCAGGGGAGTGATTGCCTTCCATAGACCTTATGTTCATCCTGAAAGCTTCCTTCTTTTCCTTCATCGTTTCTGAAATTTCGAACCGAGGAGCCTCCTTTTTTGACTGCTATTCCCAGAATATCCCTCATCGCCAGCCAGAGTCTTTTGAGCTCCTTGAGACTTAGGGAGGAAACCGGTGTAAAGGGATTTATCCTGGCTTGAAATAGAATTTCATCTGCATATATGTTTCCAATTCCTGCGATAAACCTCTGGTTGAGGAGTAAACTCTTTATTCTTGCCTTTCTTCTCTCAAAAAGCCTCTTGAATTTAGGGAAATCAAGGCTTAGTGGTTCTGGACCAAGCTTCTTGAGGTCGTCTAAAAAGAAGGAATCTTTTTTGAAAAATATTTTCAAAAAACCAAATTTTCGAACATCTCTAAAACGAAGCTCCTTCTCTTGCCTTTTAAACGAGATTATAAGGTGGGTATGTTTATCGAGGGGCTGAGGCTGAGGACAAAAGACTAACTGTCCCGTCATTTTAAGGTGAAAAAGTATGCTCACCCCGCCCTCGCAATCGATGAGAATCATCTTCCCTCTTCTTTGGACCTGTAGAACTCTTCTTGTTTTTAACTCATCTGGAGGAAGAGAATTTCCTTTTTTTAGAGGCTTCAAAAGATGAGGGGAAAGAAGTTTCAAAGATTCAATCTCAAGACCTCTCAGTTTTGCATCAAGGCTGCGGGCTATTGTTTCAACCTCTGGAAGTTCAGGCACGAAAGGATTCTACTTCAGGGACGAGGTAAAGTAAATTCTTCTTGATTTAAATCCTCTTTTCTATTATCATCTTTTCTTAAAAAATGCGGATTAGGTCAACATTCTACCTCGTCCTAGGATGGCTGGTACCAGGACTCGGTCATATCTCGCTTAAAAAATTCGGTAGAGGCATAATCTTCTTCATCTGCATCTCCGCCATGACTGCCCTGGGGATATACATGGGAGGGAAGATCTATTCCTTCCAGAGCGAGAATCCCCTTACAATCCTCGCTTTCTTTTCAGACCTGGGAAACGGGATCGTCTTTATTCTTTCCAAGATTTTTAATCTTGGATTGGGTAAAATGGAAAGGGTAACCTTTGAATTCGGCACAGCCTATATCGCTGGCGCGGGCCTTTTAAACTACCTCATAGCCATTGATGCCTATGACATAGCCTCAGGAAAAAAGAAATGATATTTAAAAGCCATCTCATCTCCATGGTCATCTACTCTTTCTTCGTGTGTGTGGTCCTTTCTCTTATCCGAAGAGAGGGGAAAAAAGAGCGGATAAAATATGGACTCTCCCTCTTCCTCATCATGGTTGGAGGGGCATTAATCTTTGGCTGGTTTATGTATCTTTTTGTCCTCTAAAACCTTTACCTCTTTATCACTTTCAATTCTTTGCGAAAAGATAAAAGAGCCGATTTTAAGTATCCTCTATTTTTAATCGCGGATTACTGTGCTATAATCCATTCCTCAGAAGATGGAAACCAAAAATTTTAGAGCCAGACTCGAAACAAGGGGATAGAAGAAGTTTCTGGAAAAAAGTAAGAAAAGCTATTCCAGGAATGGCTCTTAGAGAGTAAAGCTTGGAATTGAGGAAGTAATGATTGAGCTCTATCATATCTGGAAACAGTACGAACCTCCAAACTGGGCTCTTTCTGATATAACCCTCGAGATTAGAGATGGAGATTTTTATTTCGTTACTGGACCCAGTGGTTCCGGAAAAACAACTCTGCTCAAGATTATCTTCCGGGAATTAATCCCTACTCAAGGTCAAATTCTCATAGACGGGGTAAACATCCTCAGAATCCCAGACCACAAAATATATAAATTAAGAAGAAAAATTGGCATCGTCTTTCAGGATTTTAGACTCCTTTTTCACAGAA
Source organism: uncultured Eubacteriales bacterium (assembly GCA_964429695.1). Taxonomy (GTDB): domain Bacteria; phylum Acidobacteriota; class Aminicenantia; order Aminicenantales; family Aminicenantaceae; genus CAYSCS01. The sequence continues at coordinate 73,374 of CAYSCS010000021.1, forward strand.
GAGTCTTCGACAACGTGGCCATTGTCCTTCAGGTCCTTGGAATTTCAAGGAAGGAATTAAGGAGAAGAGTCTTCAACGCCTTGAGGATGGTGAACCTTCATCATAAGATGTGGGAATACCCGGCTCATCTCTCATATGGAGAGCAGCAGAGGGTGGCAATTGCCCGCGCAGTGGTCAATAATCCGAAAATCCTCCTCGCCGATGAACCAACAGGTAATCTTGACCCTGAGCTTGCCTTTGAGATAATGGAACTCTTCAAAGAGATTAATCGCCAGGGGACAACGGTCATTGTCGGGACTCACGATAGAGAGCTAATTCGTCATTTCGGGAATAAAATCATCTTTCTCTATAAAGGGAAATTAATCAAGAAGGAAGAACTCTAATTTTTCAGAAAATCAAGTACTACCTCGAAGAAACAGGAGCCAGTCTCTGGCAGTATCGAGTCCGCTACTTCTTCTCTATCACCATCATTTGTCTCTCCTTCCTGATTCTGGGTATCTTTCTTTCCCTCGCCAATAATCTGCGCCGCACAGCGCATGAAATCTCAAAAGATATGGCTGTTGTTTTTTTTCTGGAAAAAGGTCTCCCCTCGGAGAAAATTAAGATGATTGAAAATAAACTCAAGGAATATAAAGAGGTAAAAATCATTGAAGTCATAACTCCTGAGAAAGCTCTGGCAAAATTCAAGATGAAATTTCCTGAGCTTAGAGGAATCGTAGATAACCTCGCAGGAAATCCCTTCCCGGCTTCCATCGAAGTAACGCTCAAAGAGAATATCATCTCTTCAGAGGCAAAAAAATTCCTCGAAGAAACGGGTAAAATTGAGGGCATCGAAGATGTTCAATACTCCAGGGAATGGGTGGAAAAGATGGAATCGCTTAGCCGGGTCTCAACGGCTGTGGGATTTTTCCTGGGCGGAATACTCATTCTTGCCTCCTTTTTTATCATCTCAAACGTAATCAAGCTCAACGTAATTGCCAGAAGAGAGGAGATAGAAATTCTCCGCCTAATCGGAGCAAAAAATTCATTCATCCGCATCCCCTTCCTCCTTGAAGGGATAGTCCTGGGCACAGCAGGTGGGCTTCTTGCTCTTCTCCTCCTTTTTGTGCTGATAACACTCTTTCCTCTTTATCTCGGTGCTTCACTCGGCGCCCTTCAGGAAATCTTAAGCTTCGAGTACCTGACACTTTCGCAGAGCATGATTCTCCTTGTGGGAGGTGCCTTAATCGGCTTTTTTGGAAGCCTTACTTCCCTTTCAAGATTCCTGAAGATATAAATAGATTTCATCCCCAATTTATCTAAGCAAAAAGCGAATGATCGAAACCTGACATGAGTCTCAAAATTAACTTCGTGAATTACCGGAGCGATAAGCCTTAATATTCTTAAGCCTTAATATTCTCTACAAGATAAATAATATCTTGCTCATTCCTTTCCTCAGTCACGGTTAACAACCTGCCCTTCTTCCTTCCGCTTTGAGCAGAATCTTAACTTATTTATTCTCAAATAAACGTGGAGTGCCTATGAAAATAATGTTAAGAGTTAAGACTTAGGAGGGGAAGAATGAAATAGATTGGGTGTTAAAGGGTTTGAGGAGAGAATACTCTCTGAGCTCTAAGATGGGCTATCCTAAGAGGCTCTGGTATCCTGAATCTTGAGGACTCAAGCACCATCTTTGTTGAGATTGAGAAATCTGTCCTGTGTCCGGGGGAAACAAAAACTGGTTTCACCCCTGAGCGAGTTCGAACGCATACCCCAACCTTCTCATTCTTTTCGTTTCGAAAAATTGTCATTGAGCCTTTCTTCAGGGCAGGAGCCCTGTAGGGAAAGAAAGCAGATTTTGCACAGCCTATGGTAGGGATATCAAGGAGCACTCCCACATAAGAAGCAAGCCCCATCTTCCTGGGATGCGCTATTCCGTTTCCATCCACAAGCGTCACATCCGGCAAATTCCGAATTTTCCTGAAAGCTGCAAAAAAAGAGGGCGCCTCCCTCAGGGATAAAAAGCCAGGAATATAGGGAACCTTTAACTCACAAACCGCAACCGAGCTCTCAACGAGTTTAAGGCTCAAGGCATCGAGTACGACGATGCACGAAGCAATTCTTTTTTTCTCAAGGTCGTAGCTAAAATCAGCCCCAGCGATTAGCCTCACCTCCCTCCCTTCCCATTCCAGAATTAGACGAGTGGCAAGCCGCAACTGAGCAAGCGCTGCCTTTCTGAGGTCCATTCTATTTTTATTTTAGCCTATTAAGAAAATACGGGAAATAATTAATCTCATTGATACCTTGTAAGTTCAGATTATAATCTAAGGCACAAACCCTAACCATTTTTCTAAATTTCCCTGCGTATGGCTTGGGAAAGGAAACTCGGAAGATGTCATTTAAAGTTCGAAACTGAGCCCTTTTTTTAGGTTTGAAAAGTCAACACCTTAAGATAAATTCTTCACCCAGAGGGAATGGATGGAGCATATTCACAAGCGCTCCTGAAGCTAGCAAGTCAAGGGTCTTTTTCGAAAGAAACTCGTAAGATTGACATGATTTTTTTCTTGGCATAAAATCCAAAACAATGGCATCCATCGGGCAAGAGCTCAAGAGAGAACGCGAATTAAGGGGTATCTCTATAAAAGAGATTGCAGACACAACCAAAATAAACCTGAAGTTTTTAAAAGCCCTTGAAGAGGACCAATTAGAGATTCTCCCTGGAAAATTTTTTACGAAAGGCATAATCCGCGCCTATGCAAGGTGCCTCGGTTTGGACGAGGATTCGGTGCTTAATAAGTATCTAGAGACAATGCTCGAGAGCAAACAGAACTTAGAAGAAGAGCATAGAGAAAAAAAGGGTTCTCCTGAAGCAAAGAGAAGAATGAGAAAAATAAAGCCCCTCTTCTTAATCTTTGCTGCTTTAATCTTGCTTACTTCATTAATCTTCTTAGTAGCAAGGAAAAAAGAAACCTCGCTCCCCCAGAAAATGCAACCCGCTTCTCTTTCCATCCAAGAAGAAGCTGAGCCTCCCCTTCCTTCAAACCCCCCGCAGGAAACTGAGCTCGTGGGAGAAGAGAAGGAGATTTTGCTCAAGCTCAATTTTAAGGAGAGGACATGGATCCAGGTTTATGCGGATGGAGAGCTCAAGCTTGACGGGATAAGGATTGCTGGCGAAGAGTTCGAAATCAAAGCCCAGAAAGAATTGCTTATTAACCTCGGAAACGCAGGAGGTCTCACTTACACTCTCAATGAGAAAAACGGAAAGCCATTCGGCGCAAGAGGAGCGGTGGTTAAAAACATAAAAATAACGCTTGAAAACTATAAAGATTTCCTAGAGGATGAAAATAAGGTTGAAGAAAATAACTGAAGAATCTAAAGATTTTTGAGATGGAAGCTAAGGAAAGAATGGAAGACAAAACAAGTTCTCAAAAAGTAGAGGCAAAAAAGAAGGCACCCCGGGTCGTGGGAGCCTTCATCGTTCTTCTTATCATCCTTTTCTTTACCCTCGAATTTTTAATCCGCGAAACTCAGGAGTTTTCTCCTGCTTCTTTAACGAACATCCTCCTTTCTGGTCTGCAGATTATTGTCATCCTTCTCTTCCTCATCCTTCTTTTCGTCTTGGGAAGAAATCTGGCAAAGCTCTACCTAGAGAGAAAGAGGAAGGTCGTGGGTGCTCAATTCAAGACAAGACTGGTCTTCTTCTTCATTGCTCTCTCCCTTATCCCCACCCTACTCCTCTTTTTCTTTGCCAGTGACCTCATCAGCAGGAACATTGAGAACTGGTTTAAAACACCGATCGACAGGATTCTTGAGGACACAAAAAGTCTCGCTGATGGTTTCTACGCCAACAACAAAGAAATCACTTACCACTATGCGCGCCAGCTTATCAAAGCCATAAAGGAACAAAACCTCATTGACCCCAGGAAGAGGTTTGAGCTCATGGAGTTCATCAGGGATAAACTGACTGAATACAGGCTGGATGAGATTGGTGTTTACTTAGAAAACGAAGAGCTTTTTGCCTATTTAAACCCAAATTTGCCTCTCCAGTATTATCGCGACTTGCACTCCAATCTAGTGAAAAGGGGTCAACTTGGTGAGAGGATAAGCAGCGTTGAGTCCATGGGAAACGGGGAGATGATTCGCCGCGGCTTTTCTTATAATTTTCCAGGAGTGGGGAATGTGCTGCTGATAACAGGAAAATTTTTACCCCAGAATTATGCCGAACGAATCTCAAACATAACTTCTTATGTCCAGAGATACCAGCAATTGAAAATTCAAAAAAATCCTGTAAAAACATTCTATCTAATGACCCTCATCTTCGTCACTCTGCTCATCATCTTCGCTGCAAGCTGGATAGGATTTCATCTTGCCAAAGGAATCACCGTCCCCATAGAGAAGCTCGCGCAGGCAACAAAGGAAGTCTCCAGGGGAAACCTGAATGTCAGGGTTGAAGACCCTGCTTCTGATGAGCTGGGGATTTTGATTGATTCCTTCAACCAGATGATATTTGATTTAAGAGAAAGCCAGAAAGATATCTCCCAGAAAACCCTGGAGCTCGAATCGAGGAAAAAATACATAGAAGCTATCCTTGAAAATATAACTACAGGTGTCATCACCCTTGATGCAAGAGGAACGTTGACCACAATTAACCCCTCTGCTGCCGAGATGCTCGGCTTGAAAGATAAGAATCTTGTGGGGAAAAATTATCGCGATGTCCTCAAGGAAGAAAAATACGAAGAAATCTCCAAGAATATCCAAAGAAGCCTCGAGAAAAAATTCAGGCTAACCGAGAGGGAATTGAATATAAACGTGGAAAACCAAAAGAAAACATTTGCCCTGACTATCTCGCCTTTGCTCCAGTCTAACAATGAATTTTCAGGATTAATCCTGGTTATGGATGACCTGACTCAGTTGATAAAGGCTCAAAAAATCGCAGCTTGGAAAGAAGTGGCTCAGAGGGTAGCTCATGAAATAAAAAATCCCTTGACACCTATCCAGCTTTCAGCCGAAAGAATCCTCAAGAACATCGGCAAGCATGATAAAAACGACGGAATAATCCGCGAAGGAGCACACACCATTGTGGAAGAGGCGAAAACAATCAAATCCCTTGTGGACGAATTCTCTACTTTTGCCCGCCTGCCAAGCATTCAGCTTCAGCCTGTGGACCTGCACGAAACAATAGAACAAACCCTTTCTCTTTTCAGGGGTATTTTCTCTGAAATAGAATTCGAAGTCTCCTTTTCATCCGATGTCCCATCCCCCATCCAGATCGACCCTGAACAGATGAAAAGGGTTTACATCAACATCCTCGATAACGCCATTGAAGCCATGAATAAGAAAGGGAAAATCATCATCAGCACTTCCTTTGACAGACAAACTCAGAGAGCAAGGATTGAAATAGCAGACTCGGGTCCTGGAATTTCGGAAAAAGATAAAGATAAGCTCTTCCTCCCTAACTTCTCTACCAAGAAGAAGGGAACCGGCCTCGGACTGGCCATCGTCGCCCAGATAATCAATGAACACAACGGCTCCATAGAGGTCCAAAATAATAGACCTCAGGGCGCTAAATTCATCATTCATCTCCCTGTCTGAGTATGGAAAAAATACTTGTCATTGACGACGAATCAGGCATAAGAACCTCGCTGAAAGGTATCCTCGAAGATGAAGGCTTTGAAGTAAAAACTTGTGAGAGCGGCGAGGAATGTCTGAGCCTGCTCAAGGCAGAAAATTTTGACCTCATCCTCCTCGATATCTGGCTTCCCAACATGAGCGGCATTGAAGTGCTGAAGAAAATAAAAACGATGGAAGAAAACCCCCAGGTGGTGATGATTACGGGACATGGTTCCATAGAGACGGCCGTTAAGGCAACAAAACTCGGGGCGTACGATTTCTTAGAAAAGCCTCTTTCTCTGGAGAAGGTGGTCCTCACGGTAAAAAACGCACTGAAGCAAAAAAGGCTCGAGGAAGAAAACATTCAGCTTCGCGAAAAGATAACCGCCCGATACCATCTCATCGGAGAAAGCCCCTCCATCCAGAAGTTACGTGAAGAGATAAAAAGGGCAGCTCCTACCAACGGGCGAGTTTTGATTTATGGTGAAAACGGCACTGGTAAGGACCTCATCGCCCGCCTCATCCATCAGCAAAGCGCAAGGAAGAATAAGAAATTCGTGCAAATAAACTCTGCCGCAATCCCTGATGAGCTAATCGAAAGCGAGCTTTTCGGCTATGTGAAAGGGGCCTTCCCCCACGCTGATAAAGATAAGAAAGGAAAGCTTCTCCTTGCAGACGGTGGCACCCTTTTCCTCGACGAAATAGGCGACATGAGCCTCAAGACCCAGGCAAAGCTTGTCAGAGTAATCGAAGAACAGTCGTTCGAACCACTCGGTTCTCATGAGTCAATCTCAGTAAACATTCGCCTTATTGGAGCCACCAACAAAAACCTAAGACAGCTCATCGCCCGAGGTCAGTTCAGAGAAGACCTGTTTTTCAAGCTGAATGTGATTCCCCTTGTTATCCCGCCCCTAAGGGAAAGGAAGGAGGATATCCCTCTCCTTATCAGCCACTTCTTGAATCATTTTTCCGCTGAGTACGGAAAGAAACCAAAGACAATGAGTAAGGAGGCGCTCCAGGCTTTCCTCAATTATTCCTGGCCTGGAAACGTGAGCGAACTCATCAATGTCATCGAAAGGTTTGTCATCATGGTTCCTGATGAAGAAATCAAGGCCTCGCATCTCTCGCTTCTTGTGGAACCAAGGGAATTCCAGTATTCGATAGAAAATAACCACGATCTTTCTCTTCAAAAGGCAAAAGAGAAGTTCGAGAAAGAATTTATCCATAGGACACTCCTTAAAAACCTCTGGGATATAAGAAAGTCTGCCTCAGAGCTTGAGATTTCTGAGGAAATCCTCAAGGAGAAAATTAAACACCTGGGAATAACCTTCCTTAGATAAACCAAATTTCATTCCTTTCTTGGAGCCACCTCTCACCACCCCAGAACCCCAAGAAAGAAACTTTTCAACGTTTAGTCACTCCTACCTTTATTTCAGGTTTTTTGAGTTTAATTCTCATAATTCACATTTTTTTTCTACCTAAATTAAAACTCCCCGGACTAAAGCCCGAGGTTCTAGCCCTGTGGCATACTCTGACTATGGGTTGCCTCTCTGCTGGCAAATGTACTTCTTTCCTACTTCTTCATCTACTTTTCCTACCCTCTCGACAAATTACCCATCTGCCCTAAAGCTCTCCCCCCATAAGAATCCTTCCCTCACCGGAAATTCTTTCCTCAGCACCCGACTCATGCCACCCTTGAATATCCTCACCACCTCGGCCACCCTGATATGGGTGGCAACTCCACCACAAGATGAGCATGAGCACCTTGTCTACTCATCTCGCCAATCCACTACCCGTTCATTTTATACGCCTCGGAGATGAGCCTTTTGAGCCCGATGGCTATTTTGCCTTGGCTAACCCGTCTTCGATATTTTGGAATCCATACCAGATGATATTTCAGTCTGTGCTTTGGAGGAGATCCTCTGGTGTATCTCACCATAGCCAGATTATGCCGGATTTTCCTCCACTTCGCCTGCCAGAGCTAGCTCTGCTCCGGGTGCCATTCATCCCTAGGTTAAAGCCTGGGGTTTACTGGCTTTTTCTATTTAAGAAAAGCCGAAACATGTCAAGCGCCAGGGGGAAAGACCTGCCTTAAGCCCAACAAATGGAGGCGGAGAGGAAGTGTTTAAGCTAGCTAGTTCTACCTTCTTCCTCTCTCAATTTTCAGCATGCAATAAAAGTAAAAATCAGGGAGACCTCCTATCTGAAACTCATTCCTCTCGCTGAGGAATTTTTCCTGAGGGGCTAGTTCTAAGCCTTCACATTCTAAGCTCAAACTCACTTTTAAAATTTACATCCTTGGGAAAACTCTTTGCCTGTAGACCGTAGCGAAGGGGATTGATATAATAGAGAAAATTTTTTACAGAGTGGGCGAAATGGAAGAACAAATTGCTCGATTCATAACCAGCATCCGTGATTTCATCTGGGGTCCTCCTTTGATTGTGCTCCTTGTGGGCACAGGAATCTTTCTCACCATTCGCTTGAAAGGACTCCAGTTGAGGGGTCTTTTCTACTCTCTTTACCTTGCCCTTATAAGAAGGAAAGAGGATGATAAGGAAGCAGGAGACATCTCCCATTTCCAAGCGCTCATGACAGCCCTGGCGGCAACAGTGGGAACAGGAAACATAGCAGGTGTTGCGACTGCCATCGCTTCCGGAGGCCCTGGTGCCCTTTTCTGGATGTGGATAACGGGTCTTTTCGGAATGGCAACCAAGTATTCTGAGGCTGTACTGGCCATAAAATACAGAGAAAAAGACAGATTCGGTACTATGTGCGGAGGACCGATGTACTACATCTCCAAGGGGCTCGGATGGAAATGGCTCGGGGTTCTTTTTGCTATCTTCGCCTCGATTGCTGCCTTTGGTATCGGAAACATGGTCCAATCCAACTCTGTTGCCGACGCAGTCGAGACTTCTTTTGGAATCCCTCACTGGATAACAGGGATTGTGCTTGCCTTTTTCACGGCATTAGTCGTCCTGGGCGGAATAAAAAGCATAGCGCGGGTTACTCAGTATCTTGTCCCCTTCATGATTGTCATCTATGTGCTGGGTGCGACGCTGATTCTCCTTCTCCATATCACAAGGATTCCCCTGATTTTTGTCATGATCTTGAAGTCTGCCTTCACTCCCACAGCCGCCGCAGGTGGTTTCCTCGGCGCCACTGTCATGCAGACTATGCGTATGGGAGTAGCAAGGGGCATCTTCTCCAATGAATCAGGGCTCGGCTCCTCCCCAATCGCTGCTGCCGCTGCCAAGACTCCAAATCCTGTCAAACAGGCGCTGGTCTCTATGACCCAGACTTTTATTGATACCCTGGTCGTCTGCACCATGACGGGGCTTGTGCTTCTTTCGAGCGGGCTGTGGACCTCTGGAAAAACCGGTGCCGAACTCACTGCTCTGGCTTTTAACAAATCGCTTCCGGGTGGTGCGGGTCAATTCATAGTCACCTCTGGACTCATCCTCTTTGCCTACTCAACGGTTCTTGGCTGGTGTTACTACGGAGAGAAATCGGTAGAGTACCTTTTTTCAGAAAGGGCTGTTAAAATTTATCGTATCATCTTTGTCATCCTGGTTCTCGTGGGCACTCTCCTTGAACTTGAAACAGTCTGGACTTTTGCTGATATGATGAACGGGTTGATGGCTTTCCCCAATCTTGTGGGGTTGATAGGGTTGAGCGCGATAATAGCCCATGAAACGAATAAATATTTCTATAAAAAGACTTGAGGAAATGGACGAAGCTTAAGGGTAGTTTTTTGCGGAGTGTGTATTTTTCCTGAAATCCTGTGGAGAGCCCCTCATGCCTCTTGAACAATCTGAAGCCATAGTACTTCGAAACTTCAATGTTGGTGAACAGGATAAAATAGTGGTTTTTTTCTCCCGCGATAAGGGGGTGCTCAGAGGAATCGCCAAGGGTGCCAGAAAATTCGGAAACCGGTTCGGAAGCAGCCTGGAACCGATGTCTGTGGTGAAGATTTTTTATTATGAAAAGGAAAGAAAGGAACTGGTCACGGTGCGTAACTGTGACCTTCTGGATTCTTTCTTCGAGATCCAGAAAGAGCCTAGGATTGCCTTCATTCTGAGCTATTTTGCCGAAATAATAGAGGAATTTTTGCCCCTGAGAGCCAAAGAAGACATTCTCTTCCGCCTCCTACACTCCACGCTCAAGGCATTGAGAAAAGGAGGAGATGCATCCTTTCTCACCCGTTATTTTGAAGCCTGGTTCCTTAAGATAAATGGTGTCCTCCCCAGTTTAAAAAGATGTAAGAAATGTAAGAAAGAAATAAGCAAAGGAGGGTGGCTTTCTCCAAAGAGAGATGGAGCATACTGCGAAAGTTGTGCGGAATCGAAGAAAGAAGAAATAAACCCCGCCATGGGTCGCTTCTTGGACTGGACTTTTAAGAATCCACCTTCAGGAGAAAGAAGTGTCCCGTTCTTGGAAGAAGAGCTTGAGGGCATCAGGAAAATCCTTCAATCCATCCTCATCTACCATCTCGAAAGAGAGCCGAAAACACTCCATTATCTTTGAGCCACAATAAGAGCAAAATTTCTTCTCTTCATAGAAAAGGTTCTTACTCAAATTAGTTAGCAAAAACTCATAGAGGAAAGAGGAAAGAAAAACATATCTTCTTTTAATTTTGAGGGTTAAGATTAAGAAGAGCACAAAAGAGTTTATCTTTCATTCTCCAATTCATGTCGCAGCTCTTAATCCTGGGTCTCCTCAATGATATCTCTAAATTATTTGTGCGAAGATTAACTTTTTTATAAACTTATCTGGATGTGAACCATAGAAAATAATTAAGAAGATGTTTGACTCATTGAGATTTGACTCCTTCATCCATCACACCGTGGATTAAAATCTCAGAAGTTGTGAGGGAGGTTATGAAGGTTGATTTTTCGGGCAAAAATATTAAACTATACTTCTTCCAGAGTTATTTCCAGAAAAAGGAGAAGCCATGAATCAATGCAAAGTCTGTGGAAAAAATATCGAGCCTCAGAGCCCTCATTTCATTCTCGCCTTCAACAAAAAGGGAATGGTAGAAGGAGAATTAAAAATCATTTCTTCTGAAGAAGCAGCAGTAGTCTGTGAAGACTGCGGGGAGGAAGGACTCCGCCACGTCCTCTGGAATCTCAAACTCATCCATGACTCAGATACAGAGCTTGAGAAGAAAATGAGACTCATTGAGGAAAGAGTAAAAATCGAAGATTTGATGAAAGAGTACGGGATTTCAGGGGAAAAAGTGGGAGTAAATAATCAATATCTTGCAAGATGCCCCTTCCATAATCAGGAAAACTCGTTCCTAATCGACTTGAATAAAAATGAATACTTCTGCTTCTGCGAAGGACTACAGGGTGATGTGATAAGCTTTATAATCAATTATGCAAGGGACATAGACCATAAACACATGACTCTAAAACAGGCGGTAGACTTTTTGCTCGATAAGTTTGCACCTGCTGAAAGGTAAGAATAAATATCTAGTATCTTTATAGATTATATAAGAATAATAGATTAGAGGGATATATGTAAATTAATTTATGAATTCTCTATCAAAGAGGTCGTATTTTTAAAAACGCTTAAAAATTTCATTGATTAACGATAAACTCCGTTACCCGCAAGTGAGAGCCGAAAACAACAGAGACAGGGGTTCGAAAATAAAGCAATTCTCTCCCTTTAGGTCAATCTTTAATTTAAAAGACAAAGAAGCCGTCTCTTTTGATAGAAGGTTCCTTCAAGAATGATTCTTGACGCTCTTAAAAACCAAGAATATGAAAATCATTTATTTCTAAGAAAATCAAAAAATGCAAAGCTTAAAAGGAGGAAAAACCAGATGAAAAGGAAAATAATTTCTCTTACCTTTTTTTCATTCCTCTTTCTCTACTTTTCGCTCCCTCTCCTGGCTGATGAAGGAATGTGGATGCCTCACCAGATAAAGGCGCTCAACCTCGAGGCTCTCGGCCTCAAGATGAATCCGGATGAACTCTACCGAGAAGACGGGGAAGGACTGATGAGTGCTGTGGTTTACCTTGGAGGAGGCACTGGAGAATTCGTGAGCAGTGAGGGTCTCATCCTCACTAACCATCATGTTGCCTTTGGTGCTCTCCAAAGAGCATCCTCAGCGGAGAGAGACTACATAAAAGATGGTTTCCTTGCAAAGACAAAGGAAGAAGAAATTCCTGCCCCAGGCTATATGGCTGATGTTCTCCTCGGCTACGAGGATGTCACAGAAAAGATTGAATCAAGCCTTTCTCCCTCGATGAGCTTCAGAGAAAGGTATGAGGCAATCGACAGAGCCAAGAAGGAACTAATCGCTGAAGCTGAGAAAGAAGGAAAGGATATCCGTGCCCAAGTGGCCACGATGTATAGTGGAAACAAATACTATCTTTACCGCTTTAAAAGGATTAAGGATGTCCGCCTTGTCTATGCGCCCCCTTACGATCTAGGCAACTTCGGCGGGGACATCGACAACTGGATGTGGCCACGCCATACCTGTGATTTTACCTTCCTCAGGGCCTATGTCTCCAAAGAAAATGTAGGTGTCGACTACAATAAAGAAAATATCCCCTACAGACCAAAATCCTTCCTCAAGCTCTCGCTTGAAGGATTCAAGGAAAAAGATTTCACCTTTGTCATGGGTTATCCGGGAAAAACCTTCAGGAACTATACCCTCGCGGAGCTTCTTTTCGACATAAACGAAATGAAAAAAAGGATGAAGGTCTTCAAGGACATAATCGATTTCTATGAAGAAGCGGGCAAGGGGAAAAGAGAAATCCAGATTAAATATGCAAGGATAATAACAGGGCTCAACAACTCGCTCAAAAATTACCAGGGAAAAATAGAGGGCATGGAAAAAATCTCCCTCATCGAAAAAAAGAAAGCCCTCGAGGATGATTTTCTTAACTGGGTAAATAAAAGCCCCCAAAGAAGAGAAAAATACGGAAAAATCCTCACCCTGATTGAAAACTTCATGGCAAGATTCGAAAAACACTCCACAAAAAGCACTTCGCTCTCTCGCCTTGTTAATCCTTATACAGGTCCGGCTCTTCTCTCCCAGGCATATTTAATCTACCGCACAGCCTCAGAAAGGGAAAAGCCTGATCTCGAAAGAGAAGCCGGTTACCAGGAAAGGGACCTGCCTGAGATAAGGCAAAGGATAGAGCTTGCAGAAAGGGGTTACGACCTTGAGATAGACCGAGCATACTTTAAACACTTGCTTAAAAAATTGCAAAAAACTCCCGAGGAAGAGACCCCCCTCGCCTTAAAAGGAGTCCTTAAAAGGGGGGATGAAAACGCACTTTTTTCCTATGTGGATTCGCTTTATGAAAAAACCTCACTCGCCAACGCTCAGAAAAGATTGGAGCTTCTTTCCAAAAAGCCCGAAGAACTTGTTTCCCTCGAAGACCCATTTCTTTCCCTTGCCTCCGAACTCGAAATAGAGATGAAGGCTATGAGGGAAGAGGAAAAGGCTCTTGAGCAGGAGCGTCTTGAGCTAAAAAAGATTTATGAAGCAGCGCTTCTCGAGAAGACGGAAGGAAGACTCGCCCCAGACGCAAACTCAACCATCCGCTTCACCTATGGATTCATCGAAGGCTATAGCCCGAGGGATGCCGTCCGTTATCTCCCTCAAACAACTCTAAAGGGTGTCATCGAAAAGCACAGAGGTGAATATCCCTTCAATGTGCCTCAGAAGATAAAGGAGCTTTACGAAAAAAGGGATTTTGGTCCTTATGAGGATAAGAATCTCTCTGATATCCCAGTTTGTTTCTTGAACACGACAAATGTCACTGGTGGAAACTCCGGCTCTCCTACTCTCAATGCTCGAGGAGAGCAGATTGGGATAATCTTTGATATGACTTATGAGAGCGTCACTGGCGACTATTACATCATTCCTGAACTTCAGAGGTCAATAAGCGTCGATATCCGTTATGTGCTCTTCGTCACCGAAAAATTCTCTGGCGCCTCACATATCCTTCGTGAACTCGGGCTCTGAAAAACCTTAAGAGTAAACCAGCCGCTTCTCGAAACTTCCTCAAAGAAACTAAATCTTAAGCAAGGATGATTTAAATTAACTTTAAGAGGTTGGCATATCTATTTTAGATACAATCAATTTTTCAAGCCTTAGACAAGCCTGATTTAAATAAGGCACATCTGGGAACAGAGTTCATAGTCTTCCATCAAAGAAGCGAACATCTGCGGCTCTTTTTCCTTGAGCTCGATGGCGTAATCGATGAATTTGCGAATTCCATCCCCCAGCACCTTATAGCTCTTGGCTAAGAGTGGTTCTCTACTCACGACCTCCTCGATGAAGGAGCCCCCAGGATTATTTTCCCTGCAGAGATTTATGTCGTAGATGAAATGGAGAATATAAATCATGTCCTCAATTATGTCCTCAAAATTGTATTGAATTGCTCGCTCGAGAAATTGCTGCCAGACTTGCTTTGCTTTTACATATTCCAGAATAACCTTTTCCACATCTTCCTTGGAGCGGTATTCTACCCTCTCTGCTTCTTCCCTGAATCTTCTCAGCTCTTCAAGCGAGGAATTCTTAATCTTAGCCATACTCAAAGAGGGGTACTTTAAGGCAGCGAAGTTTTTGAGAAAAAGAGGACGCATCTCTCCTCGGAAGATATGGCTTTTGATGAACATGAGCTGTCTCCTCTTTTCTTTGTACTGCCTCTTCTCTAGTAGTCTTTCGACGATGAAAACAGCCAGAAGCACCTCAAGAGGTATGGCAGCTAGATGAAAAAAGAACTCAATATGAGTTAGATTTTCTACGATTAAAAAGACAATCGAGGCCGCAATGAGAATCATGGAAATGAAAGTATTCGCCTTTTTCTCCATCAAGCTCCTCCTCTTCTTCCTTCAATCTTTAATAAAGATGAAACTTTTCCTCATTAAATAACCATCAAGAACTCAAACTCTCCTTGCACAAGCTCTGAGTCGCAAGAGATAAACTGAAAATAAGCATATTCTTAGGATTAGGATAGACTTAATAATCATGAGACCAAGGTTTTCTTTATTATTTAAGCCAAAGACAAGGGCTGCGTCAAATTTTGTTCGCAATTTCTCGATCGTAACCTCTCCATTTTTCCATTCAATTAACTATTTGCGCCAACTCAGTTTCTAGCGCCAGAGCAAGCTTCTCTGCCTTGATGTAAGCTTAATCATTAGCCCAGTCCTCAGAGTACTCCATGAGATACGAAACAACCAGTCTTAAATAGGAATCAACAGATGGAAAAATCTCAACCTCCCGGCTCCTCCGTCGTATCTCTCTCGCCGTCCTCTCCAGATAAAGGGATATCCCTCACAAAGAGACCTTAATCAAAATTCCTTTACCCCCCTCCCTCATCTCCAAAACCTGAGAGACTGAGAACCCTTCTACCCTCAGGCTCCAGGCTAACCACTCTATCTTCCGCGTCCTACACCATTGATAAATGCTTCCTGAACCAGGCCTATCAACCCTACCTCAGAGCGTTCTCTCCCGTAAGAAAAAAGGGAATATAACCACCTTCCCTCACCTTGAGAA
>CAYSCS010000022.1:0-81295 GCA_964429695.1 uncultured Eubacteriales bacterium
GCCACAGCTTTTATCGGGTTATCCTCAAGTAAAAAGTCGGGTAGCAATTTCTCTAAAATTACCTTATAATCTCTTTGAGCCATCGTAAAACTAACCTCCTTTCCTTTAAGGCTTGTGTTTTAAAAGGAGAGTTGACGATGACTCTCTCCTCTAGAGCAAATTGCAACCAATTTTATACACTAACAAAATTTTGGAGGTAACCGATGAGAAAGACAATCAAGATCTTCAAAAAAAAGAAGTTTATGGCTTTGCTATTCTCGATGTTTATAGCTTTTTCGATTGTCTTTGCCCTCAAAAATGAAAGAAGAGGTGAAATTTTTTCTGTGGCAAGTCTTGAAGAAAACGAAGAGTACGAAATCATTTCTTTGTTCGGTAAGAAGCTTTATCCCTTACCTCCAGATAAAACCTCAATAGAAAATTATGAAAAAGCAAAGCTTGAATTTGAAAATAATCCCAACGAAAAAAATTATATCTGGTTGGGGAGAAGAACGGCTTATTTGATGAAATACAAAAAAGCGATTGAAATTTATACTGAAGGGCTCATTAGATATCCCTCTTCCTATAGACTCTTAAGACACAGAGGCCATCGCTACATAACTATTCGTGAATTTGAAAAGGCCATCTCTGACCTGAAAAAAGCAGCTGAGCTCATCCAAGGTAAGCCCCTCGAAAAAGAAGAAGATGGGATTCCCAATAAAGCCAATATTCCTCTTTCCAACACCCAGTTCAACATCTGGTATCACTTAGGTTTAGCCTATTATCTTAGCGAAGACTATATTAATGCAATTCAAGCTTATAAAGAGTGTCTAAAATGGTGTGATAATGACGATTTACTTGTCGCTACTTTAGACTGGCTCTATATGACATACAGAAGAATAGGAGAGGTAAATGAAGCTCAAAAGTTACTCACTCCTATTCACGAAAAAATGAAAATCATTGAAAATCAGGCCTACCACCGCCGGCTTCTTATGTACAAGGGTTTAATAAAACCTGAAACTTTGATCCTCATCCCAGAAAACGAAAGCGAATATGAAAAAAGCCTGACATTTTCAGTCCATGCCTATGGTCTCGGCAATTGGTATTACTACCAGGGAGAAGAATCAAAGGCGAGAGAAATCTTTGAGCTTCTTTTAAAAGAAAAGAACTGGGCAACATTCGGTTACATTGCAGCGGAAGTGGACCTCTACTCGATACAAAAAAAGGAAAGCTGATGAGGATTGAGGTGTCTTGGTAAGGTATTTTTTCGAACTAATTTAACCAGACGCTTTGAAAAGAAGGTCATCCTTTGCGGAAAATAAGAAGTAAAATGAAAAATCTTTAAAGCAAAGTTGAATTTTACGAGAATGAATCTTCTTCGGCCTGAATAGCAGCCTCTTCCGGAAAGGGAAAGGTGGAACTACTAATCCTCCTTATGGGGATTGGGTATTTTGAGGAGTGAGAGCCTTTCTTAAAAAAAATATTTTCAAGAATAGTTTTCTATTTGTAAGAAACTATTTTCTCTGCTAGAATCTTGAGTAATTGTTAAGGAAAGGTTGGATATTTTGATAAGCACACTCTTTAAAGGTTGAAAAAACAATAATTATGCTCACGAGAAGAAACTTTCTCACCTTATTGGGCACAGCAGGAGCCAACCTTTTCTTGAAGCCACATCGATTTAGGAAAAAATTTATAAAAAAGGAGATAAAGAGAATGACTTATTCTGTAAAAGACTTCTCACACCTCATGGGGATGAAAGGATTCAGCGAAAACCTGCTCAAGAATCATTTCTCTCTTTACCAGGGTTATGTGACTAATACCAACAAGATTCTGGAGACACTGAATGAAATGCTCAACCAGGGCAAGATTCAAACTCCTGAATTTTCTGAGCTTAAAAGACGTCTCGGATGGGAATTCAACGGCATGCGTCTTCATGAGTATTACTTTGAAAATCTCGGAGGAAAAGAACCTCTAAATCTAAAGGGAAAGCTAGGGGAAAAAATAATGGAGTCTTTCGGAAGCTATGAATCCTGGGAAAAAGATTTTAAGGCTTCAGGTCTGATGCGCGGTATAGGCTGGGTCCTCCTTTTTGAAGACAATATAAATCAAAGACTCATGAACTTTTGGATTAACGAGCATGACGTGGGTCATCCCGCGGGATGCATTCCAATTTTGGTCATGGATGTCTTCGAGCATGCTTTTATGCTTGACTATGACTTGAAGAAGGCAGACTACATTCAGGCTTTTTTCAATAATATTGACTGGAAGAAGGCAGAGGAAAGGTTAAAATAATAGATTTTCACTTGGCATAAATTTTGACCTCACCCTATATCCATTTTATTGATAGCTTGCAAGAGCAATTAAGGCTCGCATGAGTTTAAAGCCTTCGATAAAATCCTCGACTGAAAAAGTGATTGAACGGGGAGAAATGCGTTTAACTTGGGGGATAAGCGCGGGCATTTCTGCTTGATTGCTGGAATGGAAATCAAGCTCAAACACATAGGGAGAATTGAGGCGGAAGATTGAAACCTTGCTTTTTTTAAGAAATGCCTCTTTTGCTCCTTCTTTGAGACGCCTTCTTGCCTCTTCGCGGGGAAGAAGTTTGGCTGCATACCGCCCGATTCCTTCCTTAACGGCAACAGTCACAATTTCATTCCCGAGCAGAGATTTTGCTTGAGAGCATGTTTCCTCATCTCCGCTGAGCATGACCACTGGCACCCCAAAATTTCCCGCAATGGCTGCATTTATCCCGAGCTCTGGGAGCTCAAGGTTATTTATTCTGATTGAGCGGATTGTGGCTCCGGAGATGGTATGGTCAAGAACCGAGGAAAAACTCCCTGCCTTGGCATGGTAACCAACAAAAATACAAGCAGCGAAAGATTCATCTATCCCTTCCATCATCGAAAGCGGCTTGGGAGAGCCAGTGATGAGTGAGACTCGAGGGTCTAGCTCATGAGCAAGAATGTTTCTCATGCTGCCGTGGGAATCATTAACAACAATCTCTAAAGCTCCAGCCTCAAAAAGACCTTCGACAACGGCATTCACATCCTCTGCCATCCATCTCCTCGAAGGAGCATAGTCATTCCCCTGAGCCGATGTTTGATCGCCGTGGACTACTCCCCAGATTCCTTCCATGTCAACCGAGATGAAGACTTTTTTCCCTGTTTTTTCAGCCGCCAAGAGAGTGCTCAGGAACGCAACAAGCAGAAAAGTAGAAACAAATTCTCTCATTTAAACCTCCTTTTTTATAAATTTTATTTTATAAATTTTAATTTTTCCCTAAATTAATGACACGTTCAGCTTCACCTCATTAAGATAAACTGATTTCTTCAACTCTTCATTCATCCTCTCCAAGATATCATCTTAAGTTTATAGTAGCTTCAAGAAATTTGTTCAATCCCTAAGCTTAACTAACTTTTCACTAAAAAGCTCATTCATTGGAAAATCAAAAAATCATAGAGAGTTCTCTCAAAAATTGCCTGGATGTGTCCAAATCAAGGCTCACTTCCAAGGTTCCAAAGATTCTCTCTTTTTTGAGGAAGATTCCAATTGAAGGGATAAAGAATCAGAATAATTTAAAACTTTCTTGGCTCAAGCTCCCTTTTACAGCA
This sequence comes from uncultured Eubacteriales bacterium, assembly GCA_964429695.1. GTDB lineage: Bacteria > Acidobacteriota > Aminicenantia > Aminicenantales > Aminicenantaceae > CAYSCS01. Next base: position 3,588 of record CAYSCS010000022.1, read on the forward strand.
TAAACCTTCTCCTCCCCTTGAGGCAAGGATAATTCTTGGGGTGAAAATAAAATTTTTGAAGAAGATTTAATTCAAAAAGGGAATTTCTTAGCCTCTTCGGGAAAGAATGGTGTTTATATTTTTTAGATTCAAGAGAAGTCGGAAGAGAAAAATCATTTAAGCCTCAATAGGCTTGAAAAGGAAAATTTTCATCAATCCAGGTGCAAAGTAAAAGATGAGGGAAAAAGTTTTGGTTTAGTTGATTTTTCATTTCTTAAGCCTGATGCCAATTCTGGCAGGATCTTCTCCTCTTCTGACCAAACTAAACAAAAGTAGTTAAAATAAACTCCGGCTTGAAATTGGAATGATATTTTTAAGCCAGCTTTTTCCACCTCTGGCAAATAACTCAAGCTTAACTTTAAGAAATAGAAAATAAGCAAGCCCCTCATTCTCAGGAATATTCCTTAGGAAATAAGATTTAAAGGGAAGCCAAATCTCTAAGAAGAAAATCGCCCACTTAAATCTCTCCCAAAAATAGAAAAAGGCATTTCTTACACTCTTCCTTGCGATATCTCAAAAAAATTGACCCTTGATCTCAAACTCAATCCTTCCCAAAGGCTAAAAGAAGAGGCCCTTCTCCAAATTAGTTGGTGAAAATATAATATCTCATAGAGGAGAGAAGATTAATAACTTCTTCCTTTTGTTAGAGTTCTGCCAATTTAAAATGCTTAGGAGATATTCCCTTCGTACTCGTTTGATATTTTAAATCTGAATCCTTCTCTTATTCCAATGAAATCTTATAGTTTCGCGTCCAGATATTCTATTTTTTATCAACTAATCGGGAGATGATCTAAAAAAGAAAGAGTCACTCCAGGTGGAACTCAAAATAAAAAAAGTCTATCTTTCATTCTCCAGTTTATAGCGTGGCTCTTATTCCCAAGGTTTCCTCAATGGTATCTCAATTATTCCTTCAAAGATTAACATTTTTATTTTGGTTTAATTTTAACCAAGAAATTTAGAGACATTAAAATATATAGCGCATATTTAGTCTTTCTCATCAAAAATTAAGAATTCAGAAATTTAAAAAGAAATTTTGGTGAACATTTTAGGACAACAACAGAAATTCAGCGTCTTGGCTTGATCGGAGGCTTCAGTTCAGGCGGGAGAGGAGACTTGTATTCCCTCCCTTTCTTCTTTTCCTCCCAATCTTTGTGCATCTCGACAATGATTTCTGGATGGGTGAGAAAATCGAGGGCTGAGGCTGCCATTACCTTAGCCGCCGTAATCACTGCCTTGTGTCCGATAGACATTCCCGCACATGCCACTACAGACCAATGATGACCTGGGGTAGCAACGGGCTTAGAGGCAATTCCTAAGGATGTGGTCGGCGTCAGCCAGCTGACTTCAGCGACATCCGTGGAACCACTTCCCCAACTTCTCTCAGGAAGTCTGAAAGGTTCTATTTCCTTTTTCAGTCCTTTTTCCTCAAGCCCTAGGTTTCTTTGAATTTCTCTGGCAAATTCCTGCTCTTTCTCCTCAAAATTCGGCGCTCCCACGAGAAGGAGGTTACTATAGACGACTGCATTCCCTGGACGGTTGGGAAGCATTTCATGCACCCCGCTTATAAACTTTATTTTATAGGTAGTCTCTGTCATCCTGGCCGCAGCATCGATAATTTTAAGCACCCGCTCATAATCTTTCTCCACACTCTCCCGATCTATGTCACGCACATAATACCAAGCCCGGGCATAATCAGGAACAACATTGGGTGCTCCTCCCCCATCTAGAATCACATAATGGATTCTTGCCGTGGGCTTGAGGTGCTCTCTCAGGTAATTTAGCCCAATATTGGTAAGCTCCACAGCGTCAAGTGCGCTTCTTCCCTCCCACGGGTCCCCGGCAGCATGAGCCGTCTTGCCGAAGAACTCAACTTCAAACTGATTCATGGCGTTACTCGAATCGAGGGAGACTCCGTTTTCCTCGCTAGGATGCCACTGAATACAGCAGGAAAGACCATCAAATAGGCCATCCCTGGCCATGAAGACCTTCCCGACCACGGTTTCCTCCGCCGGGCAGCCAAAAACTTTGATCGTTCCCTGGATGCCTTCCGGGGCCATCACTTCTTTTACAGAAATAGCAGCGGCTACAGACGCTGTTCCGAAGAGATTGTGTCCACACCCATGGCCCGGCTTACCTTCATCCTTTGGCTTCTTGAAGGGAACAGGTTCTTGAGAAAGCCCCGGGAGTGCATCATATTCGGCAAGAATTCCAATCACAGGCTCCCCTTCTCCATAAACAGCTACGAAAGCGGTCGGCATCCCGGCTACTCCTCTCGTCACCTTAAACCCCGCCTTCTCCAGATAAGAAGCGAGGAGCTCGGCTGACTGGTATTCCTCCATAGCAAGTTCAGAAAAACTCCAGATTAAATCGCTTATTTTTAAAAGTTCTTCTTTTCTCTCTTCAATCCAGGAGAACGCCCTTTCTTTAAGGGGGGTCAAGCTAGCGGGTTTTACTTCAACTAAGAGCGGGTCTTTCTCCAAAGCAGAAGAGGAAAAAGGGATCAAAATCAAGAAGATGAGCAAAAAATGAGAAACCTTTTTTTTCATCATTCCTCCCTAAAAATAATTTTTCACTTCACAGTAATCCCAAAAAAGAGCCACACGAGGTAGATATCAAAATTCATCTTTTAAATCAACCGTAAAAAGAAGCCACTTTTAACTCTTAGGACGAAGATAGATAAAATCAACTTCAATCAAGCATAAAGAGGCTGGGAAGAATCCTAAAAAAAGAATAAAATATTTTCTTCATATTCATCAGAAAAGTCTCCAATTTAATCTGATTTTTTCATTTCTTCGAAATATATTACTCAACCCCCTCTTTATCGTTTCTCCACACCAGGATTTCTAAAAAATTTAGTCTAATTAAATTTCAGTCTTGTTCGGGCGCTTCAACTCAAGTTAAACGGAAACATCTTTTTACCCGTCTCTTGTAAGTATAAAAAAGGAGAAGGATTATAAGAAACTTCATTCATCTCGCTAAAAATCTAATAAATAAGCGGCAATTTATAAGGTTCATCGGTTTTCTTAGAGCGAAAAAAGAGATATTTTTAGATGACTAAGAATGGATTCAACTCCAGCATCTTCACTTGGGAGAAGGCTTTTTGCGCGAATAAATAAGAAATTTGAGGAACCATTTATGATAATGACTTTTGATGAGGATTCATCGCAGTGATGCTTCTTAACCTAGGCACAAGGAATGAATGATAAGCCTTTATGAAAGAGAAAGGATAAGAGAAATAAAGACGATTGAAAGTTGAATTAAAATTAAAAAAAGGGAGTATAGACAAGGATTAGACCAAAAACGGCTAATGTGGTATAAAATAGGAGGCAGTGAAGATGAATATTTACGATGAGCTTAAGAAACGTGGCTTTGTTTCCCAAGTTTCTGACGAGAATGCAGTGCGCAGGATGCTATCTGAAAAAAGAATAACCTTCTATGTAGGTTTTGACAGCACGGCTCGAAGTCTCCATGCCGGAAGTCTGGTCCCCATCATGGCCATGGTTCACCTCAAAAGAGCAGGGCATAGAGCCATTGCGGTAATAGGAGGGGGGACCACGCTCGTTGGAGACCCGAGCGGAAGAACCGAGATGCGAAAGTTGCTGGATGAAAAAACTGTTCGCCTCTATGGGGAAGCCATCTCAAGCCAGCTCGACCGCTTTCTTAAATTCGATGGAGAAAACGCTATTTCTGTTAACAACGCGGACTGGCTGGTTCCTCTCAATTACATCCAATTCTTGAGAGAAATTGGACGCCATTTTAGCGTCAACCGGATGTTGGCTACGGAGGCTTACCGTCTGAGGCTTGAAAAGGGTCTTTCCTTTATAGAATTCAATTACCAGCTTCTCCAAGCCTATGATTATCTTGTGCTCTATCAAAAATATGGTTGCATGCTTCAAATGGGTGGAGATGACCAATGGGGAAACATCCTTGCTGGGGTTGACCTGATCCGTCGGGTGGAAGGCGCCCAAGCTGAAGCCTTGACTTTTCCCCTTCTCATGACTGCTTCAGGAGAAAAGATGGGCAAGACTGCAAAAGGGGCTGTGTGGCTGGATGCTTCCTTGTTCAGCCCGTATGAGTTCTTTCAATACTGGATTAACTGTGACGATAGAGATGTAGGACGTTTCTTGAGACTCTTCACCCTACTTCCCCTTGAAGAAATCGAGAGGTTAGAAAAACTTAAAGATAAAGAAATAAATGAGGCAAAAAGGATTCTGGCCTTCGAGACAACCAGCCTTGTCCACGGGAAAAAGGCAGCATCTGAAGCACAAGCTGCTTCCGCAGCTGCCTTCGGGATTTCGGGTGAAAAGGATGTAGAAGCCCTGCCCACCACCTCCATTTCCCTAGAAAAAATCCGCCTGGGGATAAACGCCATTGAGCTCTTCACAGCTGTAGGGCTCACTTCCTCACGGGGTGAAGCCAAGCGATTGATAAGACAGGGAGGTCTCTACATAAATGAAGAACGCGTGACATCTCTTGAAAGAGAGGTGAATGAAAGAGACCTTAAATCGAGCGGGGTAATCCTCAGAGTGGGCAAGAAAAAAGTTCACAGAATAAAAGCCGAAGAAAAATAAGAGCAGAAAAGAATAATCAGGTCTAATTTTCTTTTTCCCTTTTTGAGTGGATAACTTTCTAAACTCAGAAGAGGTGGAGATAAATTTAATTTCAATTAATCCTCATAGTGCTTAAACTAATCTTGAATTAAAAGAACTAATTAAAAGCTTTGACTCTTTCAGAATTTCAGTGAATAAGCCCTGAGAACTCAAGATATCAGAGGAGTTATGAGGCCTTCTCGTGAGATTTTAAGATTCAAAATGATAATGAAAAACTTAAAAAAGAAGGGCGACATAATCGTAAAATTATATAGCGAATTGTTTATTATATCTATAGGAATAGTAAATTAAATTTATTTATTTTGCGAAGGAAAAAGAAAATCAACTCCCTTCATGAGCTTATCCAAGAGTCTCTCGTTTTCCGAATCAGGTCAGAAATATTTGTCGAGCATCCGGTACTGAATGGCCTCTGCTATATGAACAGGGCTTATTCTCCCCTCTTCCTCGAGGTCAGCAATGGTCCTTGCCACCTTTAGCGCTCGGGAAAACGCCCGGGCACTGAATCCAAGTCGATTAACCGCCACCTCCAACAACTTTCTTCCCTCTTCACAGAGTTCACAGTGCTTCTCAATATCTTTTTGATCCATTTGAGCATTACAGAAAATTCTTCTCCCTCTATACCTTTCCTGCTGGATTTCCCTTGCCTTCATTACCCTCGCTCTTATCTGCGCCGAACTCTCCCCTTCGCCCCTCGAGATTATATCCATGAATTCTACCTTCGGTACTTCAATCTGAATATCAATCCTGTCCAGGAGTGGATTGGAAATCTTCGCATAATAACGAGTTTTCTGAAGAAAATGAGCTTCAGACTCAGGGCTAAGAAAACTTCTGTAAGCATCTTCAAAAGAATTCATAGCAGCAACCAACATGAAGGAAGAAGGGAAGGTCAAGGACATTGAAGCTCGAGAAACTGTTACTTTCCCGTCCTCAAGAGGTTGCCTCAAGTCTTCCAAAACCTTTCTTTTAAATTCGGGAAGCTCATCCAGGAAAAGGACTCCACGATGCGCAAGACTCACTTCTCCTGGTCTGGGTATTAGCCCACCCCCTATCAATCCTGCATCCGAGATGGTATGATGGGGAGCTCTGAAAGGCCTCTCGGCGAATGCCCCTTTGTCCTTCAAAAGACCGCTCGCACTGTAGATTTGAGTTACTTCAATAACCTCATCGAAAGTCATCGGAGGTAATATTGTGGGTAACCTCTTGGCTAACATAGTCTTTCCCGCGCCCGGTGGACCTATCATCAGCACATTGTGTCCTCCTGCAGCCGCTACCTCCAAGGCTCGTTTCGCATGCTGCTGCCCTCGAACTTCTAAAAAATCAACATCATAGTGGGGAAGAGGAAAAAGTTCTTCACCAGGGAAGGATGCAGGCTTTACCTCCTCAGGGTGATTAAGAAGCCTAACTACCTGAGGAATATCCTCAAGGGCAAAGACATCCACTCCCTCAACCAAAGCAGCCTCTTTTTCATTTTCTTTGGGAACGACGATACCTTTAAACCCTTTCTCTTTGGCTAGAACAGCTGAAGCGAGTACCCCCTTGATTTGTTTTAACTTGCCATCGAGCGTCAATTCTCCGAGGAAGAGATAATCATTCAGTCTCTGGGAAGGAAAAATTTCAAGATGAGCAAGAAAACCTAGGGAAATGGGAAGGTCAAAAGCAGAGCCTTCTTTTCTTATGCCGGCAGGCGCAAGATTGATGGTAATCTTTCTCGAGGGAAATTCATACCCACAATTCTTTAGAGCCGCGCGGACTCTTTCTTTGCTCTCCCTCACTGAAGCATCAGGAAGCCCCACGATGACAAAGGCAGGGAGTCCGAAAGAAACATCAACCTCTACTTCAACTACATAAGCCTCGATTCCTAGGAGGGAGGCACTGGCAATCTTAAAGAGCATCTTCGCAAGAATTAAGACGGAACTTCGCTTCTTTTTATTTCAGGTGGAAAACAATAACAATAAAAAGAGGAGAGCTTTATAAATCTACTTTTTATGACCCCCTGTAAAATCCCTAGTAAGTTTCTGGATCTCCTCTTCAATATCTTTCAGAGACTTAAATCTAATCTTCGTCATCCTGATTGGAGACTCTTTTCTTTCATCCATGAATCCCATTTCTTCTTCTTTTCTCTCCACCGTAGTTCTCTCCGGCTCAACCTCCCCTTTTTCTTCCCTCTCTTTGCCCAGGTCAATCTCCTCCTCACTCACCTTCTCTTCGACCTTCTCTTCCTCAATCTCCTCAAGAGCCTTGCTTTTTTCGAGCACCTTTTCCCTCACCAAGGGAACTGTCAATTTTGAAATCTCCTTTAAGGTTTCTATTACACCTAGTCCGTTTATCGCAGAAGACTCTATGTAGGGAAGCCTTCGAGGATTAAGGAGGTTATTGAAGGTTTCCACAGGAATCAGATTATCCAAATCACGTTTATTGTACTGAAAGACAAGAGGAATTAAGTTTAAATCGACATCATATTCAAGGAGATTCTTTCTTAGCCCATCAAAGTTCTCGAGGTTCGCATCGAGAAGAGGAATCTGGGAATCGGCAACAAAAACTATTCCATCTGCTCCCTTGAGCACACTCTTCCTTGAAGCTTCGTAAAAAACCTGCCCTGGAACTGTCATCAACTGAAAATGAACCTTGAAATCTTCGATTAATCCAGCCTTCAAAGGAAGGAGGTCAAAAAAGAGAGTCCTTTCTGTATCTGTCTCCAGGCAGATTAACTCTCCCCGAGAAATGGGGTCGAGTTTGCTGTAAATAAAACGAAGGTTCGTTGTCTTGCCACTTAAGCCAGGACCATAATAGACAATCTTTATTGCCAGATTTTTTGTAGCATAATTTATGAATGCCATTAATTTTATCTTTTCCCGCTTTCCATTTGTTTAAAACTTAACACACTCCTCCTCTTCAGTCAACCCTAATATTCTTCCTGAGATTCTTTTTTCCCTCTCTTTTTAGATTAGTCGCTCTTTCTAGGGGAAATCCCTGTTTTAAGATATTCAAAGGCTCTCGAGTATTTTTCCATGACAAGTGGCCAGGAATAGTTCTCCCTAACATAACGAAGGCCGTTCTTCCCCATCGCCTCTCTCAGTTTTTCATCTCTCAGAAGGAGGTCCAAGGCTTCTTCAAACTCCTCGGACGAAGAATAAAAGAGCCCGCTTTTTCCCTTTATACAGTGCTGCTTGAGGGGCTCTGTTTTTTCCCGGACAAGAATGGGAGTCTGATGGGCCATTGACTCTAAAGCCGCCATACACAGGCTTTCATAAGGGGAAGGATGGACTGTCACTGAGGCTGAAGCCATGGCAGCATTTTTCTCCTCTTCGGGTAAGAAGCCAAGATAGACTATTTGGGGATGAACTGGAAGCTCCATCAACAACTTACCCACAAAGACAAGGTTCAGATTTGGGTTCCTTGAAAGGTATCTAAGAAAATTTTTCACCAGCTCTTCGCACCCTTTTCCAGGTTCTATCCTTCCTGCGTAAAGGATAAAGGGTGAAAAAAGCCCATATTTCCTGCGAAACCAATCAACTCTAATTCCTTCTGGAATATCCACCCCAACCCCAACTATATCCTGATACTTTTTCTCGAAAGAAAAAAGCTTTGTGAGCATTTCTTTCTCTGCGTGGGTATTAAACATGAATGCATCAGGCAAGGAAAACACATCCTCCATCAGCTTTAAATGCAAGGCGGGTTCATCATGGGCCGTGGGGACGAGAATTTTCTTCCCTTTTGTTCTCTTCAAACCCCAATATGTGTTGTAATAAAGATAAGTAAAAAAAATAAGGAAATCATATTCCTTTTCTTCCTCTTCCAGAGATTCAATAAGAGAAGGACAAAAAGGACCCTGTCTTTCAAGCCATTCCAGTTCCTCCTCAAAGCTATGGTCTTTGAAAAAAACATATTCAGAAAATCTGTTAAAAGACTCGATATCGCGTTCCTTCTCCACCCTGAACCTTTTAATGAGCACGCCGTTGAGGATTGTTTCACCAGGTGAATACTCATTTTTCCAGGTAATGTAATCTCGAGAAGTGGTGGTATAGACCACACAATCATGACCCATCCCTGAGAGACGCTCTGCCACCTGTCGGCAATGAAGCTCTGACCCCCCCATGACTTCTTTTCCATATCTCTGAACGACAAAAGCAATCTTCATTTCAACCCTCACTCAAGAACTCCTCCAAGCTCTTAAGAAGCACATCTCCTAAGACTTCTTCCTTGAACTTCTTCAGCCTCTGACGCTGAGTGTTTAAAACTTCTTCTTTTAATTTTGGGTTATGAGCTATGAATTGCAGGAGCTCTGCCGTGTACTCAACCCTTTTTTCCTTGAGCAAAACACCTGCTCCCTCTAGAGTATAAGGAACTGCAGTGCATTCATAAGCAATTATTGGTAAATCAAAGATCATACTTTCCAGGAAAGGCAAGCCAAAGCCTTCATGTTCACTCAAGGAGAGGAAAATATCCGAGGCTCGATAGATGGCGAACATCTCTTCATCAGAAATGTGTCCAGTGAAGCATATTTCTTCAGAATTAAGGTAAAATTCATCGGCTAACTTTATCAAACTCCGATAATACACGGGAAAAGATGAAGTTTTCCCTACTACAATCAATCTTACAAGAGGGGATATATATTTTTTATAATAGAAAATAACCTTGATGAGGTCCTCAATCTTCTTGTTAGGTGCTACCCTCCCCACGAAAAGTACATTCAACCTCCCGTCTCTGAACAATTCGAAGAGGAGAGGGTTCCAAGGCTTCTCATATTTTTTGAAATCTATAAATAAAGGAAAAACAGCCGTTTTTCTGAATCCAAGCTCTTCTAATTCCAGTCGATTGAACTCAGAGTCAGCCAAAGCAATTGAAACATGAGGCTTTAGAGACAAGAGCTCCTCTTTCCCCCGCTCACAGATTCTTGCCATTTCCGGGCTTACCTCTAAGAAGAACTTAGGAGGAGTGATGTTATGATAGATAAGAACCTTCTTGCTCTTAAGCTCTGCAAATGCTCTGGTCATTAAAGAAGGAAGGGCAAAATGAAGTATGGTTATATCAGAAGGAGCTGGTTCAGGAAATGAATCAAAGGGTAAAGATTCGCTCCCAAGCTCCTCATCTCTTGTGAGACAATAAATTTGAGAAGAAAAGCCCCGTGAGTTGAGAAAATCCCTCAAGTGCGATGCAGTATCTCCTATCGCATCTCCCTTGTGGTAGGCAGGTATTAGTTGGTCTATTCTCATCCTTCAATAACTTTCTTAAGATGGGTAAGCAAGATTTGGCTCGTGTTTTCTTTCTTATATTTTTCAAGAGCCTTTAACTGAGATAAGACGATCTTTTCTTTTAAGGTTTTCTGAGTAATTATCCTCTCCATCAGCGCTGCTATCTTTAAATAATCTTTTTCTCTGAGAATGACTCCCCCTCCATTCATCGTTTCTTCAACTGCACCCGCAGCATAGGCAATGACTGGAAGCTTCATGTAAAAAGACTCTAAGAGAGGAACTCCAAATCCTTCATGTTCGCTCATGCTCAGATAAAGGTCAGAAATTCTGAAGAAAGATGAAAGCTCGGGAAACGTCACATGACCAGGAAAATGCACGTCCTTCAATTTCAGTTTGTGGACTAACTCAATAAGTGAAGCAAAATACCTCTCTACTCCCCGGTAATCTCCAACAAGGATGAGCTGAGAGTTGGGGTTGAAGAATTTTTGATAAAAATAGAAAATCTTTATTACTTCCTCGAATCTTTTATTGGGAATCAAACGCCCAACATAAAGAATTGTTGTTTTTCCTGTGTTGAAAATTTCCTCTATCAGGGGATCCCTTTCCCTATCGAATTTTGAAAAATCTATCAAAAGAGGGAGAACTCCTGTTCTCCTGTAACCTATCTTCTCCAGCTCCTGGCGATTAAACTCTGAATCGCCCAGAGCCAAATCAACTTTATCCCTAAAGAGTTTAATCTCCAGCCTTCCCTTATAACATTCCTTAGTCAAAATTCGATGGTAATCAAGAAAATATTCAAACGGAGTTATGTTGTGGTAAATCATTATCTTCTTATCAGGAACTCTGAAGAACATCTTGGAAACCGGTGAGCCAATGGAAAAATGAAAGATAACCACATTTTCTGGAGAACTGAATTTTCGATACTCCTGAAAATCTCTTCTCAAATGCGCCATTCGGGGATCATAGAACTTGACAAAAATCTCTGAAGTAAACCCTTTCTCCCGTAATACCTTCTGGATTTCGAGCATTTCATCCGAAATTGCATCACCATAGGTCAAAGAAGTGGCGAATTGATGGACTTCCACTATTTCTCCTTTTCAAGTTGCCCCAAAATTTCAAGATACTTACCCTCTATGGTCTGCCAAGAATAATTCTCTTGAAAATATTTCTGTCCGTTATTGCCCAGGGCATCTCTTAGCCTGGCATCTGCAAGGCATAATTTCAAGGCCTCTCGGAATTCGTCATAATTCTCATAGAAGAGCCCTCCATTACTCCTTGTGCATTGTCCCTTGAGTACTTCACATCTTCCATTCGCCAGCACTGGTTTCTTGAGCGCCCAGGCTTCCAATGTCACCATGGAAAGACTTTCATAGAAAGAAGGCATCACTAACAATAACGCCTCATCGAGTGCTGAAAATTTATCCTCATCCTTAAGAAAACCTAGGTAGTGAATTTCAGGATGTGAAGGTATCTTTAATACAGTACTTCCCACCAAAACGAGCTTCACAGAAGAAGATGTTTGCCTTTTAAATCTGAGGAAATAATCAAAGAGTTCCTGGCAACCCTTGTTCTCATCGATCCTTCCTAAATAGAGAATGTAATCGCCTTGAAGTTTGTATTTTCTGCGAAACTTTTCTCCTGAGAAATGAGGAGGAATCTCTATTCCTACACCAACCACTACCCCTGGAACATATTCGTTTCTGGAGATTAAATTAATCATCTTCCTCTCTTCCAGCGAATTGTACATGATTGCTCGAGGTTTCCTGAAGAGGTCCTTGAAGAGTCGAAGATGAATGATTGGGTCATATTCGGCAGTGGGAACCAATATGCTCTTATGCGGGACGGAGTTTATTCCCCAGTAAGAGTGATAATAGCGGTAGCTGAAAAAAATGAAATAATCATAATCATCCTCTCTCTTTTTTATGTAATCTATGAGCGAAGGAGAATGAGGGCCTTCCTCTTCAAGCCATTCCAGCTCCTTCTCCAGGCTGTGTTCGTTATTGAGGATGAAGTTCTGAATTAGACCAAATTTCTCTGGATTTCTTGTTCTTGAGACCGGAAATCTCCTTACCGGAACTCCGTTGATTACCTCAAGATTTTTTGAGTAATGGTTTCTCCAGGTTATGTAATCATAAGCTTTTGTAGTCAAAACTTCAACCTGATGATACTTCCTCATATGTTCGGCAATCAAACGGCAATGGAATTCAGCCCCGCCGCTGATTTCCAATCCATACCTTTGAACTACAAAAGCTAATTTCATCTGAAGAGATGTTTCTCAAGAATCTTCTCTTTTTTATTCAGAAATTCGAAATCTTTCTCCATTATCCTTGTCTTGAGTTTTAAGTTTTCGTGTTCTATTTTCAGCTTGCTAAGCTCCACTACTATGTTATGGGAAAGGTTGTGAAGAAGCTTAACACATTCCCTCGTCTTTGCGAGATCATCAAAAGCCAGATTCAGCCGATCATTTAAGTTTCTATCTACTTTCTCAAGTGAGTCACTCAACCTTTTCAACTCCTGATAGAGTCTTTCATTCAAAGAATCGAGCCTCTTATTTGTCTCATGGATATGCTGAAGGGCCATCATTGCCTCCTCGTGAACAGGCAAGACGAGGAGTTTTATGAATGGGGAAAAAGGTCTAGTAATCTTTAGCAGAATTCTTTTAAGCTTCCTTTTTAAACCTGGGACACCTTCTTCTCTTTCCCCCACGGGGGGCGAGGATTGAAAGGTCCCTTCTTTAAACTCTTCTTGTTCCTGAACTCTCGAAGGGCTCTGAGCAATCTTGTTTCTGATTTGCTCCATGATTTTCAGAACATCAATGTTTTCATAATCAATTATTATTTGAGAAATCTCCTCCTCTAAGCCCTTTTTCTTTCCTTTTTCGATCATGAGCTCACTTCCTCACCGAACTTTTCTCTAATTATTTTTTGAAAAGGTGATTTTCATAGACACTCTGAACATCCTGAATATCAGCAAGAGGGCGAAGCTTCATTTCTTCAATTTCTCTTATTTCTTTATCAGTCAATAAATTTAACCTCTTCTTCTCTTCAATCCTCCTCTTAATCTCAGCTAATATTTCTTTCTGTTCTTCTTCTGAAAGGCATTTTATCTCAAAAAAATCAGGCATCTCCTCTCCTTTCTATTGAAATTCATGCCCAGCATTTTAATCCATTTATCGTCTCTCTTCAACTCATAAGCTTCCCTGAAGCTATAACCGCAACCAACGTTTGAACTGGAATTCGGCACGAATCCATCTTCGAGTGCGTTCTCCTCCCTTATTAAGAATGAGAATCTTAAACCTTTCAACCAACGAGCTAAACAAAGCTAATCCTAAGGGACATTCTGCCCGTGAAAAGGCTAAAAGTTCTTCCAGGAATCATCTTTCCCTTAAGAATTTTCACTCCTGAAGGGCTTGTTAAGGTTGAAAACTAGTGCTCGCTGTGTTAATTAAGTGATTGTCAATCAAAATAGAAAATAGAAAAGGAAAAATTTTCATGGAAATGAGAAAAAAAAGAAGAGTCGGTGTGATAGGAGGTTCAAATCCTGACCAAGAAGCATTAGAACTTGCATTTCAAGTCGGTAAACTAATCGCCCGAAAAGGAGCCCTCCTTATCTGTGGAGGATTGAGTGGAATCATGGAGGCTGCCTCTCAAGGAGCAAAGAGTGAAAAGGGAATAACCATCGGCATACTTCCGGGTAGCAATCCCAGTGATGCCAACCAATATATTGACATTCCCGTGGCCACAGGTCTCGGCTACACCCGAAACTCTCTTGTTGCCATGAATGCGGATGCTTTGATCGCCATAAACGGTCAATACGGTACACTTTCAGAAATTGCCTATGGATGTATCTACGGAAAAAGGGTCATAGGCCTCAGGACTTGGAAAATAGAGGGAATAATCATGGCCGAAACGGCAGAAGAAGCGGTAGATTTAGCGCTTCGAGAAGATTGACCTCATTGTATTCCATGGTCCAGAATTACAGGATGATCCTCAGTTATGATGGGACTGATTTTCATGGCTGGCAAAGACAATTAAATAAAAGAACAGTTCAAGACACAATCGAGAAGGCTCTTTTTAAAATCACCAAAAATAAGGTGGCTGTGATCGGGGCAGGGAGGACAGATAAAGGTGTTCATGCCTTAGCCCAAGTAGCAAACTTTAAAACCACTCTCATTCTTAAGGAAGAAGAATTCACTCGTGCCCTTAATTCTACACTCCCCAATGACATCAGAGTTATTTCTATGGAAAAGGTGGCGCTAGATTTTCATGCGAGGGAAATGGCTCTCTCAAAAGTTTATCAATACCGCATCTTTAACTCTCCCCTGATTACTCCTTTCCTTATGAGATATGTCCTTCACTGGTCAGCTCCTCTGGATCTAGAAAAAATGAAAAAAGCAGCAGAATTATTCATTCGTGAAGACGATTTTTCGGGCTTTTCTTCCAATAGATTTTTAAATCCAGTTAGGAGAGTAACAGAATCGAAGGTCGAAAAAAGAGGGGATGAAATAATATACACCATAGAAGCCAACGGATTTTTAAGATACATGGCAAGAACAATCGTCGGCACCCTATTAGAAATCGGAAGAGGTAAGGCTGAGCCTGAGATAATTGAAGAAATCTTCAGAAAAAAAGAAAGGCATTTAGCTGGTCCAACTGCTCCCGCAAGAGGACTCTGTCTTATCAAAGTCAAATATTAGATTTTAATCTACACATGACAATTGCATCTTCAGGAGGATTACTATAATAACCCTTTCTGATTCCGATTACCTGGAAACCTAACTTTGTATAAAGGTTGAGAGCAGCAAAATTAGAAGGTCTGACTTCCAAAGTTATGGATTTTGCGCCGTATCTTTCGACTTGGTTTATCACTTGGGTCATCACTGCCTCTGCGATTCCCCTCCTTCTATAATGAGGATGAACGGCGATGTTATTTATCTGGACTTGGTCCTTTATCATCCAGAAGATAATGTAGCCAATCACCTTTTTTTCTAATCGGTGAACAATCACATAGGGAAAAGAAATCGAACGGTTTTGAATTTCCCCGAGAAATGTTAGCTCACTCCAGGGATTAGAAAAGGAAAGCCTCTCAATCTCCCGCACAGATGGTAGGTCACTCTCCTCCATTCTCTTGAGATAGAAGATACTCTGAGGTTCCTTCTCCTTTTTAACCACCTTCTTCTGCCTGAGACCTCCGTAAATAAAGAGGTTTCAACTCATGAGGGCTGATCCCTTGTTTCCTTAAGAACATCTCATAACCCAATATCCCCACTTCATAAGCAATAAAGAATGACCTTGAAGAAAATCTCGCTTTATCTCTTAAATATTCGGATATTTTTTCTCTATAAAGGTAGATTCCGTCTCCCAGAAAAGTAATGATTCTGTTCGAAGGTAAAAGGGAGAGGTACTCGTGAGGAGCGTAGGCTCCTTGAGGGATTATTTCCTCAAGCCTTTCGCCTTTCCGCTCAAAAAGAGCTGCGTAAATTTCCTTCTTTTTTGCGTCAATTATTGGAGAAAGGAGTCGCGCCTGAGCTTGCTTCATCTTTAATGCTAGGGCTTTGAGGGTTGAGACAGGAGCGACAGGTTTTCCTGAAGCCAAAGAGAGAGATTTTACGGTGCTTAATCCTATCCTGATTCCCGTGAAAGAACCTGGACCGGCCGCAACGGCATATCCTTCTATATCTCTTATAGAAAGCCTTGCGCTTTCTAACAAAAAGTTGAGGGAGGGAAGAAGCCTCTGTGAGTGCGTTATAACAGATTCTGAATTCATTTCAGCGAGCAGGCGGTTCTTTTCTAACAGAGCTATTGAAGCTGAGGGGGTTGTGGTGTCTATGGCGAGGATAATCATCTTAATTTCTCAGAATATTTTGCTCTGATTCATTCTGATTTTAACCTAAAAGGAGATTTTGTCAACGCAAGCACTCGTTGAAGACTTTAGTAGAAACTTTGGTAGAAATGGTTTATAAATAATAGATAGTTTCATGAAAATTAACAGTTCTCCCTGAGAGGAGTAAGCGCCCCATGGCCGATTAAAGAAGAGCCATGAATGAAGATAAATCTCATCGATTGGCGAGACTGAGCCTAGATGGATTGTCGGTTGGCGATGCCTTTGGAGAACTCTTTTTCAGAATTTCCCCTGAAATGCATACAAATTCAACGCTTCCTCCTGGTCCCTGGCCATGGACAGATGATACTCATATGGCAATCTCAATCGTTGAAAATTTGAAGAAATACGGGAGAATCGATCAGGATGCTCTGGCAGAGGCTTTTGCGCGCCGATTCATGGAACAACCATTAAGAGGATATGGAGGAGGGGCAGCAAGATTATTACGGGCGATAGCTGGGGGAGAAGACTGGCGAAAAATATCTCCCCGTCTTTTTGGAGAGGGATCTTATGGCAATGGAGCAGCCATGAGAGCTTCGCCAATCGGGGGTTTCTTTTTTGGCCGGCCAGAAAAGGCAAGCCAAGAAGCCCGGCTATCTGCGGAAATTACTCATTCCCATCTCGAGGGTCAGGCTGGAGCAATGGCAGTTGCTGCCGCAGCTTCTATCGCCGCAACGAGGCCACCTTTTAAGCCAAAAGAATTTTTAGAATCAATCCTATTTCATCTTCCTGAAAGCATAACCCGGCAGCGAATTAGATTGGCTCTTGAAATTCCCGGAGACAACCTACAGCTAGCCCAGAAAAAACTCGGCACTGGGTATAGAGTCTCGGCTCAAGACACTGTTCCTTTTTGCCTTTGGAGCGCAGCTTACCATCTCTATGACTTTGAAGCTGCTTTATGGTGGACAGCCCGCGGAAAGGGTGATTGTGATACGACTTGCGCTATAGTAGGAGGAATAGTAGCTCTATCAGCACCAGAAATTCCCCAAGAGTGGTTAAAAAAACGCGAACCACTTCCCAAGATATGAAAATAGAAAAGCTCTCACTCTCTTTTGGATTAAAAACAATTTTTTTCTTCTCCTCGTAAGAAAGAAGAGAAAGGAGAGGGAATGAAAAAGAAGGTTGGAGCTCAGATTTTAGTCCTTCTGTTTTTCAGTATCTATTTATCAGGAGCCGAGGACTTTTCTCAGGAAAAGGCTTTTGAACACCTTAAATATATTGTGGAAAAAATAGGGCCTAGGCCTATAGGCTCACCAAACGAAAGAGCAGCACTGGAATATGTGGCACAAAAGCTGAGTGAATTTGGCTGTGAAATTTCTTGGCAGAACATATCACAATCCAAAAACTTCAACACTAAAAGTGCCAACGTGGTTGGCCGTCTGCAGGGTGCTTCCCGACGTGAGATCATAATCGGCGCACACATAGACTCCTCGGGACCTGAAATTCCTGGAGCAAATGACGATGCTTCTGGCATTGCGATTTTGATCGAGCTGGGGCGAGTCTACAGCCAGAAGACCCATTATTCCACTCTTGTCTTTGTCGCTTTCTGCGGAGAGGAGTCTGGTCTTGTAGGCTCACATCATTTCGTCAAAAACTATCCACTTGAAAATGTAGCCTTAATGCTTCAGCTTGACATGGCAAGCAATGATTCTCCTCTCATGCTCTGGCTTGAAACAAGAAAAAAACAAACTCCCCGATGGTTAGTAAAGGCAAGCATCGAAGCCTTCCATTCACTGGGTTACAGAAAAATAGAATATCCCACTCATTTTCAGAGCTTAAACTCGGCTCTGGGAGGAGCTGGTTCAGACCATCAGCCATTTCTGGAAATGGAAATACCTGCCATAGCCTTTGTTAGCGACATCCGCTTCCCTATTCACACTCGAAATGACTCCTTGGAATATTTCCGGATTGCCGGCCTCGAAAGAAGCGGGAGGTTAACAATGAGCCTTATCGATAAGTTTGACCGCTGGCAACCGGAGCCAAGAAAAGACGATTATATGTTGCTTTTACTCAACGAAAAACCTATTTTCATCGGAAGAGTTTTTCAGGTTGCTTTCATCATTATTAGTTTTGTTTTCGCCGGATTAGCCTTATTTATGATTAGAAAAAAAAGAAAGAACTTTCTTGAAGAAAAAAAGATTAAATGGTCGTGTCTCAAATTGGCATCGCTCCTTCTTCTGGTATTGGTAGTCCTCTCTCTTTCTGATTGGATGATGAGATTTCTTAAGGGACAGAAATTATACTGGTATGCCTCTCCAACGCCATTCTTAATTTTAATCTTCCCTATGGCACTTTTAGGGATTTGGGTAGCACTTCGGCTCAGGAGAAAATTAAGGATACGAAGGGATGCCTTCTTTTACCTCATTCGTGCTGCATCCTATTTTTCCTTCTTAATCATAGCTACGTGGACTTTCGCAGGACCTCGTTTGGCTCTCTATCCTTCTTCTGGACTTTTACTGAGCAGCCTAGCCTGTCTTGTTCCCTGGGCGAATTTAAAGGGAATCCTGTGGTTAGTTTCTCCCTTCCTCATCTTCAGACTCTTTCTAATCCCCCAGTACCACGAGTTTGTTTACAGAGGGACTTCTCAAATTTTTCTGGAGAAAATAAATACAAATTCGTCCTCTTTTCTCTTCTCCCTCCTCCTGCTCATTTTCATCTTCATCTTCTCCCTGCCCTTTTTGCTCAGCCTCGCTTCAGTCCGCTATAGCTTACGAGATGATCTTTTCTGCCTGAAGAAATTTTCAAGGACATCCACCCTTCTTCCCCTTTCCATCTTCATCCTAGGTTGGGGAGCATATCTTCTTACCATTCCCAGCTATTCCTCAACCTGGGAACAAGTTGTATACGTAAACCAAATATTCGAAGAGGAAAATAACAGAACGTACATAGAATTTAAAAGCGGAGATTTTCTAAAAGATATTGGGGTTGAGATTGGTGGTAAAACAAAAATAATTGACTCAAAAGTCTGCATTAAAGAAATAGATTATCCTCTAGAACTTGCATGGATTAAAAATAAAGTTTCCTTGAAAACAGAAGAAGAGGAAAATAACAAAGTGGTGGATCTTAATTTCTCTTTTGAATTCGAAAAACAGCCATTTGACGTTACTCTAAAAATAGAATGCAACTTTCCCTTCACCGTGGAAAAAAGCAATTTCCACCATAGAAAAAGAAAAAATGCGGTGATAATCAATTGGTATAGTTTTCCTCCTTTGGGTTTAAAACCAAGCCTCACTTTGAAGACACCCAAAAAAGCTAAGCTAAAAGCGACTATTTCAGCAAGTTTTCTCCAGACACCTTTATTAATCAGGTGTAAGAGCCAAAACAAGCACTTCATCCATCGTGCCATCATAAAGAAGAAATTAGACCTAAAAAACCAGATTTGAGAATAATCTTTTCCTTAAGATCTTCTCAACAGCATTCTAATTTTTCTACTCTAACTCGATTCTTAAGACTTTACCATTTTCATAGATTTCCAAGAGAATTCCTTTCATCTTTGTTTTTATTTCATTGAATAACTCCATGGTCTCCTTCAAGACATTTTCACTTCTTATTTCTGAAAAATCTTCCTCACTTAACCTGATTAGCTTTTCAAAAAGACAAACGGGCAAGATGATTTTCACCTTTTCTTCCCCATTTCGGACATCTTTCACCATTAGCTTTAGCCATTTAATTTCCTCTTTTCCAAGGGATGATTCATCCTGAATCGCCCTCCTGAGGAGTTCAATATCGTCTTTTCTTTCTGCCTTAATGTCGCCGAGAAAAAGAGTACCTATCAGAAAATTGATGAGAATAAAAATCGATTTGATTCTCATTTAAAACCTCCTATTCGAGCCAGATTTTAAGCTCTGCATCCTCTCCTTCTAAACTGATAATAGTTCCCTTTTTTCTCCTGAGGTCCTCGATTATTCTCTTTAAATCAACCCCTTTCTCTTTGATCAGGTTTTTTTCTCTTTCAGGAATTGACCCGAGGGCAAGGTCAGCTAAGGCCCAAGGAATGCTTAGTTTGAAAGCTACTCTTTTTTCTGACTTCTTATAAAGCTGGATATTAAGAATGAGGCCTTTTCTTTTCTCCTCTCCTTCTATATCCTTTAGTTCTTCTGGTCTTATTCTGAGCAGAGCAATTCTTGCTCGATCCCGCAGTTCCTCATCTTTCTCATTTCTAATAATTTCCTTCAACACAGGAATCCCTTTGGAAGCTCTTTTCTTGTCTTTGACGTAACTGAGCTTGAAGGCTGCGTAGTACTTAACAATCCTGTTTGAGCTCTCAAGACGTTTCTCCACCTCCTCCAGATATTCCCTCTTTCCTTTCTCATAAAGTTTAGTGGCTAAATCAATCACCGAAATTTCTGATTCCTCTGAAAGGCTCTTGCTCTGTTCTTTATGAGTTAAATACTGTTTGTAAAAGCCCAGAGCTCTCTCTTCAGCGCCCCCCTTCTCCTCCAAACATTTTCCGCAATAAAAGAGGGCTTGAGCAGCCAGTGGACTTTGGGGATATTTCTCGAGGAGTTCTTTCAATTTTAAATAGGCTCTCTCCCAATTCTCATCAAAGATTAAGATTTTAGCCTCCTCAAACAATGCTTCATCTGCTTTCCTTTGGGAAGGCGCTTCGATTCTCACAGAGAATAAAAAGAGAGGAATGAGAACCGATTTTATGATTACTTTTTTCATTTCAAACCTCATTCGTTTCTAATTCTTTCCTCAATAAATTTATCTTCAGCAATAATTGCTTCTTTTCGATAAGTCTTTTAATCCTCTCGAGGTCCTCCTCCTTGAGTCCATCGCGGGGTTGAATAAGTTCAAAAATCAACAATTCAATCTGGTCACAAACATTTTTTGCCTTAGCCATACGGAACTTCTCGAGTTGAAGATTAATGAATTTCTTCTTCTCAATGAGTTCACGGGTCTCCCTCGAAATTAGGGTTCCCTGTAAAAATTGTTCAATTTGTCCAGAAGGGAATTGGATTAATTCTAGCAATATATACTGACTTTTCTGGAGATAATCCAAGGTTTGCCTCCGCGCCACCTCAAGCTCCATTTCCTCTATAAAGTCTCTTGATACCTTATATTTTCCTCCTCTATAAGGTATCTTCAAAATCAAGAAAGATATAATGGCCCCAAGAAGAACAACACCTAAAATGGCCGTGAAGGCTACTCTTATTCTTGGTGGAGAAAGAAATTGAAAAATTTTCATCAACTTAAATTCGTGGAAATAAGAAATCTCTTTATCAAAGACTTCATTTGAAATCTTTAAAGAAAAATTCCCCCAATCAATAGAAGACGCCTTCCTATCCACATCCCTCTTGAGTAATTCTGCATTCTGGATTATTTTTCTCAAAGCTTCGAATTCTCCCCTGCATGAAGGACATAATTCGAGATGGGATTCTAAGGCTTCTTTCTCTTTTTCTTCTATTTCTCCACAAACAAGAGCTTCGAGTCTTCTGCACAGTTTTTTACAATCTCTCATTTTTCTCTCCCTAAATAGTGACCAATCATGGTCCTTAAATTTCTAATTGCCTTGAAGTGAAGGGATTTCACTGTGCCTAAAGCTACATTTAATATCTTGGCAATCTCTGCATATTCAAACTGGTTAAAGTGTCTCATCAGAAAAACCATCCTCTGCCTTTCAGAAAGAGCATCCAAACAGTGCGCAAATATCTCTTTTAATTCCGATTGGGAATTATCTTTCTCTATTCCCGAAGTGGTGAGAATCATCTTTTCCCTTACGATTCTCTGACTTCGTTGATGATTCTTTCTGAAGTAATCTATACATAGATTCTTTGCTATCTTGAATAGCCAATTTTTAAAATTATCGCTCGGTTTAAATTGATGAGCTTTTTGGTAAAACCTCAAGAATGTTTCCTGAACAACATCAAGGGCATCCTCTTCATCATGAAAATAAGAGTAAGCCAGGATAAACACACTCCTCTGATAAAGATGCACTATTTTCATGAAGGCTTCTCTATCCCCTCTTTTCACCCTCTCTACAAGAAGATGCGCTTCATTCTCCTCTGAGTCTCTGTTCTTCTTCATCCTCATCCTCTTCTGAGTTAAGAAGAAAACCCGCTTTTCAGGATAGTTCCTTATCTAACCTTCATTTCATACAGATTAAACGACTGAAAACTCTAAAAGGTTTATACTCAAATAAAATTTTATTCACTCACCTCTAGATACTTGAAATATTAAAATATCTTCTTTCGTCTTATCTCCAGAAATCTAAAATTAAGGATGAATCTTAAGTGAACTTTCATGAGAGTCGTCTTTCTGTTATATTACTTTTTGTTATCTTAAAGAGCGATTTTTGCCTTGAGGAGGAAAAATGAAAAAAGGTACTTATATCCTGATGATTATCTTGATTTTCTTTTTTTTGATAATTGCCACCATATTTTCTTTTATTTACCTTGAATTTGGGAGGCCACCCGCAATAAGGGCCAACTCCTATCTCGAAATTACACTCCAGGGAGAAATAAGAGAAAGGTTTGTCCCTGATTTTTGGACGACATTTATGGGGACAGAACCACTTTCCATGTATGATTTGTGGATGAATATACAGAAAGCCAAGAGAGACCCAAGAATAAAGTGTCTGTTACTTCGTATTAATCGGCTTTCTTGTGATTGGGCAAAAATAGATGAGTTAAGGGAGACAATCCTCAATTTCCAAGAGTCAGGAAAAAAAGTCTATGCCTATTTGGATGAAGCCCATGATTTCGATAAAGAATACTATTTAGCCACAGCATGCAACAAGATATTTTTCCATCCCCTTGGTTGGTTGGGGATAAATGGATTGGGAGGAAATATTCTCTTCTTTAAAAAAGCTCTTGAGAAGATGGGAATAGAAGTAGAATCAGAGCATGTCGAAGAATATAAGACTGCCTATAACATGTTTACCGAGGAAGGGTTTACTCCTGCTCATAAGGAAATGATGGTCTCCCTCTACGAAAATATATATTTAAATTACATTAAGACACTTGCCGAAAAAAGAGGCAAAACTGAAGATGAAGTAAAAGAGTTGATCGACCAGGGCATTTTTCAAGGAGAAGAAGCTCTAGAGGCAGGGCTTGTAGATGGACTTCTTTATGAAGATGAGGTTGAAGAATTCCTCCAGGAGAAAGGAAAAAGGCTCTCGAAAATAACCCATGAAAAATATCTCAAAATTAACCCCTCTTCTTTGGGTCTGATGAAAGGAAGAAGGATTGCCCTTATTTATGGAATGGGGCTCATCCATAGCGGAGAGAGCACATCTCAAACAATGGGGGGTACAACTCTTGCCCGCTGGATTAAAAGCGCCAGAAAAGATAAATCTATAGCAGCCATCGTCTTTCGTGTCGATAGCCCAGGCGGTTCAGCCATTGCCTCTGACATCATCTGGAGAGAAATTAAATTAGCAAAGAAAGAAAAACCAGTAATCGTCTCCATGTCAGATGTGGCAGGCTCAGGAGGCTACTGGATTTCTATGGCAGCTCATAAGATTGTAGCTCAGCCTCTAACGCTCACCGGCTCCATTGGAGTCATCTCAGGAAAATTAAACATGACTAAGCTCTACGAAAAATTAGGCATCACTTCAGAAAGACTCGTCTATGGAAAAAGAGCGGATATGTATTCCACGTTAAGATCCTTAACTCCCGAAGAAAGGCAACTTTTAAAGAGAGAAATTCGCTGGATTTATGAAAAATTTCTTGAAAAAGTCTCTGAAGGAAGGAACCTGCCTAAGGAAGAAGTGGACAGAGTAGGAAAAGGGCGCGTCTGGACAGGACAACAGGCAAAAGAGCTAGGCTTAGTGGATGAAATTGGAGGTCTGCAAAGAGCCATCGAGCTCGCAAAAGAACTGGCTGGGATTTCTAAAGAAGAGGAAGTCAAGTTCGTCGTCTGGCCAAAAAAAGTTTCTCTTTTTTCTCTTCTTCTTGGGAAAAAAAGCCCTGATTTAGTCACCTCTATAAACTCGAGAGTTAAAAACATAATCTCCACCTTACAGCTAATTCAAAAAGAATCAAGATGGGCAATCATGCCCTTTTACATCTTAAATAGATAAGAAAAAAACTTGGGCTCATTCTGAATTCAATAAGCGTAAGAAGAGGCACAGATTGTCTTGAACTCACATAGATTACAGTTGTGCCAATCAGGCTTCGGCGAAAAATTATTCATTCTGATACCCTCTTCAACTTCCTTAATTTTCTCCATTGCCTTTTGCAATTCTTTCTCAGTCTTTTGAGCGCAGCCTATAATTCCTGACTCAAGGAAATAGAGCTGGGTTTCGAAAAGGGGAACTGTCTGTGTCTTTATAAAGGAAAGCGCGTAGAGGTCCATCTGGAGACTTGCCTTAACCTTACGATCTGCATCCTTCTGATTTCTAGCCTCGCTTGCTTTGAAATCGATGATGACCGCTCCTTCTTCTGTGAAGTCAATTCGATCCCAGCGCCCTATAAACTTTAAGGTATCTTCCTGCCATCTGAAATTGGCTTCAAGAAGAGCAGGAATCTTTCCGGATTTTTCTTCTCTCCGGAAAAAAGAACGCAGAGCCTTTTCCCCCGCTTTCTTCCTCATTTCTTCATGCTCTCTGCTGAGAAATCCCTCGTTTATCCATCTCTTCTTATATTCAGCGATGAGTTCTTTTTCGGTAATCTTTTTCCCCCTTATCTTCTTCTTCAAGTAGAAATGAATACAGTTGTGGAGAACCCTCCCAAAAACCAAGGAATGATGGGGGATAAGAGGAAGCCTCATCAGATGCTTGAGCTTGTACTTGAAAGGACACGTTAGATAATCTTCAACTTGAAAATAACTTAAAGTTAAAACTTCTTTTTGCCTGAGGATCGAAGGAGCATAGCCAGAGGACTCTAAGGACCCATATCTCTTTATCTTCTCTAAGGCCGATGAAGAAAGAATTTCTTCTGGGATTTTAAGAAGGTCAAGCGCTTCAAGGACAAAAGGGCTCACTTTTTTCAACCGTCTGAGTCCATAGTCTCTGGACCAGGTAAGATAAAGAGACTTCATCGCCCTCGTCATCCCTACATAAAAAAGCCTTCTTTCCTCTTGAAGATAATTTTCCCCTTCAGGCAATTTTTCCTTTAAGATTTCATCAGGAATCGGAATCCTTTCTTTTCTTTCTCTTCCAGGGAATGTATCAGCAATCAGGCTTACCATGAAAACAACAGGAAACTCTAATCCCTTAGCCTTATGTATGGTGAGAACATTCACTGCATCCTCTTCTAGCTCCGCCTCTGCCGTGGCTGGGTTATCTCCCACTTCTTGAAGAAGGTCGAGATACTCTGAAAAAGCATGAATGGAACTGTCATCGGCAATTTCTGAGAATCTCTTAACCTTTTCAAAAAATAGAGAAATATTTTTAATTTTTATTTCTGAGACAAGGTTTTTCTTTTCAACCAAGGACTTGAGAAATCCTGATTTCTCAAGGAATGTATAAAGGAGTCGACCCGCATTTTGAGACCGAGAAAGCTCCACAAAGTGAAGGAGGTTTTCGAATAAAGTCCTAATCTTTGTTTCCGTCGTTGGAGAGATTATTATAGGAGAACTCCCTTCATAGATTCTTTTGAATACTTGATGGAGAGAAAGATTTCGTTTCTGGGCGTAATTAGAAATCACCGTCAAGTCATAAGGGTTGACTGCATATATATCAGAAAGGGCAAGATAGAAAAGACTCCTGCTGTCTTCAAAGTCTGTCAGGGATTTTATGAAAGAAATGAGAGTCTTTATTTCTTCCTGAGAATAAAGACCTCGGCTTCCCGAGAAGCGAAAGGGAATCTCTCTCATGTTCAATGCTCTTAAAAAGGGATCAGCGTCTGCATTTCTGCGCACTAAAATGGCGAAATCTTGGTAACTTAAACCTTCCTGAATTTTCTGGGAAATTATCTCAGCCACCTTATCTGCTTCATGAGAAACAGTATCAAATTGAAGAAGATGAATGCTCTTATCCGTAGCTTCTACCGAAGACTTCAGCGCTTTATCAATTCGATATTTATATTCCAATCGGTTGGGATTGTTATGCTTAATAAGGCGATGGCCTGAATCAAGAATAGCTTGAGGGGAGCGATAATTCTTTGTCAAGACAATCTTTTTAGCATCGGGATAAACTTCCTGAAAACTTAGAATATTAGCCAATGATGCCCCCCTGAAACGAAAAATGCTCTGGTCATCATCTCCACATACAGTCAAGTTTCTGTGCTTTGCTGCCAAAAGCTTCAAGAGTTCAAATTGAATATAATTTGTATCCTGAAATTCATCCACGAGGATGTATTTATATTTTCCCTGGAATTCCTTCAGGATTGAAGGTCTCCTCCTGAAAAGCTCAACAACCAAGAGTACCTGATCCTCAAAATCTATTTTTCCCTGAGCTCTGAGAAGCTCCTGATACTTCTCATAAACCCTGGCTAATTCCAGATGCTTACGAGCAACTTCCTTTTCAACATCGTTTGAGGTTTTCTCGTTTAATTTAAGGGAGTATTGCACATATTCTTGAGGTTTGATATCTTCCTGTTTCAATCTTTTGATTGAAGCTAAAATGTCCTGAACATGCTTGGTGGGGGAACTAAGAGGACGGTAGAAATCAAGGGGAAATTCAAACAAATGTTCTCTGAAAAAAATTGCTTGTTCCACATCATCGAGGAGTGTGAAATCAGGCGGATAACCAATCTCTAGAGCATAATCCCTCAACACTCTTTCCCCGAATGAATTGAAAGTGCTTATCTCAACGAAAGAGTAGCCATAGGGGATAAGCCGATCTACTCTCTCCTCCATTTCGTTAGCTGCCTTTTCGGTGAAAGTCACAGCCAGAATTTGTTCTGGAGAAGCTAGTTTCGATGCAATTAAATAAGCAATTCGGTGGGTAATGACTTTTGTCTTTCCTGTGCCCGCTCCTGCAATTATGAGTAGGGGGCCTCTTCCGTAGGTTACAGCCCTTTTCTGGGAGGCATTAAGGCCATTTAGAAGATAAGCAAACTCTCTTTCTTTAGACATAAGGTCATTCTTCGAAAGGAATCAGCCCTATTGGTCTTTTTTGAGAATCACAATCTCATCTGGTTTTATGTACCAGAGCTTCTCGCGTGCCTTCTTCTCTACGGCTTGAGGATTTTTCTCAAGCTCTTCGACTTCTCTTTGCAACTTCAGCTTTTCTTCCTTGAGGCGATTTATTTCCTGAAGGAGGATTCGCTCTTCATTGATTCCTTGTTTGACTTCTATCAACCCCTTTTTCCCAAAAATAGAGGCTATCAGAAAGATAACTAAAAGGAATCCGATTCCTGTGAGGATTATCTTCCGACGCAAAGATTCAGAATTTTTTTGTCTCTTCAACCCAGTTTCTCCAGCCCAGCTTTCATTAACCTTTTCAACTCTTTATCTGACCCTGACTCAGCATAACATCTGATGATTGGTTCTGTTCCTGATTGGCGAAGAAGAATCCAGTCATCATCCTCAAAATCAAGCTTAACTCCATCAATTGTCTCTACATGAATGACTTTTCTGTTAGCCAGTCGAGAAGGAGGATGCCTCCTTAATTGCTTTAATCTGCGGGCTCTTTCCACTGTTAAGGGAATGCTCTTCTGTTTTCCTATCCTTTTTCCGTACTCCTGGAAAAGCCCATCTATTATTTTGGAAAGGGGCTCTCCCCTTGTTGCCATCATTTCAATGACCAGGAGTCCGGCAAAAATTCCATCCTTTTCAGGAAGATGGTCTTTAAGAGCCATACATGCGCTCTCTTCTCCTCCAAAAATAATCTTATTTTTCAGTAAAAGATCGGCCAGGTATTTAAACCCTACAGGTGTCTTGTAGAGCTGAAGGTTAAACCTGCGAGCTATCCTATCAACCATATGGGTAGTTGCTACAGAACGTGCCACCCCTCCCCTCCATTTCTTAACATTGACAAGATAGTCCAGGATGAGAGAGATGATTATGTTTTGATCAATGAAGTTTCCCTTTTCATCAACAACCCCAAACCTATCTCCGTCGGCATCTGTTGCAATCCCTAAATCGCACTTCTTTTCTTTGACTAGTCTTTTTAACTCCTGCAGGTTCTCTTCCGTACAGGAAGGAGTAATTCCTCCAAAATAAGGGTCTATAAATCCGTGGATTTCTTCAAGAGGGATTTTATTTTCTTCTATAATCTCATCGAGATATTCGCGGCTCGTGCCGTAGAGAAGGTCAAGTGCGACTTTTATTCCTGACTTCCTTATCAATTCAAAATCAATTTTTCCCTGAATAAAATTCAAATAATCATGCTGCAGGTCTATCTTCTCGATGAAGCCAACTTTTGGGTAATAGGGACAGAAAGAAAATCCACTTTCCAGATTCTTTATTTCTTCTTCAATCTTTTCAGTTACTTCAGGCATGGCAGGAGCCCCTGTTTCTGTATTAAACTTGAGGCCGTTGTATTCAGGGGGATTGAAGGAGGCTGTGAAATTAATGCCACCCTTGGCTCTTTTCTTGATTATCTGATATGCCTGAGCTTGAGAAGGAGCATCTCTTTCAGCCAGATACACATGAATCATGTTGTGGGAGAGGACTTTCGCTGCTTCAAAAGCAAATTTTTCAGAGAGAAAGCGTGTATCATAATTTACGATTAAAGAAATATTCTCATCTTTGAATCGATTCTTGAGATAATTGGATATGGCTTGAACCACAATTCTGACATTCTGAAAGGTGAACTCTTCTCCCATTATGGCTCGCCATCCAGAAGTCCCAAATCGAATCATCTTCTTTTTTTTAAAATTAACATAAGCCTGGATTAAAAGCAACCTGAGTAACTAGTATCTAAATTGAGATTGACAGCTCCTAGAATCTAATTTAATTTATCTGCGGTGAATAAGCGGGAAATTCCTTTACTCACAGGAATTTTCATCATTTCTTCTGTTACACTCTGTCTAGAAATATCTCTAACCAGATATTTTTCGATCTCTCAACATTACCATTTTGCATTCCTTGTGGTGAGCATCTCTTTTTTAGGATATGGGGCAAGCGGTTCTTTGTTAAGTCTTTTCCCCCGACTGCTTGAAATTAAGCCCGCTCTCTTCCTTTCTTCAACTTCACTTCTTTACTCTCTAAGCATCCTTATATGCTTTATCTTCTGTAATATTTTACCTTTTGACTTCTTCAAACTTTCCTGGGATAAAAATCAGATATTTTTCATCTTTCTGTTTTATTTCCTCCTCAGCCTTCCTTTTTTGTTTGCAGGTCTGACGATTTCTTTTGCCATCACTTCTACCTCCTGGATGGTAAACAAGCTCTATTTTGCAGACCTCTTAGGCGCAGGCACAGGATCCTTGCTTGCCACAGCAACCTTCCTTCCTCGGGGAGATCGAGGAGTGATGCTCATAATCTCCTTCATAGTTCTCTGGGCTTCTATACTTTTCAGAGCCGGTCGCTCTTCCCGTCTCTTCATTTTGATTGTGGCACTTCTCATAAGCTTCGAAGTAACCCTCTTCTTAATTTCTCCTCCATTTTTGAGCTTCAGAATCTCTCCTTATAAATCCCTTCCCTTGGCTTTAAAATATCCTCAAGCAAGACTTCTCTTTACCAAGTGGAATTCGATCTCTCGAATTGACATCATCGAATCAGGGGCTATAAGGTTTGCCCCTGGTTTGAGCCTAATCTACGAAAAAAGCCTGCCTCATCAACTTGGACTCTCTGTGGATGGCGGAGAATTAACTGCCATCACCAATGTTAAAAATTTAGATGAACAATCCTTAGAATTTCTCTCTTTTCTCCCTTCTTCCCTTGCTTACCATTTTGTCAAAAATCCCGATGTTTTAATCATCGAACCCAAAGGAAGCCTCGATGTTCTTGCGGCCCATTTCTTCAAGGCAAATTCTATAAAGGTAATCGAAAGTAACCCCCTCATCAAGTATATCGTGCAAAATGAACTTGCCTCCTTTTCAGGCCATATTTATGAAAAGGAAAATATTTCAATCATCTCTACCCAGAGTCGCGTGGCTTTAAAAAATGAGAAAAAAAAATATGACTTGATAGTGTTTCCTCTTTCAGACGTTTTTGGCTCATCTCACACAGGACTTTATGGATTTGGAGAGAATTATCTTTACACACTGGATTCATTCGCCACCATTCTCGACTTACTCTCTCCTCGTGGATTAATCAGCATGACTCTTTATTTACTCCCTCCCCCACGTCAGGAGTTAAGGCTTCTTGCCACCTGGATTGAGGCATTGGAGGGAAAAAACAAAAATCCTGCTTCTCATCTCATCGCTATTAGAAGCTGGGGGACAATCAGTTATTTCATCAAAAATAGCCCCTTTTCCACGGCAGATATCAAGGCTTTAAAAGAATTTTCTAAGAAATGCCTCTTTGACCTCATTTTCTATGAAGGAATAAAAGAGGACGAAGTTAACCTTTATAACAGGTTTGATAAACCGCTTTACTATAATTACACTCTCAAGCTTCTTTCTTCCTCAGAAAGAGAAAATTTTTTATCTGCTTATCTTTTCAAGATAAGCCCTGTAACAGATAATCGACCTTTTTTCTATAATTTCTTTAAGCCTGAAAAATTAAAAGCAACCTATGATGCCTTTGGGCAAAAATTATTACCCTTTCTTCAAGGAGAATTTCTTGTCCCCCTCCTTTTTTTCCAAGCGCTTCTAATAGCCTTTATCCTTATCCTTATGCCTCATTTGCTGAAAAAAAGAAACAGAATAATAATGAATAAAAATTTATTCTTCTCTGTCCTCCTCTATTTTGGACTAATAGGGATGTCCTTCATGTTTGTTGAAATAATTTTAATCCAAAAATTTATTCTCTTTTTAGGACATCCGCTCTATTCAATTTCAGTAATACTTTCCTCCCTCCTGATTTCTTCAGGAATAGGGAGTCTTTTTTCCAGGAGGTTTTTAATTCAAGAAGATAATTTAAAGATAAGACTCCGCCTTTCTCTCTGCGCTACTACCCTCATCATCATCCTTTATCTATACTTTCTTCCTCTAATTTTTAGGCATTTAATAAGCGCCAATTTCTCTCTTAAGGTCTTTCTTACCTTTTTCTTTATTCTTCCTCTAGGCTTTATGATGGGTTTCCCTTTCCCAACAGGAATTAGACTTCTCGAAAAGCAGAACAAAAAACTTATTCCCTGGGCGTGGGCCATCAATGCCTTCTCTTCGGTAATCAATTCTGTTGCAGCTCTGCTCATCGCTTTTTTCACTGGTTATATGTTTGTGCTTTCTCTTGCGGCGGCAGGTTATTTAATCTCATCTTCTTTTCTCAATTTCTCCAACCATAGGAACAAAACTCACGCTTAAGAGGTGCTCAACCTTAGGTTTTCCCTTTGTTTTTGTTATCAAAGTAAGAGTTTGGAAATAAAGAGTGCTGCCTAAAGGAATTACAAGCCTTCCCCCTTCCTTGAGTTGCTGGAGAAGCGGCGGAGGAACATGATTTGCAGCACAGGTAACCAGTATCGCATCAAAAGGTGCATACTCCTCCCATCCAAAATACCCATCCGCCCATTTCACTCGAATTTTATCATACCCCAAATTTTTCAAGGTCTCCTGAGCACTCCTGGCGAGATTCTCTCTTATCTCCACTGAATAAACTTCGTCTGTTAAATGGGCTAGAACAGCCGCCTGATAACCAGAACCCGTTCCGATTTCTAAAACTCTATCGCCCGGCTTAAGCGAAGCATACTGGGTCATCAAGGCCACGATATAAGGCTGGGAAATCGTTTGCCCTTCCTCTATGGGAAGAGGGTGATCTTCGTACGCTTGTTTTCTGTATCTCGGGCTCACGAAAAGATGCCGAGGAACCTTCTCCATGGCATCTAGGACTTTCTCATCAGTTATATCCCTTCGCTTCAGTTGATAAAGAACCATTTCTCTTCGCTTCCTGGCGAAAACCTCTTCTTCCTCAGCCAGAGAAAAAAAAGAAAAGAAAGCTTGAAAAAAAAGTAATGATAGGATTCCAATTTTTTCCCTAAATTTCATCTTTTTTTTATTTTCCAACACAGGAGGAAATAAATCAACATTTCTCTACCTAAAAAAATAATCTTGATAATCTTGGCTCTTCCCACTTTTTGGTGAATAAATGGACAAAGCACATTTATACACCGCACGAAAGAGAAAACACCGTTTATTGACCATAATAAAAGAGAAGGCAGAAGGAGAGCTTTATGCATCTCGATGAAAATTTAAATTCAGCTAATTTACTAATTTAAAATACTGAAGTTAATCATCGTCACTCACCTCAACGTCCCCTATTTTTATCTCCAAGGATGCCTGAGGAAAGAGCCACTATTTTCTCTTTATATTGAGATTTATATTTCAACCCTGAAGTCTTTTTTATCTCCAGGAAAAATAAATGAATATCATTGAGATCTTCTCTCACCCTAGAAGATTAGCCAATCAAGCCGAATTTCACCTCTTATACCATCTTTTTAGGTGATTGACTTGACGCTTTAAAATTTTTTTATATAAAAGGTGAATAAGATAAAAAAATAATTTTAGTTTGACAAATGCAAATTTTTTTGATATGAGGAACAATAATCGAGCAAAAGAGTGAATAAGAGTGCAGGAAAGAAAAAAGCAATATATCCAGGATCATTCGATCCTATCACTAACGGTCATGTAGATATCATCAAAAGGGGGTTGAAAATATTTGAAAGCATCCTGATAGCGGTTCTCGAAAATCCTAAAAAGGAACCTCTTTTCTCGACTAAAGAAAGGATAGAAATGATTGAAGAAACCTTCGCAGAGGAGAAAAATGTGGAGGTAAAAGGATTCAATGGTCTTCTGGTTGAATTTGCAAAGAAACATAACTCAAGGGTTGTCATCCGAGGCTTGAGGGCAATTTCTGATTTTGAATATGAATTTCAGATGGCTTTGATGAATCGAAAGCTCGATCCTGAAATTGAGACTTTCTTCATGATGCCCAATGTAAGCTTCTCCTTTCTCAGCTCAGGATTGGTTAAAGAAATATACATGCTTGGAGGGTGTCTTAAAGGTCTCGTACCAGAAGCAGTAGAAAGGAGGCTAAAGGAGAAGTTTAGAGGAAAATTGAAGGCATCAAGAAATTAATAAAGAGAAGGATTATTTCACAATGTTTGGTTTAGGTACAGAAAAAGGAGTGGTTGGTCTGGATATAGGCTCCTATTCCATAAAAGCTCTTGAACTGAAATCTAAGAAAAAAGAAGGCGAAGAAAGGTATGAAGTCAAGAAGATTGGTTACGAGATTCTTCCTCGCGATGCTATAGTTGAAGGAACAATCATAGATGCGCCTGCGGTCGTCGAAACGATAAAGATGATTTTCGAGGAAAACAAAATAAAAAACAAAAACATCGCTATTTCAATTTCTGGCAATTCAGTAATCATTAAAAAAATCTCTCTCCCTGCAATGGACACAGAAGAACTCGCTGAGTCTATTATCTGGGAGGCGAAGCACAACATCCCCTACCCTTATGAAGAGACAAACGTAGATTACGCTATCTTGAAACCACCTCCACATTCGGATTCTAAGAATCTCGAAATTTTATTGGTGGCGGCGAAAAAGGATAAAATATCAAACTACAGCAACGTCGTTCATCAGGCAAAGAAGAATTTAGAAATGATTGACGTGGATGTCTTCTCTCTTCAAAACGCATTAGAAGTAAACTACCCCGAAATGTACAACCAAAAAACAATTGCCATGATAAATCTAGGAGCCAATATCACAAATGTCATCATCATCGAAAAAGGAATCCCACAACTCTTCAGAGACCTATCTCTTGGAGGCTTCTTCTTTACAGAGAACATCAGTAAAGACCTGGATATAAGTTTCGATGATGCAGAAAAAATACTCAAAGATATTCCCGTAAAAGATATTTCATCTCGTCAAATTGAAGCAGTACTGACCATGAACATCGAAAACCTCCTGGAAGAGCTTGAGAAAACATTCTCTTTTTATGAAGCAGGTGAAAAAAGAGAGAAAAAGATTGAACAAATCTTCCTAAGTGGGGGGCTCTCCAAGCTTAAAGAACTATCCTTGTTCTTCGAAAAGAAATTCGACATAAAGACAGATATTTTCAATCCTTTCCGTAGAATTTTGATTGACGAGAAGAAATTTGATGTAGCATATTTCCAGGAAATTGCTCCCTTCTTCGCAGTCGCCACTGGTCTAGCCACACGAAGAGTGGAGAAATAAGCCATGATTAAGATAAACTTATTAAAGCCAGAGAAGAAAGAATTAAGGGAAACTCCGGTCATTCCTGTAACAGAAAAAAAAGTCAAAAAAACACCTTCACTTTCCTTTTTAATATTCTTTCTCTTCATTGTAGCTATCGTTGCCCTCTTCCTTTTCCAAAGGAAAGCTCTAGAGAAAGAAAGAGAACTTCTTAGAAAAGCAGAACAAGAAAGAAATGAGCTCCAGTATGTAATAGTTAAATTGGAAGAACTGGAGAAAAAAAAGAGTCTTTTTTCCAGTAAGATTGACCTGATCAATAAGCTTATGATTCAACAAGAAATACCTGTGAGGATAATGGATGAACTGAGTAAAAACATACCTGAATGGGTTTGGCTAACAGAGGCAACCTTCAAGGACCAGAATTTGGAAATAAAAGGGAATGCACTCTCCAACAGCCTCATTGCCGATTATATCTTCAATCTCGAAAACAGCCCTTACTTTGACAATGTGAACTTAATTTCCTCCACTCAAAGAATGATTGGAAATGACCAGTTCTTAGAATTCTCTCTGACGGCAAGATATATAATCCCTCAGAGCGAACCCCAGCCGGGGGTACAAACTCCAGGTGAAAAGGATAAGAAATGAGAAACTGGCCTTGGTATGGCTATTTATTTTTAGTGCTTATCGTCTTTGGTCTTCTCTATTTTCTTTACTTCAAGCCGAAGAACGACGAGCTAAAAAGCATCAAACAAGAGAGAGAAAATGTCGAATTAGAAGTAATGAAACTCAGGCAGAAAAAAGACCAAATGGATAAAATTGAAGCAGAACTTAAGGGAATGGCTTCTACTCTTGAAGAGCTTGAAGCAATAATCCCCCAGAAGAAAGAAATAAGCGATATCCTGAGAAGAATTCAACAGCTTGCGTATGATTCGAGGCTGAACATAACAAAATTCGCGCCAAAGGGAGAAATAAATAAAGAATTTTATTCAGAATGGCCAATCCCTATAGAAATCACGGGAAGTTACCATAATTTGGGAATATTCTTCGATAGATTGAGCCGTTTTGCACGTCTTTTCAACATAGAAAATTTTATGATAAAAGCCCTTCCCCAACAAACAGATGCTTCAACGATTGTGGCTGAATTCACAGCTAAAACATACATCTTTCATGAAGAAAGCATAACTCAAAAAGAGAGTAAAAAAGAATGAAAAGAATAATTTTCTTAACGA
Source organism: uncultured Eubacteriales bacterium (assembly GCA_964429695.1). Classification (GTDB taxonomy): domain Bacteria; phylum Acidobacteriota; class Aminicenantia; order Aminicenantales; family Aminicenantaceae; genus CAYSCS01. Next base: position 38,631 of record CAYSCS010000022.1, read on the forward strand.
TTCTACTCTTAATCTTGTATGGCTCCCTCCTTTTTCTTTTTCCTCAAGAGGAAGAAACTCAGGAGGAGCTAAAGAAAGATATTCCTAAGAGAACCTATGCTGTTTATGACCCTGGAGGAAGGAGAGACCCTTTTCGCGACCTCCTTGCGGGAAGAGAGGTGAAAGAGAAGACAGGGGCAGGAGGAGTTCCTCAAATCTCCATAAACGATATTAACCTTGTTGGAATCGCTAAAACCAAGGGCAAATATACTGCTATCATCTCCGGACCTCAAGGGTTCCCGTTCTTCATCAAGGTTGGTGACAAATTCGAGGATGGATTTGTCCTCTCCATTACCGAAGACAAGGTCATTTTTCGGCAGACTAAACAGAGAAGCATACCTTTAATTAAGCCAAGAGATATTGTCAAAGAAATTAAGCCTGAGGAGAGATAAAATGAAAAGCAAAAATTACTGGCGAATTCCTCTGTTCATAAGCATTTCAATCTTCCTCATGGGATATGCAGATGAAAATCATTCTCTGATTAATTTAAACAAAATAACCATTCTCCCTGATAACTTGACTACAAGAGTCATTCTTGAACCTAACTCTCCTCTTCCCACCCCGAGGACATATTACTCTCAAGAGAATCAGTCAACAATAGTTCTAGACCTGGAAAGGGTAAACACAGACGAAATGCCTCAAGTCATCCATAAGGAGTCCTCAATAATCTCCGGAATAAGATTCAAAAAAAATGGAAATGATAACCTTCATCTGTTTATTGACTTAAAGAAGAGGGTCCCTTACAGAATTTTCGCTGAAGATAAGAACACAATCCTAGAGTTCAATAACATGGTGCGCAACGCAGAAGGATACGAAATTGACCCACAGACTAAAAATGCCCTTATGAATAAGGCCGAAACCACAGTTATCTTAAAAAAGATAGATATTGCTGAAGAAAATGAGAGTATAAGCGTAATCGCTAAACTCAGCGAAGAACCTGTTACTAAGGTTTTTGCTCTAGATGACCCGCTGCGCCTAGTAGTAGACCTCTATGACACGATTTTCTCAAACCGCGCAATCTCACGCGAAGTGGGTAAATTTGGTATCGAAAAAGTTAGAGCAGCCCAATTTCAGCTCGAAAATCCCTATACCATTACCAGGATAGTTTTTGACCTCAAAGAACCGGTGCTCTATTCTCTTTGCTCATCTAAAAATGAACTCATCATTTCTTTCTCTAAAACACAACCTTATTCCCAGAATGAACCGTCCTCAAAAATGGGATCCTCACTTCTTTCCAATCTTCCCCAACATCCTGCTTCACAAGAGCTGTCCAAACCTGAACAAAAAAAACAAGCGCTGGATTCTCCTAAGAAAGAAAATCATACCGCTCCCCTAAGAGCTGAAATTCCTGAGAATAAAAATCTCACGCAGGAAGAAACTCAGGAAGAGCAATTTAAACCGAAGACGATTGCTGCTCCTGAGGAAAAATACACAGGGGAACTTATCAGTTTAAAATTTAAAGATGCGGACTTGAGAGATGTTATCTTCTATCTTGGTGAATTTGCGGGTTTAAATGTTGTCTTTGATCCTGAGGTAAGAGGAGTGGTGACAGTCGACCTCCAAGATGTTCCCTGGGATCAAGCTCTGGATGTTATTCTCAAGGTGAACAAAATGGGAAGAACAATCGAAGGAAACATACTTCGCATTGCTCCCATCTCGGTTCTCACCAGAGAAGAAGAGGAACTCCGGAGGCTTCAGGAAATTAAAGAACTCGCAGGCCCAACTGTAATCAAAACCTTCACTCTCTCTTATTCAAAGGCTCAAGATGTCCAGGAACTTCTTCGCGACAAGCTTTCCCAGAGGGGGAAGGTAATCGTAGATGGGAGAACTAACACTCTGATCATAGAAGATGTGAAGGATAGAGTGGACCTCATCGAGAGGCTTATCGGTGTTTTCGATACACCCACCCCTCAAGTTTCAATCGAAGCCAGGATCGTCGAAGCCACATCAAACTTTGTGCGCAACTTAGGAATTCAATGGGGCTTCCGCGGAATTGCTGATCCTTTCTATGGTAACCCTACCTCTCTCCAATTCCCTCATAAAATTCTCGTTGATGGCGCAATAATTCCAGAAGGAATTGTTACCAAAGGGATTGGAGGTCCTTTAGGCGGTTATGCCGTAAATCTTCCTGCTCCTGCCTTCTCCGGAGCAATGGGCATTTCTTTCGCCAATGTGCTTGATACTTTCAGGCTCGACATGGCTATCTCAGCCTTGGAGACATCCGGAGAAGGACGCATAATTTCTACACCTTCGGTAACCACGCAGAATAACCAGGAAGCCCAGATCCTCCAGGGAAGACAGATTCCCGTCCAGACTGTTGCCAATTTCACGGTAACAACAAGATACGTGAACGCAGCTCTGGAACTTACGGCCACTCCCCAAATAACGGCAGAGGGAACAATCATCATGTACATTCAGGTCAAGAATGATGCTGCTGATTTTGCAAACTTAGTCCAAGGAATTCCACCCATTATAACCCAGAGCGCAAAGACAACGGTCATGGTCCCCGACGGAGGAACTACAGTCATTGGGGGAATCTATAGAACCGAGGATTCTATAACTCGTGAAAGAATTCCTTTCTTCCACAGAATTCCCATACTGGGTAATCTGTTTAAATCATTTGCAAGGACAAAACAGAATCGGGAGCTCCTTATTTTTATAACTCCCCGAATCATCAAATAATAGGATGGGAAAAATGAAGAGAGCAAAATGCACTTTAAAGATAATGGTCATCTTTTCAGTAATTACCTTTCTCCTCTCCTGTAATCCTATCGAAAATGAAACAGAATCTGATAGCATGCTCATCATCGTTAAATTAACTGGAAAAGACTTAGAAGATAACGAGGTCAATTACCTCCAGTCTGATGTTCTCTTTGAAGACCCAGACACAGGACAAACATATGTCACGGCTGATGAAGCAAAGGTAACTTTTACGGCAAAGCTTCTCGACCCATTGGCAATTGATTCTCATTACAACTCCATCCTTGTTGAACGGTATATCGTTTCATACATCAGATCTGACGGAAAAAGCACAGAAGGAGTGGATGTTCCCTACTCATTCGAAGGTTCACTTTCTGTGCTGGTCAACATTGATGAAGAATCAGAGGCATCCTTCATCATCGTTAGAGAGGTGGCGAAGCTTGAGCCTCCCCTGATAAACCTCCATGAGGGACGAGGTGAAGGAGTGTTGGAAGTTAAAGCAAAAGTTGAATTTTATGGACGTGATTTGTCAAATAGAAGAGTAAAGGCAACAGGTTACCTGACTATCTTCTTTGCTAATTATGTCAATGAATAACTAAGAAATAAGGATGATAGCCATGAAGAAAAAAAACTTTGTCTTCTTGATAATAATTTTGGCGGGGATGACCCTCATCCTTTCGACTTCGTGTAAAAGAGAAGCTGTTCAAGAACCAAATCCTCTCGGTCCCTCCGGCTTATCCATAGTCCTTGACCTTTCTGCAACTCCTAATGCTCTTTTTGCAGGAACACAGGCAAGAGAGTCTGCAACCATAACTGCTCGTCTTAAAAAATACGATGGAATGGCGCTTTCAGGAGAAACAATCATCTTCGAAATAAGAGATTCTTTAGGGATAAAAGTCAATTGTGGGTTTTTCGAGGGAAATCAATATGTGACTTCAAGGCAAACGGATGGGGCTGGAAATGTTACTCTCACCTATTTTGGCCCGCTGGCCCAAGAACTGGTCGACAACACAACCCTTTACATTTTCGCTCACCTTGCATGGGAAGGTAAGGAGGAGATATCAGAGCTTACCCCCATTTACATCGTCCGCGACTTCTATGACCCTGACCTCACCTTTGAGCTCTGGGCTGATCCAAACGTCCTCTGGTGCACCTCGAAGAGGCCACGCTCTGTAATAATGGGTGTATTTGCTAGAGAAGATGGAAATCCAATTGTGGGCAGGAAAGTCTTCTTTGAAATCCTCTCAGGTCTTGGAGAATTCGAAGATGGAAAAACCAAGACTTACAGGATCACCAACAGTGAGGGGATAGCTTCTATAGAATATGTTGGACCTAAAAACACAGAAATGACAAAGGCCGAGGACTGGGTAGAGATTCGAGGCCAACCCGAGACCTACTGGATTGACTATGAAAATAACCTTTACTACCTCCACAAAGAACTGAAAATCAGGCTTAAAAAGGGAACAAACTAACCCTTTAACTTCACTCCTGGCTAAAGATGAAGCCCTTCTTCCCGTGAGGAAAAAGGGCTTCTGTTTTTTCATGAGGAAAGAATGATAAGAGTTCTCATTTGAAATTTTTATCAATAATAATGAGAGTAATTTGGATTCGAAATGAGACCTAAAAACCAGAGTGTGAACTCCTAGAGTGACCAAACTTAAGTCTTTCAAGGAGATAAATCCAATCCCTCTCATCTAGCAACGAAAAAACCACTCATTTCTTCCTCAAGGGGGTATTTTGCCCCATTTAGTCATCAAAAAACTGAAGGCAAAGTATAAATTTAAGCAAGTGAAAATTTAACTCAAATTTAAGATGAGAGATTGTGCTTTTTTCAGAATGAGAAGAGATGAAAAAGCTCTCGCCTTCTCCTCGAACTCTTGGGTGAATAAGAGTGGAAAGATTGATTCAATTTGCTCTTAGGTTAAGAGAGAAACATTAAATTTTATGTTTGTCTTTTTTAAAAACTCACGAAGAAGAGTAGCTGCGGTTTCTTTCTTAGATTTTACGAGGACTTCAATTCTATATTTCCCCCTTAATCTTGAGATGCGGGCAAGGGAAGGACCCAAAACCTCAACTTTATCCAACTCTCGCTTCAAGAATAAGGCCATCTCCCTTGACTTTCTAGCGAGAGCCCTCAAGTTTTTCCCCTGAAGAGAAACCTCATACAGAAAAGAATACGGCGGATATTTCATTAGCCGCCTGTATCCAATCTCTTCCTTAAAAAAAGATTCATAATCTGAGAAAGCTGCGTGTCGAATGCTATGATGGTTTGGAAATCCTGTCTGGATGATTATTTCTGCATTTGGCAAGTCTCCAGCAAATTTCATCATCTGAACCAAAGTTTGATAAGCTCTTTGGCTGGCTCTGAAGTCAGAATGGGTCAGGATTATTTCTGGGTAAAGGATGACAACAAGGGAGACACAAGGCAATTCAGTTCTATAGGCTAAAAATTGAGTTCCCACCAGAATATCTATCTTCCTTCTGCCAAAGTTTTCTATGATTGTTTTCTCTTCCCTCAAGCTTTTAATCCTATCGATGTCAAAAGACCTGACTTTGCTTTGAGGAAATGCTTTCTTCAATTCCTCTTCGATTGTTTCGATCCCGATTCCTCTCCTCCTAATTATCTTAGAGCCGCATTCAGGGCAATCAGGTTTTGAGGGGAGTTCATAGCCACAATAATGACAGATCAGTTTCTCTCCTTTACTGTGATAACTCAAAGCAACATCACAATTTTTGCATCGGGGTGTATAGTCGCATTGGGGACAAAAGAGAAAGCCTCCATAACCTCTACGGTTGATGAAGATAAGAACTTGTTCTTTTGCCTCTAACTTAGATTTTATCTTGTCCAGCACCTTCCGAGAAATAGACCTCTTCCGAAATTTATGTTCCCAGAGATAACACTTAGTTTGACTCTCAAAAGTTTTTAGGGTGAAAAGATATTTACCTCTTTTCGCTCTATAAAAAGACTCGATCGTTGGAGCAGAAGAACCGTAAACAAGAACAGAACCTTCTTCTTTCGCCCTTAGCCATGCTGCCTTTCTTGCATCGTAACAGGGATTTTCCCTTTGATAATAAGATTCATCCTGCTCTTCATCCACAATTATGAGCCCCACTTCATCTAGGGGTAACAAAATCATAGATTTTGATCCCACTGCAATTGCTGACCTTCCTGTGTTGATTTTTCCCCATTCTATCTCTCTTTTTCTCAGGGGAATTCGACTATGATAAATTACGGCTCTTTCGCCAAGATAATTCTCGAATTCCTGGATTAAACGTTCCGTAAGGGAAATTTCGGGAACAAGAAAGAGAATCTTCTTTTTTTTTTCTAATATTTTTTTTATCAAATATATATACAATGATACCCTTTTTTCTCTTGGACCATACACAAAGAACGGCTTAAACTCATTTTCTCCAATGTGAGCTCCTATTTTTTCTGCTGTGCGCAGGGTTTCCTTATCAATCGAGAAATTAAGCTCTAATTGTCTTGAACATGACACGTTGAAATCTTCTTTTTCTGAAATCCACCTCTTGTGCTTAGCGAAAATTCTTATCCAACCTCTTTTTTCCATTTTTGCAAGAATACTCGGAAGATTCTTTTTTCTTATTCTCTTTTTTAGAAAATTTAAACTCATCTTCCCTAATTGGAGCTCTTTAAGAAGGGCCTTTTCTTCTTCCAAGACCTCTTCGTTTTCGAGATGCATTCTGCCTTCTTCAGTGAGAATGACCTCTGCATTAATCATTGTTCTAAAAGGGGGAGGGAGTGAGGCTTCGAGTATCTCTCCCCATGACGAGAAAAAAAGTTCGCTCAGTTTTCGAGTAAAGGAGAGAAAGGAAGCAGAAAAAATTGGCCGATCGTCTAAAATCTCTATGACTTCCTTGAGTCTTAATCCAGAGTATTTACTCTTCTTTTTTATTTTTACCATGAATCCAGTCAATGTTCTCTTCTGAAAAGGGACCACCGCACGGCTTCCTACTGCTGCCTTCTCCTCGAGATGTGGGGGTATTCGATATGAAAATGGCTGGTTAAGCGAAAGAGGGACAATCACATCTGCATAGAGAGTCATTTCTTGCTCAAGAAAGCCATGACTTTTTTCATATCTTCCCAGACAATCTTACGAATCTCCTTATTTCCTTCATTCCGGATGAGGTAGGAAGGATGGAAGGTAGGCATCACCTTGATACCTCTAAATTCATGGAAATTTCCCCTCAAACTCATTATCCCCTGCTCAGAGGGAATAAAAAAATCTGCGGCTACTTTCCCCAAGGCAATTATGACCCTTGGCTTTATAATTTCTATTTGCTCCAGGAGATATTCTTTACATCTTTCAATTTCATCCTTTAAAGGGGTTCTGTTTTCAGGAGGCCTGCATTTAACAACATTAGTTATGAAAACCTCGCTTCTCTCTAATTGCATTGCCTTGATTATTTTTGTTAAAAGCTGACCTGCTTTTCCAACAAAAGGTCTGCCCTCGAAATCTTCATCCCTACCCGGAGCTTCCCCCACAAACATCAGTTCTGCTTTTGGATTTCCTTCTCCAGGAACAGCATTTTTCCTGGTTAAAGAAAGACCGCATCTTTCGCATTTGAGGATTTTTTCATTTAAATTAATTAAACTCAGGGGGCCCCGTTTCTTTAATACGAATTCTAACTCGAGTTCTGAAAAATACCTTAATCTCTCCTCAAGATCAGAGAGAATTTTCTCGAGTTTTCTTTCCAATTATTTCCTCAATCTTGTCCAGGATGACTTGACTAATTTCCCTCTTACTCATTTTTTCAGTTTCAATCACCTGACCGTCGGGAAAGATTATTGAAACCTGATTAAAATCTGATTCAAAGCCAACTCCTTCCCTGAGTATATTATTGGCCACGATGAAATCGAGGTTTTTTTGTTTTATCTTTTTCAGCGCATTTTCTACCATGTTTTCTGTTTCTGCAGCAAAACCTACAACAACCCTTGAACCCTTACTACTTCCTATCTTTTCCAGAATATCCTCTGTCGGCACCAATTGGAGTCTACGGGGTGAGGTTCCTTTCTTTATCTTTTGAGAGGATTTTTCTGCGAATTTATAGTCAGAAACTGCAGCTGCCATGATTACCACTTCAACTTCTTCAAGATGCTCGAACATCTTCTTGCCCATTTCTTCCGCAGATTGAACTCTTTCCACCCTCACTTCTCGCGGAGGTTGAAGCAAGGAGGGCCCAGAGACCAAAATTACATCTGCTCCTCTTCTCCATGCCTCCAGGGCAAGCTCATAACCCATCTTCCCTGAGGAGCGATTGCTAATGAACCTAACAGGGTCCATAAACTCTCGTGTGGGACCTGCTGAGACCATTATCTTCCGACCCACCAGGCTCTCTCTTTTTTTAATCAAGACCAATCCTTCCTCAACAATCTTCTCGGGTGTAGCCAATCTCCCCCAGCCCTCTTCCTGACAAGCTAGATACCCCTTTTCGGGTTCAACAATTTTCACCCCGTCTTCTTTCAGTTTCTTTAGGTTTTTTTGTGTCTGAGGATGAAAATACATGGCCTCATTCATGGCCGGGGCCACAACCACAGGACATTTAACCACAGTATAAAAAGTCGAAAGAAAATCGTCGGCAATCCCGGAAGCAAATTTGGCGATAATGTTTGCAGTCGCCGGGGCAACAACAAACAGCTCTGCCTCGCTGGCCAGGGCAACATGCGCTATCTGAGCCGAATCTCGCTCTTCGAAGAGGTCAACCAGAGCCTTCTCCCCCGAAAGTGAGCTTAAAAGCAGAGGTGAAATCAACTTTGAGGCGTTCTTGGTCATAATCACTTGAACTCGGTAACCTCTTTTCTGAAATTCCCGGATGATTTCACACGATTTATATACGCTGATTGAAGAACTTACTCCAAGGACAACTCTTCCCATACTTGCCTCCTTCAATCTCCTCTAGAAAAACTCTGAAGGATAGGAATTATCTCCTTTTTCCGGGCTTCAATTTGGCACCGCATGCAGATAATGATTGACTTCAATTCTTCTACAGCCCTCTCAAGTTGGTCATTGATGACGATGAAATCAAAGTTTGGGTAATGGCTGATTTCTTTCTTGGCAACCTCCATCCTTTTCTCGATTGCCTCCTCGCTTTCCTCTCCTCTTTTCTTTAATCTTCGGCGAAGTTCTTCAAACATGGGAGGAAGGATGAAAATGAATACAGCTTTTTTGAGCTTCTCCTTCATCTGTCGTGCTCCTTGGACATCGATATCAAAGATAAGATCATCACTACCACATCTTTTCTTAAGCTCACTCTTAGATGTTCCATAATAATTCCCATGCACTACTGCCCACTCTATAAACTTATTTTCCCTAATCATCTGCTGAAACTCAGACCTAGAGACAAAATAGTAATCTTTTCCCTCCTTCTCACCTTTTCTCATCTTCCTCGTAGTGTGGGAGACGGAGAAAGTTGTATTCTTGACCTCTTTCAAGATTCGTCTGATTAGGGTAGTTTTTCCACACCCGGAAGGTCCTGTGATTACAAACAGCACCTCTCGCCTCTCTCAATCAAATGATCATTCCAAATTTTGAATTTGTTGACGAATATTCTCCACTTCTCCCTTGAAGGATAGAATTTCTTTTATTATTTTAACATCCTGTGCCTTTGAATTGATTGTGTTTGCTTCTCTGTAGAGTTCTTGCATCAGAAAATCTAATCTCTTTCCCACAGGCTCTTGGCCTTCTCCGCAGAGAAGCTCATCTACATGCTTGAGATGAATCCTCAACCTCGCCACTTCCTCAGAAAGGTCACATTTCTGCGCCAGAGAAATTATCTCTTCAAGAAGTTTTTCTTGCGAATATGAACCTTCATGACTTAAATCACTCACTCTTTTTATCAATTTCTCCTTGAGGAGAAGGGGTTGTTTGTAAGCCAGCCTTTCCACCCTATTCAACATCTTCTTCATCCTTTGCAGATGTTTTTGAATAGCCTTACAAATCTCTTTTCCTTCCTCCATTCTCTTTCTTATAAGCTCATCAAGGGTTTCTTCAAAGCTTCTTTCTAAGAAGGCTATTTCCTCCCGGGAGAAATCCTTTCTCTTGATATCTATCATCTGCGGAATGACAAAAAGATTATCAATTGAGAACTCAATTTTCTTTTTTAATTTCCTCGATATTCTCTCCAGTTTGGTGAGAAGACTTAAGAGCATTTTCTCGTTAATCTTAAGCTCATAGCTTGAAGAATTTAAAAAATTCAACTCCACAGACACCTCTACCCTCCCGCGATGAATCTTCTTTTGACAGAGCATCCTCAATCTGTCTTCAATCCAACCTATGTTATTTCCCTTGTAATACCAGTCAAAAAAACGGTGATTCAGAGTTCTTATGCTTATTTTGGCTTTTAAGCTCTTTAAGTTTGATATCCTCTCTGCGTAACCCGTCATGCTCTGCATCATGAGAATGATTCCTCCTCCTCAGGAAACTGAAGATCATACAATCTTTTATAAACTCCGTTCTTTCTTAAGAGCTCCCTGTGGGTACCAACTTCTACTAATTTTCCTTTATCTATAACCAGAATCTTATCTGCATTCCTGACCGTTGAGAGCCGATGAGCTATGATAAGAGTAGTCCTATTTTTCATAAGATTTGAGAGAGCAATCTGAATCAATCTTTCTGATTCACTATCAATTGCTGAAGTTGCTTCATCCAGAATAAGGATGGGAGGATTCTTGAGCAGGGCTCTTGCAATCGAAATCCTCTGTCTCTGCCCACTCGAAAGAAGGACCCCTCTCTCTCCAATTTGTGTCTCGTATCCTTGTGAAAGTTCCATGATAAATTCATGGGCCTTAGCTGCCCTGGCAGCCTCTATTATCTTCTCCAATGGGACATCTTCCAATCCATAGGCTATATTCCTCCGCACAGTGTCATTGAAGAGGATTGTTTCCTGAGTCACAAGTCCAATCTGAGAGCGCAGAGAAGCAAGGGTAACCTTTCGAATATCAACACCATCAATGGTTATCCTTCCTGATGTTGCCTCATAAAACCGAGAAAGAAGGTTGACAATTGTGGTCTTTCCTGCGCCGCTCAGCCCAACTATGGCCACTGTCTCAGAAGGCAAGACTTCGAAACTTATGTCTCTGAGGACGGGTGTGGATTCATTGTAACTAAATGAGACATTCTCATACCTTACATGACCTTTTACAGGAGGAAGGGGATAAGCTTGAGGGTTATCAACTATTTTAGGTCGACTTCGCAAAATTTCTTGAATTCTCTGATAGCAAGCCACTCCGTGCTGGATGACGTTATTGGCACGACTCAACCTTCGTATAGGAGTATAAGAATAAAATATGGCCACAATGAATGAACCGAAATCACCTGGGCTTATGTATCCCTGAGCGATGTTTTTTGTTCCCACAACCAGGATAAAAGCTCCAAGTAGCCCCCCAATGAATTCCATGAATGGGGAAGAAAGGCTTCCTATCCAGGCCAACTTCATGCTCGATTTGAAAAACTCCTGAGTCGCATTTAAAAATTTCTTTATCTCGAATCTTTCCGTAGTGAATGCCTTTATGATTTTATTTCCTGTTATGGATTCAAATAGAAGGGTATAAATTTGAGCCATTTTTCTCTGATTTTGTAAACTTTTTTTCTTGAGCTGTTTGCTAAAGGCAACAAGAGGAATCACTGCAAGTGGCGCCATAACAAATGAAGCAAGGGCAAGCCTCCAATTTGTGACGAACACGAAAATTAAAAGCGAAAAGAGAATGAAAAGAGATTCAACGAAATCTGCCATATTATTTGAAACAGCCTGCTGTATCTTCTCCACATCACTCGTCACACGCGACATTAGCTCACCAGTGGATCTGTGATCGAAAAAGCTGGAGGATTGGTAAATAAGGTGCTCAAAGAGCTCATCTCTCAACCTTTTGACAGTTTTGTGTCCTATTGATTTCATGAAATAAGAAGATAAAAATGTGGAGATCCCCTTGCCCAGAATGACGATTACCAAAATCAAAGGTATAAACCACATCAGTTGTTCTTTTGTTACATGGAAGAATCTAAAAACGAAGGCGATCAAACTCGTTTTTTGAGAGGATGAGTACGGGGCAAGTTGAAACATCTCATCGATTATAGGCTGAACTAAATTTACAAAAGCATAGGTAAAAAATGCCACTAAGAGCGAAAATAGGAAGAAAAGTAGGAGCCTTTGCTTCTGATCAAGAGTAAGTTTGAGAAGCCGGAAAATTTCTTTCATGCCGAATCATCTTCACCAGGAAAAAGAACCTTTGCTATCTCCAGAGCGTTTGAAGCTGAACCTAAGGTAAGATTGTCAGCAACTGCCCAAATCCAGAAATTTCTTGGATCAGCCTCTTCCTTCTTGATCTGCCCTATGAAAATTTTATCTTTCCCCGCAACCGATATTGAAGAAACAGGGCATGAAAGAGTGGAGGAAGAGAGTTTAAAATAAGGAGACTGTTTGAAAGCTTCCCTCAAATCTTGAATCTCTGCCTTTTTTTCTATTTCTACATGAGTCATTATGGAGTAGGTGTGAAAAACAGGAACTTGAATGAGAGAAAGCATCAGGCAAATTTCCTGCGGAGCTAATACCCTTTTTATTTCTTTTATAATCTGTTTTTCAACGGGAGAAAACCCATTTTCATCCATTGGCTCAGTATGGGAAAGGAGATTGAATGCAATCTGGTCCTTAAAGACTTTCTTCTTCATCGAAGAGCTACTTAACATAGCAAAACTTTGAGAGACCAGTTCCTCTATTCCCTGTTCATCAAAAGCAGACACAGGCTGGAGCACGAAAGCAATTGCGCGCCTCAGCCCAAAAACTTCGAGCATGATCCGGAAAATATGCGAAAGGATTATGGTTACGGGATGAGGGTTAGCAATGAGAAAGGGCATTTCCTTCACTAACAACTCATCGTTAACTCCAGCCACAATGATAGGAATCTTCTCACTCGTGTTAAATGCCTCACTCAGGTCAATAGCATGAATCTTTTCTTTCTGGGCAATCTCACCATATTTTTTACTCACCTTCCTCTCGGCTGCTAAAAAGGCAAGGTCTATGCCGAAGAGAGAATCTTCTGCCAAATGATGAATTACCTTGGGTTCACCTCGAAATTGAGTGAGTTTGCTGTATTCTTCTTCCACATCAGGATCATAGAACTCCATGCTCTGAATAGGAAATTTTTCTCGTTCTAAGATATCCTTAATTTCCTTTCCCCTAAGAGAATCAGTTCCTATTAAGGCAAGCCTAGGCTTCCTTCTATTTTTCATGATCTTTAAAGCCAATCATTTAAAAGATTTCTTGTATTCAGTTAAAATCAAATACATTCTGTCTTTGAGAGCAAGCTTCTTTTTCTTGAGCTCTTTTTCCTCAAGCTTTTCCTTCTCGGTAAGGAAATTTTTATTCTTGAATTTTTCAAGTTTATTCTCACATTCCTGATGCTGGAGATAGAGCTTTTTGAATTCTTCGTTTTCCTTCAACAAAATCTCTTTAAGTTCCTTTTCTTCCATTCCAGCTTACCTCCATGTGAAAGAATATCACAATTTTTGAGCCTATTTCAATTTTACCTCAGGCCCAGAATCTCTTCCAGTCGATCGACAAGAGAAGACCAGGTAAAACTTTTAATCCTTTCATAACCGGCGCAAGCAAGACGATGGCGAAGATTCTCATTATAAAGAAGCTTCTTTATCGCACGTTTGAGAAAAAAAGAATAAGGGAACCTGACTACTAATGCAGTCTTTTGATGAAAAGCAAAGTCCTGAGTGCCACTCTTAGTACAAATCACTGGAATTTTACATGCCATTGCCTCTGCTGTCGTGTTTGACCAGCCCGCCCTTCTTTCTGCACTGACGAAAACGTCTGCCTGGGAATATAGCCATGCCATTTTTTCTTGAGGAAGATTAAGATGAAATTCATAGGGAATCTTAATCGGGAGCACTGGTGGCGAGTCGATTCTTCCTCTCCCCACGAGGCTATCGAAAAGGATAAGCTTTAAATTCGGGTGCTTTTTATAAAGACTTTCTGCAGCACGGATGACATGAGAAATACCTTTTCTTTTTCTGGAAAGTCTTCCATAACAGAGGATGCGAAACTCATCTTTCGAGCCCTCTCTTTGAGATGGGTAGAATGTTAGAAGATTAACGCCTCCTGCTAGCTTTAGACAGCGAACTCCATACCTCTTCTCAATTCGTCTGCAAATTCCTTCTGAATTTCCTAAGAAAACAAAGTCTTTCCGCATCACTTCTCTTTCTTTCTTGTGTCCCTCAAGCAAAAAATAGAAAAATTTTTGTTTTGCTTTAAGCCTTTCGAATTGATCCAAGACAGAGTATTCGCTACAGAAACAGGCATCGAAGATCTCTTCTTCTAAATGGGAAAATGGAGAAGTTTTCCCTTTAAAATCAAGCCATCGAGGGGGAAGACCATCAGGAGTAAAAATCACAAAATCATGCCCTCTTTTCGAAAGCTCGTTTCCTATTTCTATATATCGTCGCACTCCACCAAAAACTTCAAAATGGGGAAGAACTGCCGCAAGCTTCATCTTTAGTGAACCTATTGCGGTGATAATAAATTAGTCAAGAACTCTGGCCTTAAGAAGTAATTGACTTTCTTTTAAAGGAAAATTATACTAAAAAACTCTAAAGAAAGGCGAGGTAGCTCAGTCGGTAGAGCGAGGGACTGAAAATCCCTGCGTCGGCGGTTCGATTCCGTCCCTCGCCACTCCATCCTCTAAAATCGGAAAAATCAAAAGAAGAAACGAATTTTTTTATTCTCATAGATAAAAGTCATATTTATCCTTTAAATAAAATGAACGTTCTGAAAATTTTAAATAAAGCTTTTAAGAACTTTCTTGAAAATAATTCTTTCACTCTTCGCAAATAGAATATTAGAAGAATTAAAAGGGAACAAAAATGGATAGTTTCTAAAAAGAGTTAATTCCTACTTTCCTCTAAAAGACCTGAGGGAGAAAGGAAGAATCCTTCTTCTTTTTGAACAAATAGAAGATAAATTTTCTGGGTTAATGCTGAATAAGCTTTTTCAGAATTTCTTCCAGCTTCTCTTTGAACTGCTCTCTCTTAAGTGCAAGCTCGATTGTGGCCTCGATAAATCCCAATTTGTCCCCTGCATCATATCTTTTTCCTTCAAAAACATACCCATAGACAGGCCTATTTTTAATCAAGAGTCTTATTGCATCTGTAATTTGAACCTCGCCTCTATGGTCAGGAGCCGTCCTTTTAATAGCGTCAAAGATTTCTGGCGTAAAAATATATCTTCCAAAAATCCCGAGGTCTGATAAGGCCTCCTCTGGGCCTGGTTTTTCAATCACATCTTCAATTTGAAAAATCTTTTCTTTTATCTTCTTGGGTTTGATGATTCCATATTTCTTGGTGCCTTCTTCATCCACTCTCCCCAAGGCGATGACTGGGCTCTCAAGCTCAAAAAAGGCATCCATAAGTTGTTTAATACAGGGAGGGTCACAATCAAAGATATCATCAGGAAGCAAAACCGAAAAAGGCTCGTTATTCACAAAACTTTCACCCAAAAGAATAGCATGACCAAGACCAAGGGGTTTTTGCTGTCGGATGTAACACATTTCAGCAAGGCTTGAGATGCATTCTATCTCTTTCAGAAGTTCAGTCTTCCCTTTCTCCTCTAAAAACCGCTCGAGTTCAGGGTTTCTATCAAAATAATCTTCCAAAGATGATTTTCCTCTTGAAGTTATGATAGCGATGGATTCAATTCCAGCCGAAACAGCCTCCTCTACTCCATATTGGATCAGTGGCTTATCAATTATGGGAAGCATTTCCTTTGGCTGGGATTTAGTGGCAGGCAGGAAGCGAGTTCCAAAACCAGCCGCAGGAATGATCGCCTTCTTGATTCTCACCCTTTTACCAAAATTTACTTTCTTTAATCAACATCCCCATTCTCGATTAAAATCTCAAATTTTTCAGAATCTATAACCTATGGAGATATTGGGCACAATCATAACCATCTTATAAATCCCGGGCATGGCAGTTTCATATTCTGGGTCGGTAAGTTTCTTTTCAAACTGAATATCCCTATCTTTTCCCTTCAGATATTCAAATCCTATATCGATCTGCAATCCATCCAAATTATAGCCTATTCCTGCAGTGAAGACATTGAAATCATAATTAGGAAGGAGAACATTCATAGTCTTGTCAGGAGCAGGAGAAGGGTCCCAGTAATATCCACCCCGAACGGCAAAATTATTGATTCTGTATTCTGCGCCTACCCTTATCTGCAGCACATCATCCCAGTGCATCGGTCTTTCCTTATCAATGAGCAGGTTCCAGATAGGGTCTTCATACTCAGTCTTGAAAACATCTATCTTCGACCACTGAGTCCATTGCGCATCAGCTGTAATTGTTAGCTCCTTAAAAGGCTTTAAGGCAATTCCACCTGCAAGCCACATCGGCCAAGTAACTTCCCGCTCAACGCTTGAGGTCGTAGGTATATTTGCCCCATAAAGTGGTGTCCCGGGAATCATGCTCAGGATGTTGATCTTGGAGATAGAAATATCTCCGCTAAAGCTTATGGTACTTGAAGTGCGCAATGTCCCACCAAGACTGAGCATATCGTTTGGTTTAAGAAGAATCCCCAAAGTAGCACCATACCCCCATCCTGAAAGGCTTTCTTCGTACTGACCAATATCAATCCCGAGGTCTTCGCTACCTGCGTGAGTCTTAACTTTGAACTGGGCATAATTAATGTTCAAAGAAGCGCCCAAAAGTAATTTCTCGCTGAGCTTTAAAGCAAGGGCGGGGGCAATGGTAACCATCCCTATCCTGCTTTCCCACTCATAGGTTTTATTCATAGAAAGAAGCTTGAAATCCTCACCATCCCACTTTGAACCAAGCCCTGAAGGAACGTAAATTCCCACCCCAGCAACCAGATTATTGCTCAGAGGGAAATAGAAGGCCCCCATGCCTGCGAGGTAATTCATTCTCTGAGTCTGGGCATCGACTAAAGTGATAGGTCCGATGATTGTCGGAATGTCCATCTTGTATTCTCCTGAAGGAATAATATCCACTCCATAGAAGCCAAAATAAAAGCTATCAAATTGAGCAATTCCTGCTGGATTCCAATGGAGAGCGCTGAAATCATCTGCTAAACCTACGAAGGCTCCTCCCATAGCCAGAGCCCTTGATCCGAGGCTGTTGAGATTTAAGCCATTAGCAGAACAAATACTCCAGAGAAGGAAGCTTAAACCCATAAAGACCAATATTTTTCTTTTCTCTATCATCCTAACCTCCTTTTACTTGCTTCGTCCTTATATGTTTATCTTATTCCCGATTTTTTTTCAATAAGAAGTCAGGAGAATCATCTTCCAAAAGCGTGATAATTTATTCTCACCATTGGAAAGGATTTCTAGCTAAATGTATATAGTGCCTCATCCAAAAAAGTTAAATTACCTACCTTTAGAGCTTGATCTCATGACGTCTCAATTTATTTGATTTTTCTAAAAAGTCCCTCCTTT
Source organism: uncultured Eubacteriales bacterium (assembly GCA_964429695.1). GTDB lineage: Bacteria > Acidobacteriota > Aminicenantia > Aminicenantales > Aminicenantaceae > CAYSCS01. The sequence continues at coordinate 55,840 of CAYSCS010000022.1, forward strand.
TTTGAGATCTTGTTAGTTATTCCTCTTGGTTGTTGTTAGCAAAAAAATTCATCTCCCGATTAGTTGATAAAAATTTTAATCTTCGCACATGTAATAGAAAATTATCGTTGAGGAAAGTGTAGGAATGAGAGCCACGATGTGAGCTGGAGAATGAAAGATAAACTCTTTTGTACACCTCATAATCTTAAGCCTCATATTAAAATAAGATACGTATTTCTTTTTCTCTTCCCATATGAGAGTTTACCAATTAATTAGGAGAAGAACCCCAAAAAATAAATAAAATTATTTTAAAGTCTTTTAGAAGAGATCCTGGACTTTGAGTTTGAAAATTATTCTTATGTAGAGAAAATGATTTGATTCAGGTTCACTTCAGGAAAAAAATTGCTCACACCCTAAAAAGAAGGATTCTCACCAAAGTAGAAATTAAAGTCGCCTTTCCTTTCTTTCTCCCCGAAATTTTGGGTAACGATTTTCATTACCTTTACTATTTTTCTATTTTTTTAACCACTTAGCTTCTTGATTATGACTCTTTTCCTAAATAGCCTGGACCTCTTTTACTTGAGGGACTTTCTTTTTTATGAATTGAGAAATACCATGAGCCAGAGTCATTTGTCTCATCGGGCACCCTTCACAAGCACCCAAAAGCCTGATTTTGACCACTCCTTCATCCGTCACTTCAATGAATTCTACATCTCCACCATCGGCTTGAAGATGTGGTCTTATTTCTTCAATTGCTTTCTTAACCTCTTCTATCATCTAAGCTCCTTTTCTATGATTTCTCTATCTTTTCTGATGAAGAAAAAATTCCCATCCTTGTTAACATCGATTCTAACAATATCTCCCTCAATAAACGCTCCCTCCAGAATCTTCATGGCTAAAGGATTTTGAATTTCTCTCTGAATTACCCTCTTGAGAGGTCTAGCTCCATAGACAGGGTCATATCCACGTTCGGCAAGCAATCTCTTGGCCTTTTCACTGAGTTCAATTTCCATCTTCTTCTCTCTCATTCTCTTTTTAAGTTCCTCGATCTGAAGCTCAACAATCTGAAGAATAACTTCAAAGGGGAGGGCTTTAAAGATTATGACTTCATCAATTCTGTTAAGAAATTCCGGCCGAAAATGTTCCTCCAGGATAATCTTGACTTCCTTCTCCATCCTTTCAAAATCCTGACTTAACTCTTTTATAACCTGACTCCCGAGGTTAGAGGTCATGATGATGATGGTGTTTTTGAAATCGATCGTCCTGCCTTTCCCATCTGTCAACCTCCCCTCGTCTAGAATTTGAAGAAGAATGTTGAAAACATCAGGATGTGCCTTTTCAATTTCATCAAGAAGAATGATTGAATAAGGCCTTCTCTTTACTGCTTCGGTTAGCTGACCACCCTCTTCATAACCCACATATCCTGGAGGAGCGCCAATCAAACGAGAAACTGTGTGCTTCTCCATGTATTCAGACATATCAAGCCTTACCATTGCTCTTTCATCATCGAAAAGAAATTCTGCAAGGGCACGCGCAAGCTCTGTTTTCCCAACCCCAGTTGGACCTAAAAAAATAAAAGAGCCCAAAGGTCTTGAAGCATCTTGGAGTCCTGCCCGAGCTCTTCTGATAGTGTCTGAAACAATCCGTAAAGCATGGTCCTGACCTATCACCCTCTTCTGCAGGTTTTTCTCCATGTTCACCAACTTCTCAAGTTCTCCTTCGAGCATCTTAGAAACAGGGATCCCAGTCCATTTGGAAACAATCAATGCCACATCCTCTTCATCCACTTCCTCTTTAAGCATCTTTCCTTTTTTCTGGATTTCAGCCAGTTTTTCTGCAATCTTATTCAATTCCTTCTGTTTCTCCAACAAAATTCCATACCGAATCTCTGCAACCCTTTCCAGATTTCCCCTTCTCTCTGCATTCTGTTCCTCTATCTTGAGATTATCTATCTCCTCTTTCAATTTATTCATCGAGTCGATGAGTTCTTTCTCCTCTTTCCAGCGTGCCTTCAGAAAATCACTCTTTTCTTTCAGTTCTGCTAATTCCCTGTTCAAAGATTTTAGTTTTTCCCTGGCACTCTCGTCTTTTTCTTTCTTCAGAGCCTGTTTCTCTATTTCTATCTGGATTATCCTTCTCTCAAGCTCATCAATTTCCTCGGGCATGCTATCGATTTCAATCCGAATGCGTGAAGCTGCTTCATCGATTAAATCGATTGCCTTATCAGGCAAATATCTGTCAGTTATATATCGATTGGAAAGAGTCGCTGCTGCAACGAGGGCAGAATCCTTGATTTTCACTCCATGATGGATTTCATATTTTTCCTTCAGTCCCCGCAGAATAGAAATCGTTTCTTCAACAGAAGGCTCTCCGACGTAGACCTGCTGGAACCTTCTTTCAAGTGCAGCATCTCGCTCAATATATTTTTTATATTCATTGAGAGTTGTGGCTCCCACACAACGAAGTTCACCCCTTGCGAGGGGGGGCTTGAGCATGTTTGATGCATCTACTGCACCTTCAGCAGCTCCAGCGCCAATAATCGTATGAAGTTCATCAATGAATAGAATTATATTCCCTTCAGCCTCTTTTATCTCCTTTAACACGGCTTTCAGCCTGTCCTCAAATTCTCCTCTATATTTTGTTCCTGCAATCAAAGCTCCGATATCAAGCGCGATAAGCCTTTTATCCTTTAGAGATTGGGGTACATCGCCATTGGCTATTCTTTGCGCAAGGCCTTCCACAATGGCCGTTTTCCCCACCCCTGCTTCTCCAATTAAAACTGGATTGTTCTTTGTCCTTCGCGAGAGTACCTGTATCACTCGCCTGATTTCATCTTCTCTTCCTATCACAGGGTCCAGTTTCCCCTGCCTAGCAAGCTCTGTCAAATCCCGAGCGAAGCGTTCGAGGACTCGATACTTTACCTCAGGCTGTTGGTCTGTAACCCTCTGGGTTCCCCTTATGGTCCTCAAGGCCTTGAGGGCTAAATCCTCTTTAACTCCATTTTCCTTGAGAACTCTTGAAGCCGCTGAGCTCCCCTCTTTAAGTAACGCAAGGAAAATATGTTCTGTGGAGATGTATTCATCTCTGAGTTTTTCTGCTTCTTTCTCTGCATCGGTTAATATCTTTCTTAGAGTTGACGAAAGATATACTTCTCCTCCTGTAACTTTAGGAAGTTTTTCTAAAACCTCCTCTATCTCTCTCTTCTTTTGAGCTGGATTTATTCCGATCTTTGCCAGAATTGAACTCACCACATTTTCTTCTTGAGACAAGAAAGCCCACAGAAGATGTTCAGGAGCTAGCTCCTGGTGACCGAGTTCTTCTGCCTTCATTTGAGCAAGTTGGACTGCCTGCTGGCTCATCAGAGTAAACTTATCCCAACGCATTTTTACCTCCTCATTTATTTAAATATTGCCCCCTTTCAATGTCAAGAAAAGAAACAGAGCGTTTCCCAAATAATTTTCATTTTTTTCTGATTTCTTCTTGACAATTTAATAAAAATTGTTATTTTTCTTTTGAGAGATTTCAATGGAAGAAATAGAAATAACTTCTTGGCTAACCTTAGATGCCATAAAGAAAAAAGCAAAGATTATAGAAAAAGTTGGTGACCTCCAATCAGGCCATTACATGTCTGTCTTCTGTGTAATAGAAGAAGACTTCCTTGAGCTTTGTTACAGCGATGTGGAATCTAATTATCTCCGTCGTTATGAGGATAAAGAAGAATTTGAACTAGCTATAGAGAAGCGGAAAGAAGAAGAAGGAGAGTCTTCATATGATGAAAGCTTCGGGGAAGAGGAATTTGAGGAAGAAGAGATTGAAGGCGATTTCAATCTTGAAGATGATTAAAACCTAATTTTCCTTCTCCTCCGCTTCCATTCACAAGATAACCGGCTTTAAAATATCGTTAATCTAAGAAGTAAAACTACTTTCTCAGTCTTGAATTCTGGACTTTTTGTTTAAGTTCATTTAGAAGATTAAGCGCTTCAAGAGGGGTCATGTTCTGAATGTTAAGAGCTTCAATCTCATCCCTGATCTCTTTTAAGATTTCTCTCTCTCTATCTTCTTCAAAAAGAAGAAGCTGAGCCTTATCCCTTCTTTTTGAATCGCTATAAGATATTCTGGGTAATCCCCACTCATCCAGTTCCTTTTTTTCCAAGTTGAAGAGAACCTCTTTTGCTCTCTCCACTACTTCTTGAGGAATCCCAGCCAGCTTAGCCACATGAATTCCATAGCTCTGATCAGAAGGACCGGGGGAAATCTTTCTTAAGAAAATTATGTCATCCTTCCATTCTTTCACTGAGACATGATAATTCTTGATGCGCGGCTGGGTTAAAGCAAGTTCTGTCAGTTCGTGATAATGGGTGGCAAAAAGAGTCTTGGCTCGAACATCTTCTTTCTCGCTTAAATATTCTGCCACAGCCCAAGCTATGCTGAGTCCGTCAAAGGTACTCGTTCCTCTACCAATTTCATCGAGAAGAATGAGACTCTTTGGAGTAGCATTATTTAAAATGTTCGCCGTTTCAATCATCTCTACCATGAAAGTCGATTGACCCGAGGTGAGAAAATCCATGGCTCCAATTCTGGTGAAAATTCGATCTATTACTCCTATCTTGGCTTTTTTGGCAGGGACGAAACTACCCATTTGAGCAAGAATCGTGATCAAAGCGATTTGCCTCAAATAAGTGGATTTCCCTCCCATGTTGGGTCCAGTGACAATCAGAATTTGATTGTTTTCGGTATCGAGGAGAGCATCATTGGGTATGAACGGTTCTTCAATCATCTCCTCGATCACAGGGTGTCTCCCCTCTTTAATCTCAATCACATCCCCCTCAAAGACTTCTGGACGAGAGTAATTTCTTTTTGCAGCTACTTCTGCAAGGGAAGAAATGACATCCAGATAAGCGAGGGATGAAGCAATTTTCTGGAGTCTTGGAGTGGATTTTGAAACTTCTTCTCTCACCTGAATAAATAGTCTGTGCTCAAGCTCAGCAATACGTTCCTCTGCATGCAAAACTTTCTCTTCATATTCCTTCAGCTCTAGAGTAATGAAGCGCTCGGCATTAGCCAGCGTCTGCTTACGGATGTAACTTTCTGGTACAAGATGAAGATTTGGTCTTGTCACCTCAAGGTAATAACCAAAAACTTTATTGAATCCAACCTTCAAGGAATTTATACCTGTTCTTTCCCTTTCTTTTTTTTCAAGAGATGAAATGAAGGACTTCCCTGAGTGGCTTATCTTCCTCAATTCATCTAGTTCATCGTCATAACCATCCCTAATGATTCCCCCTTCAGTAAGGAGAAAGGCAGGCTCATCAAGAATTGAATTTTCTATTATATTTGCTATATCTTCTGCCAAATCCCATTCATTGACCATCTCTTTGATCGGTTCTGATTCGAAAGAAGAAATTAAGGACAGAACTTCTGGTAACAAACGGAGCGACTTTTTCAAGAGGACAAGGTCTTTAGGATGGGCAACTCCAAGAGAAATCTTACCCGTTAGTCTCTGGAGGTCATATATCCCTTTCAGCTTTTCCCTAATTTCAGACCTTTCGATGGTCTTCTTTAAAAATTCTTCAATTGAATCAAGTCTTCTTTTTATAGTAAAAAAATCTTGAAGAGGCTGAATCACCCATGACCTCAAGAGGCGAGAACCCATGGGAGTCACTGTTTCATCTAAAATTCCGAGCAACGAGCCCTTCACGCTTCCATCTCTTAAGTTTCTCACGAGCTCCAGGTTCCTTATCGCCGTGGCATCTAACCTCAGATATTCTCTGGAGGGAAGATACGAAAGCTTAGAGACCAAGGTGAGGGAATCTTTTCTAATTTTCTTTAGGTAATGAATTAATGCTCCTGCAGCCCGGGTAGCGAGCTCTTTTTGAATGAGCCCGAACCCTTCAAGAGTCTTTACTTTAAAATGGTTCAAGAGAAGCTCTCTTGTTTGAATAAGGTCAAAAACCCACTCTTCAACAGGACTCTTGAGCACAGAAGACATGCTGTTCAATAGCAACAACTTTTCAACTCTCTCCTCTTCCCCTTCAGGAAAAACTATTTCTTTTGGAGAAAACTTGAAGACCTCATCAACCAGGCTCCTCTTCTCTTGAGAATCGCTCTGGGCTACTTTCATAGTCCCCGCGCCAAGGTCAAGCAGGGCCATTCCCCAGTCATCGCTTTCCCAGTAGAGGCTTGCAATGTAGGTGCTTTCTTTTTCTCCATCCTCTCCAAGCTCAACAGCCGTCCCAGGTGTTAGAACCTTAACCACTTCCCTTCTTACTACTCCCTTAGCTTCCTTGGAGTCCTCAACCTGTTCACAGATAGCAACCCTGAAACCATTCTTGAGAAGTTTCGAAATGTAAGAATCAGCAGCGTGATAAGGTACACCACACATCGGTACTTTCTGTCTGGAAGTCAGGGTAATATCAAGCACTGAAGAGGCTATCTTTGCATCTTCAAAAAACATTTCATAAAAATCTCCGAGCCTGAAGAACAATAAGGCATCTTGGTGCTCTTTCTTAATCCGGGCGTATTGCTCCATCATTGGGGTTGAGAATTCTCTTCTTTTCATCATCTTATGTAAACTATACTCGTCACTGTCTGTTTTTTCAAGATGACTGCTTACTGAAAAGAGCATAATTTATGCTTTTTTAAATTATAAAAAATCTCCTCAAAGTTAATGCTTTTTTTGCCAAATTCAGAGTAATTAAAAAAGGTTCATCTCCCTGAAAGTTGATAAAAATAATGTTAATTATCGAGTGGCTGCATGAAAGATCCCCTCGAGGCAAATTGAGGAGAATGGGCCAAAATTCTAACAAGATAATGTAAGGTTAATCTTCAGACTTATTGATAAAATGTTAATCTTCGCCCGAGTAATAGGAAGATATCTTCGAGGAAACCGAAGGAATAAGATCCGCAGTATATGCTGGAGAATCAAAGAAGGACCTTTTTGCGTTCCTCCTAATTTTAATCTTAAACCCCAAAATTGAAAGAAGATATGTAATTCTTTTTTCTTATGAGACTTTACCAACTAATTTGGAGAAGACCCACTATTAGATTAAAAGAAGATTTCCATTTCTTTTCTTTTTCACCTTCGCATATTTCTCCACTTTTCGGGACTTTAGCCTGAAAAATAAGATGAATTTGTGCTGGGTCAGATACATCAGTGACACTCTGGGTTAAGTCAGGTATCATTATGTATTAACATCAAATTCGGCTATACAGGTTCATGATTCCCGGTTCAGAGTTTATTCGCACTCTTTTGTGCCAGGAGACAATCACTAAGGAAGCGTCCACGAGGCTGAAGTAATTTGATTATTATCGTGGCTTTGGCAATGTGTGGAAGACATGCCGGCATTTTTGTATCTCATCCCAGGCGTTCTAGAGGTGGAAGAATCGATTTGATCCCTGTGACCTGGCTGCTCTGGAGGAGGAACCGAGATTTCTGCACAGGTTTTGCTGTTCTTTAAAGAGTGACCCGCGGTGGAGAAGGTTTGCGGGCTTCGGGAACAATTCGCTCCATGGGGGGGAAAGATAAGTTGGCTTTTTTATTGTGGTGGGAGGGAAGAAGAATCTCTGGCTCGACGGTGGACATATGCTTAAATTACATCAGCTCCCATCATGCTCTGGACTACCTCACGACCTAGATGAATATATTGCCGAGGGAAAAGAAATCAGAGAGCCCAAATATCACCAATGTCCTCACCCCCTAAAAAATCTTGACACCTTCAATAGAGAATCATATTCTTATGAAAAGTGTTGAAGTAAGTAAATTAACAAATTATTTAAATTTGATTTAAATTTTAAGCAAATTAGCCGGGAGGTAAAAAACATTGGGGAGAGAAGATAATCTTTATCCTATTTAAATAAGCATGAAATTTTAAATTTAAGATAATGTGGGAATAAGCTTTAGAGATAATGATTCTATTTTTAACTAAGGCTGAATCTTATAATCTCAATCAAACTTAGAGCGAGGAGGGGGGTATGAGAAAGAACTTCTTTTTAATTATTTTGCTTGCAATCGTGCTAAGTTATCCTTCAGGCATCTGTTTTTCAGACTGGGGCGCTACGAAGAGGCTTACCTGGAATTCTGGCTCGTCCTACTGCCCAGCCATAGCCATCGATTCAAATAATAACCTCCATGTGGTATGGCGGGATTCGACGCCAGGTAATTATGAGATTTATTACAAGAAGGGAACATAAAGGAGAGAAAGAGGAATTTGCGAAAAGTTAAGGATAGCCTGAATAGGGAAAAGAGGAGAAAAGGATTTCTCATATAAAAAGTTTTGACATCAGGTTAAGGGTATAGTATATGTGCTTAAATGAATATTCCCAATAGTTTGACTACTCTCAGAGTTCTTTTTATCCCCCTTCTTATTTTTTTTCTCCTCTCTCGATTTGAAGGAAAGGAAATACTTGCTTTCTTTGTCTTTTTGACAGCAGCGACAACAGATATGCTCGACGGTTTTTGGGCAAGAAAAAAAAAGCAAACTTCTCCTCTAGGTCAGCTTCTTGACCCCATTGCAGATAAGCTCCTTGTATCCTCTGCCTTTATCTGCCTCGTAGAACTCGGAGCAGTCTCTTCATGGATGGTTATCATCATCGTGGGACGGGAGCTTTCAATTTCAGGATTTAGAGCCATTGCTTCTGCAAAGGGAATCTCAATACCCCCCTCCTTCTTGGGCAAGCTAAAAATGAATGTTGAAACAGTAACAATCTGTCTTCTTATTCTGGGAAAGAAATATATGGGAAGATTTTACTTCTTAGCTCACTTAGGGCTTTGGTTAGTAATCGTAACTGCCATTCTCTCAGCAGCTGAATACTATAAAAAATTTGGCCCTCGCATTCTTTCAAAAAGCTCCTGAGAGCTTTTCTTTAGCCTCTCTTAGGCTCGAAACATCCTCCACGTTAAGTACCGCAGGAGATGAATCCCAATTTCTTGCCGTTTTTTTAAGCAGCCCCGAGAGAACTTTTCCTGGCCCCAATTCTACATAGATTTCAACTCTTTCATCATTCAATATCTCCATAGTTTTATACCATAGTACAGGACGGCTTACCTGTCTTTTGAGGGCATCCCTTGCTTCCTCTCCCTTAGTTATTATTCTGGCATCAACATTAGTGACGATGGGAAAAGATAAATCTTTAAATTCAATCTTATCTAAATCAAGGGAAAGCTTTTCTTCAGCACTCTTCATGAGCCGACAATGGAACGGTGCACTCACAGGGAGAATAACTGAACGAGGCGGGCTTATCAAACTTATGGCTTCTTCCACTGCCTGCTTTTGCCCGGCAATCACTATCTGTTCTCTACTGTTCCAGTTAGCGATTTCAACAATTCCACTTTTCACCTTGGAAAGTTCATTCTCGATTGTTTTATACTCCACACCTAAAAGAGCAGCCATCGCTCCTTCACCTACCGGAACTGCTTCCTGCATATATTTCCCTCTTTTATGCACTAGAACTATCCCATCTTCAAAAGTTAAAGACCCTGCCGCCACTAATGAAGAATATTCTCCCAGACTGTGACCTGCTGCTATCCAAGGTTTCTCGTCTAAAAGGAGATAGGCAATGTAACTCACTACAAGTAAAGCAGGCTGTGTGTTTTGAGTGAGCTTTAAATCCTCTTCAGGCCCCTCAAAACATATTTTAGAAATCTTATATCCTAAAGCTTCATCAGCCCTAGAAAAGATCTCTTGAGCAAGAGAAAAATTCTCATAGAAATCCTTTCCCATACCTACTTGCTGAGAACCCTGGCCAGGAAATAAAAATCCTACTTTTTTCATTTCAACTCCTCTTTCCTCATTTATCCAGAAAATGAAAACCTTGTGAATTAAAATTATATTAATGTTCACCTATTTGTTCACCATAATATCAGCTTGTTTTCTGAGAATCGCCAGCCATTCAGCCTTGAGCTTTGAGATTTTATCTTTTCTTATTAAGGCTTCAACCTCATCCAGAACATCGACCAGGGGTAACACTTCAAGATCAAGCTCTTTTCTTTGAGGAATGTATTTTTCTCTATAATAATCTTCAAGTTCACTCAAGGCTATCCTGATTCCACCACTGAATCTTTGAGAAATAATTTTTTCATAAAAAATCTTCTCTCTAAGATATAATTTCAATGCCTCTTCATCCAAGCCAAGCTCAAACATCCTTTTCTCCATTTCTTCAAGCCCAATTTCCATCGTTATCTTTTGAAATAAAGAATCAACCTCCTCATTAGAAACCACGACTTTTTCTGCCACCATGGTCATCACAATCTTTAGGTTAATAAGATATTCGAGACTCTCTTGATAGGTGTCCTCAGAGGGCTCATTTCCCTCCTCTGTGAAAAGTGAAAATCTTTGAACAACCTTGACATCGAGCAGAGTAATCACCTCTCCATTCACAACTGAGACAATTCTATCCACAATTTCACCCTTAAGAAAGCCTTTAAAGACAATAAGTCCCAAGATTAGGCATATGGCATTGCGGCCCTTAAAAATTTTTATCATCCTCGCTTAAAATACATTCCCGAGAGTGACAAAGACCAAGATTCTATCCTCACCCTTGGGAGCATCAAGATTCCAGCCAAGCTCCAGGCGAATTGGCCCGAGGGGTGTTCGGTAACGGAGCCCAAACCCCAAAGCATCATGGAGAGCCTTAAAGCTGAAATCTTTTCTCTTGGCAAAGACGTTTCCCTTATCGTAAAACACAGCTCCCAAGAGGTCCCTGTAAGCAGAAAGGATGGGGAAGGTAAATTCTAAGTTAATTAGACAAAGGGATTTTCCCCCTATTGGTTTCAAAGAATCGGGATCTCTTGGCCCTAACTCATCAAAATTATTGCCTCGGAAAGAGTGGCTTCCCCCAGCGAAAAACCTTTCGTGAATAGGCATCCTTCCCCTTCCAAGGCCTAGCCTTGCTGTAGAGCTTAATGTCACCCTTGAAAATAAAGAAATATAATTCTGATATTTTAAAAAAATTTTAAGATAGTTGGATTCAGTTTGAAAGAGAGGATAGGCCCACTCGACATTGCTAGAAAAAAAAGAGCCTATTTGAGGATTGAAGGGGTCATCACGCGTGTCCCAGATGAAACTCCCAGATATGGAAGAGGTAGAGAAAGGAAAATGCTGGCGGTCAATCTCAGATTCTTTGATGCGAAGGTCGAGAAGAGTCGTGCTCGTGTATCTCAAGGTTGAAAATAGTCGAATATCTTTGGAGAAGGATTTGATCGTGGTCATGCTTATTCCTCTTCGGTCATAGCTATAACTCTTCCTTTCCTCTCTTTCTATCCAGGCATTTAAAAATGTTTGTAAAGGTAATCCGAAGAAATAAGGCTGCTCAAAAGAAACTACCCCTCTTTTCTCTTTAAGACTTACCTGGGCAATAAGACTAAGGTTGGAGGCTCGCCCAAAGGAATTGCTTCTAATCAATTCTGCGGTTAAACGCGGTCTGATGACATTGTTCCAGAACGACAACACCTGCGGTTCGTTCTTAGTCTCCAATCCCACGCCAAGGCTTGCATAATTTCTTTTCCCCTCTCTTACCTGAATGATTAAATTTTCTCTCTCGGATGAGAGAAGAATTTCTTCAATCTTTACTTCTTCAAACACACCAAGATTCTCAAGCCTCCTTTTCGTTTCTCTGATTAAATCCTGAAAGGCATAATCCCCCTCCTTCACTCTTAGCTCCTTGAGTATGGTACCCTTCCTGGTGACAGAATTTCCCATGACGATTATTTTCTCAACCTTTACTCTATTTCCTTCTCTGATATCAAAAGTCACAGAGTACACCCCTTCCCCGACCTCTTCAACCCTCGCCTTTATGTTTGAGCCTCTCAAACCCTGGTTTAAATAGAAATTCTCAAGCCTCCCCACATCTTTTTCTATTTCAGGCTGAAAAAAGGGACCCCCTTCGACACTGTTTATCTGCTCCAAGAGCTTAGTTGAAGTGAAGAGCTTAGCTCCTTCAAATTTTAATTTCCCTATCTTTTGCTGTAATCCTTCGTGGATTGAATAGATTACTCTCACTCCCTTTTTTTCTTTTTCGAACCTCATATTCACTCTTGCCCCGGGAAACCCTCTCGTCTTATAAAACGCCACTATTTCTCCAGGAAGTTCAAAGACTCGAGCTCCATCTATCCAGCTAAAAAAGGGAATCTTCTTTTTTATTCCCAAGAGCTCTTTCAAATCTGAAGCAGAAAAGTATTCCAAACCTTCAAAAACAATATCTTCGATGACATATTTATCGCCCTTTGAAATTTTATACCTCACGTATATTGTCTGTTCTTTTCTCTCCAGAGATGATTCTACCCTGACAAATAAATAACCTTTTTTCCTCAAATAATTAATAATTTTTGCCTCTCCCTCGTCTAAACCCCATTCTTCGAAGATTCTTTCTTCCCAGATAGGAGCAAGAAGATTAAGAGGAATCTCTGCTCCGCTGATTATAAACTCTATTTTTTCATGGGGAATAACTCTTAAATTTAAGATGACAGTCGAGGCCTCTTCATCAAATTCAACCTTCTCCTTCCTAATCTCCGCCCTGCGGAAATTCATTTCATTATAGAAATCCCTGAGTCTTTGAAGATCTTCCTCCACGACTGAGGGTACATAAGAACTTCCCTCTCTGGTTTCCATCTTTCTCTTGAGCTCCTCTTCTCTAACCAATATCTCTCCTGAAAAAAAGATTTTCTCAACCGCAAATACCTTGGCAAAAAGGATATTGAAGACTATATCCAGCGTAAAAGCTTGATGGTCCTTATTGACTAAGGTGTCTATCTTTGGGTCGAAATAGCCCTGCTCATTTAAGACCTTGACAAGCTCTTCAGTAGCTCTCTTCAATTTATGTTCAGAAAAAGAGCCGCCTTCGCGCAAGCTTGATATCCCTCTTTTGAGCGACTCAGGGGAGACTTTGAGCGAGGTCAGGAATGAAATCTTCCTGACGAAGAAATTTCTGGATAAAATATAGGTCAGCCGTACCTCCCTCTCTCCCTCTTTTTGAACCTTAATATCAGAAAAAAGACCGGTTTTAAAGAGTTGTTTTATGCTCTGCGAGACTCTGTATGGTGAAAATGGTTCCCCTTCTTTGAGAGGAATTATTTGCTTGGTATCTTCTTCTTTCTGAACTCCATCCATGACTACCACAATTTTATGAACGTGAGTTAAGTTAACGTCCTTGTTTTCGCATCCTGGAGACGACCCATAAAAGTCATCAGCGAAAAAGATTATGATTGAAAGTAAGATAGAGATTAAAGATATTTTTTCAAAACCTCTTATGAACCTTGACATCGATGCTGATCCTTCCCTCTTCATTACGGGTTCCGACAATCGAGATATCTCTTCCCAGCTCCCATTCCAGGCGGGTTATTTCTTCCCTTAAAGAAGCAAGGTTTGTCGAATAAAGCAAAGAAAAATTCCTTGATAGTTTTTTCCCCACTGTCAGTCTTGCAGTCATCTCAGCGGATGAACCTAAGACAAAGGGATCTATCCTAAACCGGTCTAAACTGAAAAGCTTCTCGGCTCGCTTTTTTGCTTCTTCAGAGAGTTGAAATGAAATGAGCGAGGCTGTGCTCAATTGGGTGCTTCTATCGTAGGAGTAAGTTCTTTTAAAAGCTTCTCCCATAGCAAGAAGGGCTAAAACATCTTCTGGGGGCAAGGGTGGGGAAGAGCTGAATTCGGGTCTCAGACGATCTATGAATCCTTCAAGAGAGAAACTTACCCTGTAATCTTTTACATATGTTTCGCCTTTAAAACTTAAATAAGGTTCGATTGTCGAAGGATTGAAGAAACTCAGTTTTCCTTTCAAAATCTCGAATTCCCTGTCCTGGAAAAAAGCCTTCCCTTCCAGAAGCTCTATTTCACCAAGGAGTATGGGGGCTAACACACTCCCCGTAACCTTAAGGTCAAACCTTCCCCTTGCCTTTCCCAAAGAATTTTCTATCCAGGCGTTATCATCCGCTCTCAATCTGATATCAAGAATCAGGTTATCAAATATTCCTGGCTTTCTCTGGGGCTGTAAAAGAGAGAGGGTAGAAAAAGTAAATTTTTCAAATATTTCCCTCCGCCAAGAAACGCTCTTAAAAGTAATCTCTCCTTCTGCCTTTAATTGCTCGCCATCCTTAACCAATTTCAAAGACCCATCTGCGAGCGCCCTTGCTCTTTCAAGGGGGGAGATTAATAAATTCTTCCCTTCCATTCTGATCTCGAGTTTTTCCAGAGAACCTCTTCCTATTCTTGCCCAGCCTGCTCCCTGGACATCACCTCCCCCAAGCTTTGCATGAAAAGAACGGAGTGAAAGTTCGTGATTCTCGATAAAAACCAAAGCAGAGTAGTCTCTCAGGGCATGAGCAAAACCGGGGATGACAAACAAAGTTCCCTGAAAATCAATCACGCCCTTTACTTCGGGCAAAGATCGGTTCTGCTTAAGCTCTAAGAGATAATTCAGCCTTCCTTTTGTTCCTCTTAGAGGAAGTAAAAGGTCAAGGTTGTTAAAAAAACCCCTCAATTCTCCGCTTAAGTACTGACTTTTAGGATTAAACTCAAACCTTACTCTTGCCTCATTTTCTCCAGGAAATATAAGCCCCTCAACACTTCCCAGAAACTTATCCTCTGAATATCCAAGCTTAAACACACCTTTTGATTCTATTCTCTCAAATTGACCATACTGAAGACCTCTAACCTCAAACTCTCCTTGAGCGAAGTCTTGGTCTAACCTTCCTTTACCCTTTAATCCCAGCTTGAGCTCGCCTTTTACCCTGGGTAGAAAACAAGAAATATCGAGTCCTTCACCGCTAAAGGCTATATCAAATTCACGGCTTGAATTATTAAGATAAAAATGTCCTCTCGCCAAACCCTTGTAAAATGAGAAACTGAGGTCCTGAAGGTAAATCTCATCCTCATTCCAGCTAAGTTTCCCTCTTAGGCCATCAAACTGTTGACCTTCAAGAATGACCCTGTTGCTGAAGAATTCGCCCTTTAACGAGCCTTCTTTCCCTTCCTGTAAGTATTCTACATTCCCTGAAGCTTCACCCTTTAAGGGAAATCGAAGCCCAAGCTCTGAAAAAACTCTCTCAAGAGAAGCACTTTCAGCCTGGATCATGACTCTCACCCTATCTCCAATTGAGGAGAGAAAAACCCTCCCTCTCATTGATGGGTCCTCTATCATAAATTCTCCTTTAAAAACATCGTCTTCAATTTTTGCTTCTCCCTGAACTGAGGCTGAATCAAAATTCATGAATCCACCTGGAGAGAACGAAAATTCTGTCTGAACTTTTGGATTAAAATAAGAACCAAATATCCTTAGCTTTATCTTCCCTTTCCCTCTTATTTCAGGGAACGAAAAATCTTTGTTGAGTGAAATCGAGGTGAACCTCCTCGCCTCACTGAGGTCTTTAATTTCTCCCTCGATGAAAAACTCAACATCCTGTTTAAGGTTTATCTCTCCCTGGAGGCTGAAAAGGCCAAAACCTGTGCCAAGTTCTTGAGAATGGAGTGAAATTTTATCTACTCCATTCCATTCAAATTTAACCATCCCTCGAAAGGGAAATTTATCGGAGCCTTGATTAAGATATTCATCCCTGAATTCTCCTTCTGCACTCAGCTTCTTATTAACAAGGGTAAATTTTCCCCAGAAAGGAGAGCCAACTGGCCAGGGTAGCTTGAAATCATTGATTAAAGGGTCAAGAAAGAATCCTCTGGCTTCTCCAGAAAGTCCTTTCTCTGAAAACATAATTCTCAAGTATTCACGAGCCATGTTCTTTTTCTGAATATTTAATTCAATTACACCTCCCTTTTCCTGGTCAAAATCTAAATTCCCCCTTACATTTCCAGCTAAAATTTCGTTGAGGAAAAGACGCCCGCTCAAAAAGTCTGCCTTAATATTTATTTTCCCCTCTCTCCTTATAAGCTCTGCCTTCCCTTCAGCCCGACCCTTCCACTCGAAAGGGAGGTTGAAATAATCGGCAATAAGCGGAAAGTCGATTTTGAAAGAACTCCTCACCTGGAGGAAAGGATTGAAGAGGTCACTCACTAGCCCATCAGCCTTCAAGATCCCTTCAGGGCTCTGGATGGTGGCTTTTTTTATGAAAATCTTCCTCCCTTCACCTTCAATATAAATTTCTGCTTTTCCTTCAATCTCCTTTTTTATCCTCTTCAGAGAACAAACAACATCATCTGCCTCTAGTTTACAGGAAAAGGAACCTCTTTTTTGGGTAAAAGAGGCATTTATCTTTCTCCCTTGAAGACGATTATCTCTTCCAAAGAAAAAGACTTCAGCCCCTCTTATCACACCTTTCTCAATTTCAAAGGGAAAGGAAATTACTTTACCGACTCCTTTTTTTGGGGAAGAGGACCCATAGACCCTCAGCACAGGTTGTTCAATAAAGATAACAAGAGGTTTTTCCTTACTTAACAATGATTTATAAGAGATGCTCAACGCTACCTTTTTAGCTGAAAAAAAGGGGGAAAGAGAAAGTGTCCGCATCTCCTCGATGACGAGAAGAGGAGGGAAAAGCGAAAAATGTAATTTATTGTAATCAAAATCAGCTTCTATTCTTTTTTTAAGCTGAAAGAGTAAGATGTTTTTTAAAATGATTCCGGCACAGAATAAGATAAGGAGGATGAGAAAGAGAGTTATCCAGGGTTTGTACCTTTTTAATTTTTTCATTCTTATCTTCTAAATAAATTTAATCCTTTGCTTGCTGAAAGAAAATTGAATTCCCTCTTTTATTCCACTTGAAAAAGAAGGGCACCGGTCTCAACAGAATCCCCGGCTTTAGGATTTATTCTGGTGATGGTTCCTGAGCCTGGAGATTTTATTTCGTTTTGCATCTTCATTGCCTCAAGAACCAGAATGGGTTGTCCTTCCTCCACCCTTTCCCCTTCCTTTACGAGAACCTTGATAACTTTACCGGGCATCGAGGTTCTTACCTCTTTCTTTTTCGACTTGCTCCCTCTTATTTCTGCAGCTTGAAGCTGTGTCTTTCTCTCCACCAAAAAAAACTTTCCCTTGACGTAGACAGAATAAGATGAAGAATTAGAATCGATGATTATGTCATATACTCTCCCTTTTATGTTCAACAGAACTTCTTTTGCATTCAAAAATTCAGCTCCCACACGATATTCCTCCCCGCCAAAAGAGACAAGAATTTCGTTCCTTTGCTTTTCTTCAACCTTAAGCTCAAAAGGTTTATCCTCTATCCAGAAAGAAAACCTCATCCTATAACCTGTTCATAAAATTTTGCATTCTTCCCCGTAATTTCCAGCTGTTTAACTCTGTCTTTGAGGAGGGAATAAAATTTTCTTTTCGCTCCATGTAAGCCTTTATCCCTGCTGCGATCAAAGCCACCCTCCTCTCTTCTCTTTCCTCTCCATCCTTCTCTTTCTCAAGGTTGGAAATAAAATGGGTATTGTAATCACCTCGATAGAACTTTGGATGAAGAAGTATTCTTTTGAAGAAAGGAATGGTTGTTTTTATCCCTAAGATTTGATATTCAGAAAGAGCTCTTAACATGCGCTGAATGCATTCCTGCCGAGAGGCTCCCCAGCTGATGAGTTTAGCAAGCAAGGGGTCATAATCGAGGGGAACAACATATCCTTCGTATATTCCGCTATCCTCTCTTATTCCAAGGCCCCCTGAAGGAGCCCTCAGGTAAGTTATCCTTCCAGGAGAAGGAGCAAAATCATTATCAGGGTCTTCGGCATAAATTCTGCATTCCATTGAAAATCCACGAGGCTTAATCTCATCCTGAGTGAAGGGGAGGGGCATTCCTGAAGCAATCTCAATCTGGGCTTTAACAAGGTCTATTCCAGTCACCATCTCAGTGACAGGGTGCTCAACTTGAAGCCTTGTATTCATTTCGAGAAAATAAAATTTCCGATTCTTATCAACTACAAATTCCACAGTTCCTGCGTTTCTGTAGCCTACGGCTGCCACCGCTCTCACCGCAACTTCTCCCATTTCCTTTCTTGTCTTCTCATCTAAAAAAGGAGAGGGGGTCTCTTCAATGACCTTCTGATAACGTCTCTGAATCGAACATTCCCTTTCTCCAAGATAAACAGTGTTACCAAAATTATCAGCTAGCACTTGAATTTCGATATGATGGGGTTCCTCTATATATTTTTCAACATAAACTGAAGGGTCAGCAAAGCTTGATTTCGCTTCTGATTGAGCCAATCTATATGAAGAAAGTAGGTCTTCCTCCCTTGTCACAAGCCTCAAACCTTTGCCTCCCCCTCCGGCCGATGCTTTTAAAAGCAAGGGAAAACCCAATTCTTTTGCCTTCTCTCTAAGCTCCTTTTCGCTTTTTATGGATTCAATCGTCCCCGGAATTATAGGAATTCCAGCCTCAGCCATTATCCTCCGGGAGGTTGTTTTTTTTCCCATAAGCTCCATGGGCAAAGAGGGAGGCCCGATGAATACGATCCCTTCTTCCTCACAACGCCTTACGAATTCTGAGTTCTCTGCCAGAAATCCATAACCAGGATGAATCGCTTCAGCCCTACTTTTCTTAGCTATATCTATTATCTTCTGAATATTGAGGTAGCTTTCAGAAGGCTTTGCTTCCCCAAGAAAATAAGCCTCATCTGCAAATCTAACATGAAGTGCCTTGCGGTCAACCTCTGAAAAAACAGCCACTGAAGTAATCCCCATCTCGCGACATGTGCGCATGATGCGCACCGCAATCTCTCCTCTATTCGCAATCAGAATCTTCTTAAACATTCTTGTCCTTTTAGCTTCAGCTCTAAGTCATCTATTATTTTATTTTAATTTTCTAATCTATTTTAAAACAAATCAATCCACTTAGTCATCTACCCTCTCGATTGAGAAGCCAGGAGAACCAAATCATTGGTTATGAACCATACTTTTAAACCTTTGAGTTGGATGAAATCAGAGCGGAATGTTTCCGTGTTTCTTAGGTGGATTTTTATCACTTTTATTTTCCAGCAGCTTCAGGGCGTTGATGAGTTTTGGACGCGTGAGTTTTGGCTCGATCACCTCATCCAGATACCCTTTCTCACAAGCAATGTAAGGGTTTGCAAATTTTTCACGAAACTCCTCAATCTTCTTAAGCCTGAGCGCTTCTGTCTCCTGAGCCCGTTCTAACTCACTCTTGTAGACTATGTTTACCGCCCCCTCCGGTCCCATGACGGCTATCTCGGCTGTGGGGTAGGCGTAATTTATGTCAGCCCTGATATGTTTTGAGGCCATCACGCAGTAAGCTCCACCATAGGCTTTCCTCGTGATGACAGTTATTTTGGGCACGGTCGCTTCAGAGAAAGCATAGAGAAGCTTTGCACCGTGGCGAATTATTCCTCCATGCTCTTGAGAAACACCAGGCAGAAATCCAGGAACATCCTCAAAAGTTATGAGCGGAATGTTGAAACAGTCGCAGAAGCGGACAAATCTTGCTGCTTTAACTGATGCATTTATATCAAGAGCTCCAGCCAGGTGGTCAGGCTGGTTAGCAACAATTCCCACTGATTTGCCCCCAAGACGACCAAATCCGATGACAATATTCTTGGCATATTGTGCCTGGACTTCAAAGAAATAATTATCATCCAGGACAGCCTTGATGATGTTCCTTATATCATAGGGCTGATTGGGGTCATCAGGAACCATATAATTTAATTCCTCATTAATGCGCTCAGAAGGGTCTGAGGTCGACTTCTCTGGAGGGTCCTCCATGTTATTGCTGGGAATAAAGGAAAGAAGCTCACGGATGAGAGCCAGTGCATGCTCCTCATTCTCTGCAGCAAAATGGGCAACTCCGCTTAAGGTGTTATGAGCCTCGGCTCCTCCCAGCTCTTCCATTGTCACTTCTTCATGGGTGACGGCCCTAATTACATCAGGACCAGTGATGAACATGTTGCTCGTCTCTTTAGTCATGATTATAAAATCTGTAAGAGCAGGGGAATAGACTGCCCCACCTGCACAAGGTCCCATGATGGCAGAAATCTGGGGAATAACTCCAGAAGCGAGGACATTCCTCAGAAAGATATCGGCATACCCTCCGAGACTTGCCACCCCTTCTTGAATTCTGGCCCCTCCTGAATCGTTTAATCCAATCACCGGGCACCCAACTTTAAGGGCAAGGTCCATGATCTTAACAATCTTTGCCGCATTCGCTCCACTCAGAGAACCTCCAAATACAGTGAAATCCTGAGCAAAAATAAAAACCGGCCTTCCTTCTATTCTTCCATATCCTGAAACCACTCCATCACCATAGATTCTCTTTTTCTCCATACCGAAATCATAACAATGATGCACAACTAATTTATCTATTTCCTCAAAAGACCCTTCATCAAGAAGCAAAAAAATTCTCTCTCTCGCTGTTAGTTTTCCGAGCTGGTGTTGCTTCTCTATTCTTTCTTTTCCTCCGCCTAATTCAGCCTCTTCAATTCTGCGCTGCAACTCAGAGATTTTTCTTTCAATCGTCATCTTCCTCACCTCTCTTAATCCTTTCTTATCTTCTCCCAATCTCTCAAGAATTTATCCATCCCAATATCGGTCAAGGGGTGCCTTACCATTTTTTCTAGAACCTCAAATGGAACAGTCGCTATATGAGCACCCACAAGGGCCGCCTCTACTACATGCAAGGGATGCCTGATGCTTGCCACTATAATTTCTGTCTCAAAATCATAATTTTCAAAAATGGTTACCGTCATGTCCACAAGTTCCATCCCGGTATGGGAAATATCGTCCAGACGCCCAATAAATGGACTAACATATTTCGCTCCTGCCTTTGCAGCCAGCAGTGCTTGGTTGGGGGAGAAAACCAAGGTTATATTTACCTTTATCCCCTCACTGGCAATAACTCTTGTTGCCTTGAGACCTTCCACACAGATGGGGATTTTTATCACTACATTCTCAGCAAGCTTCGCAAGCTTTCTTGCCTCCTCAATTATCTCCTCTGCTTTGGTTGAAACACACTCCACGCTTACCGGACCTTGAACAACATCGCAGATCTCTTTGATGAGAGCCTCAAAATCAGTCTTTTCCTTAGAAATTAGCGTGGGGTTGGTAGTCACCCCATCGAGAATCCCCCAGCTCACTGCTTCTCTTATTTGGTTTAGATTTGCTGTATCCAAAAAAATCTTCATTTTAACCTCCAATTTAATTATTATAGGCCAGGCTCTTTGATTTAAGCCCCAATGATATCTCAGGATTCCTCTTATATGGAATATCTTTCTCTTTCAACCATTCAGACTTCAACTTCTCTGGTTTGGAAACCTGCTCCCTAGCTCCTCACTCTCATCACTGTGTTGGAGAGGATTCCTATTCCCTCAATCTGGATATCAACCCTATCTCCTGGAGAAAGGGGCCCAACTCCCGCAGGAGTCCCTGTGGCAATGACATCTCCTGGATACAGGGTCATGATGTTGGAGATGAATCTAACGAGGAAAGGAACGCTGAAAATCATGCGAGCTGTGTTTGCTGACTGCCTAAGTTTTCCATTCACAAAGGTCTTGAGCCTGAGGCGTGAAGGTTCGATGTCTGTGGCAATACAGGGTCCAAGCGCAGCGAAAGTATCGAAAGATTTAGCACGAGTGAATTGCCCATCCTTTGCTTGAAGATCCCTGGCTGTTACATCGTTGAAACATGTGTATCCCAAGATATAGTCTTCAATCTTTGCCTTCTCATCCAGAAGCCTTGCCCTCTTCTTGATTATCACAGCTAATTCTCCTTCATAATCTACCCTCTTTGACATCTTGGGATAGATGATGATTTCATTCGGACCAATGAGTGAAGAAGATGGCTTGAGAAAAAGCAGAGGTTCTTCAGGTAAAGGCATTCCCATTTCTTGGGCATGGTCGCTGTAGTTACGACCAACTCCAACAATTTTGGAAGGCATTACTGGAGGCAGGAGAGTCACTTCACTTATAGGAACTCTTTCCTCTTTTATTTCGAACTTGGTGAAAATAGAACCCTGGATGGGATGAAGGAACTCCTCTTTTAAGACCCCATAGAAAATCTTTTTGTTATATCTATAGCGATAGATGTTCATGGATATAAGTCCTCTATTGTTTCTGAAACGAATTCAGATTTTTCGCTCTCATTTCCATTGCGGTCAATTGCAGTTATAGCATAATGATATCTCTTCCTCTTTTCAATACTCGTATCAGTATAGGCATTTCCAGAAATTGCCTTTGAGGTTAGTAGCTTGAATTGCTTTTCTCCTTCTTCTCTGCGCCACACTTTATAGCCGGCAAGATCCTCTTCTTTGTTTGCCTCCCAACTCAGGGTTACATATCCCTTTCCTGAGATTGAGACAAGCCCTGAAGGTGGAGAAGGGGGGAATTTATCCTCTGCCAAAACTCTCACGATTTCAGAGTCATCGCTTTCCAGGAAGGGCGAGGAATCTGAAGCAGAGACCCTCACACAATACTCATAATTTTTCCCGAAAGAAAAGCTTCTGTCCTCAAACTTATTCTCTTTGATTAGGCTCGGCTCAAGAAGCTTGAATGGACCCTTTTCTTCTCTTCTATAGACATTATAACCCTTAATCAGAGATAAGGAAGCTTCTTCCTCAGCTTGCGGCGGGATCCAGGTAATTTCTATCTTTTCCTCGAAAACTCGAGCTTTTATGCTTAGAGGGGGAGGGGGAAGAGCAATAGGTTCAACAGAAATTAATTCTGAAAAATCAGATTCCCTGTCTCTTTTATCTCTAATCCGCAGACTAAAAGTAAACCTTTTTTTCCCTAAATCTTCAGGGCTCAACTCATAATGATAGCGAATCTTACCTTCTTCCTCATCCATGAGTTCCGCAAATCTTTCTTTTCTCACCCTATCCACAAGCTTCCCTCTTTTCTCATATTCAGAAGGAGAAAATGAAGCCTGTGTTAATTCTCTACCTTCTTCTGCACTCTTCTCCTCCTCCATCATCCATATTTCAACCTCTTTTATTTCTAAAAGAGAAGCCCCGTCAAGATAGCTCTCAGGATTTTTCCACTCTAAAATAATCCTCTTTCCCTTTTGCACAGCTTCAAAAATCTCGACCTTCTTGGGAATCTTCGATAAAGGGGGATAGATGGGACCCTTCTTTCCGCAAGAAGGAAAAAGAAGAAAAAAAGATAAAAATAGAAGCGGTAAAGGAGAGAAAGAGGAAAATCTCTTCATCAAAGAATGAAGCGGCTTAAATCCTGGTCTTCGATTATATCCTTTATCTGTTTCTGCACATATTCCCTGTCGATGACTATCTTTTTTTGGGGAAGGTTCGGCGCTTCGAAGGAGATTTCCTCCATCACTTTCTCCATTATGGTGTGAAGCCTTCTTGCGCCTATGTTTTCAGAGGATTCGTTAACCTTCTCTGCCATCTCTGCAATCTCATCGATTGCATCTTCGGTGAAGTCTATCTCAACTCCTTCTGTGGCGAGAAGCGCTTTATACTGCTTGATGAGGGCATTTTCTGGTTCGGTCAGGATTCTTACGAAATCTTTCTTATTTAAAGGTCCGAGTTCTACTCTTATAGGGAACCTCCCCTGGAGTTCGGGGATGAGATCAGAAGGTCGAGCCACATTGAAAGCTCCCGCTCCTATAAAGAGAACATGGTCAGTCCTTACCAATCCATATCTGGTGTTTACGGTTGTGCCTTCGATGATGGGGAGGAGGTCTCTTTGAACTCCTTCCCGACTCACTTCTGGACCATGCCCTGACTCACGCCCTGCAATCTTATCCACTTCATCCAGAAAAATGATTCCTGACTGTTCGACTCTTTCCACCGCCAGTCTCGCAACCTGGTCCATGTCTATTAACCGCTTCTGCTCATCTTCAAGAAGATATTCTCTAGCTTCCTTGAGCTTCATCTTTCTCTTTTTGGATTTGTTTCCAAAAAAACCAGGAATTATTTCCTGAATATGAATTCCTATCTCTTCATATCCCGTACTTGAAAAAACTTCAAAAGGAGGACTCAATCGCTCTTTGACATCGAGCTCAATCATTCTCTCATCAAGCAATCCCTCGCGGAGCTGCTTTCTGAGTTTTTCCCTGGTCTCTCGAAAGCGAAGATGCTCGTTTTCTTCAAATGAGTCATGCTTCTTGCGTAATGGGGGGAGGAGAAGGTCTAAAATTCTTTCTTCGACGTTGTGTTCTGCTTTTTCTTTTATCTCCTCAATTTTTTCCTGCTTAACCATGTCCACAGAAATCCTCACCAAATCCCTGATCATCGATTCCACATCCCTCCCCACATAACCAACTTCAGTAAATTTACTGGCTTCAATTTTCAAGAAAGGAGATGAAGTGAGCTTAGCGAGTCGCCGTGAGATTTCAGTCTTCCCCACCCCTGTAGGTCCTATCATTAATATGTTCTTTGGAGCAATCTCATCAGCGAGCTCCGGCGGGAGTTTCCTCCTTCTGTACCTATTGCGAAGGGCAATGGCCACTGCTTTCTTAGCAGCCTCCTGACCGATGATGTATTTATCCAGTTCGGCCACAATCTCTTTGGGCGTAAGCTCTACATCTTTTGACATGGTGGTCATTTTTTCCAGACTCTGAGGAAGAACCATCGACATTTAGAGCTCCTCAACCGTTATTTCATTGTTGGTATAGACACAGATATCTGCGCTTATTTTCATGGCTTCAATGGCTATTTCTCGAGCAGAGAGGTCGGTGTGCTTGATTAAGGCCCTCGCCACTGCCAAAGCATATGGACCTCCCGAGCCTATGGCGATCACCCCGTCATCAGGCTCAACGACATCTCCAGTCCCAGAAATCAAAAAAGAATTCTCCTTATCTGCGACAATCAATAATGCCTCGAGCCTTCTGAGCGCCTTATCAAGACGCCAATCCTTGGCTAGCTCTATTGCTGCTCGGGAAATGTTTCCTCTATACTCCTCAAGCTTTGCCTCGAATCTGGAAAAAAGTGCAAATGCATCAGAAGTAGCTCCTGAAAATCCTGCCAGAATTTTTCCCTTATAAAGCGTCCTGATCTTATTGGCTTTCTGCTTAAGGATAGTCTCTCCCATGGTAACCTGACCATCACCAGCCATGGCAATCTTTCCTTTATGACGGATGCAGATTATCGTTGTAGATTTTAATCCTGTTTTTTTCATCGTTTTTTATCATAATTCATGTCTTATATAATTTCAATGCTGCCAATCCAAAAATTAATTAAAGAATAATAAATACTTATCTGTAAAAAAATTTAAGTGGTAAAAACTTTTTTAAAAAAAATTTAAATTGAGCCTAACTTTTGCTTGTGCTTGGCTGATTGAAGTGAAGGTAAAAATGAAAACTTGCCGGGCTAAAGCCCGGGGTCTCAGCCCTGTGGCATACTCTGACTATGGGGTGCCTCGCAACTGGCAGATATACTTCTTTCCTACTTCTTCCTCTACTTTTCCTACCCTCTCGTCAAATTACCCATCCCCCTAAAGCTCTCCCCTCATAAGAATTCTTCCCTCTCCTTAAATTCTTTCCTCAGCACCCAACTCATGCCACCCTTGAATATCCTCACCACCTCGGCCACCCTGATATGGGTGGCAACTCCACCACAAGATGAGCATGAGCACCTTGT
>CAYSCS010000023.1:0-9851 GCA_964429695.1 uncultured Eubacteriales bacterium
TTTTGATTATTTATTTCGACGGTCACATTTAAATTTAGCTTTTTCCCTTTTTGGAAACTTCATTCATTCCTTGAGCTTGAAATTCGCTTAAAATCCCCATTGAAAAAACTCCTTCATAAAAAATAAAAATTCATCCCGCTCTTCGACTTAATCTAAACAAGCCTAAAATTTAAATTCGAAATATTTTCGCTTAAATAATTCAGCATGATTTGTGGGCAAAGTCATTGGACAAATCCACTCCTTTTTTTTAAAATTAAAAATCATGATAGGAATTCTGGCGGATTCTCACGATAACCTAACCTCCCTTAAAAAAGCCATCCTCATCTTCAACAATAGAGATTGTAAGCTTGTCATCCATGCCGGCGATTTTGTGGCTCCTTTTGCGGCAAGGGAACTAAAGGCTCTAAACTGCGAAGTGAGGGCTGTTTTCGGTAACTGTGATGGTGAGAAAGAGGGGTTGAGGAAAGCCTTTTCCTCAATGGGAGAAATCCATGAAGCTCCCTTAATCTTCGACTATCAAGGCCTAAAATTTCTCGTGACTCACCTCGATTCTCAACTGAATTCTTACTTAGCTTCGGAAAAATATGAAGTCATAATCTTCGCTCATACTCATAGACCGGAATTAAGAAAGATAGACGGCCGTCTCCTCATAAACCCTGGAGAAGCAGGAGGATGGCTTACGGGAAGGAGCACTATCGCTCTTTTCGACCCCAAAAATCTCAGCGTGGAAATAGCAGAGCTTTAAGATGCCAAGAATGATTGAAAGACGTCAAAAACCAGTCTGGCAGAAATTCAGAAAGCCTCGGCTTCCTTCTTCAAAGACTTTCTCTTCGAAAATCGGTAAGAAGGGCTTGCGAAGAAAAAAATAGGAGGGAGTCTAATTTCTATCTACCCTCGAGCATTTTGCTTTTTATACCCTCATAGAATCCAAGAAAAATTATCTCCACTTTCCAGGTAAAGTCCCGAATTTACTCAAGCGAAGGCTTCCTGCCTGTATAATAAAAAAAGGAAAAAATTTTAAAATTTTCTTTATGCTTTTTTTAATCCCTCTCTCAAATCAGTCCCCATCTTTTCTTTAAAAATGGAAATATAGACAAGGATAAAATTTGCGACATAAAGTTAGAAAGAGGGTATTACTTTCTTTTCAAAGGGAAAATTATCGAAAATTTCTTCCGCTCAAGGGAAAAAGCCTGTAAAAAATCTCCTTAAACGATATTTTATCCTTTCTGTTTTTCGATTGAGTGGTCCTCAATAAGAGACAATCTTAGCCTCATAAATTTTACTCTAAAATCCTCATCAAAAGCCTCTCTATAGGGTTGCTCCTCTGCTCTCTTGAATTTTCAAGGTTTACCCATAAATATCCGAGCACAATCATAAATTATAA
The DNA here is from genome assembly GCA_964429695.1 of uncultured Eubacteriales bacterium. Taxonomy (GTDB): domain Bacteria; phylum Acidobacteriota; class Aminicenantia; order Aminicenantales; family Aminicenantaceae; genus CAYSCS01. The sequence continues at coordinate 1,385 of CAYSCS010000023.1, forward strand.
AATATATCTCTCTTATTAAGATTTGCCTTAATCTGTAAATGCCCTTGACTCTTCAGAATCGGTGAATTTTACCACCTACTATCACCATTTCTGGTTTCCCGAGCCCATCAAAAGATTTCAGGGGATTAGAGGAAAGCACCTGGATGTCCGCCAGTTTTCCTTTCTCGATTGTCCCCAGCTCATCTTCTTTGCCCAGGATGAGGGCACCATTCTTTGTTGCGGCCACAATGGTTTCCATAGGAGTAGCCCCAAGCTCCACAAAATATTTCATCTCCATAAAGTAGACATCTGGATAAAGCTTCATGAAGCCTCCCACAGAATCTGTCCCAATCCCCATCTTGATCTTCCTCTCCCGGGCTTTCTTGAAGAGAGTCTCGTGCAGAGACAATGTCCAGTGCCTCTTCTCAATAAGCTCCTTGGGGACTGCATTTGCCTTGTAAAGTTCTCTATAGATGGTCAATGTTGGCACATTATAAACACCCTTCTCGGCCATTAAGTCAAGAACATTTTCTTCCATCTCATTAAGATGCTCTATGCACTGCACTCCTCCTTCAACTGCAATCCTAGTCATTGAGGTTGGCGTGGTATCAGAGAGACCCCCTCCATGGGCTGTGATTCTGCAGCCTAAGATCTTTGCCTCATCTACAGCTGCCTTTACTTCTTCCAAAGTGAAGGTGGGTGAGATTTTGATGTGTCTGAATCCATTTTTATGCATTTCCCTGACAGCCTTCCTCCACTCCCAGGGACCATCACAGGCACGTGAACCCCTTATCCCATCGCCGTGTCCGCCAGTAACCGTAAGGAGTTCCCCACAACTGAAAACTCGGATGGAATCAATGTAACCAAGGCTTGAAGCCTCGACAAGGGCCCTCATAGGCTCGATTTGAGAGCCCACATCTCTGACTGAGGTTACCCCGCTTCTTAAATACATATTCAAGAGATGGAGCGCTCGCAGAGTTGCAAGACTATCTGTATCGGTGAAGTACTGAATCTCATTGAAGGGATAGGTAAGATGGATGTGGCAATCTATGAAGCCGGGAAGAATCCATTTTCCCGAGACATCTATCTTTTCAGCTTCTTTGGGGATCTCTATTTTTTGAGAAGGTCCCACGGCTTCAATCTTATCTCCGCTGATGAGGATTGTCACATCTGGCACAGGTTCTGAGCCGCTTCCGTCGATGAGAGTCCCACCTTTAAGGGCAATGATTTTCTCCTTCTTCACTTCCACAGAATAAATTGCTTGGGAAGTTAGAATGAAAAAAATCACCAGAAAAACATAAATTTTATTTTTCATCATTACCTCCTTTTGAGTCTTTTTTTTCATTTCCCGATTCCCGAGTTCCCTCTCTCTTCACTCTTTCACAGGTAAGAGCAACGAACTCGGATATTTTTTATCATGATAAAGACTGACAGTCGCCTTCCTTGCCTCCTTTCGAGTTTCTTCGGCCACCTTTCCCCCTGAGTTATAATTTTTCCCGAATTCAGGAGAATTTATAGGTCCCATGACGAGTCTCAACCTGCTTCCTTTTTCGAGCTTTCGAGCCGTGAAATAAAATCTCTTGAATTCATACAACTCTATTTCTCCAGGTTTTACCAGCTCCTCCTTGGAGAATGATTTTCGATAGCGAGCACGCATCATGTCTGAACCGAGAAAAACGCACCTTCCGTCAGGCTTTATCTCAAAAACAGAAACTTGAAAATCAGTGTCTTGGACATCAAGCTTTAAATAAGCCTTAAACGTCATATAACCAGCAACTTCAATTTCTTTTTCGAGCGGTTTGCTATGGTAAATCAGGATATCTTCTTCGAAGGCTGCGCTGGGGTCAATGAGGTATTCTGGATTTTTTCTGAAATACTTTTCTCTGGGCATTATTTTCAGCGGATCATATGTATAAGAATCGGGTTTTTGCGCGCCTCTGGGTGGAGCTAATTCAAGGCGGCCTGAATGAAAGACATCGTTCGCCTGCCCCTCCTCGGAGGAAAGGTAAAAAATCATGGTTTTATTTGAGATTTCTTCTATTTTATCTACATGCTTCCATTCATTTTCTCCCATGAGATAATAACACACCCTTTTTTTCAGAATTTCAGGCCTTGCCTTTCCCTTAAAAACCCAGTCAAACCAGTCAAGATGAAGTTTGTGCATATCAAGAAGTGAATTATCGCCAAATTCCAGGCCCCCGAGTTTCTTTTGGGGATCTCGTGTTCCTGCATGATCATAGGGACCGATAAGGAGATAATGCTTCTCCTTGCCTTCCTCACTTCCAAATTCCATGTGTTTGAAGTAATAAGCAAGGGCACCGGGCTGATCACCATCAAAATAACCGGTGATGGTGAGGATGGGTATGTGGAAATTTCTGTAATCTTGCTCCTGGGGAGACATGGCTTCCCAGAATTCATCGTAAGCAGGATGCTCGAGCCAGCGCTTGAAAATCTCAGGTGGTATCCCGGAAATTTCTGCAAGAGAGCTAAAGGGGAAATATTCTCTATGCATCCTGTAAAATTTTTCTGACCAGTATTCCTGGTCTCCAAAAAGGTTTGCATTCCTCGTCTTTCCCGTGACAAAGCCTAGCCAACGAGCGAAGTAGCTGGTGTAGATATTATTAGGCCAGGGAGCATCTATCCCTGGATGAGCGGAAGCAGTGGGAACTATTGTTTTTAATGAGGGCGGAAGATAGCGAAGCGTCTGCCACTGGACCATTCCTCTGTAAGAGCCTCCCATCATCGCCACCCGACCGTCACACCACGGCTGTTTGGCTATCCACTCCACAACCTGCGCTCCATCCGGCCCATCCTGTTCGAAAGGATAAAATTCTCCCTCTGAGTTTCCCCTCCCCCTACAATCGACGCTCACAAAAACATACCCATTTTGGGCAAAGAATTTCCCCTGTTGCTGAGCCTCATCTGAGACGTAGGGGGTAAGGACAAGGATCGCAGGTAAGGACTCTCTCATTTCTGATGGCTTCCAGATTTTTGCCGCAAGCTTGACGCCATCCTTCATCTCGACCTTTTGATCTAGAATGACCTCAATTTCTTTAGATTGAGGCCCCTCTAGAGAACCTAATCCTGAACTGACAAAGATTAGAATAAAAAAAAGAACATAAAACTCCCTCCTCAATCCCAGCATCTTTTATCTCCTTTCTTTTTAAATTGCTTTTTTCTGAGCCTCATTAGCTCTTGATAAAAATCCTTAAGAGGCCTAAATTTAATCTACCTCAGGTTATTTCTCTTCTTTCTTTAATCATTCTTTAAACTCATGTTTAAGATAGCTTATTCCTTAAATTTCCTCCTGGGATAGTCCTCTTATCATCTTCCTTTTTTTCTAAATGATAAACTCTTATTGAGAGAATAGAGGGGATATCCCTCTAAGCTACTCTCTTAAAAGCATGTTTTTCACTCTCTTGGAAAGAATCATTTTTCCCCAAGAAAGTTATCTCCTCTTTTGAAGGTCAGCCCAAATAGAGAGACTTGAGTAATCCAGACCCGAAACCACTGCTTCAGCCTCAATGATATATCCCTGGAGGTTGTGCTTCATCGTTTCTTGAAATATCTTCCCTCCCCTGATCCAAGCAGCCCTCTCTTTTGAAGTCTTCAAATTAACCTTTTAATTTCCTCAACCAGCCGCTCTATTTGCTCTTGGGAATGGGTGGAAAAGATGGCTATGCGTAGGGCACCTGTCTCTGGAACACTGGAGTATGCTCTAGGGGGAACATAAAGGACCGCAATATTCTTCGAGAATAATTCTTCTTGGATGGCCTTCATCTCAGCCTTCTTTATCTTCAGACAAATGATGGGCACAGGAGTCTCATCGAGTTCAAAACCAAGCTTCCGGAATGCTCTCTTTGCATAAAACACATTTTCCCAGAGCCTTCTTCTTAATTCAGGATGAGCAGAAAGAATCTCGAGCGCTTTGGCCGTTGCCGCAGCAGCAGGAGTGGGTACCGCGCTTGAGGAATAGGGAATGGGGGAAAGCCTCCTCAGTCTCTCGATGAATTCTTCCTCTCCAGTAATTATTCCGCCGTGACCGCCAACTGCTTTACTCAATGTTCCGGAAAAATAATAGCTTTTTGAACTGAGATTGAAGTACTCAAAAGTCCCCTGGCCCTTTTCTCTTATCACTCCCGTGGCATGGGCATCGTCAATGCAAATAATAGAAGGACTGAAGTCTTCGAGAACGTTGGCATAATCGGGAAGAGGTGAAATTTCTCCTGAGACAGGAAAGATTCCATCGCAGATTAAAAGAGGGCGCTTCCCTGGGCCGAGTTTTTCTCGAAGCTTCTTCCTTAAATCTGAAGCATCAAGATGAGCGAAGGTGACCACCGGCTTTTGAGCCATCGCTGCACCATCCATTATCGAATAATGCGACTCTTCATCTGCGAAGACAATGTCATACTCATCTTTCAACCCCTGAAGAAGGATTGAATTTCCGAGATAACCGGAAACATAATAGAGGGCGCTCTCTTTCTCAAAAAAGGCAGCTGCTTTCCTCTCAACTTCGAGAAGCACAGGATTATTTCCAAACCCAGAGCGGGAAGTTGCTGACCCAATTCCATATTTTTGCGCGGCTTCACAGGCTGCTCTGATTACCTCGGGATGACCCTGGAGTCCAAAATATCCTGTCCCGCAGAAGTAATCTACTTCTTTCCCATTGAGAACCGTCCTTGCTCCAGGCGGACTTTCCATGAGATACATCTTTTCTCCTTTATTTAATGCTCACCCGCTCACAAGTTCTCAAGAAAGAATCATCAATATCTGCTCCATGACCAGGAGAATCGGGAACGTTTATTTCTCCTACCCTATACTCAGCTCCTCCAATTACTGGGTCCACTTTATGAGCAAGATAACCATCGAGGTCAGCATAGCGGATATTGGGACGGGAAGAAACGAGGTGAGCTGCGGCAGTCAATCCTAATCTGGTCTCCATCATGCATCCTACCATGCAGGGAATGCCTGCTGCCTCGGCTATGGCGTTAATCTTCAGGGCGGTGTGAATTCCACCTGCCTTGGCAAGTTTTATGTTGAAATAATCACAACAGCCCATGCTGACAAGTCTTAAGGCATCGTGATGGTCAAAAAGAGACTCATCAGCCATGATGGCAATCGTTGTCTTCTCCCGAATGCGACGCAAATTCTCGTAATCCCAGCGAGCAATCGGCTGTTCGCAATACTCAATTCCCATCGGTTCAAGGGCATGGAGGACTGTAACTGCCGTCTTGTAATCCCAACCCTGGTTTGCATCGATCCTTATGGGAAGTTCCTCGCCAATTTCTTTTCTTATCCTCCTTATCCTCTCGATGTCGCGCTCTGCTCCCTCTCCGAGTTTGACCTTGATTGCCTTGAACCCCTGCTTTTTATAATCCACAGCCTTTCTCGCCATCTCTTCGGGCTCATCAATCCCAATTGTATTATCAGTCCAGAAAGAACGCTTCCCCCCTCCTAAGACCGCATAAAGAGGAAGTCCTGCCGCTTTTCCCAGAAGGTCATAGAGAGCCATGTCAAAGGCACTGCGAAGGGTGCTATTGTAAATGAGATACCTCGAAATCTCCCTTATCCTCGTTTCTATGTCCAGGGGGTCTTTATGGAGAATAATTTTCGAAAGGTCTGAAGCAGCAGCCAGATTCATTGCCTGGGTCTCACCTGTGATTCCCCAGGTGGGATTTGCCTCTCCCATGCCATAAAGACCTTCATCTGTGTTTATTCGGATAAAAAGACTCTGAGCAGCACAAATTTCCATTATGGCTATGCGGAAAGGCTCCTTGAGCTCGATATTAGATTTGTAGATATCGATGCTTGTGATTTTAAGTTTCTTTTTCATTGTTTCTCTCCTTTTCTCGATTTCTCGAAAGGGGTTTGATGGCTTATGTCTTCATCTTCTCTCCCCAGAATGTCCAGAGCACTCTCTCTGAGGGAGGTGCGCTCACCAGACTTATCACGAAATAAACCACGGCAGAAGTTGTAACTGCAATGAAAGAAGGATGCGTGCCCCATACTTTAAGCTGGGGAAGAAGCGTGTAAGCAAGTCCATACACAATCATGCCCCAGACAATGGAGACAATTGCCCCCCATTTATTCCCTCTTTTCCAGTGCATTCCAAGGAGAATAGGTCCGAAGGTTGCAGAGACCAATCCTCCGATTGAAAAAAAGATTATCCATTGGATGAGCGGCGGTCTAAATATCGCAATCCCTATGGCCACTACGAGACATGCTGTCATCGTCACCCGTGAGGCGACCTTTATTTCCTTCGCTGTGACGTGGGGTTTAAGCTCCTTGAAAAGATTTCTGGCGATACTGGAAGTAATGATGATGGCCATTGCCGCTACTGTAGTTTGAATTCCAGCTACAATTCCTGCCAGCACAACTCCTCCCAGTGCCTTGGGCATCACGTTCATTGCCAGCCAAGGTGCAATCTCATCCGCAACCTCAAGGTCAGTAATTATTGCTCTCGCCATGGCGCCGGCAAAACAAAGGAGTGTTGTCCACAGAAAGACCAGAATGGCACCTATCCAGATCCCTCTCTTGAGAGCTCTTGTGTTCTTGTAAGTCAGGGCACCTAGCATGGCATGAGGCATGCCGACGATGAAAAAACCGCTCATAAAAGCAAGCGAGAGGGCAAAAGCGGGAGGGAATTCCCCATTCATTGTCGGAGAAAGAAACTTCGGGTCTAAAGAAGCAATGGCTTCTGTTGAATTTTTGAATCCACCTGCATAGCTAAGAGTTCCGATGAAGAGCATCACACAGCCTATGGTGATCACTACTCCCTGAAGCAGAGTTGCCAGGGATGTTCCTCTCATTCCTCCCAGAACACAATAGACCAGAACCACAAGCGATCCAAGTGCAAGAGAGGAAAAATATCCCATCCCGGTCATCTGGGAAATCACCCGCGCAGCCCCAACGAATTGAGTGCCCATGTAAGGAAGAAGGAAAATGGTCACCAGAATCGAAAGCAGGATGATTATGACTTTACTTTCATAGCGAGCACGAAACATATCCAGATAAGTCACAGCGTTTACCCTTCTGGCTACGATTCCCACCGAGATACCGATGGGTGCCAGAAGGAGAAGATTCATGAAAATCTGGTCATTATTTATCAACACCCAGGAATACCCATAAGCATAGCACATTCCAGGACCTGCGATGAATGTTCCTGCACTGGCAAGACCTCCGGCTATGATCATGGCCACCACTATTCCCCCCAGTCCTCTGCCTGCTGCATAGAATTCCTTCTCATACTTGGTAATGGGAACTCTCTCAACAATTTTGTAAGACCAGAGCCCTATGGCAACAAGGATTAGGGTATAAAGAGAGAATGAAATTATTGCTGGATTCATTGCCCTTCCTCATCCTCTTTTTCATCATCAGTAAGCGGAACATCAGGAATGAACTTTTCTGCTACAAAGATAAGCATCACCACAAAAAGAAAGGGAAAGAAAAGGTTTCCTATCGATACCCAGCGGGGTAAACCAAAGACATAGGGCTTGATACCCAGGGTGTATGAAGAGCCCATGTAGAAAAAAAGATAGAGAGCAAAATATGCCCAGGAGATTAAAAGGGCTCTCCTTGCCACCCTTATCCTCGAGTCTTCTCGAAATTCCATCTCTTCCCTCCTTAAGATTGAGACATCTTGCTCAGGCATTCTTCTGATGAAGAAAATAAATACTACTTTAGTCTTAAAAAGGCAACTGAAAAGTGAAGCCTTCTCTTTTCTTAATAAACCTGAGGTAGATTTATAAATCAAGAATTAAAAAATTCTCTTCTTCTCAGACTCATTCCCATCATATTCCCCTCTAAAGAGGGAGAAGACCTTCCTCTTGAAAATCAAGGGAAAGATTAATTTCTATCTTCCCGCTTTGGCAATCTCAAGCCTTCTTTTCCCTGGCATAAACATAAAAGAGCCTCTGCTCTTTATTTCTATCTTATGGAGAAAGACCAGAGGCTCTCTATCTTTCCAGATTTTTCAAAACCTGTAGCTCAGCCCAATTTGAAATACATTCTGATGAAACCTTCTCAGCTCTTTAGGGCTCAGGCTTATCTTCGCTCCAGCATCGAAGGCAAAGTGACAAATTTCTATTCCAAATCCCGCAGTGAAATAGTTTCTTGAAAACGCTTCTTGAGATTGATAAGGCTGAGGGTCATAGATGTATCCTGCACGAAGGGAAAGATTATCAATCTTTTCAAAGGGAAGGGTGAATCTATACTCAGCGCCAAGGTTTAACCTGGCCACACTCTTGAAATAAAGGGATGTGTTGGTAGTCACCCAATCTGGATAGAAGTCAGTCGAGCTCTGACTCCATCCCCAGTAAAAAATATCCGCAGTAAGGGCGAAGGCCTCAACTGGTTTGTAAAGCAGACTCGCACCTGCGCAAAGAGGATGTTTGAAATAATATTTCCCTGAATAGATCTCATTTCTCTCCGGTAATTCTGCGTAGAGATACTCAATTTCTGCCTCTATGTTCAAGGAAAAAGGAGGTCT
>CAYSCS010000024.1:0-24510 GCA_964429695.1 uncultured Eubacteriales bacterium
TTTTTCTCCAAGGACGAACAGATACTTCCTGCCATTGTTTCTTGCCTTTATCTTTTTAACCTTCAATCCCAAAAGATAATTGAACGTCTCTGGTATATCCACCACTACTTCCTGGGGCTCTCCTACTTCTTCAAGATTGACCTTGAGTTTGTAGGAGAAGGGGTTTTTTAGCTGGTCAATGTTTAGAAGGCTCGGATTTTCCCTTGTTTCAAAATCCAAGAAGTATTTCAAAAGATAATCATCGCCAAATTTAAGTTGTGCCTGCCTGCTTTCTTTAAGTTCGATGTTGTCCAGAGTATCTTCGTATTGTTCAAGGACCTGGTATTTGAAGAATCCGCCACCTTGCCAGTTAACATCTTTTGAAATACCGCAAGGTTCGTGATTCCCTTTACCGGCTAAAACTTCTTTCATTCGTATTATAATTCCTGATAAAGCGCCTATTTCTGGCTGAAAGCAAGAAAAGTGTTCTGCCATTTCTATACCAATCCATTTTCTCCCGAGCTTATGGGCAACAGCAGTAGTAGTACCAGAGCCTAAGAAGAAATCTAAAACAATACCGCTTTTGTTTGAACTTGATTCTATAACCCTTTTTAAAAGGATTTCCGAGTTTTCAGTGGCGAAGTCCCAGGTTTGTGAATATCCCGGAATATCCAACCAGGATTCAGAAACAACTTCGCTATCCAAAAGTATTTCAATGATAGGCGTGTCCCTATTACAATTGGGACAACCCTCCCATTTTCCGGCATAATGAAGATCCCCACATGTAGCGCATTTCAACCTTAATTTTCCTTCTTCACCTAGCTGATTTAATTTTTCTTGTGATTTGATCCAATGTCTTCCTTTTGGAGGGTAGAATATCCTCTCAAATGCTATTCGTTCTGCCGCCGTAGTCCTTTCTCCGGGTCTATGGTCTAGAGGTACCCACAACAAGTTCAAGATCTCTTCTTTGATGTCATCTCTAATTAGTTGCTTCTTGCCTAAGTGTTTAATAACAGAATTAACCACTTGAGCTTGTTCTAAAGGTTTCTCTACTTCATTTAGCAAGAATTGTATACCCTTTGAAAAGAGGAGGAGAGAATCTTTATTTATAGGGAACGTTTCCCCAATTTTCTTTTTCCCTAGAGTTCTATTTATTGCGATCTCATTCCTAAAATTCTCCTCCCCAAAAACCTCATTCATCAGCATTCTGACATACATATTGCCATTATAGTCGCATCGGACAAAGATACTTCCTCTATCACCGAGCAAATCCTTTGCAAGCCACAATCTGTTTTCTAAAAGGCTCATCCAAGTGGAATCTTTGTACTTCACATTGTAAAGGTAATCGGCGTCCTGTTCTTTATTAAAAGGTGGGTCAATGTAGATGGTCTGGATTTTCTCTTTATACTTCCCTAAAAGCAAATTCAAACCCTGAAAGTTTTCACTTTTGATAAGCAAGCCATCTAAAAGGTCGTCTAAATCTGCTTTTTCAGTAAGCCTCTCAAGGAGTGTTTCTTTGAATTCCTGACCGAAGTATTTTGTATCAATTGCTAATTTCCTTTTCTTCAAATCATCCTTTGTTTTAGGTATTTCAAACCCCAAATCCCCCCATTCTTTTCTCTGCTCTTTATTTTTCCAAATCTCTTCGTAAAACTCTTCCGGGATACGGTCAGTGGTTATTACATACCCGGTGTTTAAGACAAACTTCTTTTTCTCCCATAATCTCTTTTGAAAATCTTCTATCTGGGAGAGGAAATCAATAATATCCTCACCGATCTCCCGCACAACTTTGGCACGGGTTATGTGCTTATCCAGAAATCTTTCCTTCTCCAGGGTTTCAATATCTAAAACCTCGGCTTTGATAAAGTGATCCAGTTGTTCAGAGAGGAACTTTTTAAGGTTTTTGTGGATGAAGTAATCCTTTGTGTTTTTAGCGGTAAATCTTGAGATGTGATAAAGAAGGAGTGTCTTTTTATTTTTGTATTCTTTGCCCAGAATTGCCTTTAATGTAGCCTCCTTAGCTTTCTTTAATACCTCATCATAACTTTTCTGGTTAATCTTCTCCTGCTTTGCAACGTTGCTTCCACCTTCTACCTCATAATGCTTTACCTCTTTTTCAGTAAGTTCTCTATACTGAAAACGGATGACTAATGCCCTAGCCTCAACCGTTATTGGTTTTTCATCATCAAGGACAAAAAACCTTTCCTTTGTGGCTTTGTTTGAAGCGAGCTCTTCTCTGGCTGAAACGATACGAAAGATGACTTTGTAATCATCAGCTTTAAATGTGTAATCCCGGAAAAGAAGACCTGTTTTTGTGTAATACTGCTCTGAATTTGCCCAGTAGAGTTTTACCTCTTCGCCGTTATAAGGAATGGCATATTTATGCCCTTTTATGGAGTAACGGTAATGGGGAGCAAAATCGCCTTCTTCGTAGTATCGAGAGAAGAAATTATAGAGGTCGTTGAAAACCTGTAATTTGATTTCATCAATAGCTTGCGCCTCATCCTTTTGTGCTTTTAGTGAAAGAAAATCTCTGCCCAGAGGGGTATCCTTAAACTCTTCTTTAAGCTCTCCGGTAGGGGTAAAAGACTTTGTTCCTAAAGCTTGAACGACCTTCTCTTTTGCCTCTTCAAATCTCCGATTTATGTCGGTTAGTCTTTCACCTTTATGTTTAGCAAAGGCAGTTTCAACCTTATTTTTAAGATCTTCTTGAATAAATTTCTCAACCCTATCTCGTTTGTAGTTTAGAACACGATAAATCCCGAAATCCAAATCGGAAGCTTCGAACTGAAAGAGCTTTTTAAATAAATCCTGAAATTTTTTTACAATCTCCATATTGTTACCTCAAATTTTTAAGAATTTTTTACTGCCTTAATTATAACAATAAATATGGAATTTGGAAGGTCTACTCTCTCTAACCAGAGACAAAAAAGAGTTTTTGCTAAGAAAGTCTCTTTTCTGTAGAAATGAATAGACATACTAGAAAATCTGGTGTCCAAATAGTGTCCATTAGATAGCTAAAATAGTATAAAATCACCTAACAGAATCTAAACAGAAACAATGAAAAAATCCTTGTAAATAAAGGATTTAATCGACTTTTACCCATTTAACAAATTTCCTCAAAAATCCCTAAAAACAGATTCGTAGTCAGACGCTCTATCCAACTGAGCTACGGGCGCACTAATTTATCTCTATTTTGATTATTTTTAATTTCCTCTTATCCTCAAGCTCTTATCTTTGATCCTCCACTCCCTCTTTTTTAACAATGATTAAATCTTAGCCTTTTTTATCATAACAAACAACCCCACATCTTTCAAATTTAGGCATTGAATCGGTGAAATGTAACTTAAAGCAAGCTTGCTAAATCATAGAAAATATGAACTTCAATGAGGAAGGAAGTTGCAAAAAGAAGAGGGACATTCGGGCTTGCCAATCCTCATTATTTAGAGAAGTTGATAGCTAAATATTTAAAAGCCGAGCGGAAGGGCAGAATATTGTCCCCGAGCGAGAGAGAACAACAAACATGTGATGCGAAAGATCAGCCAAGTGGCATTCAAAGTGCCTCACTTATGCAACAAAAAGATTATTCTCTATGGTCATGAGGTTGGGGAGGCTTTATGGAAGCTGAGGAAGACATTCGATGTTCCCTGGAGACAGCGTCTCAAACCCCCCCTAGAGAAAGAGGTGATAAGTCTCTGACATCTTGGGAAATCAGAGTTTCCGATAAGAGCCATGAGAAGTTTCTCACGATTAGCTCGCCCACAACCAACAGCCCAATAGCCTGTTATGCGTAAAGAAAAAGAACTCAAAAGTCCAGCGCATATAGGTCAGAAGAAGAATGGATTGATTGCCCAGAGTACCCCCTTGTGGTTGTCAGCTTAAGACCCCTCTTGTAGAGGCTATGTGGAGAGCGAGAGGGAGATTTCATAAGCACCCTTTCTGCCCTCGATCTCAGTTAAGGATGGTTGGGGGTAGAGGCAGTTAGGGAAAGAGCTTAGGGAGGGACATTCGAGGCGCTCAAAGAAATCAGTGAACGCAGCCCATTTTGATTGGTTGGGGTTTCTTCGGATAACGACTAGATGTTTATCAATCATCGGCTCTTTAGATATTGTGAAAAAGAAAGCCTTTCCAGGAAAAATGATAATGCCTACATTGAAAAGAAGAACTATACGCAAACGCAAAGACCTCTAAGCTATCTTCGATATGAATAGAGGAAGGACAGAGCCTGAACAATAATCTCTGCCACAATGAACTTTTGCTTTACAAAAATTTTTTCCAGCATCTTATTGGGCTTCAAAATAAAGAAAGGATTAACGGAAAGCTCAAGCGTAGGAAAGTAAAGGTCAAGAAGCCCTATCAGAATGTCATGAGGTCAGGAAAGCCATCTCTCTGAGAGCTTAGAAAAATCCAACCAGGATCTTTACTCAAGCCTTAATCTAGCGGAATTAAAGAAAAAGATTGATTGAAAATCACATAGGCTGTTTGAGGTTTATCAGAAGAAAAAAAGCAGAGAATTTCCTCTCTTTCATATTTTTTCCATGTTTAGTTCTCACCCTAAATAATATTTGCCTCCCTAAAGCCTTAATCTCAATTTTTGCTCTTAAAATTTGCGGTTAAGATCAAGCCTCTATTATTTACCTCACGGAGCTTAGGAAATAAGAGGATTCTTTTTTTATCTTTTAATAGAATCCCGGATTAATGTAAGGTAAAAAAATCCCCCCTTCGACCAAATTCTATCCTCATCTTTTTTTAACTGAGAGATAACTCTTCCCTAACACTTCTTTAGCATAGTAGATCTCGCTTCCAGGAGTCATATCACATTAGACCAAATGAAAATGGTTAATGTAATCTAAGGCTGTACTAGTTTCTTTTAAGAGCCAGAGGTTCCGATCAGATTCTTTTTTCTAGGATGTACCTCAATCTGTGCTCTTTGAGGAGTAGATCTTGCTGTTTCCAGGAGTCGCATCACACCAGACCACGTGGAGGTAATTGGAGTTTACGGCTATATCGGGAAAACCTGAGTCACTAGAGTCTAGGTCAAGCGTTTAGTTATCCAGGCTCCTTGCGTCATCAAGGGTAAAATGAATAAACCTGTGACTAAAATATTAGAAAGTTTCCTCATTTTTTTCCTCTTCATTGCTTTTTTCCCCTTGGATGAAAATAAAACTCAATCGCTCAAGCTCCAGAATTATTTTAGGTTAAGAGGGTGCGTCCAGTTAAAGGGGACTTTATAGGAGAGGTTTAAGTTATACCAGCAATTTGGTGTTGGAGCAGAGGAAACCAAGAGACTCATTTTTTCTCCTGAATAAAAATTTACCTCTATTCCCAAAGGGAACTGGTAAAATAGAGAGGAAATAAAAAATTAAAAATTTTAACCCGCCAAAAGAAGCTATAATAGGTATATCAATTAGTTATCTATAGGTTAAAAATTTTAAATAATCTCAAAGCCGCGATTAAATTATTAAGCCTTTAGCCTCTCAAAGAAAATAACTCCTACTCAATAAACTTACTCTTCCCTGCAGCTTCTACGAATCATTTTTGGCAAGGTTTCTTAATTTGTTTCCCTTAGCTTAAAAGAAGTTTTTAATAATTATCATTTATATTGGTAGTTAAATATGATAATAATTCATGAGGGTGAGAAAAAAATTAAAAATACAATTTTTTGAAGGAGGAATAAATGAAAAAGACTCATTTTTTCACTGCGATCTTTTTTATCTTTATTCTGATCGCTTCAAGTTTCCTTGCTGGAGTAGATATTAAAGAGACAAGGCTTCTCGCTCAGCCAGCAGCAAGTCGCACTCACATCGCCTTTGTCTACGCTGGTGACCTCTGGGTAGCCAATCTCGACGGAAGCGGTGTCAGGCGTCTAACTTCTGATGAAGGTATTGAGTCAGACCCTGCCTTTTCTCCAGACGGGAAGCTCATTGCTTTCAGTGCCCAGTATGAAGGAAACACAGATGTTTATGTGGTTCCTGTAGAAGGAGGTATCCCAAGAAGGCTGACCTGGCATCCAGAGGCGGATATTGTCCGCGGGTTTACTCCGGATGGGAAAGCGGTGTTTTTTGCCTCCCCGCGCTTCGCCTATGCCAGGGGGATATTCCAGCTTTTCACAGTGCCTGTAGAAGGAGGATTTCCTGAAGCATTGCCCCTGCCCCAGGCTTTTAAGGGTTGTTATTCTCCAGATGGAAGGAGACTGGTCTACACCCCACTTGGGGAAGCCTTTCACCAGTGGAAAAATTACCGCGGAGGAACAGTCTCCACTCTTTGGGTTTATAACTTCTCGGACCATTCTGTAGAAAAAATTCCCCAGCCTGAAGGTAGATGCAATGACACAGACCCCATGTGGATAGGGGATAAGATTTATTTCCGCTCAGATCGAAACGGTGAATTCAACCTGTTCAGCTTTGATCCAGGGTCAAAAGAAATAGAGCAGCTCACCTTTCATCAAGATTTTCCAGTGGTGAATGCCTCAGGTGGAGGAGGAAAGATAGTCTATGAACAGGCCGGTTATATTCACCTCTACGACCTTGAGAAAGCACAGAGCGAAAGAGTGATTATCGGAGTGGCGGCTGACCTTCAGGACCTAAGGCCACGCTATGTGAAAGGAACCAAATATATAAGAAACGCCTCCCTCTCCCCTTCGGGAGCAAGGGCTGTGTTTGAATTTCGCGGGGAAATTATAACTTTGCCGGAAAAGAAAGGCGACCCTCGCAACATAACCCAGACAGTAGGGGTTCATGAGCGTTCTCCTATCTGGTCTCCAGATGGAAGCTCAATTGCCTACTTTTCGGATGAGTCGGGAGAATACGAGCTCCATGTAGCCCCGCAAGATGGCAAGGGTGAGGTGAGGAAATTCAAGATCGCAGGCGCTGGATTCTACGATACACCAGTGTGGTCTCCTGATAGCCAGAAAATCTCCTTTGCCGATAATTCCTGGAGTCTCTACTGGATAGACCTTAAAAGCGGTAAAGTGAAAAAAATAGCCTCAGAATATCTCTACGGTCCTCTGCGCATCAAAACGATTCACAGTGTCTGGTCACCTGATTCACGCTGGATTGCTTACACCCTGAATACAGCCGCTTATATTCAAAAAGTCTATCTCTATTCTCTGGATGAGGATAAATCCTATCCACTCACCGATGGGATGAGCGATGTGGCTGAGCCTGTCTTTGATGAGAGCGGAAAATACCTTTACTTTTTCTCCTCCACAAATGCTGGTCCCGTCAAGCAATGGTTTGACATGTCCAATGCAGATATGGAGATGACCCGTTCCATCTGGCTGGCAGTGCTGCGCAAGGACATCCCTTCTCCTCTGGCGAAGGAAAGCGATGAGGAAAAAGCAGAAGAAAAAAAGGAAACAAAGGAAAAGGAAAAACCAGAAAAGGAAAAGCCCATAACACCCCTGCGCGTCTCCATCGACTTTGAAGATATAAATCTCAGGATTCTATGCCTTCCCCTTCCCGAAGGCAACTATCATAGCCTTCAAGCTGGAAATGAGGGTGAAATCTTCTACCTAGAAGCTCCTCCAGGAAGCCGAGATACAAGGGCAAAGGAAACCAAGCTCCACAAGTTTAACCTGGAAAAGCGCAAGGACGAGGTGTTGTTGGAAGGAGTGAACGGCTTTATCCTCTCTGAAGATAAAAAGAAGATATTGTATGTTTCAGGAGAGACCTGGGGTATTGTTGCAGCTTCAGAAAAAGCCAAGCCTGGAGATGGAAAAATCGCCGTCGATTCCCTGGAAGTGCGTATCGATCCCCTCTCTGAATGGGAGCAGATGTTTCGCGAAGCCTGGAGAATAAACCGAGATTATTTCTATGCCCCCAACATGCATGGTGCAGACTGGAAGAAAATGCGTGAGAAATACAGCGTCTTCCTTCCTCATCTTGCCTGCCGAAGTGACCTTAACCGGGTGATAATGTGGATGTGTTCTGAGCTTGCAGTTGGGCATCATCGAGTCGGAGGAGGCGATACCCTCATGGAACCTGAGAAGTGGATTCCAGGAGGATTGCTTGGTGCTGACTACGTCATCGAAAAAGGACGCTACAGGTTTAAAAAGGTCTACGGAGGTCTAAACTGGAATCCCGAGCTCCGTTCTCCTCTCACGGAGCCTGGCGTGAATGTCAGAGAGGGAGAGTATCTGCTTGCCGTGCGCGGCAAGGAACTCCGCCCACCCACTAACCTTTTCAGTCTCTTTGAGAACACGGCTGAAAAAATGATTGAAATCACCGTAGGCCCAAACCCAGATGGAAGTGGTTCACGAACTGTCACAGTTGTCCCCCTTAAAGATGAAAACTCACTCCGTAATCGCGACTGGGTGGAGAGTAACCTGAGGAAAGTTCATCAAGCTACCAACGGGCGCGTTGCCTATGTCTATGTTCCTAACACCACAACCCTTGGACATACCTACTTCAAGCGCTACTTTTTCCCCCAGGTGGACAAAGAAGCCATCATCGTCGATGAGCGTTTCAATGGTGGGGGTCAGGTGGCTGATTATTATATCGATATCCTCAGGCGCCCCCTCATCTGCTACTGGCACATGCGTTACGGAGCAGAACTTAAGACACCCGCAGCCTCAATCCAGGGACCAAAGGTGATGCTCATCAATGAGCTAGCTGGCTCTGGAGGGGACCTCCTGCCCTGGATGTTTCGCAAACTCGGACTGGGAAAACTTATCGGAAAAAGGACTTGGGGAGGACTTGTGGGAACCCTCGGATTCCCTGTGCTCATGGACGGAGGGTACGTAACTGCTCCCAACTTAGCCATCTGGACAGAAGAGGGCTGGGTGGTTGAAAATGAAGGAGTTCCTCCTGATATAGAGGTCGAGCAGTCGCCAGCTGAAGTTATTGCTGGAAAGGACCCCCAACTCGAAAAGGCAATCTCCCATATCCTTGAAGAACTCGAAGAAAATCCCCCTCGAAAGCCAGAAAGACCTCCTTTTCCAGTAAGAGTAAAATAAATTGTTACTTGGTTTTGAGGAATTTATTTTCTCTTCTTGATTGTTCCAGTTGAGCTTCCACTTCTCGAAGATGAACCCTTGGAAGGTGAGGAAAATATCGATTTGGGTATTGAACGAGAGGAGCCACTTTTATTCTTAATCTTAGTTGAGGTTGCCGAGCTTCCCGTAGTCCTTCTTATATTTCTCCCTGAGATTGAGGCATGCTCTCTCTTTTTAAGCATCTCCTTGGTAATGACGGGTCTTCCATAACGATATCCCCAATAACGACTCCAGTAATAGGGAGCCCAGTAATAAGGCCAATACCCATAATAAAAGCTATATAATCGATAGGAATAGTAAGGGTCGTAAAAGAAAAATGGGTCCCAAAAGTAAAACCCTATCCAGTAAAATGGCGAGTAATGGTAGGGAAGATGATATCTATAATCCTCATAATCATAATAATCACTTTCTTCTTCATAATATCCTTCGGGCTCGGTTCTTATTCTTTTCCCTGTGAATCTTTCGTCTATGGTGGTGCAACTCATGAAGAGAAAAACGAGAAGCACAAGATAAACAATCTTTTTCATTTTCTTTCTCCCTATGATTATTTATAGCAATCTTTATGCCAAATATCAAGAGAGAAATTCAAATAATCTTTCCCTCCTAAATGTCCTTTGTTTGCTCCAGATGTCTCCACAAGGGACACCACTTAGCTCGACCCACTGCAAACTCGCAAGGAAGTAAGAAATGAGCGACTTGAGCCTTTTTTCGAATAAATCCACAAAAAAATTATATCTTTGGTTTATCTCCGGAGGAGGTGATAAAAATGTTGAGGATCCCACGAGTTATTGAAAGATATCCTTGAGGAAACCCTGGGAGTAAGAGCTACGATATAAACAGCTGAGGAATGAAAGACAGATTCCTTTGTCCTCCTCTTATACTTAGCCTCAAAATTAAAAAAAATTAAAAGAAGATATTTATTTCTTTTCCTTCTTTCCTCTATGAGTTTTACAACTAATTTTAAGAAGCGCTTAATCATTCCTTGACGTATTTATCAAGTAAATCTTATTATCCACACGCCAAAAATAAAAAATTTATTCCTTTAATTAAATTTATCTCAAAGGTTTAATATTAGAGTCGTCATGGAAATAAGGATGCTTACCCTTCTCCATAAAATTTGAGGAACCAATTAAACCTATAAATAACAGTTTAGCTTAATTTAAATCTTCCTTTCTCAAGAAGAGTTCATCCCAGAACCAGAGCAAAGTCTTTAAACCTTCGGAATGGCTAAGAGGAAAGGATTCTACCAACCTTGAACTTATCAAAAATTTTTATTCTTTGATATCATATAATCTTTTTAAAGTTTTTTAGAGAAACTGTGATTAGTTCACTAGAAATTTTTGTTGCCTGTATCGTCTCCTTCCTGGTGAGTATCTTTAGCACTTCTGTAGGGGGAACATCTCTTATCACCGTGCCTCTCCTCATTTCCCTTGGCATGAGTCCCAAAGAGGCTGTAGCAACCAACATGTTTGCCCTGATCTTCCTCAGCGCAGGTGGTGCAGGTGGTTTCTGGAGAATGAGAAAAGAAATCTCTCTCAAACTTCTTTTCTTTTTTTCTATTTTGACAATTGCTGGCTCCGTTATTGGTGCCTATTTCATAATCTCAATCAACAAGGATGTCCTCAAGATTGTGATTGCCACTACGGTAGTCTTAATGTCCTTTTCTCTTTTCATTAAGAGAAGAATGGGGGTCGAGAGCCAGGAAAAAGGTCTCACCTTCGAAAAAATTACACTCACCTCTCTCCTCGTTTTCGCCTTAGGGGCGTATGGAGGTTTTTTCAGTGGTGGCTATGTAACTGTTCTAACCTATATCTTAATCCTCATTGCTAACTTTAATTTTCTTCAAGCTGCCTTCCTCACCAAAACACTGAATGTTTTTTCTTCTCTCAGTGCCTGTGTGCTCTTCTTACTTCAAAATTTGATAGATTTTAGGGTGGGGTGGCCGATGGCTCTCAGCGTGTCTCTGGGAGCCTATTCTGGGGCTAAAATCGCCCTTTCAAAGGGAGATGTCTGGATTCGTAACCTCTTCTTTGTGGCGATAATCTTACTAGCGATAAGACTCTTCTTTTAAGAAGAGGGCAAAGTTAAGTTCTCTTTTCTTTCAACTTTTTTATCTTATGGTTCAGCCGCTCGAGACGATGGGAGAAATCTTTCTCATAAAACACTGACAACCCTCTCGAAATCAGAAAACCCTCTTCTGCCACTTCCCTCGCCTTCTCATATTCCTTTAGCCTATGCTCCAGGTACATGGCGATTTCGCGGAGTGAATAGAGATGATTCATCGAGACTTTTTCCGAAGAAGCTATCTCCTTCCAGAGGCTTACCGCCCTCTCCCACTCCTGAGATTTTTTGAAGTAATAAGAAAGCTTCCTCTTGGCACAAAGAGCGGCATCAGAAGAGAGTTTTCCATCAATTGCCTCCTGGAAAAAGCGCGCGCTCTTCTCAAAATTTCCCATCTTTTCGAGAAGCCTCGCCGCCCCAAAAAGGTCCATCGAGTCGGCAATCTCCCCTCCTCTTCCCCTGGAGATTATCGTTGCCCCTACCACTACCGCACCCAGAAGGGAAAAGATGTCTTCCTTATTATGGTAGAGCACGGGTTCTATGTACTCAAAATTTCCGCTCTCAAGGTACTGAAAATATCTCCAGGGAACTTCTGCAGAAGAAATATCCTCTGAGCGGTCTGCATGAACCACTTCGCGGGCAAGATGGTAGAGCCTGCAGCTTTCATGCTTGTGGCTCCAGAGGCAACGGGCAGGATAAAGAAAGTCCAGATGTGGAATCCCAGCCAGGGGAAAAGGTTTATGGTGGAGGATGAATCGAGTCTCGAGAAGAGGCATGTCAAAGCCTTTGCCGTTGAAGCTCACCACAGACTTGAAATCCATCTCACCCAGAAACCGAGCAAGCTCGCCAATCATTCTTTCTTCCTCAGCCAGATCTCCCAAGAAATATTGAACAATCCAGAAGCGATCTTCCCTGTAATAACCGAGGCCAATTAGAAAGGCAACCACTCCTGTTCCCCCTGAAAGCCCGGTTGTTTCAAGGTCGAGGAAGAGAGAGGTTGAGAGGTCAAGCTGTTTAAAGGCCTCTTCTTTACTCAGGTAATAAAGAGTCTCTCCATCTACTTCAAGACCCGAAGAGAGAAGAATTCTTCCATAGCGGAGGCTCAGAGGATAGGAGTTTTCGAAGAGCTGAAGCGGCTCTCTTTTTAGCCTCTCAAAGAGGGGAACCCTTGGTTTCTCAGGTTTCTCCTCTCGCGTGAGATGGATGAGACGTTCAAGCTTCTCCCTCGTGGAAAGAGTTTCTTCTTTTCCTATCTCCTCCCAAGCATCCTTTATCAGACGAGATTTCGAGCGCGCTTCCCTTTCTTTTTTTAGGAGCTTAAGCTTCTCTTTAAGTTCTGACATCTAAGCCTTCTCCTAACTCTTCTTGCTAAGTATAATCATAAAAAATCTTTATATCAAACCCAATCTAGAGTAAGGAAAAGATGTTCTTGATGCAGAGTCCTCCCCCGGCTATGTAGCATATATTTAAGACAAAAATTGAATTCTTTGGCTTAAATCAACTTCCTCAATTTCTTCTCTTTGCTCACTCCCCCATAAACTGGAGAAGAATTTGTCTCGAGCGAGGGCGATTATCAAAATCGACGAGAACAATCTGCTGCCAGGCTCCCAATTTGAGTTCTCCGTTTTGAAAAGGCACAGTCAGGGAGGGCCCGAGAAGGGATGCTCTCAGATGAGAAAACCCGTTTCCATCTCCCCATCTTGCATCATAGAAGTAATTTATAAATCTGGGATCTAAGATATGTCAAGTGCAGTTGAAAATTTCAATGGCACGCCGAAAAGCCACAGCAACGTTCAAAAGCGTCTGAAATCGCCCAGGCTTTTCCTCCCAAGAAAAGTAGCGGTCATAAAAAATATTTAGCGCCGGTCTCGGTGGTCATTAAAACCTCCTGATAAGCGAGGTGTGGTGGGGGTGGTTTCTCTGCGACGAATGTCAGCTTGAGGTAATTGATGATCCTGTCCACCACGGCAGAGTCGATAAGGAAGACGATGATCTTCATCCTGCCGCCGCGCTGAGAACAAAGGAGAGGGTTAACCTCGTAGGCTTAATATAGGACATCTTTTGGGGGAGTGCTAGTCGTACAATCGTAAATGGGGCTTCTGAAAGCCCGCCGAGTGAGAGGTTAATTAAAGTGAGGAAAAGATGAGATGGAAGGCTTTTGTTACGCTCGCGGTTTCTCTTCATTTCGTGGGATGCGCGACACTATTCAAGGGCACAACCCAGGAAGTCCATTTTAACAGTGATCCTCAGAGGGCCCGTGTCATCGTAAATAACGTCGATATGGGAGAAACTCCGCTTACGCTCAAGCTAGAATCCAAAAAAACTTACACAATTGAATTTCGGGCCGAAGGCTACAAACCAAAAACGTACACCATCTCCAATCACGTCGGAGCCGGATGGATAATTCTTGACGTTTTAGCAGGCCTCGTTCCCGTCATTGTCGACGCCGCTACAGGCGCATGGTACAGCCTCGACCAAACTAGCATAGATGTGGTCCTGGAACAGCAGCAGCCTCGGTAAACCGAGCACAAAGGAGTATTTTTTTTCTTGACAAGCGAACGCTGCGAAGATATATAATGAATTTCTCCTGTCGAGAAAAAGGGATGGTGATCGGTGAATCCATAGCCAACCCGATGGCAGCCGGGGTTAAAATTTAAGGGGATATAGTACCCAATGTCTTGTTGAGATGGGTAAAAAACTTGCTTACGAAAGATATTACTGGTTTCACGGCCAGGTGAAGGCCGCCCGCTCTCCCAATGCCAGAAAGCTGGCGGAGAGATTTGAAATCTCCGTGAAACAGGCCCAGCGGGACATCGAATTCATGCGCGATAGATTAGGGATGCCTCTCGCCTATATCCCCGAGAAGAAAGGCTACGAGTTGGAAGATGTCGGGTACGAGCTTCCTCCCGTTTGGTTTAAAGAAGATGAACTCATGGCCCTGTGTCTGGCTTTAAGACTTGCCTCTACGCTGCCCGACCTGAAGCTAAAAAAATCGCTCTATGAGCTTCTTGAGAAATTCCTAACGTTCCGGTTCCTGAATTCAGCACTGACACTCGAAGATATCCGAGAAAAGGTCTCAGTGAAAAACGTCGAATACTATCGAGTGGAAGAGATGACATTTCGCGAAGTCGTTGGAGCTCTTCTCCGAAATGCTTCTCTCAAGATTTCGTACTATACGCCTCATAAGCATGAGATAACCGAAAGGATGGTTCAGCCGCTTCATCTTTTGTGCTATATGGGGAGCTGGCATTTAATCGCTTTCTGCGCCCTGAAAAACGATCTCAGGGACTTTGCCCTTTCCCGCATCCGGAGCATTGAGATCCTGTCGGAGCCCATTGACCTGCCGGGAGCGTTGCCACCAATAAGAGATTATATTAGAAGGAATTTTGGAGTAATGACGGGCAAGAAATCAGTTGAAGTCAATCTAAGGTTCATGCCCGAGGTATCGGACTGGATTTCGGAACAGGTTTGGTTCAGCGGCCAGGAAGTACGAACGAATGAAGACGGCAGCATTTTCCTGCAATTTCCGGTAGCGGACCTCCGCGAAATCAAAAGAGAAATCCTGAAGCACGGAGCTTCCGTCGAGGTCCTGGCGCCCAAGGAGTTGAGGACCGAGATTAAAAAAGAAATTAGGAGGATGTGCAATATTTATAAATAGACTATCAATAGTGCAGGATAAGCCAGCGGGTGATATTAAACGATGTTCTAATGTAGGAGATGATAGGAAAGACGAATGATTCAACCAAGATACAGAGCTTTATCGGTATGTTTTAGGTCTTGAGGAACCTTGGGATGTGGAAAGAGGGAAACTCGATGTTCTTCATCAACGAATCGACGTCTGGGCGGTTCATAGAGGGTGTGCGATGGCCTTGCCCTGAGTGTGATGAGATGCTGTCTATCTACGATAATCCTCTTGAGCGGGTGTGGAGAGATTCGGACACATGCCAGTTTAAGACGTTTCTCCACGCGAGAGTTCCTCGGGTCAGATGTCCGGTGCACGGGGTAAAGCAAGTGCGAGTGGCTTGGGCGGAGGAGAGGTCGCGGTTTACAGCGCTTTTTGAACGTCTAGCGATTGATGTCATGAGGGCTTGTGATATCCTGAGTGCCTCGGGTATTCTGCGGATTAGCTGGGATGAGGCTTGGCCCATCATGGAGCAAGCGGTGGAGCGAGGGCTGAAGGCGAAGAAGAAGCAGCCACCGAAACAGATTGAGGTGGATGAGAAGACGGCTGGCCGGGAACACGACTACGTTACTGTGGTCTGTGATTTGGAGAGGGCGACAGTTGAATACGTAAGAGATGACCGGAAAAAAGAGAGTCTTGATGGTTATTTTACAACCATTTCGAAGAAGGCGAGAGAGGTTTGAAGTCATTATGATGAGGCGCTCCAAGAATGGAAACAGGGAAGGTGTAGAAACTAAACTACGAGAGGTGGAGGTATAGGAAGACAATATGCTTTCTGCAATTAAAGACATTGGTAGATTGACTCTCCATAAGCCTGGGAGCGCCGAAAGAACTATGGACCAAAAGGTTTTGCTGATTCTTCTTAATACTAAGACTGACAAATACACATATTCAGGCACAGAGATTGAAGACTTTGGTTCTGAAAAAATAAAAAAATATCTGTTTAAAGAGGGCTCTTCAAAGGGAAATGCCCCATCTCCTTTCTGTCCGTTAACTGAACCACAAAAAACATATAAAAAAATTTATGGATGGATAAAACAGTGTAAGGATATAAAAGATGATGCTTTAAAAGCTTATACGCCGTTAATAGACGGAGCTTTCAAAGCCCTTGTTGATAGCAAAGACACCATTATTGCTGATATTACAAATGAGATTAAATGTTTCCAGAAGAGGACACGTAGATTCCTTACCATAAAATTAGATGGAAAATATTTAGGTGAGTATAATGCCTTTAGGGAAGCGGCTGACTGGTTCGCCGAGACGAAGAGAAAGAAATCTGCCGGCACAGGAGTCTGCTCTATCTGTGGTCTGCCAGATAAAGAAGTGTCTGGAAAGACTGATGTTTTCAGGTTTTATACCATTGATAAGCCCGGATTTATTACAGGTGGCTTTCGGGAGGTTGATGCATGGAAAAACTATCCTGTTTGTCTGGAATGCAAAACATTGCTGGAGAACGGTAAAAAATTTCTTGAAAACAATCTTCGATTTAATTTCGTATACGGACTCAGTTACTATTTGATACCGCGATTGCTTATAGGAAATAAGGATGTCTTAGAAAAAATTATTAATATTCTTTCGGATACTTCTAAAAAAATTAGCTTAAAAGAAAGAAGAAAAAAGAGGATTACAGATGATGAAAATGAAATCCTTGAATATCTTTCAGAGGAGAAAGATATTCTTACCCTTAATTTTTTATTTTTACAGAGACAGCAGAGCGCTGAAAGGATTTTATTGTTAATAGAAGACGTCTTTCCTTCAAGGATTAGAAGAATCTTTGATGCTAAAGATTATGTTGATAAAATTTTCGACAACGATTCTGATAGAGGGTTTACTTTTGGCTCGATAAGGACATTTTTTTTCAAATCAGATGAAAATAAAAAAACAAGCGACCTAAATAAATACTTCCTTCAGATAGTTGATAGCGTTTTTAAAGGGAGGAAACTTGATTTATCGTTTCTCATGAAGTTTTACATGGCAATCATCAGGAAAGAGTTCATAAACGATGGATATTTTAGCTTTAGAGTGAAAGACGCAATGATGGATACAATATTTTTTGAAAACCTTGATCTGATATCCTTTAGGGAGGCGGAACATATGGAGGAAAATATGTTTAGTAGTATTTTTGACCGATTTGGAAAATCATTTAGCAATCCTGCCAAACGGGGCATCTTTCTATTAGGAGTATTAACTCAGTTGCTTCTCTATAAGCAGTGGGCTGATAGGAAAGCCAAACCCTTTATGAAAAAACTTAAAGGCTTAAAGATGGATGAAAGAGATATCAAAGCACTTTTGCCAGAAGTGCAAAATAAACTTGAAGAGTATGATTCCTTTGACAGAGGTAAGAGGCTGATCGCCTCCGAGGCGTCAAAATATCTTCTTGAGGCAGGTGACAACTGGAAAATGTCAGTTGATGAGATAAACTTTTATTTCGCCTGTGGAATGAATTTATCAGATAATGTTGCAGATATAGCATATTCAAAAATTAAAAAGGAGGAATAAACCATGTCAGAATTAGTAAAGAACCGTTCAGAAATATTGTTTCTTTATGATGTAACAGATGCCAATCCTAATGGTGACCCTGTAGATGAAAACAAGCCGAGGATTGATGAAGAAACAGGGGTGAATATTGTTACTGATGTGAGGCTAAAGAGAACGGTAAGAGATTATCTCAATGACTATAAGAAGAAAGATATTTTTGTCTTAGAGATTCGTGATAATAATGGCAACTTGAAGACAAAGGAAGAAAGGCTAAAAGATTTCAAAAATAATCCTATAGAAGTTATGGAGAAATGTATTGACATAAGATTATTTGGAGCGACCACTGCTGTTGAAGATAAAACCATGACTTTAACTGGACCTGTTCAATTTAAATATGGCAGATCGTTACATAAAGTTGACCTTACTTATATAAAAGGTACAACTGTAATGCCATCAGGCGCAGATCGAAAACAAGGAACCTTCACTGAAAGATATATTCTTCCGTACTCGCTGATTGCCTTTTATGGTGTAGTCAATGAAAACGCTGCTCAACAGCAGGGCATTCAACTAACCGAAGAAGACATTTCATTAATGCTTGAGGGTATGTGGAATGGCACAAAAAACCTTATATCTGGCTCTAAATTCGGGCAGATGCCGAGGCTCCTTATGCATGTAATCTATAAAGATGGAAACTTTTATATCGGTGAGTTAGATAGACATATATCTTTACAGACCGATAAAAATAGTGAATCTATCCGCGATATTTCAGAAGTCAAAATAGACATTACCAATCTTGTTAAAGCACTGAATGACCACAAGGAAAAAATTGAAAAAATAAGAATTAAAACGGACGAAAGGATTGCCTTTATAAAAGACGGGAAGGATGTTGCCATTAAAGATGTTCTGAGCGAATTAAATGTTGAAGACCTTATCTTTTAATTTAGGGAATCTCTATGGAAGTTTTGGTCTTTGACATATGGGGAGACTTCGGGCATTTCCGTAAGTTCTACACCACGTCATCGCCCCTCACTTTTTCTTTCCCTCCGCCACCGGCAATCGCGGGAATCATTGGGGCTATGTATGGGACGGATAAAAATACAAACGAATATTTAAGGTTATTCGGACATGATAAGTGTAGCTTAGCCTTGCAAATATTAAGTCCAGTAAAAAAAGTGAGGATCGGAATCAATCTTTCGGAGACAAAAGGGACAAATTTAAAACTTCCTATGAGTGATAAAAATCTTGCACCTCGCACACAGATAAGGACAGAATTTCTTAAAGATCCTCGTTTCAGAATCTATATAAGTCATGAAGATAAAATGGTCTTTGAGAGGCTTGCAGAAAATATTGAAAAACACCAATCAATTTACACAGTTTCTCTCGGTTTGAGCGAACTCCTTGCTGACTTCACATATGTTGGACTGTATAGATGCAATAAGATAACGGACGGCGAAATTATAGAATTATCCACTCCTGTTACGATGGATGATCTAATTGAGGACGGGCTTGAGATTGAGACGGGCAAAAAGTATTTCAAAGAGAAAATGCCTATTGTAATGAATCAGGATAGAGTTGTTGAAAGATACGATGATGTCATATTTGAGCCTGATGGAAAGACTATAAAGACAAGGGTAAAAACTTACTTCAAACTTGAAAATGGAGAAAATATTGTCTTCTTCTAATCTTTATTCACACCCAGAGAGATTATTAGAAGATCATCTGATAGGGGTTGCAAAATGCTCAGAGCTTTTTCTTTCTGAAAAACCTATAGAAATAAAAAAACAATTAAACGATGTGTGCAAGTTGATAGCTCTATCACACGATATTGGAAAGGCAACAGACTATTTTCAGAAATACCTCTTCTCTGATGAAAAAGAGAAGGTAAGGCTCAAAAATTTACCACAAACAAAACATAGTCTCTTGTCGGCGGTATGCGCTTATTATTTGTGCAGAGAGCTAACAACAGAAAATAAGTTTTTACCGTTTTTTGCCTTTCTCACTGTGCGGCGACATCATGGGAATCTTATAGATATATCTGATGAAGTTACATGGGACACTAAATATGTAAGAATTTTACACAGTCAAGTTGAAAACATAGATGGCAACAAATTTTCAATTCTTGCTCAACGGCTTCACGACGCTGATGTTCCGATGCGTTTGAGCAAAGATATTATTAAAAGCTGGGTTGATAATTTCGGCAAAGAGTTGAAATCTATAAAAAAGCATATAAGAGGATTAAACAATGGTGTCTTTAATTTTATAACTTTAAACCTGCTTTACTCGCTCCTTCTTGACGCAGACAAAAGCAATGTGGTTATAAAGGATATTTCCGTGTTCGAGAGAAGGGAGTCTATCTCGGGCAATCTTGTAGATAACTATAAGGCAAAAAATACTTTTGCAGACTCTCCTATCAATTATTTAAGAGAAAAGGCTTATATAGAGATTGCACATAGCAACATAAACCCCGGTGAAAAGATTTACTCTATAAATCTTCCCACAGGGCTTGGCAAGACCCTGACATCTTTATCTTTTGCCTTAAAGCTGCGAGAAAAGATTGGCTTAAATAATCGTATTATCTATGCTCTACCTTTTTTGAGCATTATTGACCAGAATTCAGAAATATTTGAGTTGGTTATAAAGGCAAACCATATTGAGCCCAACACAAGCATTCTATTGAAGCATCATCATCTTTCTGAAATCTTTTATAAAAAGGAGGACAATGAATTTGAACCTGATGAAGCAAAGATTCTCATTGAAGGTTGGAATTCTGAAATTATAGTAACTACCTTTGTTCAGCTTTTCCATACTCTGATCTCTAATAAAAAGAGGAGCATTAGAAAATTTCATAGACTCGCCAATTCTATTATCATGCTTGATGAAGTTCAATCTATTCCTGTCAAATATTGGTTGCTCTTAAGGACTATCCTTGCAGCTGTTTCTAAAATGTTGAATAGCTACATCATATTTGTAACTGCGACAGAACCTCTGATATTTGAAAGAGAAAATATTATTGGCCTATTGAACAGAAACTACTACTTCAATATATTAAATAGGTTTTCCATAAAGCCTTTATTAGATAAACCGATGAAAATAAACGACCTCAGTGATTTTTTTAATTTGGATGATTCAAGAACATATCTATTTATTCTCAACACTATAGCATCCGCAAGGACTCTCTACAGTTTAATCAAGAAAAAAGGATTTTCAACTACCTACCTTTCAACTCATATAACACCCAAAGAGCGACTCGAAAGGATAAGAGGAATAAGTGAGAAAAAATACAGAATCGTGGTCGCCACGCAACTTGTTGAAGCAGGTGTTGATATAGATTTTGATGTTGTAATAAGGGATATGGCCCCATTGGATTCTATCATTCAAGCAATCGGAAGGTGTAACAGAAATGGGAAAAAGAAGGGAGAGGGTTATATCATATTTCTGGAAGATCATAACAGGCGACCTTATTCCTCATACATTTATGACCCTGTTTTGATAGATATTACACAAAAAATATTACGCGACAGGAAAGAAATAAAAGAGAGCGAGTTATTACCTCTTATTGATGGGTATTATATTGAAACTAAAAAGAAGAAGACGCAGCAGACCTCAAGAGGAATTTTAGAAGCAATAACAAAACTCAGATATGATAACGAGGACGATAGAGCATCAATAACAGATTTTAAGCTCATAGAAGAAGACTATCCCAAAAGGGATGTCTTTATTGAACTGGATGAAGAAGCGAAACTGATCTGGCAACAGTATCTTGCTTTAAGAGACGTGAAAGATTTGGTTGAAAAGAAAAATATATTTGATTCTCTCAAGGCTGAATTCTATCAATATGTTATTTCAATTCCTTCCAATATAAAAAATATTCCACAAATGTTTGGAGAAATTGGTTATGTTGAACACGCTATTTTGAAAGATTATTATGATAGTGAAACTGGATTTATAATAAGGGATACAAGCTCAGAGGTTATATGGTGATAAATGGAAATAAACATATTAAAACTTTCTCTTAATATTGAATCTGATATAAACGAAAGCGATGCTGAAAAAATAAGGGGCTACCTTGGCAGTGTATTTTGGGATAATCCACATGTTCACCATCATAAAGAGAATGGCAGCTTAATTTATCGCTATCCCCGTGTTCAATACAAGGTCATCGATGGATCATGTGTGCTGATAGGTTTTAACGAAGGATTAGATATTGTCAAAAAGATTTTTGACGATTTAAAATATATAAATCTGGATGGCCGATGGCATTGCATTCTAAGCAAATCGTTAGAGAGTTATAAATCTTTTTTTGGTCTATCATTAGACCAGCAATCCTATTATTTTCTAACTCCTTGGCTGGCCCTCAATCATAAGAACTATGAAAAATATATGAAAAGCGGATCATGGCTGAAAAGAAAAAAATTACTTGAGAGCATTATTATTGGAAATCTCATTTCAATGTCAAAGAATCTCGGATATACAGTGTCAGCTCAAGTCAAGGCAGATATTAATAGCGCTAAGGAGATCAGGACCTATTTTAAGGGGACTCCCGTGCTGGGTTTTCTCGGCACCTTTTCAGTCAACTTCGAAATTCCTGATTATTGGGGCATAGGGAAGTCGGTATCAAGAGGCTATGGTACGATTAAGCGCTTGTACGAAAAAGAGTTAAAAAATGCAAGGTGAGGGTTCTCTTGGGCTTACTCTTCAAAAATTTCAAATGAGAGTTATGGCGCGGCAATACTAGAATGCAGCTAGTACTTAATACTTTCGGTTGTTATCTTCGAAAGAGAGAGAAGTGTTTTCTTGTCAAGAACGAGAACCGTGTCTTTGAAGTTTCGGCAAGGAAAGTCCGATCGATAATGATAACAACTTCCGCATTTCTCTCGACAGACGCCATCAAACTCGCCATGGACAATAATATTGACATCGTTTTTCTGGATGAATACGGCAATCCTTACGGACGCATTTGGCAGTCCAAACTCGGGAGCACGACTCTTATCCGACGCCGACAGCTTGAGTACGCCAACGACAATCGCGGTTTGGCCCTCGCCAGGGATTGGATCGTCCGGAAGTTCGAGAATCAAATCGAATTTCTTTCACAGCTAAGAAACACAAGACCTGAGAAAGCCCATCGCATAACCGAATGGATAAGGTCTCTCCAGGAGATAAACGGGAAATTGCAGAACTTGGATGGAACTCTTGATGAGAAAAGGAAGTCAATCATGGGCTATGAGGGTTCAGGTGGACGGGCTTATTTTGAAGCATTAAGCTATCTGATACCACAACGCTTTAAGTTTGAGGGCAGAAGCCGCCAGTACGCAGAAGATGAGTTCAATTGCCTGCTCAACTACGGATACGGTGTTCTTTATTCCCTGGTTGAGAAGGCATGCATAATTGCCGGTCTGGATCCCTATGTAGGGTTTCATCATACAGACAACTACAACAAGAAATCCCTTGTTTTTGATTTGATCGAAATGTTTCGAATACTCGTAGACAGGACCGTATTCTATCTATTTAGCCAGCGCCAAATAAAGAAAGATTATTTTGATAGGGTCCCCAAAGGAATGACGCTCAACAAGGAAGGGAAAGCCTTCCTTATCAAGGCGCTCAACGCTACCCTTGAAAGATCCATCCGCTACAGAGGTAGAAACATCAAAAACCGGGACACGATTCAGTTTGAATGTCATAGAATTGCCAACCAGATGATAGAGGACCTCCGGGCGTCGGAGCATGATCAATGATCACGTGGGTTATCTATGATATCGTTAAAACTAGCACTCGCGCCAGGGTGGCAAGAGCTTGTATCACAGCCGGTCTTTATCGCGTTCAGAAAAGTGTTTTTCTTGGGACACTTAACCGAAATCAGATTGACGAGCTAGCTCTTGAGGTGGGCGATTTGATAAAAAAAGATGAGGATTCTGTTTATATTTTCCCTCTCTGCGAAGATGATTTCAAAAAGGTTAAACTATTAGGTCAAGCTTTTGATCGAGGACTCGTAACCGATGGTATCATCGCTAAGTTCATTTGAGTGGCCAGAACTGCAGGCCTCTCTTAGAGAAACGGGAGCTGACGGCATCCTTCTCATGCCGACTGAGATCGTTGAATATCTGTATTGTCCTCGTTTCACTTATTTCCTCAATTGCCTGAATATTCCACAGCATGAGGAACAAAGATACAAGGTTTTGATGGGTCGTGAATTGCACGAAAAAAAGAAAATAGCAAACCGAGCTTATTTGAGAAAAAAAATTGCCTGTATTGGAAAGTATATCAACGTCCATATGATTTCACGCAGGTACCATCTTCGAGGCATCGTAGATGAGGTTCTTTGTTTTGCTGACGGCACACGCTCGCCGTTAGATTATAAGTTTGCTGAGTATTCTGAGTTCGTCTACCGAACGCATAGGATTCAATCTATTCTCTATGGGCTGCTAATCCGGGATTGGTATGAGTGTGATGTCAAACGAGGTTTTGTATGTTACGCCAGAAGCAATTATAGACTGAAAGAAATTCCGTTCTCAGAAAAAGACTTTGACGAAGGGGTTCAAATCATCCGCGAAGTAGTAAGCATTATCTGCACGGGTTTCTATCCCAAAAAGACTAAGTTTGCGGTGCGCTGCATAGATTGCTGCTACAGAAATATCTGCGTATAGGCCCGGGCAATGGCATATTATCGCATAAAGGTGCATCGAGAGTATAATTGCTTTCTTCCGCCAGCAATTCTGCCCTCTGGACAGGAGAGGTTAAACGCAGAGCAAAAAGAGAAACATACTCTATGGCATAATTATATGCGCTCAAGGATACGGATGTCTCGGGAAAGATATCCTGTTGTTCCTTGAAAATTGAATTATTTTTATTTTCCTGCAGAATTATTTCAAGAGGAGGTATCTTGGCGACAAACTGATTGATTATAAAGAAGATAGAAGGAAGTCTTTTATGTAAATTAGCCGAAAAGAGCCCAAATCAAGGGCAATTTTGCCTGTAACAGGACGTAAATGCAGCCTTCTGTAATTTTATTAACTTATTCATTTTCATATGCTTTCGACCAAAATGCGGTTCGGAAGTTCCTTCCATTAAAACAAGGATTGAAACTACTTTTTGCCTATTGTGAAAACCCCGATTTTCTTTTGTTCGGAAGTTCCTTCCATTAAAACAAGGATTGAAACTGTAGAGAAATAAAATGAAAATCAAAATAGAGCTCAGTTCGGAAGTTCCTTCCATTAAAACAAGGATTGAAACCTAGATGAAGCTATCCCTCAAAAATATAGCATCATGTTCGGAAGTTCCTTCCATTAAAACAAGGATTGAAACTTCCGAGGAGATCGGG
>CAYSCS010000025.1:0-44609 GCA_964429695.1 uncultured Eubacteriales bacterium
CCTTATACTCGGCTATGGCCTTCTCTTCCAAAGCGCTAAGGATCGCTTCACTCAGACCTCTCATGAGCAAATCTTTATCCTCATCCAGGCCTCTCAAAAGATCGTTGAGTGTGAGGCCATTTTCTGGTACCCTATATCGCAGGACGATACTAATTTCGAGTTCATCCATCGGGCTACACCTCCTTTGATTTGGATAATATCATTTGAAGGTTGTAGCCCCTCTTCTATACTCATGTCAACTACTTATCCCGTCACTTTGGGATAAAGTCTATCTTTAAATAGGATTTTAGGCCAAAAAATGCCACCAATCATAGGAGCGAGCCCGGCATCTTTATATTTGGCATATTTTTTGCTATAATTTTTTGCGCATTGAGAAGATAATAAATTAAAACATATTGACTTTTTTTAAAATAATCTTTATCATGCACTAAATTTTTTGTGAGGTCTGAAGATGAAAAAATTAGGTGTCGCTATTTTCACATTTTTATTCCTTAGCCTTCCCCTCCTCCATGCTCAAAATAATCCAGCCGATGAAGCATACATAAAGGCTATGTCTACACCTGATATCAACCAGAAAGCAAAGATGCTCAAAGACTATCTCGCTCAATATGCAGGTAAAGGGACTACCTATGAAAATTTTGCTAATGCCTACCTTTGCCTCCTACCCTACGCTGGGAAAACTGCTAAAGAAACGATAGATTATGGAGAAAAAGCCCTCGCTTTGGGTGGGCTGGATGACCTTACAAAATGCCAGGTACTCATCCAGATTTCAGCTGTCTATAGTGACCAGGGACAAAACCTTGAGAAAGCCAAGTCATATGCTCAACAAGTGATTCAAATTGGAGAAACAAACAAGGGGAAAGAATCTGAAACGGACTGGAGTAAGATAATTGGAGCCGGATACTTAACTCTCGGGCAAGCTCAGGAAAAAGCAAAAGACCTCAAGAGTGCAGTAAGTTCTTACATCGCTTCCTATAATATGCTCAAGAATGTCCAGATTGCAAACACACTCGCGAAATTAGGAAAATCACTTTATGATTCAAAATCCTATGTTGAGGCTGAAAGAGCCCTTAAGATTTCATGTGAGGCACTCAAGGACTATGGGAGCTGTGCTCTATATGCCCACACTCTTTACAAAAATGGAAAGAAAGAAGAAGCACTAAAATACTTTAAACAGGCATATGCCAAACAGAAAAGCGGTGACATAGCCTATAACATCGGAATAATACTCGCGGCACAAGCAAAAACCAATCCCACACTTTCCCAGGAAGCAATACATTACCTCCTTGAGGCAAGCTTCCTCTCCCCCGAGAATTCTCAAAAAGCCATGTCTCTGGCAGAAAGCCTGTTTTTCACCTCCAACAAAGATTTAAAATACAACGAATCTGTCCAAGAAATGGCCGAAAGAAACAAAAAGCTCGAGGAGCTTACAGAAACATTCAATAAAAAATTCGGAGAAAAAGACGAGGAAGACCTCACAGATGCCGAGAAAAAAGAGATGCAAACCCTCCTTTTCAGCATAGAAGAAGAGAAAAAAGCCATAGAAAAACTCAAGGCTCAACAGGAAGCTGCCTTTGCAAAATTCAATCAAGTCATTGAAGAAACAAAAAAAAGGCTAGGGATTAAATAGAATCTTTTTAGCTCTTGAGAT
This sequence comes from uncultured Eubacteriales bacterium, assembly GCA_964429695.1. Lineage (GTDB taxonomy): Bacteria > Acidobacteriota > Aminicenantia > Aminicenantales > Aminicenantaceae > CAYSCS01. Next base: position 1,652 of record CAYSCS010000025.1, read on the forward strand.
TTAGAACTATCCCTGCTCATGAGGCACAATCCAGATCCAAATTAATTTCTATTCCTAAAAAAAGGGTGCTTTGCCTTATTAAGAGTAACCGAATTTAAATCGCTTGTAAGAGAGTTTTAATAAACAAGGTTAATCTTTTCTCAAATTGAATTCTTTCCCTCCCTGCGATATCATCTTTATGTAAAAAAAAGAAGGGGATAAAGATAAAATGAGTCTTCTTAAATTTGAACAAGCAAAACAAAGGGTGGAAAAATTAAGGAAAGAGATTAGATATCACGAGAAAAAATATTATGTGGATAATGACCCTCAGATTTCTGATTATGAGTTTGACCTCCTTCTCAAAGAGCTCAGAGAGATAGAAAAAGAATTCCCCCAACTCATAACTCCCGACTCACCAACCCAGAGAGTGGGAGAACAACCTCTTGAGGGATTCGCAAGCATTGAACACCGTTTCCCGATGCTCAGCCTTGATAATTGTTACAGCATTGAGGAACTCAGGGAATTTGAAGAAAGAATCAAAAGAATAATTCCTGGTGAAAAAATTGAATACGTTTCGGAGTTGAAGATTGACGGGCTTGGCATTTCTGTAATTTATGTCGAGGGGAAACTATCCTATGCGGTTACAAGAGGAGACGGGTTTAGAGGAGATGATGTGACGTCGAATGTAAAAACAATCAGAAGCATTCCCCTTACGATCGAGGAAAAAAGAGAAGTTGAAGTGAGAGGCGAAGTGTATCTCCCCTTCCCTTCTTTCCATAAGATAAATCAAGAAAAAGAGAAAAAGGGTGAACCACTCTTTGCAAACCCCAGAAATGCCGCAGCGGGAACTCTCCGTCTCCTCGACCCTCGAGAGGTAGCGTCGCGGAATCTTGATGCCTTTTTGTATTACATTTACATCGATGGAGAAGAAATGCCCACTCAATGGGAAAACCTCATGGAGCTTAAAAAACTGGGATTCAAAACAAATCCTTACAACCGCTTTTGTTCTAATCTCAGTGAGGTAATCTCTTTCTGGAATGAATGGCGGGAGAAGAGAGACACTCTTGAATACGACACTGACGGCATTGTGGTCAAAGTCAATTCTACTCGCCAGAGAATTGCCTTAGGAAGCACGGCAAAATTTCCCCGATGGGCAATATCCTTCAAATTCCCTGCCCGGCAGGCTACTACCAAGATCAAAGATATAAAGATTCAGGTAGGTCGAACAGGAGCTCTAACGCCGGTGGCAATTCTCGAACCGGTTAAACTATCTGGAATAACAATAACTCGTTCGACTCTCCATAATGAAGATGAAATTAAGAGAAAAGATATTAGAATCGGAGATTATGTCCTCATAGAAAGAAGCGGTGATGTCATCCCCAAAGTTGTCTCAGTGATGAAAGAAAGAAGGACAGGAAAAGAAACCAAATTTGTCTTTCCCGCTCACTGTCCAGTCTGTGGCTCTCGAGTCTTCAAGCCAGAGGGGGAAGCTATCTCAAGATGTGAAAACTCCTCCTGTCCTGCAAAACTAAGAGAATCTCTCCTCCATTTTGCCTCCCGGCGAGCCATGAATATCGAGGGACTAGGAGAGGCTCTTGTTGACCAGTTGCTCGATAAAAAGCTGGTAAAAAGTATCGCCGATCTCTACTGGCTCGACAAAAATACCCTTGAAAAATTGGAAAGAATGGGTCCAAAGAGCTCAGAGAACCTCCTCAGAGAAATAGAAAATTCAAAAAAGAGAGACCTGGCTTCCCTCATCTATGGCTTAGGAATAAGGCATGTAGGAGAAAGAACTGCTCAAACTCTCGCTTCTCACTTCAAGAGCTTAGATGCTCTCCGCAATGCTTCCTATGAAGATTTAATCCAATTAGAAGATGTTGGTCCAAAAGTTGCTGAAAGCATAGTTTTTTTCTTCAAACAATCAGGGAATATCGAGCTAATCAAGAAACTAAAGGAAGTGGGTCTCAATATTATCTTCAAAGAGAGAAAAAAAGGAGAACAACCCCTCCTGGGAAAAACTTTTGTCATTACAGGGAAACTAAAGAGATTGACAAGAGATGAAGCCCATGCCCTCATTAAGCGGCTTGGAGGAAAAACGAGCACCTCGGTCAGTAGACAGACCTCTTTCCTCGTAGTGGGAGAAGAACCTGGCTCGAAACTTGAGCGAGCTCGAAGCCTCAAAATTCCAATCCTGAATGAAGAAGAATTCCTTAGCCTCGTGGGAAAAAAATAAATTTATTATCTCTTCTTTTTCTTTCCAAAAAGGTCGACAGATAATAGATCTTTCAAACCTCTTTTCTTTTCTCGTTTCCCCAGCAAGTCAAGTTCTTTAGAAGCAACAGGATGTGTTGGGTCAATCTTTAACGCCTTCTCAAACTGCTTTGTAGCCTTTATCATCAAACCTTCTTTTTTATAAAGCAGCCCTAAACCCACATAGCCCTCTGTGTTCCAGGGGTCGAGTTTTATGGCTTTTAAAAAATCTTGCTCGGCTTTCTTTATGAACATCGGTATTTTTGATTCACAGAGAGCAAGAAGAAGGAAATAACTCCCCTTACTTCCCTGTAACCTGACGGCTTCTTCGAGAAAGATTAGAGCATCTTCGTATCTTCCCTGCTCATAGAGCGTTTTCCCCTGTCTGAATTTTATTTCTGCTTCCTTTGTCACATCCCTCCTGAGGGGGGAGCGCAAGGGCTGGAGCTGGCTATCATATCTTTGCCTTTTCATCTCGTCTTTCAAGGTTTGATAGGCTTTGGTGAGATAATCAAAAACCATTTCAATTCTTTGCTTTATTTCTGGGCTTAACTCTCGGTTGAAGAGGTCAGGATGATACTTACGAGCCAGGCTAAAATAGGCCTTCCTTATCTCTTCCGGGGAAGCTGACTGGTTGACATTTAAAATCTGATAGTAATTTAAGTTTTTAATTTCTTCACTGAGACTCAGAACGGCTTCTATCCTTCTCTTCATTTCTTCAGGAATTTCCTCACCCTTCTCAACCCTCTCCCTCTTTGTTTCTTTTTCCTCTTTAAAGTGAATTAGGTCTAAACAATAAAAAAGATAAAGCTCTCTGGATAAAACTTCGGGGTTACCCTCTGAAAGTAAAAGAAGCTCTTCGTATGATATTTCCCCCTTGATCAGGAGGAATTTTTCAAGCTCTTCTTCGTTCAAAAGTAAAAAATATTCATTTTTTTGAGGATAAATGATTCTCTTCTCTAAGAATTTCTTCAGGGCTGGATTGTATTTCATCCGTCTTATCCCTTCTACAATTAGGAGGGGGACTTCGATTTTTAAATCATATTCTTCTTCAAGATTTATCTCTTTCTTCTGAAAAGTTAAGCTACCATCAAAAAAAGGAAAGAGACTCAAGGCAATTTCTCTCATTTGATAAAGTAAGCCTTTCTTGAGCTCAGCCTCAGAGATGATTCCATTCTTGAGTAAATTTTTACCAATTTCTTTCTTAGGCTCGATGTATTTTTCAATGTTGGAGTGGACTTCCTCCGAAATCAAACCCAGCTTAAATAAAATCTCTCCTATGAGTTCGGTTTTCTGATTACTCCTGGCAAAAATGAGCATTCCATCCTTAAAGAAGAGGTATTTGTCTATTTCTCCTCTTTTGAAAATAAGTAAACCATTTTTCTTTTGAAGGAAAATCTCCTTCAAATAACATCCAATGTGTTCCATCTCTGCCACGAAAATTCTTTTTAAATAATTATAATTAAATCATAATTCTAAAAACGAGATTTAACTCCCTCTTTCCTTCCAATTTCTCTTTATAATTGCTTCATTGTCTATGTGACGCTGAAATGATGATGCTTTATTCAAATCTTAATTTCCTTTAATCTTTATATATATTATAAACAAAAAATGAAAAAGAGTGGCAACTTTCGAAGTGCCGAGAATGCAGAGAAAACAGGAAATTGAAAAGCAGAAAAAATTATGATAATTTTCAACTATGAAAATCGGATTGGTCCAATTTGCCCCTCATCTCGGAAACCTCAAAAAAAACTTAGAACTTCATTTAAGATACATTGAATTAGCAAAAAAGAAAAATATAGACCTTCTCGTTTTCCCCGAATTGAGTTTGACAGGCTATCTTTTGAAAGATCTCGTCGAAGAAATTGCCATTCAGCCCGAAAATGATAGTCTCTTCAAGAAGATAAGAGCTGAAACTCAGGGGCTAGCAGCTGTTCTTGGGTTTGTTGAAGAGAAAGAGAAAGGATTATTCTATAACTCCTCTGCGTACCTTTCTAAAGGAAAAACTCTTTCCATCCACCGTAAGGTCTTTCTTCCCACTTACGGAATGTTCGATGAAGCAAGATTTTATGCTCAGGGGAGAAATTTCAAGCCATTTCCGACACCTCTCGGAACAACCGGGATGCTAATCTGCTATGACTTTCTTCATTTTGGTTCAAGCTACCTTCTTTTCGTCGGTGGAGCAGAGTTCATCATCGTTCTCAGCGCTGCCCCGGGTCGAGGTCTTTCAGAACAAGAACGATATTCTTCAAGCGAAATGTGGGAGCTTATGGGAGAGGCAATCTCACGATTTACCACTTCTTTTCTTATCTACTGCAACAGAGTTGGATTTGAGGATGGAATACAATTTGCAGGAGGTTCATTCATCTTCAATCCAGAGGGAAAACTTCTGGCCATGTCACCCTATCTTGAAGAACACTTCCTCGTTCAAGAAATCGAGCCCTCAGAGATAAGGGAAGCACGAAAAAAATGGCCTTACAGGAGAGATGAAAAACCAGAAATCATCCTTAAAGCTTTGAAAAAATTGGTTGGCAAAGATGAAGATTAACTGCATTTTTGTAGAAAAAATCATATCTCAATTCATAAGAGAGGAACTGAACAAATTCGGTTTCAGAAAGGGAATTTTAGGTCTTTCAGGGGGGCTCGACTCTTCTGTGTGCGCCTTTCTTGCCTCCAAAGCCCTCGGCCCAAAAAACGTAATTGCCCTTATCCTTCCTTACGGTAAAACATTCCCTCAGGATGTAGAAGATGCCAAGGAAGTGGTGAAGCTCCTTGGAATTCGCTCAAAGATTATAGACATTTCTCCCATGGTCGACACCTATTTTTCGCTTTATCCCACAGAAAATAAGATACTCAAAGGGAATAAGATGGCCAGAGAAAGGATGTCTATCCTTTATGACTTTTCTGCTCGGGAAAAAGCCATTATCTTGGGCACGAGCAACAAGACAGAGCTTCTCTTGGGCTATGGCACGATCCATGGAGATATGGCGTGCGGGATAAATCCCCTTGGAGACCTTTACAAAACCCAAATTAAACAACTTGCCGAACATCTCCAAGTTCCAGAGAAAATAAGAAATAAAACCCCCACCGCTGGATTATGGCCAGGTCAAACTGATGAAGGGGAGCTGGGTCTTACCTACGATGAAATCGATAAAATTCTCTTCGAGCTAGTTGACCTAAGAAGAGAAAAAAAGAAAATTATTGCCTCTGGATTCAAAAGGGAGGCTGTGAATAAGGTCCTAAAGCTTATAAAAAAGTCAGAATTCAAAAGAAGACTCCCCATCATACCCAAAATTTCATCACGAACAGTCAGCCATGACTTCCTCTACCCATATGATTGGGAAATATGACATGGCTGAAGAGAAAGAAAGAAAGGGACACCAAGGTTTGCTTTATGTCGTCTCTACTCCTATCGGGAATCTCGAAGACCTGACCTTCAGAGCTTTGAGGATTTTAAAAGAAGTTGAATTCATTGCCTGTGAAGATACGCGCGAAACATTGAAGCTTCTCTCCAGGTACGGCTTAAAGAAAAAACTCATCAGCTATTACTATCCTCGCGAGTATCAAAAAATTCCTTATATCCTCAATCTACTCAAAAAAGGAAAAGATGTTGCCCTAGTCTCTGATTCAGGAACTCCTGGAGTCTCAGACCCGGGCTTTCCGTTGATTAAAGAAGCAATAAAAGAGGGGATAAAAATCCACCCTATTCCAGGAGCCTCTGCCTTGACTACGGCAATTGCGTGCTCCGGACTCCCCACCCAAAAATTTCTCTTCCTAGGATTCCCTCCTCCTAAGAAAGAAGCAACAAAAAAACTCCTTATTTCCCTTAAGGAGGAGAAAGCCACCCTCATTTTCTATATCCCTGCTCGAAAACTCTTAAAATTCATCCAGGATGTTGAGGAAATTCTGGGAGAAAGACAAGTAGTGATAGCGAGGGAGATGACGAAAATACATGAGGAATTCGTGCGTGGGACTCCAAAAAAACTAATCGATGAACTAAAAGGAAAGAGTATAAAAGGTGAAATAACTCTTGTCATAGAAGGTCAGGGAAGAAAGAAGAAACAAAAAAATTCGATTTAGCAAGCTTCCTATATAAAATTTAGCCGTAAAAAAATTTTTTTAAAATACTTGACAATAATACACTAAGATATTATATTATAAATGCACTAAAATTTTTAAAAGGAGGTTAAAAATGTCAATCATCAGATGGGACCCATTCAGAGATCTGATCACCCTGAGGGAAAAAATGAACCGCCTCTTTGAGGAAGTTTTCACTTCACGGGGCGAAGAAAGAGAGCTTGTAGGAGGGACTTGGACTCCATCTGTGGACATCTATGAGACGGAAAATGCTCTAGTTCTTACTGCAGAATTACCAGGGATAGATGAAGACGATGTAGAGATCAAGATAGAGGATAATACCCTGACCTTGAAGGGGGAGAGAAAGCTTGAAAAAGAGACTAAAGAAGAGAATTATCATCGTATCGAGCGTTCCTATGGTTCCTTCTATCGCTCTTTTACCCTCCCCCATTATATCGACCAGGATAAAATAGAAGCCATCCACGAGAATGGAGTCCTGAAGATTACCATGCCTAAAAAGCCAGAATTAAAGCCGCGAAAAGTGAAAGTCCTCAAAGCGGGAAAAAAGGAAAATAAGAAATAATTTTCCCTTCAGGGAAAGGCAGAAAAAGCGCCTGACTCATGAAGTGTCAGGCGCTTTTTTTGTTTTCTTTTTTCCTAAATTCTATGCCTGAGCCAGGGTTAGAGCTCTAACCTCCTTTGCCCCGGCCTCTCTTAAAACTCTCGCACATTCTGTGAGCGTTGCTCCCGTGGTAAAGACATCATCAATAAGAAGTAAGACTTTCCCCTCTATTTCTTCGCCTCTTTTCACCTTGAATGCTCCTCTTACATTCTTTTTTCTCTCCTCCGCTTCCAGAGATGTCTGAGCGGGAATATTCTTTTGCTTCTGAAGAATACCTTCGCTCAGTTCAAGCCTCTTTATTTTAGCCAATTCTTTGGCCATAATTCTGGCTTGGTTAAAACCTCTCTCCTTTTCTCTCCGGGGATGAAGGGGAACTGGGACAAGAGTTTGAACATTCCACCATAGCATCTCATCTTTTCCCAAAGCCCTGTGGATGAAATGCGCGAGTTCTTTTCCTAATACCCTGAATTTCATATACTTATAGAGGATGATGATTTCCTTTAGTTTCCCTTCATACCGAGCACAGGAGCGATGGAGGGAGAAAACTGGCCTGCTTCTCAGGCATTCTCCGCAGGGATGAGGCTCTCCAGGTTGGTCAAAGAATCTGCCACAACAAATACAATACGAAAGGCGAGGAGGCTGGATTTCTTCCCAACAAGAGTTACATACCACTCTTTCCTTAGGAAACTCAAGAAGGGAGGAACACAACTTACAAAAAGAGGGGAAAAAGATTAGTTCGGCCAGTTTAAAAAGAGAAGGAATCCTCTTTTCGTATTTCAAGCAGATTCTTCCTCTGCTCTCTCCTGGCAACTTATACAGAAAGGAGTCCAAGGAATAACATCGAGCCTCTTTTTCCCTATTCTGGTCTTGCATCTCTGACAGATTCCGTATTCACATTCATCAATCCTCTTCAACGCCTCATCAATCAAAAGGAGTTGCTCTCTTTCGGCATTGGAGAGACTCAGCAAAAATTCTTTGGTATAGGAACTCTCTGCCCTATCCACTACATCCTGGGCTATCCCCGTTTCAACTTCCTTGCTTTCTGAATAGACTTCACTAATCTTGAAGATTATTTCGTGCTTCTTCTCGAGGAGTTTTTTTTTGTAGTGCTCCTTTTCCTTTTTGGTCAGCTTTTTCCCTTCACTTGGCATATTTCATTCCTTTCATAATAGTCAAGGCTCTGTAAACCTGTTCCAAGAGCATGATTCTCGCCAGCTCATGAGAGAAGGTCATCGGAGAGAGAGAAAGTATGAAATCCGCTTTCTCGATAAATCCCTCTTCAAGCCCCTCGCTTCCACCGATGATGAAAGTCAGATTCGGAGTGGGGCTCTTAACGATTCTCTCCAGAAATTCTGCAAATTCCTTAGAATTCATCTGCTTTCCTTTATCGAAGAGGCAGATAATATAATCATCTTCAATGTGTTTTTCAATATGGTTTTTTTCAATTTTTTTAATTCTTTTCGCAAATCTATCCTTTATTCCTTTCGCTTCCTTACACTCGATAAGAGTGCAGGGTACGAGTCGATTAATCTTCTTTAGATACTTTTCCTGTATGGCTTTGATCTCCTTGTCTTTTGTCTTGCCCGGCCAAATTATCTTGAATTTCATGGGGAATGAAATGACGCTCCTTCCAGAGTGGTGTTCTCTTTTTCACTAAAATTGTTCATAATAAATAATGATTAATCGAGAAAAAGTCAAATATTTTTTTTAAGCCAAATGAATTAATTTTAAAATGCTTCTTCTGGATAAATTAATTGGCTTTTTTTGCTCAGGAGGGGGAGAGTATGATTCTAATCAAATTCAAGCATCGGGGCGTCTCCCCAGAGCTTCTCTAAGGCGTAATATTCCCTTGCTCTCTTGGAAAAAATGTGAACTATAAAGTCTCCATAATCCATCAATATCCACTCTGCGTGCACTGCTCCCTCTATGTTAAGCGGCTTAATGTTTTCTTTTCTCAAATCCTCTTCAATTTTTTCACAGATTGCAACGTTCTGCCGAGGAGAATTGCCGTGCATGATTACGAAAAAATCTGTAAACGAGCACACCTCGGCTAGCCGCAGGACTACGAGTTTCTCTCCTTTCTTCGCCTGGCCCGCCTTTATCGTGATTTTTATTTCTGGGGGAAGACTTCGCTTACTAAACTTTCTTTCCACCTTTCTTGCCTTCTTCATCTATAAATGTTGTTTTTTTTAATAAATTCCTCTACAGAATAGGGGACAAGTCCCTCTATCGATTCACCTCTTCTTATTCTCTCTCTAATCTCGGTAGAGGAAATGTCCAATGTTTCTATCTGAAAAAGGAATATTCTCTTGGAAAGAAGAATTTGGTCTTTAACCTCATCTGAAAGGTTAACCCTGTACATTCTCGAGACGTATCTCCCATTCAAAACCCTTTCTGCATCATCTAAAAGCCATCCCGGGCGAGAGATGACTATGAAATGACATTTCTCGAACAAATCTTGGTAATCCTTCCAAGTGTGAATCTCGAGAAAAGCATCTATGCCTACTATAAAAAATATACAAGCTTCAGGATAAAGAGCTTCTATCTTATTCAGGGTTATGATGGAGTAAGACTTGCCCTTTGCTTTTACTTCAATCTCGGAGGCAATAAATTTGGGATAAGAATTCAGGGCAAGTTGCACCATTTTGAAACGATGCTGGGCTGAGGCAATCTCAACAGACCTTTTATGAGGTGGAATATGAGAAGGGATAAAAAGAATCTTCTCACAACGGAATACTTTTTCAACCTGCTCTGCAGCTTTAAGATGGCCAGAGTGTATGGGGTTGAATGTCCCACCGAAGATTCCGATCCTTCTTTCTTTCATTAAATCAAGCTGCCTTCGCTTTCTCCCCTTCCAGAATCTCGGCAATCTTAGAAACAAGCTCCTTAATCCCCTTCCCTTTTAAGGCCGAGATGGAGAAGAAGGGGAGCTCTTCTCTCCTAGCCAATGCCTTTAGATTTTCTATTCTCGACTTCTCCTCAGTGAGGAGGTCGATTTTGTTAGCTACCAGGATTTGTTTCCTTTTGGCAAGCTGGGGATTAAAAGCCTCCAGTTCTTTCATAATAGTCTGATAATCCTCAACAGGATTTCTGTTAGTATAAGGGGAGACATCAATCATATGCACCAGAATCTTGGTCCTCTCCACGTGCTTGAGGAATCTTATGCCAAGACCATGACCAAGATGAGCACCTTCTATCAATCCCGGGATATCAGCAACTACAAAACTCTTAAACTCATCCAAATCCACTACTCCAAGTTTGGGAACAAGAGTAGTAAAAGGGTAGTCGGCAATCACAGGTTTGGCTGAAGAAATTTTAGAAATCAAGGTCGACTTACCTACATTGGGAAAGCCTATGATTCCCACGTCTGCAATCAGCTTTAATTCCAGGATAAATTCTTTTTCTTCCCCAGGTTGCCCCTCCTCCGCTTCTCGGGGAGCCTGGTTTGTGGGAGAGGCGAAAGATGCATTTCCTCTTCCTCCTTTTCCTCCTCTAACTGCACAAAATATCTGATGGGGGGCTATGAAATCAAACAGTACTTCTTCTTTCCCAATTTCTCTAACAATTGTCCCCACTGGAACTTTAAGATAGAGGTCTTTTCCCTTTTTCCCCTGGCGATTGGAGCCTTCTCCATGAGCTCCTTTCTGAGCAGTATTTATGGGATGATACCTGAAATAAGCAAGAGAATTCAGATTTCTATCTGAGACCAGGTAGATATTACCTCCATCCCCTCCCCTTCCTCCATCCGGGCCTCCCTTGGGAATTCCTCTTTCCCTGCGGAAGCTTACACAACCATTCCCTCCCCTCCCTCCGCGAAGGGTAACTCGAACCTGGTCAACGAACATATTCTGGGAAGCTTAAACTTCCAAGGAAGGAATCACAGAGACAAATTTCCCTTTTCTTCCTTTCTTCTCAAAGCGGACAAATCCTGCAATCTTAGCAAAAAGCGTATCGTCTTTCCCCCTCCCCACATTCAATCCGGGCTTGAAGGGAGTCCCTCTCTGTCGCACGAGGATACATCCAGCAGAAACATATTGTCCACCCCATCGCTTCACTCCCAGTCTTTTAGACTGGCTGTCTCTTCCGTTTCTTGCGCTTCCTCCTGACTTTTTATGAGCCATCTTTCTGCTCCTTTTCTAATTTTTGAGTCTCCTTCTTTGACGTTCTTTTTGGTTTGGATGCTTTCTGCTGCTCATCCTGAGCTTTGGCTTTTTTTATTGTTCTCCGCTTCGCTTCTCCCTCAACTTTCCCTTTTTTCTGCTCTCCTTCAATTTTCTCCTTTTCTTTTACTTCGGCTTCTTTTACTGAAGTTATGATCTCATCAATTCGCACCCTGCTGAGTAACTGGCGATGTCCCTTTTTCCTTTTATACTGTTCTCTCCTTTTCTTCTTGAAGATTATTACCTTCTCACCTTTAAAATTTTCAATGACCTCGGCTTTCACCCGTGCATTCTCGACAAGAGGGGTGCCAATCAAGGTATTCTCTCCATCGTCCACGAGAAGGACCTCATCGAAGGTGATTACCTCTCCTGCCTCTGCCTCGAGTCTTTCGATTTCGAGAATATCTCCTTTTTGAACTCTGTATTGTTTTCCGCCCGTTCGTATTACTGCAAACATTTCTCTACCTTGCTTTTCGGAATTAAAGAAAATGAAATTTAAATTTAACACATGATATTTCTCATGTCAAACCCTCTTGCTTAAAGAGAAAAAACAGTGTACTCTACGAGTATGAGGAAAAGGGCGGTTAGCTCAGGGGTAGAGTACCGGTCTTACAAACCGGGGGTCGCAGGTTCGAACCCTGCACCGCCCATTGTCAATTTTGCTGATTATTCCTGAGCAAAGCGAAAATAAGTATAAGTGGAGAGGGCTTTTTCCCTCTTTTTTAATTTTTCAAGAAAGAAGTTCATTAAGTTTGTTTAATGATGTTAACAACTTCGAGGGAGAAATAGTTTCTAATCCGCTTAAAATAGCTTCTCCCTAGAATCTTCTCCCAACATATCTTTCAAATTCCTCAAATTTTTCATGCATGAGGAAAATAAAATTCAGCATTTTATCTCACCTTAAAACTTCTAAATTTTTCCCTTCGGAAAGCGAGAAGGGGAAAGAGAATAAAGAGTTTTTCCTGATAATCCTTCTCAATCCTAAAAAATCTTGAAAAATAAACCGATTAAAGTTAAAAAGAGGAGGTGAAAGCTCCTTCACCTCATTTCTTCCTCGTTTCTGCCATAGTCTTCTCTGCCTTAGGTGCGGGGACATTTTTTTTTCTCTTTATTCTTGAGTTCAACATCTATTGGTTCATACTCTCACCCATAATTTTCAGCCTCTACCAAGGGCCTGCGATTTACTTTTTCTGGCTGTGGAGAAAGAGAAAAAAGAAATAACGCCCCCGACGGGATTTGAACCCGTGTTGCCGCCTTGAAAGGGCGATGTCCTTGACCAGGCTAGACGACAGGGGCGTTGAAATCTGGTGAGCCGTGCTGGACTCGAACCAGCGACACCCGGCTTAAAAGGCCGGTGCTCTCCCTCTGAGCTAACGGCCCAAATAGCATAAATAATCAGATAATATAAATAAATTGTATTTATAAAATAAAAAGATGAAAAGAGTCAATATCAGCTGATTGGCTCAAAATTTACTATTATGTACCTACCTCTATGGCTTAATTTCATTGCTTCATCTTTGAGTTCGTATTTTCTGAGGTAAAACCTATAATTCTTCGTTTCCCCAGCTTTGTCTCTTATCTTGACATCGACCTCTCTGGAGAAGACTTGTCCAGTGAGGTCTCTAACGTTGGGAAGATCCTGAACTCCTAGAGAAAATAGAGTAATCTCCTCCTCTCGAGCCGCAGCCGACTTGGCCTCATTGTATTCTTTCTGAAGCTGTTTATGGTTTTCATAAACTTCATCATATTTCGCCTGAAGTTCATCTACCTTCTTCTTGGCTGTAGCTCTTGCAGCTGCGGTCCGTGCATTTTCAAGTTCAAATTTGGCATCATCCAGGGCATCTCTTGCACTCAGAGTGATGCCCACTGATTCTTCCACTTTTTTCTTCAAATCCAATTCATTTTTATTCAATTCAGGTAAATTAGCAGGCTCAATTTTTTCCTCACTCACAGAAACAATTTCCCACGACTCAACATCCATGGCCACTGGCTTGAGCGCCATGGTTGACATTGTGGTCATATCATTTAGAGAAAGAGCATGGAAATATCTCTTTAGAAGCCCTTCTTCTGGTTTCTGCTGACAAGACTGAATTACACAAAGGATAAGAATGATTCCAGCTACTGAAAGAACCTTTTTATACATTCTTCCTCCTTCCTAACAAAGTTATTTTTTTAAATTTTACTTTTTTTCTGAATAAAAAAGCAAGTGAAATAAATTATAATTTCTTTGCTCAGAATCTATTAATCCCGGTGGGGCATAAATCCATATCTATGAAGGGGATTTTTTCTACCTCAAACTATATCAAACCAAGCTTCCCAGTTAATTAAGATTTTAAAAACATTTAAAGTTTCTAAATTGTTAAGCACACATCCAGGGAAAAATTAAGAAAAAAATTAACAAACAACCTAAAATGAGGAGAACTTCCTTGATTTAAAAAGGGAAATATTACCCAACACAATCCAACCTGACTATTGACAAATAAAATCTTTATTCTTAGAATGAAGGGTAATTATAAGACAAACTTACATTTTCCTATAACTTTAATAGAGTTAAGGAGAGCCTAAGCCACCCTCTAAAGGGAGAAAAAAACTCCCGCTTGAGTCTTATGATTACAACAAATTATTTGAGGCATAACATTAATGCCAATTGTTAAAGGCCCTCTTCTTTTTAAGGGTATTCCCCTCAAATCTCAACAATCTTTCCAAAGGAGGACTAATGGAAATCCATAAAAAAGTCGTCTTTGAAGATGAATTGGACCACTTTTTTCTAGATGAAATCAAAGAGAAGTCCTTAAGTGAGGAAATAAGCCGCTGTATTCAGTGCGGCACATGCAGCAGCTCCTGTCCTCTTGCCGAGTACATGGAGCACTCGCCCCGAAAGATAATCGCCATGATAAAACAAGGGTTCAAAGATGAAGCCTTAAAAAGCTTTACACCCTGGCTTTGCGCCTCCTGTTATAGCTGTCAAGTTAGATGCCCTGCTAACATCAAAATAACCGATGTCATGTATGCACTCAAAAGAGAAGCAATCGAGACCAAATCCTACCCCTCTAAGTTTCCGATTCCTGCCCTTGCCCAGGAAATGCACAAAATTATTGCCAAAAATGGAAGGAATTCTGAATTGTGGCTCGTCCTGAAGATGTATCTCCGTCTAAAAAATCCTCTCGGGCCCTTGAAAATGGCCTCAACAGGAATGAGCTTAATGAAGACAGGAAGGATGAGCCTTAAGATTGAAAAAATCAAAAACAGAAAACAGCTCCATAAATTGTTGAATTCTTTAGCGGAGGAAACAAAATGAAAGAATATGCTTATTATCCAGGCTGTTCTTTAAAAGCGGGTTCCAAGCATTATGAAGAGTCTCTTCTCCCGGTTTTTCGAGAATTAGAAGCACCTCTGGAGGAACTCGAAGACTGGAATTGCTGTGGGGCCACTGCCTATTTTTCCGTTGATGAAACGATGGCAGCCGCCATCTGCGGGCGGAACCTCTCCCTTGCAGAGAAGGCCAATAAGGACATCTTAGCACCCTGTGCCGGATGTTTCTTGACGATGAAAAAATCTAATAGCTTCCTGCAAAGCGGACATGAGAAGGCTCAGGTTATCCTCGAGAATTTAAGGAAAGTTGGCTGTGAATACAAAGGAACAGTAAGGGTCATTCACCCACTTGAATACCTGACTAAAGAATATGGACTGGAGAAGATAAAACAGAAAGTCCAAAAAAAATTAAAAGACTTAAAGGTTGCTTCCTATTATGGATGTCAGCTCGTGAGACCTTACACAGAATTTGATGATCCGGATTATCCTGTCTCTCTGGATAATCTTATGGATTCAATCGGTGCAGAGCCGGTTGATTACTCAGCCAAGACTCGTTGCTGCGGAGGGTCGCTGGCAGGAACCCTTGAGGAGATAGGTCTGGGATTAAATCATCTCCTTTTAAAAGAGGCAAAAAGAAAAGGAGCCGACGTCATTGTGACCATTTGTCCTCTCTGCCAGTTTAATCTTGAAATAACGCAAGAAAAAATCGCAAAAAAGTATAAAGAAGATTTTAAAATTCCAATCCTTTACTTCACTCAACTCATGGGTCTTGCCCTGGGTATTTCAAAAGATGACCTTGGTTTCTCCCGTTCGATAATTTCGCTCGATTCCATGTGGGAGAAACTCGGAAATGGAGGTAGAAAATGAGTAAAAACGAGCGGCCAAGAATAGGTGTTTTTATCTGCCATTGTGGAACAAATATCGCAGGTAAGGTAAATGTCTATGAAGTAGTAGAATTTGCCTCTAAACTTGATAATGTTGTTGTCGCCCGTGAATATAAATTTATGTGTTCAGATCCCGGCCAAGAACTCATCAAGAAGAGCATTGAAGAATTTAACCTCAATAGAGTGGTTGTGGCCTCCTGTTCCCCCCTGATGCATGAACCAACCTTCAGGGGAACTATCTCTGAAAAAGGCCTAAACCCATTCTATTTCCAGATGTCAAACATCCGTGAACACGTCTCCTGGGTAACGCAAGATCCAGAAAAGGCAACAAAAAAGGCAAAAGCCCTCGTCTCAGCGGCTGTTAGAAGGGTTGCTTTACACGACCCATTGACAAAAAAGCAGGTTCCCGTACGTCCCGAGGTTCTCATAGTTGGAGGAGGAATAGCAGGGATTCACGCAGCACTGACCTATGCCAATTCAGGGAAAAAAGTTTATCTCGTAGAAAAACAGCCCTCAATCGGAGGGCACATGTCTCTGCTCGATAAGACCTTCCCTACTCTCGATTGCGCAGCTTGTATTCTTACTCCAAAAATGACGGAAGTTGGGAAACACCCCAACATAGAGCTTCTCACCTGGAGTGAAGTTAAGGAGATTTCAGGATTTGTGGGCAACTTTAAGGTCAAAATAAAAAAGAAGGCCCGTTATGTGGATGTTGATAAATGTAATGGATGCGGTGCCTGCTGGGAGAACTGTCCCACGACAATAACTCCCTCTGAAAGGATAATCAGAAAGAAAGATCTCATCATCAAGGTCCTCGAAAAAGAACACTGAAATGACTCTGAAAAAAATAAAAGAGCTCCTTAAGGCTGAAGTAATTTGCGGACACGACTCCCTTGGGATAGAAATCAGCTTCGCCGGAGCTTCAGACTTGATGAGCGATGTTCTGGCTTTTGGTAAGCCGGGGATGCTTCTCCTCACCGGTCTTTCCAATCTCCAGTCTGTGCGGACGGCAGAAATCATCGAAGCAAAAGCAATTGTGTATGTCCGGGGAAAAATGCCCGATAAGGAAGGCATTGAATTGGCAAAAAAAAAGGGAATACCAATCTTAACTACAAAATTAATGATGTATACCGCCTGTGGCATTCTTTACCAAAATTTACTTCCTGGGGCGTACGTTCCCCAGGAAAACAAATGATGGAAAAGAGAGAAAATGGATTTTCTCTACAATTCGAGATTAAAGGAAAAGATTTCGTGAATGCAGGTAGTGTCTCTACAAAAGTTAAAGAAATCCTTCAAGAAATCGGAATCAATGCCTCCATCATCCGCCGAGCAGCAATCGCTGCTTATGAGGCAGAAATGAATGTCGTCATGTATGCAAATCGAGGTGTATTTATTCTGACTCTCACTCCCTTTGAAATTAATTTTAAGGTGGAGGATGAGGGACCTGGAATTGAAGACATTGAACTTGCCATGCAGGAAGGCTATTCAACTGCAACTGAAGAAATGCGGGAGATGGGTTTCGGCGCTGGAATGGGGCTTCCCAACATAAAAAAGAATGCCGATAAACTTGGAATTGCCTCAATTCCTGGTAGAGGAACGATTCTAGAAATAACTTTTTATCTGAGTAATCAATAAAGAAAATGGACCAATATTTTCATTCAATTCGAATCGATAGGGAGAAATGCACGGGCCGGATGAGGTGTATGCGAGCCTGCCCTACCCACGCGATTAGAGTAAGAAAAGGGAAGGCACAGATTATAAGCGAAAAATGCATAGATTGTGGAGAATGTATCTCAGTCTGCCCTAACTCTGCCATAATTCCTTTAACTGATCCTTTTGGAGAGCTAACCCGATATCGTTACACGGTGGCCATACCTTCACCTGCTCTTTATGCCCAATTTGGAAGGGAAATCCTCCCCAACAAGATTTTGATGGGACTGAAGAGATTGGGCTTTGATGAAGCCTTTGATTTGGCCATAACTTGTGGAGAAGTCAGTTTTGCCATCCAAGAATATCTTAGAGAACATAAAGGACCAAAGCCCCTCATTTCAAATGCCTGCCCTACGATCGTACGCCTTATTCAGGTGAAATATCCTGACTTAATTGAACACATTATTCCCATTAATACTCCAAGAGAGATTGCAGCCCGTGAAATCAAAAAGAAAATATCCTCCCAGTATAAACTTGATAAAAAAGAGATAGGCGCTTTTTATCTAACCCCATGTCCGATAAAAATGATTTCAATTCGGCAGCCTGCCGAAAAGGGGAAATCTCACCTAGATGGTGCGATTGCAATTTCAGATATTTATGGGCCTCTTCTTTCTGCAATGGAGGGGACTGAAAAAGAGAGCCTCAGCAAGGCACTCGAGGGTATCTGTATTTTAGGGATTGGATGGACAATAGTAGGCGGTATATGTCGAACCTTGAGGCTTCGTAATTCTCTTTCTGTATCGGGATTAAATGAGATACTTAAGGTCTTTGATGATATTGAGAGAGGAAAACTAAGGAATATAGATTTTATTGAAGCTTATTCCTGCCCTCAAGGCTGTGTGGGTGGCTCATTAAATGTAGAAAATATATATAGTTCTTACAATAAGATTTTGAAGCTCATTGAAACACTTGAGTTAGAAAAAATCCAAGCCTGCCCTGATATTAGAGAAGTGAGGGAACGTTATCACCAGAATTATTTTTCTCTTGAGGGGATAATTGAACCCCGTCCCCTCCAGCCCCTGGACAAAGACATAGCAAAAGCCATCCAAAAGAAAAAACAAAAAGAAGAAATATACAACATGCTTCCCAAAATTGATTGCGGCGCATGTGGCTCTCCTACCTGTGCTTCATTCGCAGAGGATGTCTTGATGGAAGAGGCTCAAATTACTGATTGTATCTTCATCGCCTACGAAAAATTAAAGGAGATAAAAACAAAAGATTCAATTGATTCTGAAGTGGAAAAGAAGATTATAAGCTTAAAAAATCAAACCAAGAAAAAATTAGGGAATATGAAAAATGAAACTAAAAGAAATAGCTGAAAGACTCGGCCTTGAGGTAATAGCTGCAAAAGAAAGATTAGAAGAGGAAGTTTCCTCTGGATACACGAGCGATTTGCTTAGCGATGTAATAGCAAACAGCAAAGAGAGAAATCTCTGGATTACTCTTCAAATTCATCCTAACGTTGTGGCTGTAGCCAAACTGAAAGATTTGGCTGGAATAGTGGTTATAAATGGTAGGATCCCAGAAGAAGAGACGAAAGAGAAGGCTCAGAAAGAAGGGATCCCTCTTCTTCTTAGCAAGGAAAGCGCATTTACTCTCTCCGGAAAATTGTATGCTTTACTCAAAGGAGATAATTAAAGGATGCTCAGGTCTTACAAAGCAGACCTTCATGTCCATACCTGCCTCTCTCCTTGCGCAGACTTGAAGATGAGCCCCTTAAGAATAGCGGAAGAAGCGAAGAGGAAGGAGATAGAAATTATAGGAATTTGCGACCACAATACGGCTGAAAACACCCCTGCTCTGCTTAAATTAACTGAGGGATCAAAGATTCTTGTTCTGCCTGGAATTGAAGTAACTACCCAAGAGGAGGTTCATCTCCTTGCGCTTTTCGGAAATATTGAACAGGCCTTTATCCTCCAAAATTACATATATCAAAACCTCCCAGGCGAAAATGATGAAGAGAGTTTTGGACTTCAAGTGGTAGTCAACGAAAAAGATGAAGTCTTAGGATTTAACAAGAAGCTTCTCATAGGGGCCACAACTTTGCCCCTTAAGGAAATATTGAAATTCATCCATTCCATCGACGGGTTGGCTGTTGCATCTCATATTGATAAAGAAAATTTCAGTATTATCAGTCAACTCGGTTTCATTCCTGAAAATATTGAACTTGATGGATTGGAAGTTTCAGCCTTGGCAAACTACAAGGAATTTATAGATAAATATCCTTCTTTCCCTATAATTCGCTCTTCAGATGCCCACTTCCTTGAGGAAATTGGAAGATTTTCGACTAAATTTATCATCAAGGAAAAAAATTTTGAGGAAATAAAACAAGCTTTTCAAAATAAAAAAGGAAGAAAAATCATTATTTAGGTCAAAAATGGAAGATTTATCGCTTCATATTTTAGATATCGCAGAAAATTCGATTGAAGCAGGAGCAAATAATATCGATATTTATCTAAAAGAAGACAGAAAGAATGATATTCTCGTCCTCGAAATTAAAGATGATGGTAAAGGAATGAATAAAGAAACCATTGAGAAAGCTCTCGACCCTTTCTTTTCTACTAAAAAAGTAAGGAGAATTGGACTGGGGATTCCCCTTCTTGCGGATGCAGCCAAAGAGGCAGGGGGAAACATATCTTTAGATTCAGAGCCAGGAAAATGGACGATGATCAGGGCAACTTTTAAGCTCAGCCATATTGACCTTAAGCCTCTGGGCGACATAGCTTCAACTCTATTGACTCTAATCATTTCCCATCCAGAAATAGAGATTCATTTTCTGCATGAAGTCAACGGAAATAGCTATTCTTTAAAATCTAATGAAATAAGAAATAACTTCAAAGGAGACCTCCCTAACTCTCCTGAATTTATTAAATATGTCCGAAACTATATCGAAGAAAGATTATCTTTAATATGGAGGAAAGAATGAACGATACTAAGCTCTCTGAAATCATCGAAAGATACAAAAATGAAACCCATGCCATAGTAGCTATCCTTCAGGACATCCAAGAAGAGTTCAATTATTTGCCAAAGGAAGCATTGGTTAGAGTCTCAAAAGAATTGAACATCCCGCTCAGCCGCATCCTCAGCGTCGCCACATTCTTCAAGGCTTTCAGTCTTGTTCCCAAAGGAAAACACGCCATAAGCGTATGCCTCGGAACAGCCTGCCATGTGAGAGGTGGAGCAAGAATAATGGAAAAAATAGAAAAAGAATTGGGAATTAAAAGGGGAGAATCCACAAAAGACTTCCGTTTTAGTCTGGACGAAGTACGTTGTCTTGGGTGTTGTGGCCTTGCACCTGTGATGATGGTTGGAAAAGATGTCCATGGAAAACTATCAGAATCCAAAATAATTCCTATTTTGAATCAATACAATTAAGGAAAAGGAGGCAAAATGCCTAAATTGACAATTGACGACTTAGAAAAGATTCGAGAAAAGGCAAAAAGCATAACCACTCTTCGAGAGGGTGGTCCCTACAAGACAAAAGTTACAGTTCATATGGGAACATGCGGAATAGCAGCGGGAGCAAGAAAGATAATGGAGACCTTCTTGAAGGAGGTTGAATCAAAAGGAATTCACGATGTTATGCTCACAACTTCAGGCTGTGCCGGACTATGCAGCCGAGAACCAATGATAACGGTTGAAGCAATAGGTCAACCTCCTGTCAAATACGTAGACTTAACGCCTGAAAAAGCAAAAGAAATCTTTGAAAAACATATAATTGGTGGCAAGCCTGTTGAAAAATATGTGCTCGCCGTGGGCAGCGAGAGGGCAGTATGAGTATGAGGAGGGAAAAAAATGAATGAAAAGGTTTTCAGATTAAATCTTATGGTATGCGGAGGGACAGCTTGTGTCTCAAATCACTCCTTCGAAATAAAAAAAGCCCTTGATGAGGAAATTAAGAAAAAAGGATTAGAAAATGAGGTTTTAGTGGTCACAACAGGGTGCAACGGGTTTTGCGAAGCAGGCCCTTTACTCGTGGTTAAACCAGAAAATATTTTTTATCGTCACTTAACTCTTGAAGATATCCCCCACCTTGTTGAAGAGCATTTCTTGAAAGGTCGTCCAGTTAAGAAACTGATGTACACCCCACCTCTTGAAGAAACTCCCATTCCCAAATTGAGCGACATAGGATTTTTCAAAAAGCAGATACTCATAGCCTTAAGAAATCGTGGCCTCATAGACCCTGAAAAAATCGAAGACTACATTGCCCGCGACGGATATAAAGCCCTCGCTAAAGCTCTTACCAAGATGACACCTGAGGAAATCATCACAGAAATAAAAGTTTCAGGTTTACGAGGAAGAGGTGGCGCAGGTTTCCCGACTGGAGTCAAATGGGAATTTGTAAGAAATGCAGAAGATGAGCCTAAGTACTTAATCTGTAATGGTGATGAGGGTGACCCGGGTGCTTTCATGGACAGAAGTATTGTTGAAGCTGACCCTCATTCTGTTCTTGAAGGGATGCTTATCGGAGCAAGAGCAATCGGAGCAAAAGAAGGGTTTATTTACATCAGGAACGAATATCCTTTGGCTCTTCATCGCATTCATATTGCCATCAATCAAGCGAGGGAATATGGATTGTTAGGAAGGGACATCCTGGGGACAGGCTTCGATTTTGATGTCAAAGTAGTTAGAGGGGCAGGAGCATTTGTATGTGGAGAAGAAACAGCTCTAATTGCTTCTGTAGAAGGACGTCTGGGAGAGCCAAGACCACGTCCACCTTATCCAGCTCAGAGTGGATTATGGGGAAAACCAACCTGCATCAATAACGTTGAAACTTGGGCAAATGTACCTGCCATAATTAACCGTGGAGCAAAATGGTATTCTTCTATTGGAACTCCCATAAGCAAGGGAACAAAAGTCTTCTCTGTTGTAGGTAAAGTTAAAGATACAGGACTTGTTGAAGTTCCTATGGGTGTTAGCTTGGGTGAAATCATTTTCGATATTTGCGGAGGAATATTAAAGGACCGAAAATTTAAGGCAGTCCAGATTGGAGGTCCTTCAGGAGGATGTGTTCCTGCAGAGCTATTGAACCTCCCTGTTGATTATGAAAGATTAAAACAAGCAGGATCAATGATGGGCTCAGGAGGAATGGTCGTCACCGATGAAAATACGTGCATGGTGGATATGGCTCACTATTTCCTTACCTTCACCAGGAACGAGTCATGTGGAAAATGCACTCCTTGCCGAGAGGGAATCCCTCGTATGCTTGAAATTCTATCGAGAATAAAAAATGGTGAAGGCAGAATGGAAGATCTTGAGCTTCTTGAAGACCTTGCAACTTCAATTAAAGATACCGCACTCTGTGGACTGGGAAACACTGCACCCAATCCTGTTTTGACGACTCTTCGCTATTTTAGAAATGAATATGAAGAACACATTAAATATAAAAAATGTAATGCTGGGGTCTGTAACGCCCTTGTCTCCTCTCCTTGTCATCATACCTGCCCCATAGGAACTGAAGCCTGCTCTTATATTGCGTTCATTGCTCAGGGAAAATTCAAGGAAGCTTTAGAAGTAAATAGGTGGGTAAACCCGCTTCCTAGCGTATGCGGACGGGTTTGCCACCATCCTTGTGAGACCCGCTGTCGAGCGGGCGAAGTTGGAGAGCCCATTTCTATCCGAAACCTGAAACGTTTCCTCACTGATTATGAACATGAAACAGGAGAGAAACCTCAAGTTACTCCTGTTCCCGTTAAATATGAAAAAGTAGCTGTTATCGGTTCTGGACCAGCAGGCTTAATGGCAGCTTGGGAACTTCAGAAAAAAGGTTATGAGGTTACTATCTTTGAAGCAGAAAAAATTCCTGGAGGGATGTTAGCCTGGGCTATTCCTGAATATAGATTGCCAAAGGACATTCTCAACAGTGAAATTGATGCCATAAAATCCCTTGGAGTTAATATTAAAACTAATACTCGGGTGGGAAAAGACATTACTCTAAACGAGATCCTCCAACAGGGGTACAAGGCTTTATTCATCGCTACTGGAGCACCAGTGAACCTGAAACTTGGTATTCCTGGAGAAGACTTGGAAGGTGTTATAGACCCAATCGAATTTTTAAAAGCTTATAATCTGGAGAAAAAAGCAAAAATTGGTAAAAAGGTTGCAGTAGTTGGTGGTGGAAACACAGCCATTGATGCGGCCCGAACAGCATGGCGGCTAGGGGCGGATGTCACGATTCTCTACCGACGCACGAGGCCTGAAATGCCGGCCAATAAAGAAGAGATTGAAGAAGCTATAAAAGAAGGAATCAAGATTGAATTCCTTACCTTGCCTGTCGAGGCTTACGGGACAAATGGAAAACTCTCTAAAATAAAATGCATCCGTATGGCCTTATCTGATTTTGATAAGTCAGGAAGAAGAAAGCCTGTTCCAGTGGTGGGAACTGAGTTTGAACTCGAGATTGATACTCTCATCCCTGCCATCGGTCAGGAGCCAGATTTGACTTTCTTAAGCGGAAACACAGGCATCAAGATTTCAAAATGGAAAACGTTAGAAGTGGATAAGGAGACAATGAGCACCAATGTCCCTGGGATTTTTGCAGGAGGAGATGTCATAACTGGACCTGCTACAGTCATCGAAGCAATGTCAGCAGGGAAAATAGCTGCTGAATCAATCCATCGCTACCTGAGAGGAGAAAATCTATCCAGAGAATATCATCCCACAAGGCCAAAACTAGAAATCCCTCCTGTTGAACTTTCCCCTGAAGAGGCATCAGAACTAAAAAGGCCTGAGATGCCGGTCCTTCCTGTAGAAGAAAGAAGGGGGAATTTCAAGGAAGTGGAGCTAGGTTTTAGCAAAGAATTAGCTATAAAAGAGGCCAAAAGATGCTTGAGATGCGATTTAGAAAGTAAAGGAGGAAAAAAATGAGCGAAGAAAAAATGATAAAATTAACAATTAATAATCAACAAGTTGAAGTCCTCCCCGGAACTACAATTCTCCAGGCAGCAAAAAAACTCGACATCAAAATTCCCACTCTCTGTTATCACCCTTTATTAGAACCGTATGCTGCTTGTAGAGTATGTATCGTGGAAAGAATTTCCGGAGAAGTTTCAGACCTTGTCACCTCTTGTAACACCAAGGTTCAAGATGGATGGGTTGTTTTCACTGATTCGGAAAAGACAATCAAGGCAAGAAAACTCATCGTTGAAATGCTCATGGCCCAGGCTCCGGCTGCCGAGCCTGTAAAGGAAATAGCAAAGGAGTTAGGGATTGAAAAGACTCGCTTCGAGATCACAGACCCTGAGGAAAAATGCATCCTCTGTGGGCTTTGTGTGAGGACATGTGAGCAAATAGTAGGTGCCAATGCCATAAGCTTCGTAGAAAGAGGAAAAGAGAGAAAGGTATATACTCCTTACGGTGAGCCTTCAGAAGCCTGTATAGGGTGTACAGCCTGTGCCTTCTTCTGTCCCACAGAAGCCATGACGGTTGAAGATTTGAAGGGGAGAAAAGTGATTCACGAGGAGCTCACTCTCGGACCCTCGACAGCAATTCGAGTCCCGATTCGCCAGGCAGTCCCCATGGTTCCTTTCATCGACACAGAAGCCTGTATTCACTTCAAGACAGGAAATTGCAAGCTCTGTGAGAAGGTATGCGAAAGAGAAGCGGTCAACCATGAAATGGAGGATGAGGAAATCGAAGTCGAGGTTGGCTCAATCATCCTTGCTTCTGGCTTTAAGCCTTTCGATGCAAAAAGAATCCCCGCCTATGGATATGGTAGATTCCCAAATGTCATCACTGCCTTAGATTTTGAAAAATTAGTCAATGCTTCAAGTCCCACGGGAGGGAAAATACTTTGTACCAATGGTGAAGAACCAAAGTCAGTCGCCATAATTCATTGCGTTGGTTCCCGTGACGAAAATTACAATGAATACTGCTCCCGAGTCTGCTGCATGTATTCGCTGAAGTTTGCTCACCTGATCAAAGAAAAGACAAGTGCAAAAATCTATGATTTCTACATCGACATGAGATGCTTTGGAAAAGGCTACGAGGAATTCTATCACAGGCTCCTAGAAGAAGGAACGACCTTCATCAGGGGACGTGTGTCTGAAATCACAGACATTCCCCTCACTGAAGAGGAAAGGGGTAAACTCATCATCCGGGTCGAGGACACTCTGCTCGGAACTCTACGCAGAATTCCTGTGGACATGGTCATCCTCGCCACTGGTCTTGAACCAGGCATGGACCAGAATGAACTCGCCAGAACTTTTAACATTTCCTGCAGTCAGGATACTTTCTTTCTCGAGAGGCACCCAAAACTTGCTCCTGTCTCAACCTTCTCCGATGGAATCTTCCTTGCCGGAGCCTGTCAATCACCGAAGGATATTCCGGACACAGTGGCTCAAGCTGGAGCGGCTGCCTCTGAGGCACTTTCCCTAGCTGACCGCGGGGTGTTTGAACTTGAGCCCATCACCGCAGTAATCGATGAAGAACTCTGCGCAGGATGCCAGCTTTGTGTGGGTCTCTGTCCTTTCACAGCCATTACCTACAATAAAGAGAAGGGAATTTCTGAAATAAACGATGCGCTTTGCAAGGGCTGCGGAACATGTGTCTCTGCCTGTCCGAGCGGAGCCTCCCAGCAAAAACATTTCCGCGATGAGCAGATCTTTGCCGAGATAGAAGGGATATTCATCGATTAGAGATTGGGATAGAAATCCTTTCAAATTTTATTTATAATACAGGGTTATTTAATTTAATGCATGAAATAATTCCCCATATTTAGAGGAGGCCAACTATGAGCAATGAAGTCTTTGAACCAAAAATAGTTGGTTTCTTGTGTAACTGGTGCTCTTATACCGGGGCAGATTTAGCAGGCACCGCCCGTATGACATACGCTCCTAATGTGCGCATCATACGTGTGATGTGCAGCGGAAGGGTTGACCCTCAATTCGTCCTCAAAGCCTTCCATGAAGGAGCCGATGGTGTCCTGGTTTCAGGATGTCACCCTGGAGATTGCCACTACCAAGAAGGCAACTATAAGGCCCTGAGAAGACACAGACTCCTTTCGAAGATGCTGGAGCAATTTGGAATCGAAAAAGAAAGATTCAGATTGGAATGGGTCTCAGCCGCAGAAGGAGTAAAGTTTCAACAAGTGTGCAATGAATTCACCGAGGAGATAAGAAGATTGGGGCCTCTAAACCTGAATGGAGGTAAACATGAGCAAAGAAAAGCCTAAAGTTGCGTTTTACTGGTGTTCCTCATGCGGAGGATGTGAAGAATCGATTGTCGACCTGGCGGAAGATATCCTCAAAGTCGTGGAAGCAGTGGATATTGTCTTTTGGCCTGTGGCCCTCGACTTCAAGAAAAAGGATGTCGAGGCGATGGAAGACGGCTCTATTGCGGTTAGCTTCATCAACGGTGCAATAAGGCTTTCTGAGCAAGAGGAAATGGTCCATCTCCTGAGGAAAAAATCCCAGTTGATTGTGGCCCATGGTGCATGTTCTCATCTTGGTGGTATTCCAGGTCTTGGAAACTTCTGGAATAAAGAGTCAATTTTCCGCAGAGCCTACCATACCACGCCTTCTACAGAAAACCCTGAAGGTGTTGTTCCTCAGGAAAAAACGGTGATAGATGGAAAGGAACTCACCCTTCCCAGTTTTTACGACACCGTCTTCGCCCTTGATCAGGTGATAGACGTTGACTACTACCTCCCGGGCTGTGCGCCTCCCAGAGACTTGATTCTCAATGCGGTTAAGGCAATTCTGGAGGGGAAACTACCCCCTAAAGGAACAGTCCTCTCCCCAAATAAGTCACTCTGCGATGACTGCGACCGAAATGAGACCAAGCCTGAAAAACTTGCCATAAAAGAAATCAAGAGACCCTGGGAAATTATGCTCGACCCAGACAAGTGTTTCCTTGCCCAGGGAGTCATCTGCATGGGACCTGCAACCCGCACAGGTTGTGGCGAAAGATGTATTGAAGCGAACATGCCCTGCAGAGGATGCTTTGGTCCCACAGACCAAGTCTATGATCAGGGTGCAAAATTTCTCTCCGCCCTCGCTTCGATCCTGGATACAAATGACGAAAAGGAGATTGAAAAAATCGTCAATACTATAGTTGACCCGGCTGGTACCTTCTATCGTTTCAGTCTCCCCACCTCAATCTTGAGGAGAAGGAGAATGGAGGCTATAAAATGAGCAAAAGAATTACAATAGATCCCATCACAAGGTTGGAAGGTCATGGAAAGATAGAAATCTTCCTGGATGATAAGGGAGATGTGGAAAGAGCATGGCTTCAGATCCCTGAGCTGCGTGGGTTTGAACAATTTGCGGTCGGAAGACCAGCAGAGGAAATGCCCCGCATCACTCCGCGTATTTGTGGAGTATGCCCCACGGCCCATCATATGGCATCCACAAAAACTTTGGACGACC
The DNA here is from genome assembly GCA_964429695.1 of uncultured Eubacteriales bacterium. Lineage (GTDB taxonomy): Bacteria > Acidobacteriota > Aminicenantia > Aminicenantales > Aminicenantaceae > CAYSCS01. The sequence continues at coordinate 29,013 of CAYSCS010000025.1, forward strand.
TTTTCCACGTAGAGCCAACTCCAACTGCTAGAAAACTCAGAGAGTTAATCTATAATGCATTCATGATGGAAGACCACACCCTGCATTTCTTCTTCCTAGGAGGACCAGATTTTGTCGTCGGGCCCCAGGCGCCTGCCGCAGAAAGGAATATCCTCGGTGTCCTGGGAAAGGTTGGGCTTGAGATAGGAGGGAAGGTAATCCGGGTGAGAAGAGAGTGTCGTGAGATCATCAACTATCTGGGCGGGAAAGTCATTCATCCCGTGTGTGGACTTCCCGGTGGGGTGTCCAAGGGTCTGGATGAAGAACACAGACTCCAATTCCTCGATACTGCAAAATTTGCCGTTGAGTTCGCCCAGTTTGCTCTCCAGATTTTCGATGATGTAGTGCTCAAAAACAAGGAATATGTAGACCTTGTTGTCGGAGATGCCTATAAGATTGTGACCCATTACATGGGTCTTGTGGATAAAAACAACAAGGTTAATTTCTATGATGGCGATCTCAGAGTCGTTGACCCGGAGGGTAAAGAATTCGCCAAGTTTAAACCCCGGGAATATCTGGAACATATTGCAGAGCATGTTGAGCCATGGTCCTATATCAAGTTTCCCTTCTTGAAGAAAATAGGCTGGAAAGGATTTATCGAGGGTAAAGAAAGTAGCATCTATCGCGTTGCCCCCCTGGCTAGACTTAACGCTTCAGAGGGAATGGCAACCCCTCTTGCTCAGGAGCACTATGAGAGGATGTATAAAACCCTAGGAGGAAAACCTGCCCATAATACACTTGCCTTTCACTGGGCTCGGCTGATCGAAGCACTTCAAGCAGCAGAAGCCATGGTCATGCTCCTCGAGGATAAAGAAATCACAGACCCCAACATCCGCAACATTCCCACTGCCACCCCTGATGAAGGAGTAGGGATCGTGGAAGCTCCCCGAGGCGTTCTGATTCACCACTATAAAACTGACGAAAAAGGAATCATCACGGAAGCAAACCTGATTGTAGCCACCATCCACAACGCAGCTGCCATCAACATGTCAATCGAGAAGGCTGCCAAGAGTTTCATCAAGGGAGGAAAAGTCTCAGAAGGATTGCTGAACCTAGCGGAAATGGCATTTCGACCCTATGACCCCTGTCATGCTTGCGGAACACATGCTCTACCTGGAGATATGCCGCTTATAATCAACATCTACGACAGCAACCAGAGGCTCACAAAACAGCTGAAGAGATAAGCTCAAAATTTTAAGGCTCCTTTTTGGCTGGAAAATAAAGCCCGCTCAAGAAGCGGGCTTTATTTTTGGGAAGAAGGGAAAAAAAGCTGCCTAAAAATCAGCTAGAGATGAAAATTCTCATTCTAGGCCTGGGAAATGAACTTTATGGCGATGACGCAGTGGGCATTCATGTGGTCCGAGAGTTGAGGCAACATCCTAGGGTTAAGGAAATGATTTTCGAGGGCGGGCTGGAGCTTGATTGTGAGGAGTGTTCTCTCTCGGGACTTGCTCTGCTTGAAATTATCGCTGGCTATGATCGGCTGCTTATCATCGATACCATAAAAAGCCCAAACCCCGAAACTGGAAAGATACATCTAATCGATAGTAAAAACCTCAGGAACATTCCTGGCCCATCACCTCACTATGTCTCTATCCCTCAAACAATTGAAATAGGGAAAAATCTTGGACTCAAGATGCCTTCAGAGATAAAAATCATAGCTGTAGAGGCGAAAAATCTGTATAATCTGGGGGAAAAGCTTTCTGAGGAGATGAAAAAATCTATTCCCTCAATCGTTCAAAAGGTAATAGAAACACTGCACTCACTGAAAAGATGAAAAAAAAAGAAGTCTTGGTTCTTAAAGAACTCCTCGGTTCAAATAAAAAAATTGCCTCCGAAATTCGGGAAAGGCTGATAGAGAAGCGCATTCTCTCTGTGAATTTGCTCAGCTCCCCAGGGTCGGGAAAGACCACCCTCCTGGAAAGGATTGCCGAACATCTCCCTCCACGATACAAGATGGCAGTTATAGAAGGTGACATTGAAACAGAAAGGGACGCAGAAAGGATAAGGGAAAAGGGAATCCCTGCCTGGCAAATCACGACTGGGGGAGCCTGCCACCTTGAGGCTAAAATGATTGGGAAAATTTTTTCTCAGATTCCGGTTGATTTAGATCTTCTTTTCATCGAAAACGTGGGAAACCTTGTCTGTCCTGCAAGTTATGATCTTGGAGAGAGGATAAGATGTGTTCTCCTTTCCACACCAGAAGGAGATGATAAACCCAAGAAATACCCGAAAGCATTCGCCACTTCAGATTGTCTCATCATCACCAAAGCCGACCTTCTTCCTTTCCTTCCCTTTGACCTTGAACGGGTGAAGGAGGAAGCCCTGGAGATAAATCCTCACTTAAAAATTATTGTCACCTCTGCCCTTAAAGGGACTGGTTTATCTGAATTGGTGGATTACTTCCTCTCTGAACTCAAAAAAATGCGGAGCGAGAATGCATGAACTTTCCATCGTTGCCAACCTCTTTGAGATCCTCAACGAAGAGGCAAGAAGAAGGAAGGCAAAAAAGATAACGAAGGTGAAGCTTCTGGTAGGGACTTTTTCGGGTGTTGTCCCAGAATTCTTGAAGACTGCGTTTGACATTTATAAGAAGGAGACGATTGCTTCAGGGGCACATCTTGAGATAGAAAAAGTTCCGCTTAAAGTCATGTGTTTGAAGTGCAATCATATTTCGACAAAGAATGATTTTATTTTCGTCTGCAAAGAATGCGGCTCTAAGGAGTTGAAGACGCTGGAAGGAACAGAATTACTCCTTGAAAAACTGGAGATAGAGGTCTGAGGCTTATGGTGATGATGGTGGGGATAGAGAAATTTAAACGACTCAATGAATGCCCTGTCTGTTCGAGTGCTTCACTCAGCGCTTATCGCAGGAGCACCTTCGATTTGAGCAGCATCAAAGAAGAGAACCTCAAGATCACGGATAAAGAGTATGGAAAAATCTGGAACTTGAGCAGATGCCTGGATTGCGGACACATCTTTGCCAACCCTCTCCCCAGCCCCTCCTTCATTTACGGCCTCTATCAAAAAATTGAAGACCCTCTTTACGAGGAGGAAGCACGGGGAAGGTCCAGAAACTTCTTGAGAATCCTTTCTTATTTGGAAAAACTCCATCCCCTGAAGGGAAACCTCCTCGATGTAGGGGCTGCAACCGGAATCCTTGTTCATCTCGCCCTAAATCGTGGCTGGAAAGCAGAAGGCATAGAAGCAAGCAAGTGGGCAGTGAAGGAGGCAAAAAGAAAATATAAAATTCAACTTTATGAGGGAATTTTCGAGGAAGCAAGCCTTAAGAAAGACTTCTATCAAGTCGTAACCATGGTCGATTTCATCGAACACACTCCTCTTCCCCTCGAGGCTTTATTAAGAGCAAGGGAAATCCTTCACCCCCAAGGAACGCTTTGTCTGGTCACACCCGACATAGAAAGCACGGCGGCAAAGCTTGCAGGAAAAAACTGGTGGCATTACAGACCCGCTCATGTTTCTTATTTCTCCTTCTCAAGCCTTGCCACCCTACTTGGGCGGGCCGGTTTTTCAATCCTGAAAAGAAGGAAATATTCATGGAATTTCAGCGCTTTTTATCTTCTAACCCGCAAAAACTTTCTTAAAAGAATGACAAATAGCCCCTATGTTGCTACTATTTTAAAAAAAGTAACACTACGATTAGCTCTTGGAGATTCTTTCGAAATTTATTCTAAGAAGAAGCCATGAACCCCTACCTTAAAGCGATGCGCCTCGGTAGATGGCCGCGAAGCATGGCTCTCTTTGTGGGAACAGCCACCTTTTTCTTTCTCAACCCTGAATTTCTATCTTCCCACACCATACCCTGGATTGTGGGAAGGGCCCTCTTCTCATTTCTCCTCACATGGGCTATTTCCACTGCTAATTATCTAATTAATGAGGTCGCCGACGCGCCCTACGATGCCCACCATCCTGAAAAAAGAGAGCGTCCCCTCATTAAGGGAGAAGTGAAAGCGATATCACTCCTTCTCCTGACAACAGCCCTCTCTACGGGAAGTATGTTCACAGCCGCTTCTTTTTTCCCCAGGGGCTTCTTTTTCTCCCTCCTTGCCCTTCTTCTGGCAGGCTTCATCTATAACATCAAGCCCTTGCGGACAAAAGATATCCCTTTCCTCGATGCAATCTCTGAATCTTCAAATAACCCTATTCGCTTCCTTATCGGCTGGTATTCTTTTTCAGCCGCAAAAAATTTCCCTCCTCCCTCTCTCCTCCTGAGCTGGTGGGCGTTCGGAAACTTTCTTCTTGTGGGGAAAAGATTCTCAGAACTCAGATACCTCAAAGAAAAGGCAGGGGCCTATCGTGCTTCCTTAAAGAAATATTCAAGATTATCTCTGCTTCTGGATATCTCAATAAGTGCTCTCCTCAGCTTTTCGGGCTATCTAATCTTTGCCTTTGAGTTTGAGCTTGAATTTTTCTTTTATCTCTCTCCGCTTGTTCTCCTTTACTTTTATTTCATCTTCCAAAAGATTATCCAAGAAAAAGACCTCATAGAGGAGCCGGAAAGGCTGCTCAAAAACTGGAAGTTTGCCCTTTATACTTTATTCCTTATTTTCTGTTTTCTCATCTCCAGCCTTTTGGAAAAAATAAGTCCTTAGTTGCTCACTTCCTTCAGCCAGCTTGAGAAACACCTGAGGATTGTGATAAATTACAAAAGAAAAAATAAAGAAGCGAAGGAATAATGAACATTGCAGAAGTCTTCTTGAAACTTTTAATGGCGATTGCCCTGGGAGGTCTGATCGGCCTCGAAAGGGAATCAAGCCAGAAACCTGCGGGATTCAGGACTAACATCCTCATCTGCATGGGGTCGGCAATGATGATGTCTCTTTCAGGACTCATTTTCGCCGGTAAAGAGGGCAGCGGCATAGAAGTTGCCCGGATTGCCGCTGGAGTAATCACTGGGATTGGATTCATCGGAGCAGGAACAATCATCCAATCTCAAGGAGTTGTCCTCGGACTTACCACGGCAGCAACCCTGTGGGCTGTGGCCGGATTGGGCCTTGTCATAGGGGCAGGGTACTACCTAATCGCCCTCATCTACACCGGATTGATCATCCTGACTCTAGTGATATTCAGAGAGGTGGAAAGCCACTATCTCAAGAAATCAATCTATCATTATCACCTCATCGCCAAACACTCCAAAGATATCCTGACAAACATTAAAAAACTCGCCCTCCATGAAGGGCTGAGATTCAGAGACATCACCTTGAAGAAAGAAGGTGACTTTTCCTTCATAAACTTTTCTTTCCCCGCTACAGAAGAAAAAGAACAAAAATTCAACCAGGACCTCCTCCAAATCGAGGATATTTTTGAAATAAAAGTTGAGTAAAATAAGCCTCCTTCTGGCAACCACGAATAAAGGCAAAATAAAGGAATTTAAAAATTACTTAAAAAGGCTTCCCTTAGAAATAACAAGCCTGGCTGAATTCAAGATTGGAGAGCCTTTCCCTGAAGAAGGAAAAACATTCTTGGAAAATGCAAGGGGAAAAAGCCTTTACTACAGCCAATTCTTCAATCATCTGACCCTGGCCGAAGATTCTGGACTGGAGATAGAATGTCTGGAAGGTAAGCCAGGAGTACTTTCAGCTCGGTTTGCTGGCTCTCAAGCAACAGACGAAGAAAACATTCAGAAAGTGCTTGAAGCAATGAGGGGAATCCCTCTTGAGAAGAGAAAAGCACGTTTCGTATCCTGTATGGTCATCTCGGAAAGAGGGGAAATCATAAAAGAAATTCAAGAAGGGGTGGAAGGTCTTATTACCTTCGAAAAGAGAGGTGAATTTGGTTTTGGGTATGACCCCATTTTCCTCTATCCTCCTCTCGGTAAGACTTTTGCCGAGCTACGGCCAGAAGAGAAAAATAGAGTAAGCCATAGAGGATTGGCCTTAAAAAAACTAAAGGAATTTCTGAGCGAAAACTATTTTTTCTCCCGAAATTTTTGATTTCTATTTAAATCAGATTTATTTTTCTTTGACTTAAATACTGAGGAGAGGGAATATCCCTCTCTCATTTTTTCTTTTCCGAATCTCCTACTGTGATTAAATCTTTGATCCTGTTGAAGGTCTTTTCTCCTATCCCCTTAACCTTCATAATCTCTTCGATCCTCTTAAACTCCCCATGCTCCTTTCGGTAATCGATTATCCTCTGCGCTATCTTGGCCCCAATCCCTGGAAGCTTCTGGAGTTCATCTGCAGAGGCGGTGTTTATGTTGATTTTTTTTTGCGTCTCTTGGGAAGCCCAGCCATTCATCGTCTGAGAAAAACAAAATGAAAGCCCAAGGACAAGAGCCATAACCAAGCCTTTCCTAAAACAAATTCTCATTTATCCTCCTTTCATTCTTTCTTAATGCAATCTAGAGGCCAAGCATAAATGTTTTTATCTTTTTCTTTTTTAACTATTTAAAAATTCACCTTCACGCAAAGAGTAGCCCCTTGTTTACAAATGTGAACCAACAAGGTTAACTTCTGGGTTCAAACCAAATGGAGGAAATTACCTAAGCTCGGGGGTGGCTCTTGCGGTAAACATTGATTAAATGTCTGAGGTCAAGATGAGTGTATTTCTGCGTGGTAGCAAGACTTTCATGCCCGAGGAGTTCCTGAATCACCCTTAAATCAGCTCCTCTGCTCAAGAGATGGGAGGCAAAAGAATGTCTCAGAGAATGGGGACTTATCTTTCTCTTTATTGCTTGACGACGAATATATTTTTCAACAATCCTCTCGACAGACCTCGGCGTCAACCTTTTTCCCCTGTAGTTTAAGAATAAGGCATTGTCTCCAATCTTACCTCTGCTCATAGAATAGCGGTGCTGAAGATATCTCCGCAGGCTTTCTTCAGCCTTCTTGCCAAAGGGAACAAGTCTCTCTTTCTTCCCTTTGCCTCTTATTCTTATAAACTTCTCTTTAAAATTCACATCCTCAATGTTTGTCCCCACTATTTCACTAACCCTTATGCCTGTGGCATAAAGGAGTTCCAGCAAAGCTTTATCCCTCATTTCGAGCACATTCTTGGGTTCCTGAGGCAAATCTAAGAAAGAAGACATTTCTTCTTCAGAAAGAAAGGAAGGAACGTGTTTCTCCTGTTTAGGCGTAGAAACTACTTTTGCTGGATTGTCTTTGAGCCATTTTTTTTTCACACAGAACTGAAGGAAGGAACGAAGAGAGGCGAGCTTGCGGGCGATGCTCGATTTCTTTCTTCCCTCTTGATGAAGGCGGGCAAGAAACCCTCTGATGAGAACATTATCCAAGCTCCTGAGTTTGACTCTCTTCTCTTCCAGATAGGACCCAAATTGTTCCAAATCTCTCCTGTAACTTGCTATCGTGTGAGGAGACGATTTCTTTTCGTGTTCGAGGTAAGAAATGAATTCTCTTATTTCTCTTTTCATCAATTTTTCATCAATTTCTTAAAGGGTGGTTGGCAGTCTTTTCAAGCTTCTCATTTTCCTTCATCTCAATCCGCTCCCCAACATCCTTCTTAAAATCACAGTTTTCATCCCTGCAGTATAAATATTGCTTCCCCTTTATAGTTTTCTTGAAAATTAAATTTTTCCCGCATTTGGGACAAGCCTCTAGAATGGGCTCATCCCAGGTGGCAAACTTACATGCAGGAAATTTGCTGCACCCATAGAAAAATCTACCCCGGATTGTTCTCTTTTTGATAATCATCCCCCCACAATTAAGGGGACAGGGAATACCTGTTTCTTTTTTTTCTTTCTTCACATAATTGCATTGAGGATAATTAGAGCAGGAGATAAAGCTTCCGTATTTCCCTTTTCTTAGGACTAAAGGTGCTTTACACTGAGGACATTTTTCCTCAAGCAGCTTCTTTTCTCTTTTAATCAAGCTCTCTCGATACCTACATTCTGGATAGCCTGAACAAGCCCGAAACCTACCATAACGCCCTTCTTTAAGGAGGAGATTTCTTCCGCATTCCGGACACTTCTCTTCTAAGGGAATCCCAGCGCCCCTCACTCCCTCAGCCTCCTTTGCCCGCTTCAGATCTCCATCTAGAAGGGAATAATAGCTCCTGAGATATTCCACCCAATTTCTTTCTCCCTCACTTATTTTGTCGAGCTCTTCCTCAAGGCGAGCAGTAAACTCAAATTCCATCAAATCTGGAAAGTTTTTAATAAGAAAATCGGTTACAAAAATTCCAAGCTCAGTAGGAATGAACTTTTCTTTTTCCTTGATGACATAAGTGCGGTCCTGTAGAGTCGCTATTATGGGAGCATAGGTGCTAGGCCGACCTATGCCTCTCGCTTCAAGCTCCTTCACCAGACTGCCTTCTGTATAGCGAGAGGGAGGCTGGGTGAAATTCTGTTTACATTCAAGCTCTTTGAGGCTCAACTCCTCTCTTTCAGAAGCTCGGGGAAGAATTTTATCCTCTTTTTTCAAGTTTGGATAAAGGACAAGATATCCATCAAACTTAATTACCTCTCCCTTAGCCGTGAATTGATATTTTGAAGCACCTATCTCAAATTCACTCTCCTCTATAAGAGCCGGATTCATTTGCGAAGCCATAAATCTATTCCACACCAGTGAATAAAGAGCAAACTCTTCCTTTTTCAGATAACCCTTGACTTTTTCGGGAGGGAGGTCGAATGAGGTAGGGCGGATTGCTTCATGGGCATCCTGAGCCTTCTTTTTGTTTTTATACAGCCTGGGCTTGGGGGGCAAATATTCGCGCGGAAAATGAGTCTCGATGTACTTCCTTGCTCCTGAAAGAGCCTCATTCGAAACCCGGACAGAATCAGTCCTCATATAGGTTATCAATCCCACAAGTCCATACTCACCACAATCTACTCCTTCATATAATCTCTGAGCCACTGACATTGTTTTCCTTACAGAAAAACGAAGGAGGCGGAAGCAATCCTGCTGGAGGGTGCTAGTAATATAAGGCGGAGGGGGAATCCTTTTTTTCTCCTCCACCCTTATTCTCTCAATGATAAAAGGAAGCCCTCTGAGCTCTGAAATTATCCTTTCAGCTTCTTTTTGGTTTTCAATTTTTGCCCTCTTTCCCTCAATCTTTGTCAGCTGCGCAAAGAAGCAGGGCGGCTCTGAGGCACAAAGATGAGCCTTTATCGTCCAGAACTCCTGAGGGATGAACTCTCTTATTTCTTTTTCTCTCTCACAGATTAATCTGAGAGCTATGGATTGAACACGCCCTGCGCTCAATCTACCACCAATTTTTTTCCACAGCAAAGGACTTATCAAATACCCAACCAATCTATCCAGGATTCTTCTCGTTTGTTGAGCATTAATCTTGTTCTGGTCAAGTTGACCGGGATTTCTAAACGCCTTCTCAACTGCTCTTTTGGTTATCTCGTGCAAAATCACGCGTAGGAGGTTCTTATTTGAATCTTTGAGCACCTGGCTCAGGTGCCAGCATATGGCTTCCCCTTCTCTATCTGGATCGGCAGCAAGGTAAATCGAGTCACACAATCTGGCCGTCTTCTTCAATTCCAAGACATTCTTTCTCCTCTCGGGAATGATTCTATACTCAGGCTTGAAATCATTTTTGATATCAACTCCCAGACTCCTCTTAGGGAGGTCACGGATATGCCCCATCGAGGCCTTCACCAGATACCCCTCTCCCAGATAGCGATGAATAGTCCTCGCCTTTGCTGGAGACTCTACAATGACCAGCTTCTTATCCATTAGAATTTCCTCTGAAAATATTTCCCCGGAAATTGATTGACGTAACCCTTGAGCTCCAAACTGAGGAGATGGGAAAGAATCTCAGAGACTGAGAGCCTGCTCACCTCTACCATCTCGTCGATGTGAGTCAGAGAGTCAGGGTGGAGAAGATTGAGGACCGCTTCTTCTTCCTTGCTAATTGTTTCTGGCTTTTCCTTTTCTTTCTCTTTCCCCAGCACCTCTTCCTTCAACGCCGTGGGAAGCTCTTCAACCACATCTTTCCAGTTTTCCACAAGCTTTGCTCCATTCTTTATCAACCAGTGTGTTCCTTGGGAAAGAGGTGAAGTCACATTCCCGGGAACAGCCATGACTTCTCTGTTCTGCTCAAGGGCAAGACGCGCCGAGATGAGAGAGCCGCTTCTCAGGGTTGCTTCAACTACCACCAATGCAAAAGAAAGCCCACTAATGATCCTGTTTCTTATGGGAAAATGGAATCCAAGCGGAGGGCTTTCCCCAGGAAACTCGGTAACTACTGCGCCATTTTCGATTATCCTTTCGAATAAGCGGCGATTTTCTCGGGGGTAAATATTTCTCAATCCTGAACCAAGGACAGCCACAGTTCTTCCTTCTTCGAGAGCTCCCCAGTGAGCAGCGCAATCTATCCCTCGCGCAAGGCCACTGACTACTACTAGTCCTAGAGACGAGAGGTCACGGGCAAGCCTCTCTGCCACTCCTCTGCCATAGGGAGATGGTTTTCTCGAGCCCACGATTGATACCGATGGAAACCTTAACACTTCCTTTTTCCCTGCGCAGTAAAGGACGAGAGGGGGGTCGAATATTTCTCTCAGAATTTCAGGGTAATCCTCGTCTTCGAGTGTCAGAATAGAGTATCCTCGGCTTAAAAGCCACTCTATTTCCTTATTGACTCTTGCTCTCAGTCTCGAAGAAAAAAGCTCCCTCGCCTTCTCCTCCTCTATGCCAAGATTGATGAGGTCTTTTATATCGGCCTCGAAAACATCGGGAATTTTGGGGAAGTTCTCGACGATCTTTTTTACAGACCTCAGGTCTTCGGCAAAAATAAGATTTAAGGCCACCCAGTAATTTTTAAGTTCTTCTTGCATTCACCCCGCACATCTTGAGGGAGGGATGGCGAAGACAGGAATAGAGGAAAGCGAGATTACTTTTTCTGTTGTGCTCCCTAATAAAAACCGTTCTAGCTTGCTTTGAACACAGGTAGAGATGACGATAAGGTCATACTTATTGGTCTCTGCATAGTCTACGATTCCAAGGGAGGCGTTTATAGCGCGGTAAACAACCTCAGATATCTTTATCTCCTCCTTCTCCCTCACTCTTCTCTTTTTGAGCCTTTTCAGCGCAGCCTCCAGCATCTCTTCCACTGCCTTTGGCGAAAAATCATAATCGTGAAGTTCAAGAACGTGAAAGATAGTAATTTCTAAAGACCCTAGCCCTTTGGCTAAATTCCAGGCATAATCCCTCTCCACTTCCTCCTGAGGGGAAAAATCCGTGGGAACAAGCACCTTCTTAAATTGAGGCATGTGCGGTCTTTTCTTCGTCACTAGCACAGGTACCTTAGAGTTTCTTAAAACATGATTTGTAACACTTCCGATGAACATCTTCTCGATCGCTGAGAGCCCTCTTTTACCAATCACGATTAAATCGGCTTTCTCCTTTTCTGCCACCTTGATTATTTCTTTAGAGGCGGTGCCCTTACTAATGACGGGTTTAAAATCTATTCCTTTTGATTCTCTTATTCGCTCCAATTTTTCCCTCGCCTCCTTCTTCACTGCTTCGAGTCTTCTCACCAGCTCCCCCTTGATGACCGCGCTCGTGTTATAGAGGTTAGGAGGAAAATCAGGAATGACGTGGAGGGCGAGAAGGCGGGCTTTAAAAGCCTTAGAAAAATGAGAAGCATAGACAAGAGCTTCTTGAGCTTCATCTGAAAAATCTGTGGCCCAGAGTATTTTCTTCAAAAAATTAGGCATATCAAATCTCCTCTCTAATCCAATCTCTTTTGTTAACAGAGTTTATTTTATCAAGATAATCTAAAAACACAAGAAAAGCCTGCTTATCCCCCAAGGAGGATTGAGCCCTTGGTGCAAAATACTCCTGCAACGCATGCTGTCATAAAGCAAGCAAGTGTTGCAGCAAGTAAAGCTCTGAAACCGAGTCGCGAGAGGTCCTTCAATCTCTCAGGGGCTATGGCGCCTATTCCCCCTATGAAGATGGCAAGAGAGGCGACATGGGCAAACCCACATAAAGCATAGGAGGCAATGATTCCTGAACGCGGAGAGAATAATCTTCCCTGTTCGATTGCCTGGGCGAGATGCTGGTAGGAGACAAGCTCGGTGAGCACAGTCCTCTCTCCGATAATCTTCGCTATTTCGAGGGCATCTGAAGGAGGTACTCCCAAGATAATTGTGAAAGGATAGAAAACATACCCAAGAATTGATTCAACTGACCATGCAAAATCTATTCCTAACCACTGATTTAGGTAACCGCCCAACCATCCGAGAATGAGATTAATCAGAGCTAAAATGCCCAAAAAGGCAAGAAGTAAAGCCACAATACCCCCCAAAAGCTTTAATCCGCTCGATGCTCCGTTTATGATTGCCATCACTAGATTATCTTCTCTTTCATAATAAGGAGTCACCGAAAGCCCCAGCGTCTTTGGCCTCTCTGTTTCAGGGAGAATGAGCTTGGCCATCACCAAGGCAGCAGGAGCAGAGAGGAAAGAAGCGGAAACGAGGTGTCCGGCGATAGTAGGAATATGGGACTTGAGAAAGAAAACATAGAGGGCAAGCACCGTGGAGGCAATGGTTCCCATGCCTGCAGTAAGGATAGTCATAATCTCTGATTTCGTCATTTCTTTAAGATGGGGTTTTATGACAAGTGCAGACTCCACGCCAACAAAAATATTGCTGGTGGCACAAAGTGACTCCGCACCGGAAATCCTCATCAACCTGGTGAAGATATAAGAAAAACCCCTAATGAGAAGAGGCATAATCCTGAGATGATAAAGAGCGCCCATAAGAGCAGCAAAGAAAACAATCGTGGGTAATCCCTGAAAAGCAAGGAAAAAACCGAGCGAGCCTTCTCCAGCTTCATTCGTTTCACCAGGAGGAAGAGCAAGGCGACCGAAAAGAAACCTTGTCCCTGCAGAAGCGCTCTGGAGGACAACCACCACCAGTCTGTTAATCATCAGAAATAACTTTGTGCCTGCAGGAACCAAAAAGATGAACACCGCAAAAAGGAGTTGAAGGAATATCCCCCAGAAAAGAACTCTCCAGTTAACGATTTTCCTGTTTGAAGAAAAAAACCAAGCGAAACCCACCATGACAAAGATTCCTATAAAGCTGATAAGGTTAAATAGATTCATCTCCAGTTTATCCCTCTCCTGAGTTTTTATTTCTCAAACTCAAGAACTACCATTTTCAAGCTAGATTTCTCCCCCTTGAGTATCATTACCCGGGAAGGAGGGATTCCAAAACGAGAGGAAACGAGTCTTAAAAGTTCGGCGTTGGCTTTTCCTTTTGTGGGGGGAGAATGGAGGAAAGCCTTGTACTCAGAAGGGCCCACTTTTTCAATCTTGCTTTCTCGAGCACAAGGCGTGACTTTCACCTTGATCAAAATCTTCGAGCTCTGGCTCACTCAATCCTCTCCAGAAAGCAAACGACAATCTCAAAGAAAACCCAAATTCTCTTTCCTCAACAGCTCTGCTGCATAAAGGGACAATGACTTCACCAGAAAGAGGTCGACAAACATCATCCCCAAGATGGCGAGAAAAGGACTAAGGTCAATCCCTCCTATTTTGTGAGGAGGTATCACTCTTCGCAGAGGCTTCAAAAGGGGTTCTGTAAGATAATAAAGGACTAACTTGAGCTGGTAAAGATAGGGAGAATGAAGCCAGGAAAAAATAACACGGAAAATGATAATCCACATATAAACCACGAGCACAATATGAGCAATCTTCGCCACGGCACTCAAAAAATTGGCAAATAATATCACTTCTCCCTTCTCCGCAAAATATTATTAAACATCTTGACGAATTTCAGTTATTTTAGAATATCCTTGTACTTTAAGAAAAGCTCTTTAAGTTGATTCTTTGTCACCACATAACCACTTAGATGCAGAGAAAAAGTTGAACGCAGGGGGTCGTTGGATTTGATGAGGATGTACTCACGAATCACTCCTTTTTTTTCTTGAGAAGGAACCCTGATTTCTATTCTGGAAGTTTTTCCAGCGGCGATTTTTAGGGGAAAAGCCACCCGCTTACCCTCCGAGAAGAACGAAGCCTCATCGTGTGTAAACTCTACGCTCAATTCCAAATCACCCGCGTTTTTTACCTTCACTTCCCCAAGAATATCTTCCGGCTCGACAACTAATCCTACATCAAGGCTAAAGCGGTCGAGTTCTATCCTGGGTCGGGGAGGGACTTGGATCAAAGCTGTAACCTCAAGTTGAGCCTGAGGCTGAGAGGGATCATTTGATTCAACAAAGATGTATTTGCTCACTCTCCCTTCGTATCCCCTCGTGGCAAAATTGACCTTCAACTCCCCTTTTTCCCCTGGCTGGACTTCCTGAGTAGAGAGGAGGGCAGCGGTGCATCCGCAGGAAGTCTTTACCTTAGTGATTTTTAGAGCAGCATTCCCCTCATTCTTAAAAATAAAAACGTAAGAAAGAACCTCACCCTCTTTAACACTCCCAAAATCATGTACCCTTTCGGTAAAAACTATTTTCGGCTTTTCTTTCTGATAGAGGCTAAAGGCGAAGAAAAAAATAAGGGTAGCTACTGAAATAATTTCTTTTCTTTTAATAACCATCTTCTTTCTTTTTTTAAAATATTAACATTTTTAATGAAATTTAGCAAAAACATACGGAATGCGAGGCATATAACCCTCCTGCGTTTTTTTTCGGCCCTAAAAATCTTTTTCGCATCCCGCTGAGAAGTAGCTTGATTGGTTTCTCACCTTTTTATATTTAGAGCTTATATCTTCTGTACTCTTCAGCTATCCTTTCTAAGCCAGATAAAGGAGAGTTTCGGAAAATTCTCTCTTCAACACTCCTAAAGGCTTATTAACCATGAATAGGGTAAAAAAGATAATTTTTTAAAAAATATTGAAACGCATATGAAATTTAGAGTTCCTCACCACCCTTCTCCTTCCAAATATTACTCTCCTAACTTCCGTAGATTCCATGTCTTAATCCAAACTAGAGCTCTCCCTTATTTGTCTCATGAGAAAATCTATATGAAAGCCTAATCATTGCCTCACGTAAGAATCTATACGAAAATTTGTGCAGTTGCTCTCTGTTTTTTGAAGCCGCCACAGCTTGTCTTTTAATCTCTCTATTTCTGTCTTTAATCTGAGTCTATTCCCAGCGGGGGAAAAGGCAACCTCTGTTTTATCCTCTTCAGAGCCTGGAAGGTCCAGACCTAAGCTCGATTACGTAAGGCCGCGGTTTCTGCCCAACCGCAGGCCACATCGGTGGCGTTCAGGCGCATGAGATGACTTTCCGACCACAGTGGCGCAATAACCAGCTGGCATAACAGCGATGATAACCGGTAATACAAACAAACGCTTCCAATACTCGACCTTTTTCCCTCTTCGAGCCTCTCTGATACCTTTTGGCCAGCTCCTTTAACACTGCTCGCTTAACTTTCATCTCTAATCCCATGTGCTTGCCCCCTGGCTAATATCACCCCGATATTTAATGGCTCTACCGGCCAGATGGCAAGATGATTTCGTGTCGATTCTCTCGTGAGGCAACTCGTTCCGTTGACACGAGCCGCGCCTTTTAGATACAATGGACGCACTTCGATGACGGAAAAGAAAATCCTCATTGTCGATTACGACAACGCCAGCTTGGAATTGCTGAGCCAGCTGTTCCGGAGCCA
>CAYSCS010000026.1:0-4407 GCA_964429695.1 uncultured Eubacteriales bacterium
CCTTATACTCGGCTATGGCCTTCTCTTCCAAAGCGCTAAGGATCGCTTCACTCAGACCTCTCATGAGCAAATCTTTATCCTCATCCAGGCCTCTCAAAAGATCGTTGAGTGTGAGGCCATTTTCTGGTACCCTATATCGCAAGACGATACTAATTTCGAGTTCATCCATCGGGCTACACCTCCTTTGATTTGGATAATATCATTTGAAGGTTGTAGCCCCTCTTCTATACTCATGTCAAATACTTATCCCGTCACTTTGGGATAAAGTTAAAAATTTAATTATATTTTTATAGCCTGAGATAAGTTTCCTTTTTTAGCGAAATTAAATGGCTTCAAGCAAACGAAAATTGATTTTGTAAAAACATCGGAATTTTTAAAACTTGAACCAGAGTGACTGTCGCAGGTAACTTAAGAAGCTTTACTAAGCAAAAAGAGAGAGTTCATAATTTTTGGAAAAAATTTCGAAGGAGCATTGAAATTTTAACTCAAACTCGTTTATTATAATTCAAAGTTTTTCAAATCCTGATGAAGGAGAAGCAAAATGATTGCATTTTGGGTTTTGCTGGTTCTCATCGCCATCGCTGTTTTCAGCTTTGTGGGCATCTACAATAGCTTGGTAAGCTTAAGAAATCGCTGCGATAATGCTTGGGCTCAGGTTGATGTCCAACTCCGACGCCGCTATGACCTAATCCCCAATTTGGTGGAAACCGTTAAGGGATATGCTAAACACGAGCGTGAAGTTTTTGAGAGGGTGACCGAAGCTCGCACGAAAGCCATAAGTGCAGCAACAGTCAAGGAACAGGGAGAGGCAGAAAACATGCTTTCTGGAGCACTTAAATCGCTCTTCGCTGTGGTCGAGAATTATCCTGAACTCAAGGCTAACCAGAATTTTTTAATGCTCCAGGAGGAACTGGCTGGAACCGAGGGAAAGATTGCCTATGCAAGGCAGTTTTACAACGACTCTGTGATGAAATTCAACCTCAAACAACAAGTTTTTCCTTCCAACATTGTGGCTAAAATGTTCAATTTCAAGGAAAAAGAATATTTCGAAATCGAAGAGGCTGAAGCGAGGCGCCCTGTGGAGGTGAAATTTTAGGTAAAAATCGTTGAGGAAAAAAGGATGTACGAGCAGATAACTCGCAACAAATGGAAGAGCTTTTTCCTGATTATTTTTTTCTTGGGATTGATCTTTGTTCTGACCTGGGTTTTTGGTGAATTAACTGGATTGGGAGCACATGGATTAATTTTGGCTGCAATCATCGCCATCCTCATGACCTTCGGGAGTTATTATGCTAGCGACAAGATTGTGCTCGCCATAAGCAAGGCAAAGCCTATAGAAAAGAAAGATTATCCCTACCTCTATAATGTCGTTGAGGGGCTTGCGATTGCAGCTGGTTTGCCCAAGCCACGTTGTTGCCTAATCGATGATACGGCTCCCAATGCTTTTGCCTCGGGTCGAAATCCTCGTAACTCCGTGATTGTAGTAACTAAAGGTCTTCTTGAGAAACTCAATCGGGTTGAACTCGAAGGAGTCATCGCTCATGAGATGGCGCACATCAAGAATTACGATGTCCTGGTTCAGACACTGGCAGTGGTGATGGTGGGAATCGTTGCCCTATTAAGCGACTGGATCCTGCGAAGTTTTCTCTGGGGAGGAGGAAAGAGGAAAGGAAGGAGTAGAGGTGGAGGAGGAGCCGCTGCCTTATTCATTTTGATAGCCATTTTACTCGCCACACTCTCCCCTCTAGTTGCCCAGCTTCTCAGGTTTTCGATTTCTAGAAAAAGAGAGTTCCTTGCCGATGCAAGCGGGGCTCTTCTCACCCGCTATCCACCTGGACTTGCCTCTGCACTCAGGAAATTGGCTGAAGACAGGGAGCCTCTTGAGGTTGCAAACAAGGCAACTGCTCATCTTTACATAGTGAATCCTCTCAAAGATATTAAAGGGGCAGTGAACAAGCTTTTCAGTACCCATCCCCCGATCGAGGAAAGAATCGCTGCCTTAGAGAAAATGTGAGGGTGGAGACGTTATTGAGGTAGAAATGAGCTCTAACTTAGGCTTTACTTGAAAAGCGAGGCAGGGATTCAGAAGGGATCAATATAAGTAATCTTTATCCACATCTTTAAAGCGAACATGATTATCAAGCTCTAAAAGATTCTCCTTAAATTTAAATCTTTTACCTTGGGGTTTAAGAAATTTCGAATTTTTTTTGTCAAAAATAAAGGAATTTCCCAGAAGTAGGTTTTAAAGTAACGGAAAATTAAATATCAGGTGAACTTATTCAAAAGGAAGCATCTTTTTTTCCATGATAATCAAGCATAATATCGAGCAAGCTCTTCTCGACGTTTATTCTGATACGAATCCCATTCATCATTTAGTTTTAAAAGCCTTAGCTTGAGAAGCGGATTTGCATATTCCTTATACCAAATACCAGCTCATCCCGCTCTTTTTAAATCTCCTTGCCACAGCAATATCTACTGTCTTTTCCACAGGTCCAGATCCATAACCTTCTACCTTAGGAATATTTTCTATTCAGTCCAGATTGCTCACCACATAATTGGCAACCTCTTGAGAATCTCCATACCTTCCCCCCTTAAACCCAGTTCTTCTAAACTCTCTACCTCCTGCTATTTCTCTTCCCCTAATCCCCGCTTAAATTCCCATTCTAAATGCCGTATATCTAAAAGCCCTATATCCTCAGGAAAATAATCATTCTTCAGATTCTTTATCCACCAAGCTCTATCGCTGATAAAATACAGTCTAAATAGAATTTCTCCCCAAAAACCCCTGCATCCTCGATGGAGGCATAGGTCTTCTTATCTAGAAGCCACTATCTATTTTTCGCCACTTTCGCCCTCTGACTAAAACTTGCTCCCACTTTACATCCCATCCACTCCCTCGAGCGACTATCGTTCACCCCGATAGCATCAACCTGGATGTGAAGAAGTTTGGGAACCCAATCAGGTTTCTCCTCTATACTTTTTGCCTCCCTAAACACCTCCTCCCGCCTCCTCTCTTCCCATTCCTCTTTCCTCTGTCCCTCATCTATGGCTATATCGTAAATCTTCTGCCGACTTACTTCTAACTCAGTAAATTTTTTCAAAAAGGAGGCTGTCTTCTCATAACTTAACTCAATAGCTGCCCATAACGCTCTTTCCCCTACCCCAGAGTTATCCCCCCTCCTGCCTCTAAACCTCATCTAAAGGATATCTCTCCTCCCCACAGCCCTGACAACATAAACCATCCCTAGCAACCCTTAGACTCACCAGAAGGGCCCTGATTTTTTTAACTTCCCGGCCATTGCGAGCTAAAACCTCCCCAAACCTCTCACATCGTTCTATCTCTTCTAAAGCTTCTTGCTCTATCCTCACCAGAATCTGTCGAAATACCTTGAGAAATGTTTCCTCTCTTAATTTCAATAGCTTATCCTCTATCCAGTGGACATCATGTCGTTTCGATGGTATGTTTAGATTGAAGGATAGACTCAATTCCTTCATGGCTCACCTCCTGTGAACTTTGTCTTTTCCATTCACAGTTAAAGGTGAGCCTCTTCCTTATCCAATCACGGAAAAAAATATGCTTCCTCTTCAAAAACAATATTGAAAAAAGTAATGGTTTAATATTATAATTTTAATCCTCATGGCGGGGTCGTAGTTCAGCATGGTTAGAACGCCGGCCTGTCACGCCGGAGGTCGCGAGTTCAAGTCTCGTCGGCCCCGCCAGAATCTCTTTCTGACTATGAAACTCCTTTTCATCTTCTCTTTTCATAAATTGCACGATTAAGAGATTTAAATTGGGAGAAGGGGGCTTCAAGCTCCTTTTCCTTTCGAAAACTCATTTTTAAATGGTTGATCACAATAATGATTACCTGGATAAGTGGAGATTATAGATTTTGAGCCTAAAATACTCCACCTCTCTGTGACCATAAGCCTTTCTCTTCATACTTTGATCTTGTTATTAATCCCTTCGACCATTGCTTTGGAGAGGGGATAGCGAAAATAATTCAGGATCCCATCTGCATGTCTCTGAAAAAGAGTGGCAAACTTCATAAGCTTCCTTATCCCAGATTCAGCGCCTTTCTACTCCAAGCGATAAAAAACCTCTCGGCATCTTCTCTAGATTCGAATCACAAGAGTCTCCAGAGTTCTTCTTTAAGCACCTAAGCTATGAAGAAGAGATTCCTGTTAATCTGCAGAAGCTTTTGGAGTTTCTCTTTGGTTGGGATGCTTCTCTTACCCTCGAAGAAGCAAGAATCGAGTCTCCTTAATGAGCTTTCTCATCGGGCCTGTGAGCATGTGATACTCATGGGTCCGCAGAGCATCTAGCATCCTGGAGTAAGCGGCGAGAATATGGAAGGCATCAAAGAGCAACGCACTTTGAGGAAAACGCGCTCTTATCGCCCTCAGAGA
>CAYSCS010000027.1:0-6413 GCA_964429695.1 uncultured Eubacteriales bacterium
CTCTTCCCAAAGAAGATTCTGGGATAAGGTTTCTGATAAAAGAGAAATCGATAGAGGAGAAAATCTTTGCCAAGGGGTCATCCTTGGAGATATTCTGAGAGATTATCCAATCTGCAAAACTAAGTTGCTCTTTCATGGTTATTTCTCCTTAGGGGAGGTAAAAGATAAAAAATATACCAGATATCTATTTAAATATCAATATTTTAACTAATTTTGAACAGGCATCTTTCTTTTTTAAGGAGGTAATATTAAGATTGAAAAGAAAGATGAGCTTTGGATATTCTAAAGAAAGAAAAATTATTTTAAAAGGAGCATTTATGAATGAAACTTGAGAATTTATATAAGAAAGCTGTGGAAATAGGGATCAAAAATGACCTAAGGGAAGAAGGGGAGATAAAAAAACTCTTCCAAGATGAAGAAGAAAAATACAAGAGCCTTAAAGAAGAAGACCGTGAGTATTATGATAAGGATAGACTATTTAACCCTTTTTCTGATACAAGAATCCTCCACGGAGATCCCGGACTCGAAGTTAAAAAAGTAGCCGTTGGAATAGACATGGAAATAGGAGAAGTCCTTCTCACCTTTCTCCTTAACACCCACCTCCAAGAGAAGATAGACCTCATCATTGCCCATCACCCCGAAGGCTATGCCCTCGCCAAGCTTTATGAGGTAATGAAGCTTCAAGCTGACCTCCTGGCGAGCTACGGGATTACGGTGAGCGTTGCAGAGCAACTCTTAGAGAAAAGGATTGGTGAGGTTGAAAGACGTCTCTTGCCCATCAATCATAACAGAGCAGTGGATGCCGCCCGCGTTCTGGGAATCCCGATGATGTGTATCCATACCCCAGCAGATAACTGTGTCACAAGCTATCTTAAAAAACTCATCGAAAAAGAAAAACCCTATAGACTCAAGGAACTTTTGACCTTGCTGAAGAGCATCCCCGAATATAGGAGTATGTCCCGAAAACAGGTTCCCCCCAAAATCGTCAGCGGCTCAGAAAACAACAAATGTGGGAAGATATTTGTCGACATGACAGGAGGGACAGAAGGCTCGAAAGAAATATTTGAAAAATATGCAGCCTCTGGCGTGAGTACAATCCTCTGCATGCATATGAGCGAAGATCATCTTGAAAATGCTAAGAAAGCAAACCTCAATGCCGTAATTGCAGGGCATATTTCGAGCGATGTGCTCGGCTTAAACCTTTTATTCGATGAGATAGAAAAAGAAGAGAAGCTTGAATTCGTTTGTCTCTCAGGTTTTGAAAGAATAAGAAGAATCCCGTGATTCAGGCTTTCTAATTTCTCGTCGTGGCGAAGGTGCCTTCAGGAGAAAAAAAACCGCAGCTATAAAGAGAACAACGCCTGCAAAAAGAAACATGTTTCTATAACCATAGAGGTCCGATATCCAGCCAAAAAAAGTTGAGCCAAGCCCCATCCCCACATCAAAGAAGCTGAGATAAAGGCTTATTGCCAAGCCCTTGTTCTCTCGCCCTAGAGTATCTATGAAATAGGTGCTCAGAGCAGGGAAAATCAAACCCTGTCCGAATCCACCGATGAAACCGCAGAGCACATACATCCAGAATGCTTTCGTTTGTGAAATTAGAAAGAGGTTGAAACTGATGATTAAAGCAGCAGGGAAAATGACCTGTTTCCTTCCGTAACGGTCAGAAAGTCCGCCCACGAAGATCCGCGTGAGTATTGCAGCTATGGAAAAGGCAGTGAAGAAAGGACCTATCTTTTGGAGATTTATGGATTTGCCAAAAAGAGCTATAAAAAAAACAACCGCACCTCTTACTGCCCCGTGCACAATTGGCAAAAAAGAAATCATGAGAATGACGAGGATTGAGACTTTCTGCAAACCACCCTTCTCTCCAGTATCCACTCCTTGATTGAATTTCAAGGCCTCTTTAGTAAAAAGCATACAAATAAAAGAAGCAAAGAGAAAAGCGAGGCTCGTGTTGAAGAGGGCACTAAATCCATAAAGGTTGATGATTCCCTCGGCAAGCCAGGGACCGAGTGCACTGGAGAGAAGACCAGCAACTCCGATTATTCCCATGGAATGAGCAACCCTTTCCAGAGGGGCAAGGTCTGAGCAAATAGTCATGGTGGCGGTCATGCTTATCCCCCAACCTAGCCCCATGAGTGCTCTTAGAGAAAGGGGAAAAAGACCAGCATCTTTGATGAGATGAAAAAGAGGCAAGATAAAAATTAAAAAACCTATTCCAAAAAGAGAGACATTCTTCCTCCCCCTCTTATCAACCAGACGTCCTATATAAGGTCGAATGAGGATAGACATGAGACTGTGGACACCCATTATTAATCCAATTTGGCTGCGGGAAGCGTTGAACTGCTTGAGGAAAAGAGGAAAGAGAAAAAAGAGGGTGATGCTCATGAAAAGGAAGAAATAAGAAAAGAGAGCGAGGATAAAGTATCTATTCCAGAAAGGCTTTAAATCATCCTTTACTTCATTTCCAGAAACCATGCCGAGACCTACACTCATAAAAGCTCAACGACTTATTAAGAATAGAGAAAAGAGTTACCAAAAGAGTGCTGGCTGTTTTGTTGGGTATGGGGAAAATAAGCAAAAAGGGGATAATGAAGGAGGGTTGAAAACCTTGCCCAGCCAGCACAGCAAGGTTTGTTTTTATTATAACAAAAAAAATCAAAAATGCAATACTTTTTATAAAAATTTTTTTTAAGTTTAGCATTAATTTTTTCTCATAAAATTAGATTTTTCCCTAGACAATCATCTTTTATAGACTAATTTTTCGTTTAACTCATAGGTGGAGGGAAGACCTCTTATCTTCCATCCATTTAACCTTCGGAAACCCTCATCATCAATATCTCCTTCAAAGCCTTCTTTTATACTGAAAACTTGATTAAAACCAGCCCGAAGAGCACTCTCTGCGGCTTTACTGCTCCTTCCCCCGCTCCTACAGATAAAAATTAGCGTATCCGAAGGCTTAAACCTTGCCTTAATATCTTTGATGAATCTCTTATTGAGCACGAGCTTCTGCTTATTCTCATCCCAGAATTCAAAGGGGATATTGTAAGCCATTTCAGGATGTCCAACAAACACATATTCAGCCACAGACCTCACATCGATTAAGTAGACTGACTGATTCTGGAGCAGTTCAAAGGCTTCAGGAGGAGAAATTTCTTTTGCCCTTTTCTGTTGGCTATTACCTGAAGCAGAAAGCATGACCAGGATCATAGCTATTTTTATAAGAACTATCTTTTCTTTAATCATCTCGAAATCACCTCCTTACCCTAAAAATGAAACTCCAAAATTTTGTAAGCTGTTATTATCCTAACTGAAAGAAAATCCCCTCTCGCTAATTTTTTTCAAAATATCATTCTTCTTTAGCTATAAAATTACGCCTCTTTTTAAGCTTAAAATTTATTCACCCTTTCTTACTGAACAGCCTCGTAAAAATCTTTATCCTTCTATTCGGATATTAATCAATTTTAATGGCTTACCTTATGGACTATTAAGACCCCTCTCTTCTTAAGTTCTTCCATGAAGGGCTCATAATTTTCAGAGTGAAAAATCTCCTCAGGGAAGAGGCTACCCCTTTCTCGAATCTTTTCCGTGACAATCATCTGGGAAGCAATGGAAGCGGGATAACCGGTGACTTTTGCCATAGAAGTCAGCTTCCTCCTTGTGTCATAAATATCAATCATCTCAAATAGATGAGTTTCTTCTTTTCCCGATTTCCTACCCGAGACTATGACTCTAAAGAGGGTTATATCTTTTCCCTTACCCAGCGCCATTTTTGAGTCGAGTAAAGATTCAAGAAACTTTCTGGGAATTATTTCTTTGTCATCTACCTTTATTGGGTTTTCCGAAAAAAGACCACATTCCTTCAACACCTTAATACCCAAGGCATGCCCTTTATGACGGATAGTCTTCTGCCATAATTCCTGTTTGATTTTTCGCCTCATGGTATAAATTAATGAATTAAGACCATCAGTATAGAAGCATTCCATCTGAGGAAACCGAGGAGGGAAAGAAATTTCTTCTATCCCTGAAAGAGGAAGAATCTTCTTCCTTTTTCCTTCAAGGATAACCTGAGCCTTCCTTTCATAAAAATTTAAAAGACTCTCGATTGAATAAACTATCCTGTAATTAAGCGGGGGCAGCGGATGGATTGGATTCCCTCCTACATAAATAAGAGCCTTATCCACTTCATCAAGAAGGTAAGCAGCTCTTCCCACACAGATATTTGTCAAACCAGGGGAAACGCCAAGGCCGGAAAGAAGGAGGATATCCTTTTCTTTTGCCTCTTTATGGTATTTAAGGCGAGCAAGGGGATTTTCTCCCACAAGGTCAACAAAATGAACCCTATGGAGAAAGGCTTCTTTAAGACAAAGAAGGCTATGGCGATGAAGGAGAGCATGGAGGACCACATCTTTATCTTTGAATAATTTGCTTCTCTGGGCCTTATCTTCAAAGTCTGCGCACCGAGGCTTAAGTCTTTCGTTCTTTATGAAATCTACAGCCTCGTCGAGTCTTTTTCGATCAATATCAACCAGAGTTACTTCAAATTTAGGAGATGAATCAACCAAATCTTTGGCAAGAGTAATTCCCATCTTCCCTGCTCCAAGCACCAAGAAGCGCTTCATTTTGCCTCCTCGATTTAGAGTTTATATTTCCCTCAGAGATATTTCCGAAGAGGGAGAAAATTAAGCAAGTATCTTATCTTTATCTTTTCTTTAAATCAATAAATTAAGAATTCTCCTTCTTCTTTCCTTCTCTAACATTTCCCTCTCTGCTTGATTCATACAAAGTTGAGGAAGAGAAATACCTCAGAGATGAAATAGGACTTGAGTTAGCCAATTTCCTCTACCTTCTCCTCAAGAAAGATTCCTCTCTTTCTGAGTTCTTCAAGAAGAAACTTCACACAACCTTCTTCCTCACCTATTAATTCCGGGGGGCAGATGCCTTTGCGAGAGAAAATTCTCTGAGCAATCATCCTCAAGCAAATCGTAGCGGTGTAACCCGTTGTTCTTGCCATAGAGTGGGTCCTGGTTACATCATCATATCTATCAAACAGCTCATACTCAAATCTCAAGCCTTTCCTTTCTCCTTTTCCTTCAACAATGACCCTCATCACCGTAAAATCTCTGTCTGATTCACCGAGCTTCCATTTAGGGAAAAGCAAAGTCGCAGTTAGGTCAAGAGGCCTTACTTTTATCCCATTTATCGCAACCAGCTGTTTGCTAAAAAATCCTGTTTCACGGAGCATCTTCATTTTCTCAGAATGGCCAGGATATCTAAGGGTTTTTTCTGCTGCATTCTTGGCTTGAATAGTCCTTAAAAGAGTCCTGAGCCCATCTGTCATCACTGCTTCTAGTGTACCAACTTGAGGGAAATTGATGTATTCAACCTCAGATAGCGCAGGTTTTTCTTTGAGTTTGCCGTTTTCTATGTACCTTGCGGGACGAATGTACTCCTCAATCACGTCAGCAGGTGAAAAGCCAGCCTTATATTCATATGGCCATTCTCGAACCTCGGGCAATCCACCCACATAAATCTTGACTGTATCTATCTCGTCGAGCTTCCGGCTTGCATATCCGACAAGAATATGGCTCAACCCGGGTGCAACTCCACAATCTACCACAGCTGTCACTCCCTTCTCTCTTGCCAGACTATCGAGGGTAAATGGCTCCTCAGGGAAAAAAGAAATGTCCACCACATCCTTTCCTTCCTCAATTATTGCCCGAAGCGTCTGATACCCTAATGAACCGGGCAGAGCATTAACAACTAGGTCATTTTCCTTTACGATTCTCTTCACATTCTCAAGATTAGAGAGGTCAATTTTAATCGTTCTTATTTCTGAATCTTGAGAAAGCCGGGAAAGTGCCTCAGGGTTAATGTCTACTGCCATAACCTCAAAACTTGAATCCTTTGCCAAGTCTTTTGCCATTGGCGCTCCAACCAAGCCCGTTCCTAAGACGACTACTTTCATTGTTTCCTCCTTTTTTAAAGATTTTGCTTAAAATTAAGGATGATGATTTTCAGTTAGAAATTATTTCTTAAAATCTCATTAAATAGAGGGAGGGACGGGATTACAACCCGCTGAAACGGTTTACATAAAGAAGAAGGGGGGAGTTTTCCTGAAATTTTAAGGATTCAATCATCCGAATTAGGGAACTTTCTTTCTTCACGACATATATTATACAAAAAAATTAGGGTAAAAAAAATATTCCTGGATTTAATCATCTAAAATCTAAGTGTAGAGGTATCATCTTGTCATTTAGAGTTCTAAGCGTAATGGAGATAAGAGTCCCTAGATTATATAACCTCACCTTGAGAGAAAGGAGGTTAGGTTATGAAACAGAAGCTACGAATGAAGTACTTAGAGAGGATTTATCAGCGGTATCGGAAGGCTTCGAAGGCATCAAAAGGCA
>CAYSCS010000028.1:0-23334 GCA_964429695.1 uncultured Eubacteriales bacterium
CTCGGCCTCCTCAGCTTTATCTCCTTCACCTCCTAAATAATCACCACCTGCTTCCCATCTTTCCCGGATAAGATTACTTTCCGACCACAGTTGCGCAAAAACTAGCTCGTAGAGCAGCGATTATACTCGGTAAGACTAACAAAGTCCTCCACAACCCGGCTCTTCTCCCTCTTAGAACCTCTCTGATAGCTCTTGGCCAGCTTCTTTGCTACCACCCGTTTAACCTTCTTCTCTGACGCCAGGTGCTTTCCTCCTCGCTAGAATCAGCCTGATATTTAAGGGCTTCACTACCCAGAAGGCAATACAATTTCCTCAAGATTTTAAGTGAGGAAATTCGCCCCTTTGCCCGTTGCCCCTCTCAACTGCTATAATTTCAAGGGATGAAAGATAAAAATTTCGAACCTGTTTATATTAAGACATACAAAGAAGGATTATTATCCCAAAAAATTGAAACGGCATTTCGCATATTGGAAAATTGCACTTTGTGCCCTAGAGATTGTAGGGTCAATAGACTAAAAAGCGAGAAAGGATATTGTAATGGGGGATATCTTCCCCAAGTATCTTCTTACTCCCCGCACTTCGGTGAGGAAAGTCCTCTGGTGGGGAGAGGAGGCTCGGGGACCATCTTCTTCACCCACTGTAACCTTGGCTGCATTTTCTGCCAGAACTATTCAATCAGCCATCTGGGAGAGGGAGAAGAGGTTTCACCTGCTGCATTGAGCCGGATGATGATAGAGCTCCAGAGAATAGGATGTCATAACATAAATCTTGTCACCCCCTCTCACTTTGTTCCTCAAATTTTAGAAGCTCTTCTCCCAGCTATAGAAATGGGACTCTCTGTTCCCCTCGTCTATAACAGCGGTGGATATGATTCTCTAAAAACATTAAGACTCTTGGATGGGGTGATTGACATATATATGCCTGATTTTAAATTCAGCAGCGGAGAAGTTGCGAAAAAATATTCCAATGCACCTGATTATCCTGAAATCGCAAAGTTAGCCCTGAAAGAAATGCATCGTCAGGTGGGAGACCTCATCCTCGATGATGAGGGAATAGCCCTTAGAGGCCTCCTCTTAAGACATCTTGTCCTTCCTGAAGGCCTGGCAGGAACAGCAGAGGTGATGAAGTTCGTTGCCAACGAAATTTCCCGGAATACCTATGTCAACATCATGGATCAATATTACCCTTGCGGCAAAATTCCCTCTGACTCTCCCCTTAAGAGAAGAATCACCCAGAAAGAATATGATGAGGCAATTCTAATGGCTATAAAGGCAGGGATTACTCGTTTCGACAAGAGACGCAGGTTCCGACTTATCTGGGAATTTTAACTTTGAATTTAAGGGGAAACTCCGTTTTAAACATTAGATCGGGGGAGGTATATGCAGAGAAGATAATTAAGCTAATCAAGTTTAGTGAAAAATTTAAAATTAATATCTCTGTATTTCTCGATGAAATCGTTGATGATGTCTTCTTTTGAGAGCTTTAAAATCTCTGATGGTCTCAGGTTCTCCATGAAAGGTATTTCGCTCTCTTCAAAAGCATCTCCTTTTTTCTTCCTTGCTCTTAACCTCAACCTTAATCTTAATTCAAGTGAATTTTGGGGAAGAATAAGGATATAACGAAATTTAGCCTTTCTAGAGTGAGGGAAACTCATCTCAAACTCAATTTCTTTCTCTCTTGACTTACGAAGTCTTGACCTTATTCCGTAGTGCTTAAGTTCTTCAGCCAGAGTTTCAAATGCAGGTTCAGCTATAAACTCACAAAATTGTTCAAAATCCCTTACGGTCTCCTCCTTTGAATTCTCTATTATTCTCAGGTCTTCGAAGACGCTCGCAAGTCTTTCTTTCCAATCTCTATTCCCCATTTCTCGCCTCTTGGATGATTAAGTAATTTATCTTATCACAATTCTTGAAGAGAAAGAAATAAAAACACTTCCTTTGAAAGAAGCCGAAGAGTGAGGCTTAATCTTTCGCTTTTTCCTCAAGTCAATCTTCAGGCTTGAGCAGAGAGAAATGAGTCTCTTTCGATTCCCCAAAATTCATCTCTCTTTTTTCTTGAGGAGAAGGCAACTTTGAATCTAGGCTTTGGAGACGATGTCTCAGATGAATTATTGGTGCCCAGAGAAAGAAGAAAAGCCCTTCTTCAAATAAAGTTCTATAACTTCAATAACCGTTTGCGGGCTTATCTCTTCCAATCTCTTAGCGCTCAATATTGCGGTTAACCCATAGGGTCTCCAAACATCCACAAATCCTTCAAGGAAGAGGGCGATTACTTTTGTGCCGCACGCTGCTGCAAGGTGAGTAATTCCTGAATCATTACCGAGATATATGTCTGAAGCAGAGAGCAACCCGGCAAGTTTCAGAAGGGGCGGGTTTTTAAGCCAGACCCAGCCCTGGGGCAACTTGGAATTTCTTAATCTCTCCTCCATCCTCTCTTCAGCATATCCTGTTACCAAAGCACCTTTAAATCCACGGGAACTGAGATAATCGATCACAAAAAGGAAATGACTCAATGGCCAGCATTTCCTTTTGCTCCCACTCCCAGGATGAACTACACCCAACCCTTTTGAAGAAGAGGAGGCATAACCTTCTAAGAGGCGAAGGCCCTCCTCCTTTTGCCCTGAATTTAAAGGAAGGAAAAGGCATTCTTCAAAGCAAAGAGTGCTTTCTGGGACAAGGGATCTTTTTGTTTCCTGAAAAAAATACCGGCTCATCTCCATTTTAAGACCTGGATCGAAGATAAAAAAATTGGACCTCCCTCCCCTCTTGGGAAAAACTCCTTCCAGAGTCTTCAGGGTTGATGAGCTTTGGAACCAGCCTAAGATTAGATGAAACTCTTCATTAATCCTTGAAATTTTTTGTTCTTCGGCCTCGTTACCCGAAATGAAGTTAATTATTTCCCTGTCTTCAAAAGAGAGGATAGAATTAACAATACCTGTCTCCTTCAATATTTCTCCATACTCTTTGCGACAGACAAGAGTAAATGAACAGGAAGCGAATTCCCTCCTCAACAATAAGATTGAAGGCAAGGTAACCAGCAAATCACCCAGCCCGCCAAGACGGAAAAAGAGAATTTTTTTCATCCTTAATGACCTCAACCCGTGGGAAGAAGTGCCAGAAAAATTTTTATGCTTTTATTAGGCGAGCAAACCTTACTCCCAATTCTTCCGCCTCCCTGAGGTCATCAGAGGAAGGGGCACCCTGAACTTCTAGCACCTCTCTGAGCTCCCAGTTTAAAGGCTCAATTATTTCCCGCACTCCCTTTAAAGCACCCCCGCTCCAGCCGAAACTCCCGAAGAAAGCTGCTTTCTTATTCTTGATGTTTTTGCGGGTAGCCATTCTCAATACTTCTGCGACGGGAGGAAAGAGGGAGACCTCGTAGGTCGGAGCTCCAATCATCACCCCTTTTTTCATCCAAAGAGAAGGCAGAATATGGCTTACATGAACTCGTGAGGCATCAAAGATTTCCACAGGAACATCTTCTTTAGCTATTCCTCTTGCCACAGCATTCATCATGAGCTCTGTGTTTCCATACATCGTCCCATAGATGAGAGTTATTCCAGGTTCCGTCTCTCCTGAGGCACACTCAGCCCATTTATGGTAAAGACTGAGAATTTTACTAACTTCCTTACGCCAGATTAAACCATGAGAAGGGGCAATGATGTTTACCTCTATTCCCGACAATTTTTCAATTGCCTTTAGGACTCTCGTGCTGTAATTTGCCACGATGTTCACGTAGTAGCGAAGAGCCTCTTTTTGATAAAAATCAAGGTCCCTACACCAATCGTCAAAGATGGCTCCATGAATGGCCCCAAAGCCTCCAAAAGCATCACAGGAAAAAAGGACTCGAGAGGAAGTTTCATAGGACATAATCGTTTCCGGCCAGTGAAGGAAAGGAGTTGAAAAAAACTTCAGACTTTTCTCTCCCAGAGAAAGCAAATCGCCCTCGTTAACGACTCTAATATTTTCCTTAAGCCCAAAGAAAGAATGGAGCATTTCTTTTGCCTTTGCCGAACAAAGGATGGTTACTTCAGGGGAAATTTTTCTCAACATCCTTAAAAATCCTGAATGATCGGGCTCCATGTGGTTGATGACCACATAATCAAGAGAGGAAAGATCCAATAATCCCTCCAGCTGCGTCAGGTACTCATCTACCTTGGTTGTCTTTACCAGGTCTATAAGCGCTTTTTTCTCATCGATTATCAGATATGAATTGTAAGAAACCCCTGCTTCTGAAATTGGCCATAATCCCTCAAAGAGGTCTGTGGTTCTGTCGTTTACTCCCACCCAATAAATATCCTTCACTATCTCGATTGCGGACATGTTATCCCTCCTCTAGTCTTAGAGAATGAAATTCTATTTTAGCCCTTGAAAACAAAAGGTTCAATTTTTTCTTCACATTTTTTTTTGAATTTTTGAAAGAGGAAAAGACTTTTTCTTTTACATTCACCAGCGTTTATGGTAATAAATATGAAAATTAAATGGAGAAAATAATGGAGGGGCAGGAGTCGCTTAGAAAAAGAGGAAGCTGGGGGTCAAAAATAGCTTTCATCTATGCCGCCTCTGGCTCTGCAATCGGACTCGGAAGCATCTGGAGATTCCCCCTCAATGTCGGCTTAAACGGGGGGGCTATTTTTGTTTTTGCCTACATTCTGGCTGTTGTGTTAATTGGATTTACAGTTATGCTTGCTGAATTTTCTCTAGGCCGTCACACGGCAAAAAACCCTGTTGGTGCATACGGTACCATCAAGCCTCATTCTCCATGGAAAATTGCAGGCTACTTGGGAGTCTTAGGTTGTAGCTGTATTCTTTCCTATTACGGGGTTGTAGCGGGTTGGGCATTTGGATATTTTTATAAGACCATAGGGGGAGTTTTCCGGGGGGAGATTACATGGCAACTCTCAGATGAAATCTTTAAAAATTATGCCTCAAGCTCAGCAGAGGTAATTTTCTGTCTTTTTATAATCATAGGCTTGACGACATACATCATTTCTCAGGGTGTAAAATCCGGCATCGAAAAATGGTCAAAAATTCTGATGCCTCTTCTTTTTGGTCTAATCATAGTCCTCGCTCTAAGGGCAATAACTCTTCATGGAGCGGGAACAGGCCTTTCTTTCTATCTAAAACCCGACTTCTCAAAGCTCAACATGAAGGTTCTCTTCTTTGCCCTAGGACAGGCATTCTTTTCTTTAAGCATAGGCGTAGGGACTATGATCACCTATTCAAGTTATCTTTCAAAAAAAGATAACCTTGTCTCTTCTGCAGGATGGGTATGTTTTTCGACGACAATTGTGGCTTTACTTACAGGAATCATCATCTTCCCCACACTTTTTGCTACCCCTGGCATCACCCCCGCCAAATTCCATGTAAGCACGGGTTTGATGTTTCAAGTCTTTCCCATCATCATCTCCAAAATTCCCGGTGGATATATTTTTGGTATCCTCTTTTTTTTCCTCATCCTCGTGGCAGCCTTAACCTCAACCATTTCCATGCTTGAAGTACCCGTGGCCTATTTTGTGGATGAAAAAAAATGGGGAAGAAGAAAGGCATCTATTCTGGTGGGGCTCTTCTGTTTTGTTCTCGGAATTCCTTCTGCCCTTTCTCAGGGAGGGATGAACTTGTTCACTCACTGGCAATTCATGCGCTGGATGGACCTTGTTTTCGGAAACATAGTCCTTGCACTCGGTGCTCTGTTTATAAGTGTGTTTCTTGCCTATTCGTGGGGAATAGAAAATGCCCTTAAAGAAATTTCTTTCGGAAACCCGAAGTTCAGGTTAAAAACTATCTGGGCATTCAACATCAAGTTCCTGGCTCCTATCTGCATCATAATCCTTCTCATCTTTATTCGCCGTCTTACAGGGTAAAAGATGGAGAAAAAAAATGGAAAAAGAGGAATTCGGTAAAAGAGGAAGCTGGGGGTCGAAAGTTGCCTTTGTCTTTGCCGCCTCCGGCTCAGCAATAGGCTTGGGAAGTATGTGGCGCTTCCCCCTCATGGTCGGAAGAAACGGAGGTGCAATCTTCGTTTTTGCTTATATTCTATCTGTATTTTTCATAGGATTCACGATAATGCTGGCTGAACTTTCCCTCGGCCGGCATACTCAAAGAAATCCGGTGGGTGTTTTTGAACAAATCAAACCTCGCTCGTCCTGGAAATTGGTAGGCTACATAGCCATCATAACCTGCATCTGCATTTTATCTTATTATGCGGTCGTGGCTGGGTGGGCCTTTGGTTACCTCTATAAAATCCTGACTGGAACATTCAAAGGAGAAGTAAACTGGAATTTATCAGAGAAAATCTTCATCGATTTTGCAGCCAATCCCCTGGAAGTCTCTCTCTGCCTCCTCGTGATCATGGCACTCACGACTCTTATAATCTCAAGAGGGGTAAAGGGTGGGATTGAAAAATGGTCTAAAATCCTGATGCCCATGCTATTTTTTCTTATCATCCTCCTTGCCCTAAGGGCCATGACCCTTGGGGGAGCGGGAACAGGACTCTCATTTTACCTCAAACCAGATTTATCAAAGCTAAACTGGAATGTTTTTTTCTTCAGCATCGGACAGGCCTTCTACTCACTCAGCCTAGGTATGGGAATAATGCTCACCTACGGAAGTTACATCACCAAACGAGAAAACCTTGTCTCATCAGCAGGGTGGGTCTGCTTCTCCACCACGCTTGTGGCACTTCTTACAGGAATCATCATCTTCCCTACCCTTTTTGCCACTCCCGGTTTAAGTCCGAAAGAATTTGAACCAAGCACAGGCCTTATGTTTCAGGTCTTTCCGATTGTCATTTCCAAGATACCGGGTGGTTTTCTTTTTGGTGCCCTCTTCTTCTTTCTTCTTCTTGTGGCTGCTCTTACTTCTACCATCTCCCTTCTCGAAGTTCCTGTAGCCTATCTCATCGATGAAAAAAACTGGCCAAGAAAGAGAGCTTCTCTCACTGTCGGATTCCTAACTTTTCTCCTTGCCTTTCCTTCTGCTCTTTCTAATGGAGCATTCAAGTCACTCACCCAATGGAATTTCATGAGCAAGATGGACCTCTGGTTCGGGAACATAATCTTAGCTTTCGGCGGACTGTGCATCTGCATCTTCTTGGTTTATTCATGGGGGGTGAAGAAGGCTCTTGAAGAAATCTCTCATGGGGCTTCACGTTTCAAGCTAAGACCTATTTGGGTATTTAACATAAAGTTTCTGGCACCTCTTGCCATCATCGTCATCCTCATCTTCATCCGAAAAATAACTGGATAGAGGAAACAATGAAGAAAAAAATCATCTTCACTTTCTTTTTTCTCGGACTTTTTTTCTGTTTCATTCCTCTTAATGCAGCCGAGATAAAAGGCAGAATCATGCTCTCCCCACAAATGAGTCCTTATTCCCGGGGAAACATGCTTCTCATGCTACTTGGCGAGGAGAAATACATCAAATCCAGCCTCGACTCCCAGGGGAATTTTAAATACACGGAGCTCAAGCCAGGAAAATATTTGCTGAAGATGGACCTTTATGGTCTCACTCCTGTGGAAAAAGAAATCCTGATCCGAGACGATTCAGAATCCATCCATCTCGACCTTCCTATTAAACTTTCTATTCTTGATAGAACGCTTGTTTTTATTAAAGAGGCAAGTGACTTCATCTGGTATCCCGTGATGGTTTTTCTGCTTCTTGGGGTGGGAATTATCCTCACCCTTATCTGTCGCTTGATCCAGGTGAGAAGGTTAGGGCTGGCCATGAAAATGGTCCTCAGAGGAGCCCTTCACAAAGACAAACTGGATAAAGAAGAGGGAGACATCTCTCCTTACGCTGCCTTGATGACTGCTCTTGCCGCCACGGTTGGAAACGGGAATATCGCTGGAGTAGCCACAGCCATTGCCATTGGTGGACCGGGTGCTCCGGTCTGGATGTGGATAGCAGGCTTTCTGGGAATGGCCACAAAATATGCCGAGGGCTTCCTTGGAGTGAGATTCCGCATCAAAAATGAAAGAGGAGAGATGTCGGGAGGCCCGATGTATTATGCTCGGTATGGAATAAAAAACGAACAGATAGCCAAGTTCATGGGAATGTTCTTCGCCATCTGTGGAACCATAGCTGCCCTATTCGGTACAGGAAACATGGCTCAGTCTAATTCAATGTCTCTAGCCTTCAACGACCAATTTGGTGTACCGTTTTGGCTCATGGGATTTACCATAACCACTCTTGTTGGCGCAGTAATCCTCGGAGGGATAAAAAGAATCGGAAGCGTTTCTGAAAGACTCGTGCCCACGATGATCATCTTCTATTTCGGCGGAGCACTAGTTGTCATTCTGGCCAATGTCGCCCATCTTCCTTCGGCCATCTCAGTGATTTTCCAATCTGCCTTTTCCATTAAGGCCCTCGGAGGAGCGATGGTGGGCACTTCGATTCAGCAAGCAATCAGCTTAGGTGTTCGTCGTGGATTGCTTTCCAATGAATCTGGCCTGGGTTCTGCTGCCATTGCTCAGGCTGCCTCCAAATCCTCTGACCCCTCAAGAAACGGCCTAATTGCCATGACTGGAACCTTCATCGACACCCTCGTGGTGAATACACTGACCACCCTGACTATCGTCATCACCGGGATGTACCTCAAGACTCAGGCCTTTGGTTACTCTGAAGCCCTGACCTCGACGGCACTCACTGCGGCATCTTTCGAGTCCGTAATCCCCTTTGGTGGATATATCGTCGCCCTGAGCTCTTTTCTCTTCGGCTATACCACGGTTCTTGGATGGTGCTATTATGGAGAGAAATGTCTTGAGTATATCTTCGGTGTGAAAATTATCTATCCCTACAGGATAATCTTCATAATCCTCCTCTTCATCGGCTCTATCCTCCAAGGCATTCACCTCAACATTGTCTGGTATATCGGGGATACTGCAAATGCCTTCATGGCTCTGCCAAACCTCATCTCCCTACTCTTTTTGGGTGGATATGTGGGGAAGGTGACTAAGGATTATTTTTTCAAGAAAAAGGCCTGACCTTAAAAACATAAATGTCTAGAAAAAAAGATGCCTTAATCTTTATCCTCAAATTTTTGATAAGCCTCTCATTGATTTCTTATCTATTGCTCAAGATTGTCCCTCTTAAAGAAATCCCTGTTTACCTAAGTCAAGCAAATCTCTTTCTCCTCTTTCTTTCTTTCTCCCTCCATTCCATAGGCCTTCTCATAAGCGCTTACCGATGGCAAATCCTCATCCACGCCCAGGGAGACCATGTCCCCCTCGGCTTTCTCGCCAAGTCCTATCTTGTGGGCACATTCTTCAACAACTTTCTTCCTACCCGATTTGGAGGGGACGTGGTGAGAATCTTGGATGGCTCCCGTTACTCAAGGTCAATCCTTAAATCCTCAGCCATTGTGCTTGTCGAAAGATTAACAGGAATAATCGTCCTTCTTTTCTTAGCCTTAGTCTCCTCACTAATCCGCATGGACATGTCACGCAGGATTCCACTCATCTTTGTCTCTTTTTCATTCGGGCTCCTTGGAATATGTGCCTTGCTCAGTCTCTTCACCCCTCTCGCAGGCCATCTTTTCCTCAAGATTCCTGAAAGAGGAAGATTATTGAAAATCAAGACAAAAATCCTCGAATTTAGAAACTTAGTCCTTCTTTATAAAGACCGGAAAAAAGAAGTTTCTAAGGCCTTTTTCTGGGCTTTTCTTCTCCAAGTAAATGTAATTCTGCACTATTTCCTCGCCGGTGAAGCTTTTAAGCTTAAGATTACTCTCCTTGACTACTTCGTCTTCATCCCCATCGTTCTCATCATTCTTACCTTTCCCATCTCTATAAGCGGACTAGGAATAAGGGAAGGAATGTATATTGAAATATTCAAATTTTATTCTATTTCCCCCGCCTCTGCCTTTACCTTCTCTCTTGTGGCTGACATGCTTTTTAGCTGGATTATAGGAATTGTAGGAGGAATAATCTACATTTTCAGAAAATAAAAAAGCCGAGACCTGAGAGTAAAATCTCTCTGCCCTTCAATGTTCCCGAAAGAAGTCCTCGTGATTAATGAAGTCCTTTGTTTTATTTCAAGAAAAAATATTACCCATCGTCTCTCCAATACATTCTGAAATAATTTTTAGAACACGGTTCATCTTGCCTTTTTATTCAGGGAAAAAAATATCCTTAAGCAACTAAAAATTTGTTCAGAACGAGTAAAGTCATTATGAAAGAGGCTAATCGGATTAAGGATTAATATCAAGATGATAAAAGGCAATCATTCTCGATTTTGCTTTAAAACATCTCATCAAAATCTTCTTTTAAGGCTTCCCCATATTCTGGATTCTCCAGGCTTACCCACACAATATCCCCAAGAATTATCAACCTTGGGGCATCTTTTAATCAGTCAAAGAGAATGTGAATACTCAAGTGAGGAATTAAAAGATTTCTTAATTTCTCTTATTATATATCCATATTTTCTCCGACCGATTTGGAGAAGCACCATATTTTTGAATATAATAAAAAAATGAAAAAATATAGATTATCAACACTATTTTTTCTCTTGATTCCCTTCCTCATCCTCCCTATGGGTTTTATTCTTCCCTCATTTCCTTCGCCCGGGCAGGAAGTAAGCGAGTATCAGAAGCGCTTGAATGAGCTTTCTTTTCAAATTGAAGAAATAAAGGCGAAGATAAAAAAAGAGGAAAGCAAAAAATCTACACTTCTCTTTGAGCTCGAGAAAATCGGGCTAAAAAAACAGTTGCTCAAAAAAGAAATAAACCTTCTCAGTCTCCAGCTCCAGGAGGCAAACCAAGGGCTTGAAGGGCTCAGGAAAAAAATTTCGGATTTAAAATCAAAACTTGAAAAAGAAAAAGAGGCCATCGAGGCGATTTTAGTCTCACTTTATAAATTCGGAAAATTCAGCCTCATCCAGTTCATGCTTGAGGCTCAAGACATGAAGGCCTTCGTCTCGGAAAGCAAGAATCTGACTCTACTTGCCCAGCATCAGGAGAAGATTATCAAAGATTATAAGACAAAGGTAAGAGAGCTCGAATTGACCCAAGAAAAGCTCGAGACAAAAAAGAATGAGATATCCTCAATCCTTCAGGACACGGCCCAAAAAAGAGAAGAGTTGATTGCCGAGGAAGAAAAGTACAAGACCCTTATTCAAGAGATAGAAAAAAATCGGAAGGCTTATCTTGAACTCCTCCAGGAATTGAAAGAAAGGGCAGAACAACTTCAAATTTTAATTCAGAAGTTAATCAATCAGGAGATATCCTTCCCCTTCGACCTTGTGCCTTTATATGAGAAAAAAGGAAAGCTTCCTTGGCCTCTTGAAGGGAAAATTTTAACGCGATTTGGACTCCAGAAGCATCCTCGTTTCAACACGATTACCATGAATAATGGGATAGAGATTTTTCCCTCCACAGAAGATTTCCTCGTAAAATCTATTCATCCTGGAAAAGTCATATTCACTGACTACTTTCAGGGCTATGGGAAGCTAATCATCATCGATCATGGAATGACATATTACAGCCTCTACGGACATTGTTCTGATTTCCTGGTTAAAAAAGGTGATTTTGTAAAAACCAGTCAGCCCATCGCCACCATCGGCGATTATGCCTCACTCAAGGGAAAAAGCCTTTATTTTGAGATTCGTTACAAAACAAAACCTCTGGATCCCTTGAAATGGTTGAGAAAATGATGGTAGAATTCAGGTCTAAATAAGGACTTAATGGATAAAAAAACTCGATTTTTATTTATCTCCTCTCTCGTCCTGGTTCTCATCCTCGTTCTTCTCAATAGAGGAATTCTTCCCGACCTCTCCCCAAGAAGCATTCTCCAAAGCCACCTCAAAATTTTAGAGAGAGTTATCGACTTGATAAAGGATGATTACTTCAAAGAACCCGATCCCCAAAAAACTATGGAGGGCGCCTTCAGAGGAATGGTCGATTCTTTAGATGTTCTCTCTGCCTATTTGGATGAGGAAAGCACCCGAAATTTCAGGCAAAGAATGGAGAGAAGGCCAAAAGAAACAGGACTCATTCTTTTCAAAAAACCTTATTCCTATCCCTATGTCATTGGAATTGTAGAAGGCTCGCCAGCAGAAAAAGCGGGGATAAATTTTGGAGAGATAATAACTTCCCTTGACGGTAGGTCCACCCTTTCAATGAGCATGCTAGAAGCAAATCTACGTCTGAAAAGTGGCGAAAAAGAAAACCTTACTCTCAGAGTTTTGAAAGAAGAAAAACCCCAAGAGTTAACCCTCCCCAAAAAAGTTCTCTTCGAAGACCTTTATTCCTTCGAGAATTCAAAGGGGACGAGTGGAATACTAAGCATTCATCGCCTCTATTCTCCTCTCGTCAGCCAGATAAAACAAAATATCGTTCCTCTTTTAAAAGGGGAAAAGAAACCTCTTATCCTTGACTTTCGCAATTGCTATGAAGGGGAGCTTGAAGAGGCGTGCAAGTTCCTCAACATCTTCTTGAGGGCCAAGACGATTGGATATCTCGAGCGGAAAGGGGTAAGAGCAGAAAGTTTTTCCTGTGAAGAAAAGGCCGAGCTGGAAAATTTGCCTCTTCTTCTCTGGATAAATCAAGCCACCATTGGCCCCTCGGAAGCTGTGGCGGTAGTCATTAAGCATTTTAAAAGGGGAAAACTCATAGGTCTTCCTACCTTAGGCCTGGTGGCCAAACAGGACATATTTTTCTTGCCAGATGGAAGTTCTCTAGTCCTCACTTCAGGAATATTTTGTCTCGAAGAGGGGGAAAAGATCTGGGGAAAAGGAATCGAACCAGACCTCAAAATTGACTGGACAAATCAGAGTAAAGATTCCTTCCTAGAAAAGACTAAGAGCCTTCTTTCAGAATCGAGCTGATGCCTGAAAAAATCTCCAAGGAATCCGATCAGCAGAAAAAAAGACTCCATCCGCTTTTAATTTTCTTTCTTCTCCTCGCCTTAATTTCAACCTTAGGCCAGGATTACCTCTCCTTCAAAAAAGAGGAAGAATGTTATTTTTTTGGATTCCTCAAAAGGAAAGAAGACACTTCGAAACAAAAAGTTACTCTGGAACAGTTAATCTTTAAAAGTTTGCAGGATTATGGAGTGCCACTAGATTCCATTCATAAGTATAAAGATGAAGAAGAGGTCTTCCATTTCATGGTCAACCTTCCCTCTAAAAAATATCACCTCTTAGAAGCTTCCTTTGAAAAAAAACTTCAAGAATCAAAGGCCAAAATAATAAGAAAAGAAGAACAAATGCGAGAGCTTAAAAAGTATCACTTCTGGGAAGTCAAAGGGAAGAAAGGTCAAAGACTCATTCTTCTCTTTTCCTGTGAAGAAGAAATTACTGCCGAAAAGGAGAAAGCCACTCCAAGGGAAAGAAAAAACAAAGTGGCCATCATCGTCGATGACATGGGATTTAGCCTCGAAGCTCTGAAAGAGCTTCTTTCTCTCAGGAAGCCGCTCACAGTGGCTATCCTTCCTTTCAGTCCCCTGGCCCGAGAAACAGCGCTGCTAGCCCATGAAAACAACCTGGAAGTGATCCTCCATCTTCCCCTTGAATCCATCAACTCACTTGAAGCAAGTGATGGAAGCCAAGAAATAATACGCTCCCAGATGGCTCCAGAAGAAATCGTAAACTTCGTCAAAGAAAGCATAGAAAGGGTCCCTTTCATCAAGGGAGTTAACAATCATATGGGCTCAAAAATTACCACAGATGAAAAAACCATCCGTATCATTCTTGAACAACTGAAATTAAAAAACCTCTTCTTCATTGATAGCCGGACTTCAAGTAAATCCATCGCCTTTAGAGAAGCACAAACTCTCGGTATCCCTTCCACAGCGCGAGATATTTTTCTGGATGTAGAGAAAAATGAAGATTACATAAAGAAGAAGATGTTAGAACTCTTTCGTCTGGCTCAGAGAGAAGGAGAAGCTTTGGGCATTTGTCATCCTTTTCCTGAGACTCTGAAAGTTCTGAAGGAAAATTTTAGCCTCGTTGAAAAACTTGAACTGGAGCCTGTTTTTGCTTCAAGGTTACTGAAGTATCCCAAATCAGAAAAAGAGCGCGAATAATTCTTCTTTCTCCCTTCCTTTAAATAATATGTCTCTTCCCCAAATGAGTCAGTATAAAAAAATGCGGGAAAAAGTAAAGAAATACATCTCTTCTTTTAATTTTGAGGCTTAAGATTAAAGGGAGAAAAAGAGAGTCCATTTTTCATTCTCCAGCTTATATCTCGGCTCTTATTCCCACACTTTCCTCAAGGATATCTCTCAATTGCTCCTTCTACGCTTGACATTTCTATCAACCCCTCGGGAGATGAACTAATATTAAGCTCACCGAAGCAGGTTTGGAACTTGCAGAGATTGGGCTGACGGCCATTCCGAATAAAGCGAGCGGGCGAGACCTCTTGAAAGGTGGCCGCGGCCTGATTCTCCAAGGCTTCCAGGATCACTCCTAAAAGAACTCTCATGATCTTATCCCGGTCTTTTTCCAGGCTACGAAGAAGGCCATTGAATGTCAACCCCTTTTTTGATATGGGTTGAATTAGAAGGTTAGAGCCTTCTTTTTTGCCCTTGTCAAATACCATTACGTTACTTTGAACATCTCCCTTACTTCTTATTTTCCCCCTATTTTCCTCTGAGACTACTTTTCTTTGAGGCATCATGATTCGGTTTAGAAACTTTATCTTTTTCTCTTTAGGGACTTATTTAAAAAGACTTATCTCCAACCTTTCACCTCACGAGAGTCGTTTTATCTATCAGATGAAAAGAAAGCCCACAGATTAAGAAAAAAATGATTAGACTCGGGACCTTAAGCCATCTTCTATTCTCGAATTTTTCCAAGACCCAGGTTAAAAATTGAAAAAGAGCAAAAACTTCGAGTGAAAAGGGAAGAAATCCTAAGTAGCCGAAGATGGGCATCTGGAAAACCTTACAGAAGTTCAAGTAGGGGAGTGAATATTTCCAGTAGGAACCTGACCAGAAATTCCAAAATTCCCAGAGAATCCCTGCCGAAAATCCAGAAATCATCCAGCACCAGAACCACTTCCATTCACGCCTTGTGAAATCAGAAATAAAAGTCTTCCTCCCAAGCAAAAAATTAAGAGGCTCGAGCAGAAATAAAAATTGAAGCCAAACCAAAGGGAAAAAAATTTTTGGCCAGAGACAAACCAAGATCAAGGAAATTAAACCTAAAAAAAAGAAAATAAGGAGAAAAATTTTCCCAGCTCTCAGCCTGAATAGATTGAGTCTTTTTAAGGGGAAGAAACTCTCCACAAAAAACGCTCCTTCCCTAAGGACCGGGAGAACAGTCGCAAACCCAATAAAATATCCCAACCACCTCTCACCCAGATTCTCAGGCAGTCCAAGGTAGCTCCAGTTTTTCAGCCTCAAATTGAACATTTCAAAGATGAGCCAGATGAAAACTGAAAGAAAAGCAATTTTCAGAAAATTTTCAAGCGAGTTAAAGAGGAGAGAAATTTTTCTCTTTCTGAAATTTAAGCTATCGAGGATGAGGATTAGAGACCACCACACAAAACTATAGAACCATGTCTTCATAAAAGGAATCTCCAAGACAACAAGTGTAGAAGAAGAGATTAAGACCAAGATTCCTGCATAAAGATTAAGCTTAAGTATCTTTCGCTTCATTCAGCTTTTGGATTGAATAATTCTTATTATTTAATTATATTAAACTTAAAAAACGGAGGAAAGAGATGAAAAGATTTTTGTTTATTCTGGTTGTGATTGTCATTGCCCTAATCTTGGCTTTTATTTTCAATAAAACTGGGCTGTGGAGGACAATGTCTTCTGAAGAATTAAAAGCCTCATTAGAAATCATAGATGTAAAGACAAAATGGGTGGCCAAATACTATCAACCATGGCCACCGAGGCTAATCCTTGTTCCTGCAATCTCCTTCAAAGTAAGAAACATAAGTTCCAAACCTCTCAAATACATAAACTTCAACGCAAATTTCAAATTTAAGGATGATTATGAAAATTTAGGAGATAATTTCCTCGCAGCCATCCGTGGGGACCCCATCCTACCTGGTGACACAAGTGATACCATCCTCCTTAAAAGCAACTACGGTGTGGAGGGGAAATCACTCGACTCCTTTAAAGACAATCCCCATTGGAAAATCGTTTTAGTCAAACTCTTTGCTCAATCTAAGGGTTCCCAGTATGTCCTCCTGGGAGAATGGGAAGTCTCGAGAGAGATTGACTTCAAAGAACCTGAACCCATAGGAATGGAAGAAAAAAAAGAAAAAAAGACTCCCTTATAAAAAAATTCTTTACCGCTCTCAGGTTGGGGATGGGGAGGGAGGGAAAGCTTCATACTTCCCAGGGATTGGGAATGAGAATCTTAATATAACTTCTCGCTTTTAACTCCCTGAGAAACTCTGTAATCTTTTTTTGTCTCATCTCCATGAAGAGTTTCTCTTCTATCTTCTTCCTCACCTCATCAAAAGGTTTGAGGTAGCTTTCTTTCCTTTCCTCGATTCTCAGAAGGTACCATCCTTCTCTAACCTGAATCCAGGGGCTCCTTTGACCAACCTCAAGTTTTACCACAGCTTCTTCTAAGCTCTTTTCTAGTTCACCCTTCTTGAAGATTCCGAGACTCCCTTGTGTCTCTTTTTCAGGACCTTCAGAATACTGTGCAGCCAGCGTTGAAAAATCATCTCCTCTCTCGAGCCTTTCGTTTATCTCCTTCTTAATTGCTTCCACCTCTTCCCTACTCTTTCCTGTTGCCGAAATATATATAGCCTTTAAGCTGTACTGTTCAGGTTCTGTGAATTCTTCAGGATGAAGCCTGTAATATTTTACCACTTCGGAGTCATCAATCACGATTCCTCGATCGACTTCTGCCACAATGACATTTTGTCTTAAAAGTCCCTCTTCCAGCTGCCTTCTCCATTCCTCAAAATCAATCCCCTGACGCAATAGAGTCCGTCTCAATTCTTCGTCTGAATTCAACCCGTTCTCCTGTTTTATGTTCTCGATGGTGAGTCTTACCTGTTCACTCACATTGAATCCCCTCTTCTTTGCCTCTTGGAGGAGTAGCAAATCAGTTATCATCTGGTCTAACAGTCCTTTCTTCACCATCTCGTACTGCTTCTCAAACTCCTCCCCTTCATATTGGGACTTTAAAACTTGATAAATTGCATCATGCTGCTCTTTGTAATCTGAAAGGGTGATGATGGAATCATTCACTATGGCAACTATAGCCTCAATGAGTTCCTCGCCGGGCAAAAATAATCCTCCCCCCCAAACAAAGAGAAGAAAGATGGGTAACCTTATTCTTTTCATTGTTCTTCTCGAGAGTAGGCAAAAGACAAGTTTTGAGGATAAAAAGTCCACTCCAGGTTCTCTTTTAATTCATTAAGATAATCTGAGATGAATTTACGAATTTTTTGATTGAG
Organism: uncultured Eubacteriales bacterium; assembly: GCA_964429695.1. Taxonomy (GTDB): domain Bacteria; phylum Acidobacteriota; class Aminicenantia; order Aminicenantales; family Aminicenantaceae; genus CAYSCS01. The sequence continues at coordinate 17,365 of CAYSCS010000028.1, forward strand.
AAGTTTTATTTTTATTTCCGGCGTTGCTTCCTCGAGAGAGATGAGTTCAGGTTCATATCTTTTATCCAACCTGAAAATATGATATCCATAGGAAGATTCCAGAACAGGGCTTAGTTCGCCTTCCTTCAAGGAAAAAACAACCCCTTCCATCTCAAAGGGAAGTTGTCCTCTCTCATAAACTCCCATTTCTCCTCCCTTCCAAGCCTCGACTCCCAGAGATTCTCGACGTGCAACTTCTCGGAAATTTTCCTCAGATGCATTCTTCAACTTCTTTAAAGTCTCGATGGCTTTCTCTTCGTTTTTAAATAAAATCTGGCTTACCTTCACCCTTTCAGGCCTTAAAAATTCCTCTTTGTGCTCTTCATAGTATTGAGAGACTTCTTCCTCTTCTACATCAATTTCTTTTATTAGCTCATAGGTAAACTTCTCGATGAGCAATCTATCGAAAAGGATGTTCGTCTCTACCTCATCGAGAGAAATTTTCTCTCCATTGGGCCAAGGGTGGCTAGCAAATTTGGCAAGATATTTTTTCTTCTCTTCCCACGTGAGGTTTATTTTTTGTCTTTTTGCCTCATACAAGAGAATCTTATCTTCAATAAAATTATCCATGAGACGGCTCAAAGAAGCAGGGGGAAGACTTTTAATATCAGCCCCTACAGCATAGCGAAGATAATTTTGGAAATCTGAATTGAAATAAGAAGTCTCCTCTATTTTCAAGATTAACTTATTCTCTTCTTTAGGAAAACCGGGATCGGGAGGTGCATTTTTCCTTTCTTTCTCGCAGGCACTCGAGAGAATGAGGATTATCAATAAAAAAACTGAAGGGAGATAATTTCTTAAGTTCTGTCTCATTTACTCACTCATTTAAGCCGAGTCATTATATTACATAAAAGATAACTCCTTCAACAAAGAGATTGTTTCATCGAGTATTCTCTTTTCTCCTTCGTTCTCTAATTTCAGGGTAAGCACACCTTGAGGAGTCAAAGAACCCCTGTGCTTCTCTATCAATCTTAAAAGTCTTTTTATGTCAAAACGAGAGGAAGAAAAAAATTTAATGATTAATCTGTCGCTTATTCTATCTATGCTATTTATCCCAGCTCTTTGGGCAAGGAACTTTATCTTCCCATAAGAAAGGAGATTTTCTACGCTCTGCGGAAGCTCACCAAATCTATCCTCAATTTCCTCCCTTATTTTATCTATCTCTTCCACACTTTCCACTGAGGAAATTCTTTTGTAAAGGTTGAGCCTAAGGTTTATCTGTGGCAAGTAGTCTTCTGGAATGCGAATATCAACTTTAAGGTTGATTGAAGTGTGGATTTCTTCCTGAGCCTCTCCTTTTAGTTCTTTTATCGTCTGTTCGAGGAGATGAAGGTAATAGTCAAATCCCACAGCTTCGATGTATCCATGCTGACGAGAGCCGAGAAAGCTTCCTGCACCCCTGATTTCGAGGTCTTTGGCAGCTAATCTGAACCCTGAACCTAATTCTGAAAATTCTTTTAAAGCCTTCAGGCGCTCCCTAGCCATTGGTGACAGCTCTCTCAATGGAGGAACAAGGAAGTAGGCAAATGCCTGACGAGAAGACCTCCCAACCCTCCCTCGTAGCTGATAGAGTTGAGCCAATCCATAGAGGTCTGCTCTATCTACAATCAAAGTATTTACAAGGGGGATGTCAATCCCATTCTCGATGATGGTTGTAGAAACAAGGATGTCATAACGATGGTTGATAAAATCTATCATTCTTTTTTCGAGCTGGGTGGAAGGCATCTTTCCATGGACTACCGTTACCCTTGCCTGGGGTACAAGCCTTTTCACCATCCTTGCCACATCTTCTATATCCTCAATCCTGTTATGAACATAATAAACTTGACCATTTCGAGCGAGCTCAAACTTAATTGCAGATGCGACCAGTTTAGGGCTGAAATAGGTCACCACTGTATGGACGGCCAACCTATCACGAGGAGGAGTCTCAATTAAACTCATATCTCTCAGCCCGGTGAGGGAGAGATTAAGAGTCCTGGGGATTGGTGTAGCACTCATGGTAAGCACATCTATGTTAGCCTTGAGTTGTTTTATTTTCTCCTTATGCTTTACTCCAAACCTCTGTTCCTCATCGATGATGAGAAGGCCAAGGTCATGAAACTTGACATCATCGGAGAGAATTCGATGTGTCCCGATCAGAATATCAATCAGACCCTTTTTCAAATCCTCTAAAATCTTCTTTTGCTCTTTCTTCGATTGAAACCTTGAGAGTCCTTCAATCCTTACCGGGAAAAGAATCATCCTTGAGCGAAACGTTTTCAAATGCTGACTTGCTAGAACTGTGGTCGGGCAAAGAACTGCAACCTGTTTTCCATCCATGACCGCCTTAAATGAGGCTCTCATGGCTACCTCTGTCTTTCCGTAACCCACATCTCCGCAAAGCAGCCTATCCATGGGACTTTCGGATTCCATGTCCTTCATTACTTCCTGGATAGCTCTTAACTGGTCTTCTGTTTCCTGGTATTCAAATGTTTTTTCGAACTCATGAAGCCATTCTCCATCAGGGCTATAAGAAATTCCTTTGATGGCTTTTCTCTGAGCATAGAGCTGGAGAAGCTCTCTTGCCATATTTTCTATCGCTTTTTTCGTTCTTGCCTTTATTTTCTCCCATAACGGACTACCTAACTTATGGAGCACAGGAGGGCTTGAGGCAAGATTAGAGTACTTCTGGACAAGATTAAGGTCTTCCACAGGCACATAGAGTTTATCATCATCTTTATAGGCTATTTCTATGAACTCTCGACTCTTTCCTTCAAATTCAAGTTTCACCAATCCCTTGAAAATTCCAATTCCATAGTCGGCATGGACGACATAATCTCCGCTAGAGAGGTCCTGGAAATGAAAGATGGATGGTTTGAGGGAGGGGCGAGAAACGATGACCCTCTCTTCGGTGAAGATGTCTTTTTCAGAGAAAAAAGTTAATTTTTCGGGAAGATAACTAAAACCCCTGAGAAGTCCCCCCAGGATGAGGATGACCGAGTCATCATGGGTTGTTTCGAAAGGCGAGTTTAGGAGGCGAAAAGGAATCTGATGCTGAGAAAAGAGAGCTGCCATCTTTTCCCGAACTACGTCTTTGGAGAAAAAAATGTATATCCTCTCCCCTTCTTCCTGAAGTTTTCTCAAGTAGCTCAAAAAGAAAGGGAGTTTGTTGTCGAAGCGGGGTACAGATTGGAAGACGAACGAGAAAGCATCCTTCTCCTTCGAAACATCCCACTCTTCAAGAATGATTGCTTCTTTTTTTATTTCTTCCCAGAGCAAGGGGTTGAAAATTTCTTCAGGAGTGAGGAAGAATTTTTCCCCCTCCTTAAGTTTCTGGAAGTTGCTTCTTAACTCAGAGAGTGTCTCCTGCCATTCTCTCTCGACCTCCTCTTCATCCTCAATAACATATACACAGTCTGCAAAGTAATTGTTAAAGGATGAAAAGTACTTCCGATTGAGCAAGGAAAGGTGGAAGAACGTCGCAGGCAGGTCTTCTTCAATATTCGAAATTTGTTCCTCTATCTCTCTTGAGTCGATTTCTCTTGCCTTCTCCCCAAAGATTCTCGCCCACTCCTCTTTAAACTCGGAAGAATACTGAAATTCCCTCAAGGAAGGGAGGATAAGACGGGGGATTCTCCTCAGCGACCTCTGCGAGGAGGTATCAAACTCCCTCAAAGATAAGATCTGTGTGGCTCCAAATTCAATCCTTAATGGATTCTGTTCCCAGGGTGAAAAGACATCTACAATTCCTCCCCTCCAGGCATACTCTCCACGAAAATTTACGATAGATTCCTTGGTGTAACCAAATTCAGAGAGCTTTTGAAGGAGAAAATCTCTTTCGAGCCGATCGCCGACTTCGATTTCAAGGAAAAGCTCTTTTAGCACTCGAGGATGAGGGAATGGTCTCAGAAGACCGGGAAGATTGGAAACAAGAAAAAGGGGAGGTTTATTGAGGAGCCTATGGAAAAACTTCATTCTGGAGGAGATTGACTCCAGAGAAGGCGTGATCTCGATATATGGATTTTCGCAAAGGGGAGGAAGGGAAAAAGCTTCTTCTTCAGGGAAAAACTCGGAGAAAAAGAAGCGACATTCCTCTTCAAATTTGGAGATGGATTTTGATTGGGGACGGATAAAGATGATCGTCCTCTTCGACTCCAGGGCAAGTGTCACAAAAAAGTAGGCTTTGGCTGCATCGCAAATACCAGAAATTTTGATTGGTCTTCTCTCTTTTTTAAGCTCAGAGAGAAGCTTTTTAAATTCTTGTCTCTCTTTTAAAAAATTGAGGCTCATTTATCTTATTAATATTTTTTTTTAATAATTATAAATGGAGAGGCTTCTCTCCGTCCAGATTGAAGCTTGCTTTAAAATACAAATTATTTCATAGTTTTTTAACAAGGAATAATTCACTAAAAACATTCCAAAAGAACTCGTTCAAAAAGAAAAGAGTTTTAATATTTTTAATTTTCTCTTTTTGGAATGCAGAGGTAGGAAAAAAAGATTGATCTATGGGAGTGAATTAAAAACATTTGAAAAAAGAGAAAATTAATTGCTGATTAAAAATTATGATTTTATTTTTAAGCTTTATTCCTCTGTATTCCTCAATGAAAATTGATTATTAAAGAGAATGGAAAAACAAAGCGCTTATTCTCCAGAAGGATTTAAAGTTCTAACTGAAGTCTCTTCTCTCTGAAATGGGTGAAGTCAAGTCAGAGGGAGTACTTTTTAACTAATTCCTCCCTCTCTTTTTAAAAGAAACTAAGTAAATTTAGAATAGAATAAAATTTTTAGGCGCAACTAGTTATTCAGGACTTTTCTTCAAGTTCCCGAATGGTTTTTTTAAATTCTTCCCATGAAGATGTTTTTGGCGCCTTGAAGAGGTATTCCCCTATTCCCATTGACTTCGAGACTTTCATTAAGGCTGCCATATCTACTTCAGGAATGTTTTCTCCAGGATTAAACCAGACAGCAAATTTCTTATTCATGTCGTGATAGATTACATTTATGCCTACTAAAGAAGTCTTCCTGCAATCTCTGCAAGTGAACCTGTTCAAAGCGTTGTCGAAGACTTTTTTGCGTAGCTGAGGCTCAAGGGTAACATTGATTGAGGTGTAGATTGAAACAGCCTGTCTGAAACCGCAATAAGGACAGCTTGCATGAACTTTTATTTTTCTGCTCAATAAAGTCTCCTCAGGATCACCCTTTAATTTTAAAACAGCTTCGAGCCTCGATAGTTTCTCTCTATCCTCTCCTTATTAACTCCATCTTTATAAATAAATCACTCCTCTTCTTTTTGCAAGTTACTTTTAAGTTCGTTCTTATTACTCTCTTTATGGACTTCAAAATTTTGAGTGCCTTCTCCATTCTTCCCGAAAAGATAATAAGATATCTCACAAAACTCTATCTAAGTCGCTTACTATAAAGAAGAAGGGCAGTGTAAAATTTTTTGTGTAGATTCGCAAAGATGGGAGAGGGAAAGGTTCTTTCTCCTTAAATAGGAGGAAAAAGGAAAACCAAAAAGAAAGGAGAAAGAGCCCAGGGAGATTAAACCGAGCGTAACAGAGTTTAAGGAACTTGGGGAGTGAAACCGCAGGCATAGTTATTTAAGATGATGCTAGAAGAGATTCAAGCAAGCAGAGGTGAGTATCTTTCAAGCCTTATGAGCGCTGTCGGGGGAAGAGGAATCATGGTAATGGTTTTTATGATTCGGGTGGCCAGAGAGAGGGTGGGAGAGATTGAGAGCCTGGTTGTTTCTCGTAGCAAGAGGTATGGAGATGAGGTTCCTCATAAGATCTGGGTCATGTAACTGAGGGGAATAAGGATGGGGACATTATCGATGCTCTCAGAGAGGTTTCAAGGTTGGGAGATTTCGGGGGGAGAAGTTAGCCGGTCGAAGGAGGGGGTGAAATATCTTTTTATTGATGGAGTATACCTCAAGATGGGGGTGAGTGAGGG
>CAYSCS010000029.1:0-20775 GCA_964429695.1 uncultured Eubacteriales bacterium
CACACAAAGATGAAATTAATGAAGAGGATGAGTTACGGGTTTAAAAATGTGGATGTGTATATAAAGAAAATGCTCCTTTCTTTTGTCCCCCTTACCCTCATCCCTTTAATCAAATTTTACCACACTTTTTAAGGATGAGCCTTCGCTAAATTGACTTGGCAATGGGATTCAGATAAAATTCTCGAGGGCGGTGTAGCTCAGGTGGCCAGAGCATGCGGCTCATATCCGCAGCGTCGGGGGTTCGAATCCCTCCACCGCCATTATAAAATTATCTTCTGGTGAATTTAACTTACTCTCCTAGAGGATTCAATCCTTGATTAAAACCATCCTAGAAAAATTTAAAGAGACTATTGAAGAATTTCACTTCCTGGGGAAGGAGGAGAAAGTTCTCGTCGCTTTTTCGGGAGGTTTAGACTCCAGTGGGCTCCTTTGTCTTCTCCTTGAGATTCGCAGGGAGCGGAATCTTGAGCTTTTTTTAGCCCATTTCAACCATAAGTTGCGAAAAGATGCGGATGAGGACGAGAGGTTTGTGAGAGAAGTAGCGGATAGAAATTCGCTTCCTTTATTCGTAGGGGCTGCAGATGTTCGGGATTATGCTAAAAGGAAAAAAATTAACCTTGAGGAGGCGGGACGAGAGCTGAGATACAAGTTTTTGAAAGACACGGCTTTCCAGGTTGGAGCCACGAAAATCGCTACCGGCCATACCATGAATGATCAAGCCGAGACTTTTCTGATGCGACTTCTAAGGGGAAGCGGACTTAGTGGCTTGGCGAGTATCTTTCCTTTGGTGGAGGGAATCATTATCAGGCCACTCCTTAAGATTCAAAGGGAAGAGATTGAGTTCTACCTCAAAAAAAAGGGGATTCCCTATCGACAGGATGTCTCTAACTTTGATCGGCGCTTCTTGAGAAACAAAATAAGAATGGATCTTATACCTTATTTAAAGGAGCATTATGACCCTCGAATTGTTCCTCGCCTGAGTCAGGTCGCAGCCTTATTGTATGAAGAAGAGAATCTTATGAGAGAAGTAGTAGGGGAAAAAGCGAAAGAGGCTATCCTTGAGACAGGTTCAGGGACTTTTCTTCGCCTTCAAGCTGTAGAGAATTATCCAGAGGCGCTGAAAAGGAGAGTTGTCAGGGAATTTATCATGCGCATCAAAGGCAATTTGAGAGGGATTTCCTTCAAGGATGTAACGAGTATTCTCAAGATGAAGAAGCAAAAGGAATTTCACCTAAAAAAAGGTTTTGTCTTACGAAGAGAAGGAGATTTAATTTTTATCAAAAAAGAGGAAGGTCCTTTTAAAAAAAAATTCATGTATCTCTGGAATGGTAGAGATAGGCTAAGAATTAAGGAGTGCAATCTTGAATTTGAGGGGACGATTTTAAAAAAGAAAGACTTGGATGAATTAACCTTTGATGATGAGAATCTAGCAAATTTTGACTACTCAAAACTGAACTTTCCCCTTCTTGTGAGAAATAGGGTTGAAGGAGATAGATATCAACCCCTAGGTTCTCTCGGGAGAAAGAAACTCAAAGAGATTATGAGAGCCAAAGGCATCCCTCTTGAAGAGAGGATGAGGCGTCCAGTTTTTATTTCTGGGAGAGAGATAATCTGGGTTCTCGGTTTGCCTGTTTCTGAAGATTTCAAGGTAACAAAGAGAACTAAAGAGATTTTCAGGATCCAGAAATTATAAGTAGTTTTCTTTCCACACTTCAAAGACCAGAAGTGACCAGAGTTCATGGCTGTAGTTTTCTTTTCCTGCGAGATGATGCTCGATCATCTTTTTTATTAAAGGGAAGTTGAAGAGTCCTTGTTCTTTTATTCTTTTTTCGTTCAAATAATCGAGCATAAACTCCCTGAGCTCCAATTTTAGCCATGTCTTAATGGGTATAGAGAATCCTTCCTTGCTGCGGTAGATATTTTCTCGAGGAAGTAGTCTTTCCATCGTCTTTTTAAACAACCATTTTGTCGTGAGTCCTTTGAGTTTCAAATTACCAGGGACTCTAAACATGAATTCAACTAATTTATGATCGAGAAGAGGAACCCTTGTCTCGAGAGAGTTTGCCATGCTCATCCGGTCGACTTTAACCAGAATGTCATCAGGTAGGTAGGAATTTAAATCGAGGTAGAGTTCAGCATTGACCTCATCAAGTTTATCGAGCTCCTGGTATAGAGAGGAGAAGGGTTCCTTCTCATAGATTTCTTTCATTTCCCCTATTTCTTTCAGGAAATCATAGGAATAAAGATTCTCTTTTTCTTTCAGGGGGAAAAAAATCATCCAGCGAAAATGTCTTAGATTAGTTTCATTTTTAAATCCTTGTGAAAGCCTCCGAAGCTTATTCCAGATTCCTTTTTTTCTGGATGAAGGAGGGATTTTCTGGAGCAGGGGATATATTCCTTTTAAAAATGATGAAAGAAGTGCCGACCGAGAAAGTTTCTGAGCCTGGTAGTGTTCGTAGCCTGCGAAGACTTCATCTCCTCCGTCTCCTGAAAGAATGACTTTGACATGCTCCCTAGCAACTTTAGAAATTAGGTAAGTGGGGAAGATAGAGAAATCCCCGAATGGCTCATCCAGATGTCGGATAAGTCTCTGGGTGAGCTCAAGCGCTTGAGGTCTGAGAATGAATTCTTCATGCTTTGTCTTGAATTTTTCAACTATCCTTCTTGCATGTTTCAGCTCATTGTAAGATTCTTCTTCAAAACCCACAGAAAAGGTCCTCAAGGGTGAGACCCCTAACTCCCACATGAGACCGACGATGGTGGAGGAGTCTATTCCTCCGCTCAAGAATGCACCCAGAGGAACATCACTCAGGAGGCGTATTTTGACAGATTCCTTCAAAAGACTATAAAGCTCTTCCTTCAGTCGAGAAAGGTTTCTTTCTTTGGCTTCGGTTGAAGTATCGGGTGAAGGAGAAAGCTTCCAGTATCTTTTTATTTCGAGGCACCCGTTTTCGTAGCTAAGGTAACATCCGGGAGGAAGCTTGTGAATATCTTTGAAAATTGTGTGCGGCGAGGGAATGTATTCTAGCGTCAAGAAAAGGTCAAGAGCTTTTGGGTTTAGTGTCCTTTTTACTCCAGGATGGAGGAGAAGAGACTTCAACTCAGAGCCGAAAATTAGGGACTTATCCTCGGTTAGGGTGTAATAAAGAGGCTTAATTCCAAGCCTGTCTCTGACTAGGAGCATTCTCTGCCTCTTCTCATCCCACAGGGCAAAGGCGAACATGCCTCTAAATTTCTCCACGAAATCATCTCCCCACTCTTCATAGCTATGGACGATTGTTTCTGTATCGGTTCGAGTTCTAAAAATATGACCAGCTGCTTCTAATTCTCTTTTAAGAGAAGGGAAGTTATATATTTCGCCGTTATGAGCAACCCAGACTGTTCCATTCTCATTGGAAAGTGGTTGATGTCCTCTTTCAAGGTCGATGATGCTCAGCCTCCTTGCACCCAGACCTGCTTTCTTCCTGATTGTGATTCCTTCCTCATCAGGTCCGCGATGGTAAAGGGTTTTGCACATGTGAGAGAGGAGAGAATGAGATATGGTTCCTTCTTCTGAATTTACGATACCGCAGATTCCACACATTATTCTTCGGGGATTATTTCAATCTCGAAGAAGACGCCCAAAAACCTTCTTTCCTTGCCCTGTTCTTCTTCATAATAAGGGATCGAACCCTTGGAGGCCTTGATTTTAATTCGATAGAGATGGACTGCTCTCATCTTGAATCCTTTTCCTGGTAAGAAGCTGAGACTCCCTCTTTGATTCCTTCCCAGAATTATCTTTTTTTTCTGATTTTCTACTTCTACGGTTATTTCGTTTCTAAAGCGAGGGTTGTTAAGGAGATGGAAGATGAGTTCCTTTACGGGGTAGTATGTTTTGAGGATGATCTCAGCGGCGTGATTTCCTCTTGTCCAGAATCCTTCTGGTTCCAACCGAGGGTGAAAATTATCGTCCAGGAAATGGAGCCATCCAATGTTTGGCTTTTTCCCTACCTCCTGCCTGAAAGCATTGGGATTTGTGTTAGTGGGTAGGTTATTAATCAAGGTCAACTCCACTGGCAAAAGTTTGAAAGGAAACTTCTTCGTATGGGTAGCAGGGTAGTGGGAGTGAAGCAGGGGGCTGAGGAGAATCTGGGAGATGAAGAGAGAGGCAGCCAGCCAGCTGAATAAGATGCCCTTAGGACTCTTTTCAATCGAGGGAAGAAAGAGAAAGAAAGGATAAATATTGAGGAAATATCTGTTTGCCAAGGCTCCGCCTCCACCTGCATAGTTATCAGGCATGAGGATTATGTAGATTAGGATTTCAGAAGCTAAGGCTGAAAGAATGAGCCATTGATGGATTCTTTTCTTTGCGCAAAAGAATAGTACAAGAAAAACAATGGCTGCGGGAAAATACCAGGTTATTCCCGCATATCTTCCCCAGAAATAATAAAAAATGTTGTAGAAGATGACTTTTGGAGGAAGGAGATGTCTTGACCAGTATGCTTCTGAGGTCATCCTGCTTCCGAGGTTATCGAAAGTCAGGTTTGATTTTTCGAGAGGATAGGTAAAGTAAAAGGTTCTTCTTTCTCCGCCCTGATAATTCCAGTCACCGGTGATGATATAATTTGCTCCCCAGAAAGCGAAAGTGGAGATGAGAAATACAGCAATGATGATTGTTGTCTTTAAAAACTTCTTCTTCACTAGATAATAGAGTATGAGGGGAATCATGAGAACGATGTTGGGTGGTTTGGAAAAGACCGCAATTCCCGCAAGGAAGCTTGCTAGGTAATCTGAGCAATCAGAGTGCAAAAATCTCAGGAGAATATTTTCTTTTTCTGAGGGCTCATTCTCAACTTGCCTGACCTGATTCTTGTAAAGCCAGAGAAAAAGAATTGTAAACACGAGAAAAAGGTTGAAAAAATCAGGCGTTATCCAGAAGAAATAAACAATGGCGATCGAGGCAAAAAGAAAAGTAAGGATTGTAAAGATAGCGGTTAAAGGAGGGTTTCTCAACGAGAAATAGGTAAATCCCATGACCAGGACGAGGAAGAGAAGGATTGTATGAAAGACCAGGAACCCATTTGGGCCGAAGAGCTTGACGAAGGGGGAGGTAAAAAGAGAATAAGCATAGGACTTAGCGAAAAATATTTTCTCATTCTTGCCCTTCTTCAGGAATATTCCCAAAGGACCGGAGGGAAATTCTTGATAGTATCGGTATAAGTCTTTTTTTGTGTATTCAAGGTCTCCATCATGAATTAGACTCTGTGTCATAGAATAGTAGATGGCTTCGTCAGCAAAAAGAAAGTATTTCTGGAGGGCAGGGAGGTTTATGAAAAGGGAAGCTCCTAGGAAAAAAAAGGAGATTAGAAATAGAATAAAAATTCCTCTTTTTTTCTCTCTTTCCATGCACTAATCCAATATCACACTAATGGCAAAAATTCAACGCGAGTGAAACCATTGGTTATAATTTAATGATGCAGAGAAAGACGGTTTGTAAGCTCAAGGTCAAGCTTCTTTGATGCCTAAGAAGAGGAAGGGGAAATAGGTATGAATTTTTTAAATTATTTTGGTTAGCCGGAGAAGGTAGCTTCTTTACCTCGGAGAAGATGAAAGGAAGGTGATAAAAATCATCATCACAATCATCTGCAAGGGTTATTGACCTCAAAGAGAGTTAAAAATAGAAATAATAAGGAAAATAATAAAGAGAAATAATAAGGGTTTTAAATTAGTATTGCTTGAAAACAAACATAAATTGATGTATAAAAGGCTAAAGAGTTAAAAGCGAAGGAGGAGAGGATAAAATACGAGAAGCAAGTCTCTTTATTAGTGTTCTTGCTCGATTAGAAAGATGAAAAAAGAAAAGAAATTTAAGAATAAAAAGACGAAAGATTCAATTCCCAGATTGAAAACGGTGGGTTTTTCCATGCTCGAGATGCTTGTAGTTGTGGCTATTCTGGGAATGCTCTCCCTCATTCTTTACCCCAACATCATCAACTCACTTGAGACAAGGGACCTGGAAAGCACAAGCAGAGATGTGCTTACCTATCTCCACACAGCCAAGTTTCAGGCAGTGAAGATGAAGTACAATCACAGAGTTAGGTTTAGTAATCAGCCTGGATATTGGGTTTATAGGATCGAAAGAGAGGAAAGCCCCGGTGAATGGAATAGGGTCGTGGAATATCCAGAAAAATCTATAAATAGAAAATTCAATGTTACCGTAAGTCTGCCGAACCAGTGTATTATCTTTTCTCCTTTAGGTTATATTTCCAATTTCACTGTTAATCAAAATAGAGTCGTAATCCAGAGTCCGAAGCTTCTTTCACGAAAGCAACCTGATTTGAGAATCTTGAGCGTTTTTGCAGGGGGGTCTATTCAATACCAGAAATCTCAAACTTAAGAAAAGAGCTTAAAATGAGGATTAAAAGAAATTCTAAGAAAAAATTTTTCACCAAAAAACATTCATCACTTGAGCGTGGTTTTTCATTGATGGAGATTGTGGTGGGGATAGCGCTTATTGCCATTGCTCTCTTAGGTTTGGCGCAGCTTTTTACCTATAGCGTTTTGAACAATTCGCGCTCTGATAAGTTGACAAATGCTATCTTCTTGGCCCAACAACAGATAGACTCGCTCAGGAATCTCACTGCCCAGGAATTGAGCAATTTAGCAGGGTCTTCTCTTGACGAAGAGATAGACACAAATTCAGATGGAACCATTGACTTCAGGAGAATAACGGACATCCAGGCTTCGCAAGGCTTCTGGAATATTAGGGTTCTCATTTTTTCGCCTGAACAACTCTCCGTCTCAAGGAGCAACCTCCTCCAGAATCCTGCTCGCTACAGGGTGAAGGCAGAGGTAAGCACTCTGATTTGCAGATGAATTTGGAGAAAGGAATCTGAAAGAAAATGAAGACGAGAATAAAAATAGCTAAGAAAAAGAAAGGCTTAACCCTCATCGAGCTCCTCATCGGAAGTTCAATTCTCCTGGTGGTTGTTCTTGCCACTCTTGCACTCTATGTGAGGAGCAACAGGATTACCGTTGACCATCAGCAGTACGCAGAACTTCAGCATGATGTTCGCTCGGCCATGTTTTTCATCTCTCGTGATATTCGTTCTGCTGGAGTTGGGCTTACAGTGGATATAGCTGGCTATTTCCTCGAAGGAAGGGACGCTTACAGCCCTGGCGATGCTGGAGCAGACTCCATAAAGCTTATGGGGAATTTCGATGATCCGCTTAACTTAATCATCAGGAAATATCAGGGAGGTGTTGGAGGAGGAGCTGCTACTGCATTCCTCTATGAATGGTCGCTTGAAAATTCTCCCTATGACTGCCCAGAGTTCTATGAAAAGAGGGTGGTATTGGTCATTTCCACAAGGTGTCCGGGCTGTTTTACCTTCCGCTATATTCCCAATAATGGAGTTTATGGCTGCGGCCAGGGAACCGAGCATTTCAACATGCAACCAGGACAATCAGAGCTCAATCCTCCAGGAGGTCTCATCGACACAGGGTGTTCAGAGAATTGCTGGGATGATGCCATAATAACCATAGCCCAGATAAAACTATACTGGCTGGACACCACAGGAAACCCCGGGGATTATCCCGAACTCAATTTGAGTGTGGGCACGGATGGCTATTTGGGGATTCCCGATGTTCTTTATCTGACGACTGTGGGAGAGGGAGGAGATATGATGCACATGCCCCTTGCCCAGAACATAGAGAACCTTCAATTTCAATACAATGGTGACCTAGATGACGACGGCAATCTGGACGGCTTTACAGATTGGAATATCTCCTGGACGCCGAATGAGATTCTCCGTCTTCGTCAGGTACGAATCTGGATTCTGGGCAGAACTCCGAGTGCCTTTGTGAGTGTGGGCGGGCGTCGCGTCCCTTCAGGGATTCATCTCTACAGACGCCCTGCCATTGCCAACAGCCCAGCCTCTTCTCAGGATGACATGCATCGTAGATTCCTGCTTGATTCAACCGCAAATATAAGAAATATGTCCTTGAATATCTACAATACAGGAACAAGATAAAGGTGAGAAAGTGAGAAAAAATAGTAAAATAAAGAAAATCTGCGGGGCCTCATACGGCGTAACTCACGAGAAAGGTGCAGGGCTGATTGTGGTCATTCTGGTTCTTGCTTTTCTGATGACAATCGGGATTGTGCTTTTGACAGTTACAGGTACAGGACCGAGAGTCTCGGGAAACATTCGTCTCCAGCAACAGGCATTCAACGCCGCTGAAGCTGGATTCGATGCTACCTGGAGTACTTTGGAGAACATGTTTGCCACAGAGGCATGGGGGAATTTCGAGGGTCATTACCTGAAGGAACCAACAGGGATTGATATTCCCACTGATGCCAACTATTTCCGCAAATTGACTGATGAACAACTTTTAAGACTCATCGACCCTGACGGAAACGGTAATCCTGATGTCTCGAATGTGATCTATTTCGAACAGCAGTTTGTTCCTGCTGGAGGGGGATATGATTCTCGCTATACCTATACCACATTTTTGATAGACGATGAAGCTGTGGGAGCCACACCTGACCCAAACGATGCCCTTCTCATCTGCATCGGGGTGACAAGGCGCGGGAGAGAGGTTACGACTTCAAGGCTGGAAGTCATGTTAGCCATAGAGCTATCGGGTTCCACTTAAAATAAAAAGAGGAAAAAATGAGTAATATTAAAAAAAGATCAATCTTATTTATCCCTATATTAATCATAATCGTGCTCATTGCTCTCAGGTTCTGGGCGCAACAATGTACCGAATACTCGGGAGTGTTCACTGAAAATTTTGACACTACAGATTACAAGGATGCAGTCCATACCTCGGTGGCAAACTGGCCGGCAGGACCGATTCAGTTGAGTAATCTAGGAGCAAATTTTTCAGTGACTGAGCCTTCGGGCATGGGAGCAAAAATTTACGTCTGTGATGCAGGAGACTTTGATGGGGATGGATATCCAGACTTAATCGGACTCGACATTACTTCTGATCCCAACAACCGCCTCATCCTCATCAGAAACTATTATGAAGATGCAAACCAAGATGGATATGATGATGATGGGATAATCTTCAGAATCGATCCAACCGAGGTCTATGAGGCAGGGACACACCTGGATGTAGGACCTGCTTCGATAACAGCGGGTGATTACAATAACGACGGACTTTTAGACTTCTTTTTCTATAAAAACCAGCAGGATGAATTCGGGTATACACAATTTCTTGCAGCCATGTATATCAATGTGGGTACAGAGACTGACCCTCATTTTTATCCCCACAGCGTTCCTCCAAGTCTTGATTTCACCTCTGCTTTCATGAATGTCCGCATCTATTGTAACTGGGCTGCAGACCATCTCTGCTCCGCAGATATAGACAATGATGGAGACACAGATATTCTAGTCATCAGCCAGGACAGGATTTTCCTCATCAGAAACCCGGGAACATTCGACGAGGTGAGTGATTTTGAAATCAGGGAGCTCAACTACGATGCGCGCACAGGATTCACCATCGGCCGTGGTGGTTCATCGATTGATACTGCTGATTTCGATAATGATGGAGACATAGATATCATCGGAGGCACGGTCAATGACATCGAATACCTTGTCTTTTATGAGAACGATGGAACTGGTTTTTTCACAAGAAGGGAGATTCCTATTCCTGTCCCTGAATGCTCGGGAACGGTTGCTACCTGTCCAGCGGATTTCAATAACGACGGCTGGATTGATATCTTCGCCGCTACTGACAGGTGGAATGCGGGAAATGAAGCGCGTATGTGGTTCATGAAGAATCGAACAGTCAGTCCTGTGGATTTTGATTTCAGGTGCTTGAATAACTGTGATCCCATCCTTCCCCCTCCCCATGATGTGGATATGAGCGCCTATCTGGATTATGACCAGGATGGCGATTATGATGTCATTCTTGCCGATGCTAACCATTCAGGAGATTACTATCTAATCATAAATGAACTGGCGCCAGTCTACACTCTCACAGGAGAGGCGCGCTCCCTGAATGTGACTCCAGAGCTCGACCCGAATATGTATTCCATAACCAGGGTTAGATTGACTAATCTCCAGCAGGGAACAAAGGGAGGTTCAAGCGAAGGACTTTCAGTTACTTATTATGTTTCGAACAATGATGGAAGAGATTGGGAGTTTTATCAACGATTTGAAGGTAACCAAATTCGTAACTATTCCCAGCTTCCTTGGCATACATTCAATCACTATGGTTCAAGGCTCCGCTGGAGGGTAGTTTTTGACGCTGCGGAGGATGAAATGGAGGAGTATGAGGATGCCTCATTTGAGACTCCACTCGTCCATCAGCTTTCGCTTGAGTATGTCTATGTAGAAAGAAGAGAATATTCCAGAAGCTCCGTAGTCGTCACCCGAGTTGAGGAGGGAGGGGGTCAACAGATAAAGCTCGTGATAAGCGGAACATTCTATTTTCCTGGCTGGCAGGGACATCTGAGAGCCTATGACGTGACCAACATG
Organism: uncultured Eubacteriales bacterium; assembly: GCA_964429695.1. Classification (GTDB taxonomy): domain Bacteria; phylum Acidobacteriota; class Aminicenantia; order Aminicenantales; family Aminicenantaceae; genus CAYSCS01. The sequence goes on from CAYSCS010000029.1 coordinate 10,470, forward strand.
ATGCCAGAGGTATCTCCCTACTCTGTGCTGCGCACCGTAAGCCGCATGGATTTATCCTCACCTTCAGGACGGGAGATGGTTGCCTCTGGAGTCAACATCCGCTGGGACGCCGGGGAATTGCTCAATTCAAGACCTGCCTCTGAGCGCACAATATATACCGCCTTACCTAGCGGTTCTTCATTGATGAGGGTTGATTTTACTACTTCAAACGTGAATCTTTTAGGTCCGATTCTCCAGGATGTCAACGGAGATAATGCGGGTCTAATAAATTTTGTGAGGGGAGAAGGGCGCTACTGGAAGCTTGGAGATATCGACCATTCAAACCCCATCGTCGTAGGTGCGCCGGGTGGCTCTGCTCCTTTGATGGGACCGGGCTACGACACTTTTGCCCAGACATGGGCAAATAGAAAGAAAGTGGTATATGTGGGGGCAAACGATGGGATGATTCATTGCTTCGATGTGCTCACAGGAGAGGAATTATGGGGTTTCATTCCTTATAACCTTCTTCCCAAGTTGAAAAATATGTGGGCTGTTGATTCTTCAACCGGAACCAGGTATTTTTCGAGGGATATTTATGTGGATGGAAGTCCTGTCGCAGCCGATGCTTACATCGATGCAGACGGAAATGGGTCGAAGGAGTGGAGAACTGTTCTAATCTGTGGTCAGGGACCGGGAAAAGGAAGCGCTATCGGGGGTGGCCTGAATTACTATTTCGCCCTCGACGTAACTAACCCTGATGAGCCGCTACCACTCTGGGAGTTTACCACAAATACGATGGGAGAGACTTGGTCCAAGCCAGCCGTGGGAAAGATTAACAAAGAAGGACAGGATACATGGGTTGCCTTCATGGGCTCAGGCTACGACAACGACCCCAATAATGTTGTGGGAAACTGGTTCTATGTATTGGATATGGAAGAAGGGAGGAGTTTCTTCAGCTTTATGGCACCTGAGATCGATACCTCCGGAGTCTTCCCTAACATCCCCAATGCCATTCCAGGTTCCCCCTCGACTATTGATATAAATAGCGATGGATTCACAGACCGTGTCTATGTGGGAGATCTGGAGGGGAGGATGTGGAGGCTTGACACAAGCAGCACCTTCACCGTTCGTGGTAGGGGAAGAACGACATGGGACAATGCCTATTCGACAATTTATGAAGACTCGAATAACTACCCCATAGTCTGCAAGCCGGCGGTTTGGCTTAATCCAGGTGTGACAACTACAGTCCCCAGAGTCTATTTCGGAACAGGGGGAGATGACCATGCTCCTGCAAACGCCACATACTCCTTCATCGCCCTCCAAGATGGACAAAATCCTGAGATTGAATGGTATGTGGGAGATTCTACAATTCTCAATTTGCCTCAGGAGAAGGATGTAGGAGACTTGAGTGCAGGAGAAAAGGTCTGGGCAGATCCTCAGGTTGCAAACTATATAGTTTATTTCAGTACACTTTCTGGAAACATCGAAAGCGTAGACCCCTGCGAAAACCTCCAAGGTCTGGGGAGGCTCTATGCAAGATTCATCATTGCTCTGGCTGGGACTCCGATTGGAAGCTCAGCCTTTCGAAGTGCAAGTGGCCCTCTGGAAAGCTTGGGTCTTGAAAGCAAGACAAGGTCAGCCGTTACTTTAGGAGAAAGGGAAGTGACTTCAGGAGGAGAAAGGAAAAGAGAAGTCTACATTCAGGAATACGATTCTGCACTTCAGAAGCTCGAACAGCCTGTAGGTGCAACGTTGAAGGTTAAATCCTGGAGAGAAGTCTATAGAATCATAAAATAAGAAGAGAGTTTAAATCCTTCGTAAAAACAAAAAAGAAATCTTATTTTTCTATCTATAGAGAGTGGTGATTATTCTTTGTCCAAAGAGGAGAGAGAGATATGCTCCGGGCGAAAGGAATGTTCCAAAGGGGAGAGAAAACTGGAGGCTCTTTTTCTTTATCAAGATTAGGAAGACTCCCCATGCCGCCCCAGAAAAGGAGGCTATTATCAAGGTAAGGAGCGCTCCTTTCCACCCAAGATAAGAGCCTATCATAAGCATCATCGTCACATCACCCATTCCCAGGCCTTCTTTTTTACGCAGGACATAGTATGCACCATACATGAAAAGGAGGAATCCAGCTCCCACGACAGCCCCGGTTAAGGATTGGGTAAGATTGAGGTCCTTTCGAAAGAGAGAATAAGTCACGCCAAACAAGAGACCGGGGAGAGTGATTTCATCGGGAAGGATTTGATGAGAGTAATCTATGAAGGCAAGAACTATCAGGAGGCTGGAGAAGAGACAGGAGGCAAAGAAAAATAAGCTTAGGGAATGATATATATGGAGAAGAATGAAGCTTAAAGGAGTGATGAGCTCGACGAGGAGATAAGTTAAAGAGATTCTGCTTTTACATGCTCTGCATTTTCCCTTAAGGATAATGTAGGAAAGGAGAGGGATGTTATCATAGAATCTTATCCTGCTTTGGCAGTGGGGACAAAATGAAGGAGGGTGAATTATGCTCAACCCCCTCGGAAGCCTGTAGATCACTACGTTGAGAAAGCTCCCCCAGCTTAAGCCAAAAAGCGCAATGATAACTATCTTTTCCATGGGATGATAGGAGGGCTAACCTCCCCTGTCTTCGGGTCATAGAGATAGTCGTTGCCGTCGAAATCTTTTGGCAAAGATTCTAGAAAACCCAGCCTTACCAATTGAGAGAGAGTGGAGGGGTTTCTTCCGTGTGTCTCTTTAAATCTCATGATGGCTTCCTTGATTGCTTCGATATCAAGCGCGGCCTTGACGCGATAGAGATGATTTGAGGCTATTTTTTTGATTCGGTCTTCATCCGCTTCTCTGTAGACTTCCATCCAGGTTTGCCACGCAGTTTCATAGTCCATCAATTTGAAGGCTGCATTAGCGTAGAGACGCTTTGTTATCGGAGGAGCTCCCTTAATTTCCATCGTCTTCTGGTAATAGAACTGGGCGAGTCGGTAATCCTTGGCGAACATCTGGGCATAATGGCCAGCCTGGAAGGGGAAAATCCATTGCTCCGGATTTTTTTCGAGTCCTTTATCCAGAATTCTTAAGGCAAGTTCCAAATCATGTGCCTCATAGATTGCGATTATCGCTCCAAGCTCATAGGGGTCTAAATAGCGGTGGTCGAGTTCGGCTATTATCGAGAAAATATGTTCAAGGTATTTGTATCTATCTGCTATGGCTTGATCGCTGAAATATTGGATCGCCCAGAGGTAAATAAAGTCAGCAGCGATGTTTGAATACCCGAAGGTAAAATATTTTAAATATTTTCCTGAAGGAAGATAGATGAGAGAGGAACCAGGGATTTTTTTTCGAGGGATGTTATCGAGCCTGATCTTAATTCCCATAAATGCCAGGCAACAGATTAGGCTCATGGAGATGAGAAAACACTTTCTCATTTTATTAGATAAAATCCCTTTTCCTGAAGACCAGAATGGAGAGAAAGAGAATAAAGGCTGTGTAGAATATTCCATATAAAGCCGAGAAAAAGAAAATTTTTGGGCGTATGGGAAGTTGATAAACAACTTCTGTCTTAAAATTGAAGTTTTCTAAGTCAGGGAGGACATGGTAGAAAACTTCAGCCAGAACTCTTTGTATTCCAGGCTTAATTTTCTGAATCAGGCTTTCGAGTCCCCAAGAAAGATGTCCTATAAGGTAGAATGAAAGAGAAAAAATGGAGCTAAGAATAGGAGTAGAGAAGCAAGAGAAAAACATGGCCACAGAAGTTATGAGACAGAGTTCTAAAAATATATAGAGGATAGAAAGAAGGAGTTTCCATTCCACGTTGAAGGTGTGGAAGAAGACGAGGCCAAGTAAAATAAGGCTCATGAAGAAAAGCATGATGAAGAGGGTAATTATAAGTCCCAGGTATTTTCCAAGCAAGAATTCGGCACGAGAGATTGGCTTTGAAAGCAGATTGTAAATGGTCTTCTTATCGATTTCTTTATAGACCAAGCCCGTTCCCATGAGAATGGCCATCAAGGCACCAAAAATGGAAAGGGATGCAAGCCCGACATCTTTAATAATCTTTACTCTATCACCAACCGTAAGAACAGCAAGAAGTCTTGAGAAACCGAAGCAGACAAGGGCAAAAAAGAGGAGAAGATAAAGGACTCTATCTCTTATGGCTTCTTTGAAAGTATTTAGGGCTATTGCTTTTATTTTCATCTGCGTGTGACCATCTCCACAAAAATATCTTCCAGAGTTTCAGTTCTGGGGATGAGAGAATGAATCTTTCCTTTTCGTGAATCAACCAGCCGTATTATTTCACCTAATTTATTTTCATCGAAGACCTTGATAAATATTTTGCCGCTCTGAACTACAAGGCATTCTCCAAAATTCTGGAGCTCTTTTTCTTCTACTCCAGAGATGATCAATTCTGTGAACAGGATTTTTTCAGAAATAAGCTCTTGAAGACTTCCTTCATTCAAAATCTTGCCGCTTACGATGATCGCTACACGATCACAGACCATTTCTATGTCTTGAAGGATATGGGAGCAAAGAAAGACTGTTTTTCCTTCTCCTTTTAAATTCAAGATGATGTCTCTTATTTCTTTTCTTCCCAGAGGATCAAGCCCACCCAGAGGTTCATCAAGGAAGAGAAGTGAAGGGTTGTTGACGAGAGCCTGAGCGAGTCCAAGCCTCTGGAGCATACCTCGAGAAAATTTACGAAGTTGAAGATTCTCTGCTTTCTCCAGTCCAACTTTTCTTAAAAGGAGGTTTATTCTTTCCTCCCTCTCCTTTTTGTCCATCAAAAAGAGCTGGCTGCTCAATTCCATGAATTCAAATGCCGTGAGATAATCATAAAAATAAGGGCTCTCAGGGAGAAATCCAATTTTCTGCTTTGCTTCCTGAGAAAGATGATGCTTACCGAAGATGGAAATTTCTCCTTGGTCTGGAAATATCAAACCCAGGATGCATTTGAGCGTGGTTGTTTTTCCTGCTCCATTAGGACCGAGATAACCGAAGACCTCTCCTTCTTTGACCTCAAGGGAAATTCCCTTGAGTATTTTCTTTTTTTTAGGGATGAATCCAGTTTTGAAGGTCTTTTCGAGATTTCTTATTCTTAATGCTGGCTCCATTGAATTTCGCTCTTATTATACGGAAACAAAGCAAGGATGCAAAGATTAATCTTGCTTTGTTTTTTAAATAAAAGAGCTCTCAATCAGGGAGAACATGTCTTAATGTCTCTGGATTTATGGTTATATAGAAGTCACTCCCGAGATAAAGAAGGGGATTGACCTTTTTTGGCTCAAGAACACCATCCGCGCCGAATGCTTTTTCTTCCTGATGAATGACGAGGACTTTACCTACAAAGAGGTCATGGTCTCCGTAGGTTTTGAGGTCTATTAGCTTACATTCAAAACAAACATATGCTTCTTCGATGATTGGCGTTTGAATTATTCGGGAGGGAGAGAGGCTGACTTTGAATTCTTTGACCTTATCCATCTCATAGCCTGATTTTCTTCCCATCCTTGAAGAAAGCTTTGCCTTCTCGAAACTGAGGAAATTTACCGAAAATTCTCCAGCCTCTTGGATTAGTTTATGGGTAAACCGTTTCTTGGAGATTAAAATTCCAAAAAGAGGTGGATCGAAGGAAAATGCACTGTGCCAGGCGCATGCCATGTAGTTGAGATGGTGTTCTGTTTTGGCACCCACTAAGGCCACGGTGTATGGGTAAAATTGCTGATATTTTTTAATCTCTGTGATTACAATTTTCATTGTCCTCCATCCTTTATCTTCATTTTCTAAGTTTTGAGAATGATTTAAACAGGTCTTTCATCTGAGACCTTTTATTTTCTGAGCATTCTTGAGTAACCATTCTTGGGTGAAGAGATGCTCTCTGCAAGAGGCAAGGTGGAGCTCGAGTTGGGCCTTGATTTCCGGGTCCTTGACTAAGGAGAGAAGTTTTTCATATTTAGTTATGAGAACTCTTTCAGCCGGAAGGAGTGTCTTTAAAGCAGAAAGTCGGTCCTCTCCAGGATAAGAAGAGGGCATGGGAGAGATGCTCTTTTCTACCCCAGAGGAGTCCTGCTCTGCATTTTCAATCCGGATTACATCCCCCATTTTAATCAGAATGCCTGAATTTTTATCCCAGTGTCTCATATGGTCTATGGCATTTTTAAAGAGTCTCTGCGAGAGGTCCTGGTGCTCGCTGAAAAGGAAGACATATTTCAAATAGCGATGCATTAATTCATTTTCATCTGAAGTTATTTCGTGAAGAATCCGGATTTCTTCTTTTTTGGCATTTGCGGGGTTTGCTTGATAGCAAAGGTCATCTTCCTCACCTTCCTTTTTCATAGCCTCTATCATTGCCTCAAATTGAGATGAATGTCTTACTTCATCGTAGGAGATGTTCAGAATCATATTCTGAACCTTGGGAAATGCGCCTTCTTTAAATTGTGCACTTTGATATAGTTCTGTGACCATGTCTTCTGTCATCTTGTCTCTGTGGAGATTGTCTATGATTCTTGGATAGCGTATGACCTCATCAGTCTTAAATGATGGCTCGCCTCCCATCTGGGTGATGATGATACCTAGTTGTAAAGAATGGTACATTTCATCTATTCCTATTTGAATCATCTGGGCACGGACATCAGTCCTATGCTTCATGATGGGATCAAAATAGAAGTATTTCCCCTTGGGCATGGAATAAGCGTGGATGGTATATTCAAAGCTTACTGCCCATTCATGTTCAAGGGCAGCGTTGAGAAGTTTGATGACATCTTTTTCGTTCTCGATTAAAGAATATTTTTTCAACTTTGCCTCCTAATTTCTTATCTAGAATTATAAGCATTATCCAGGAAAATGAAAAGGAAAAATTCACCCTCAAAATCATCTCTAAGGGTGATTGTCATTGGAGGAGAGATCAGTAAATACTAATATCACCACAACCTCATCCAAGGCGTAATGAGAGGTTGTGAATGGAGACGAGGAGGATTCCTCTCCCGCCCTCCTTCTGAAAGCCCCCTTGAATCAAAAAGACTCAGGGGGGGTTTTTATTATAGAGCTTTGGCAATATTTGAAATTACGTTTCTTTATTTATTGGAGACGAAGCTTTAGCCTTGAATTAAGATTTCTTTTCTTAAATTTTTCAACCAGAAATTACATTTTCTACATTTTTAGAGGCTTAAGAGAAAACGACTATAGATTTTTACCTCAAAGACTTGAATTTTGAAGAGAGAAGAGGTAATAAGTCTTGAGGCATCAAGGAGAGATTTGCGTGGAAGAATTTTTCCCCCGACTCAGGTCAGATATCGAATTCATTCCTCTCTTCATTGAGGGAAAGAAGTCCATAATCGTCAGAGATCATTTAGGGTTGATAAAAGAACCTTTACTCCTTTGGGGAGAAATCTTAGATTTAATTTCTTTGCTCGATGGAAAGCATAACCTGAGAGATATTCAGTATGAACTCGTGCTCAGTAAGAAAGGGGTCTTTATAAGCTCAGAGGAAGTGATGAAGATAATTTCAGAGTTAGATGCAGCCTTCTTGCTGGAGAGCGAAAGATACCGAGAAGCAAAGAAAGAAATCATTATTGAATATGGTAAGCTCAAAGAAAGAAGTGCCTTTCATGAAGGACGAGCCTACCCTGGTAACCTCAAAGAATTGAGGGCTTATCTTGACTCCATTCTTCAGAGTTCATCTACCCAAAATAGAGAGGAAGGTAAAGTTATGGCCTTAGTTGCTCCGCATATTGACCTTGAAGTTGGGAAAAAAGTTTATGGAAAAGCCTATCAATCGATTAAAAATTCTAAACCCCGACGCATATTACTCCTTGGAGTCGGGCACAATCTTCATGAGTATTTTTTCAGTTTGACAGAAAAGGATTTTCGTACCCTTTATGGAGTGGTTCATTCGGATAGAGAGTTTATAAAGGAGCTCCGAAAGGCCGGGGGAAGCACTGTTTCCCAGGATGATATCGTCCATCGGTGTGAACATTCTCTTGAATTTCAACTCTTGTTCCTGCAACATATCTTCGGCTCAGATTTTATGATTGTTCCCCTTTTATGCGGTTCTTTCCAGAAAGTTCTGCAGCAAGTGAGGAGGCCTGCAGATATTGAAGGTGTTAGTGAGTTTCTCACGCTTCTAAGACAATGGATAGAAGAAAATCCTTCAGAAACAATTATAGTTTCAGGAATAGACCTTTCTCACATTGGTCCGAAATTTGGGCATAATCAAACAGCTTCTTCATTGTTAGAGCAAACAAAGAAGCATGATAAACTCCTTATTGAGAGCGTTCTAAACCTTGACCTCAGCCGATTTTGGGAAATGGGCAAGATGGGAAATAATTTCTACAACGTTTGTGGCTTTTCAACTCTAGCTTGCCTCCTTGAACTTCTTCGAGATGTAAAGGGGCATTTTCTTTGTTATGATATCTGGCAAGAGGAAAGAACAAAATCTGCGGTGAGCTTTGCTGCGCTTGTCTTCTACAAAAGATAGATTTTTTCTTAAATTGCCAAAACATGAATCAAGGAGGTGAAGTTTGAGCAATTTCAGCCAGGAGATTAAAAAGAAGGAACGATTTGATATTGTTCTCATTGGCATTCCCTTCGATGAAAAATCATGTTATTTAAGAGGAGCGGCTAAGGGGCCGGCCGCAATTCGAGCTGCAGCAGATGAGAGGGCTATTAATTGGTGGACTGAAATGGGTATTAATCTTGAGGAAGATATTACCCTGGTTGATGTTGGAGATGTGGATGTTTCGGGTGATTTCAGAGATGTTTTTACTCGTATCGAAGAAAGTATCTTCTCTATTTTAGAAAAGGAAGGGATTCCTCTTATTTTGGGTGGCGACCATTCCATCTCCTATCCTATTCTCAAGGCGTTTTCAAGAAAATTCAAGGAATTGGACGTTCTTCATTTTGATGCCCATCCTGATTTTTACGAGGAGCTCTATGGAGATCGTTTCTCTCATGCCTGTCCCTTCAAAAGAATTATGGAAGAAGGACTTGCTACAAGTCTTTTACAGGTGGGTATTCGTGCTTCAACTGGAGAACAGCGTGCAAATGCCTCGATTTATCCCGTAAAAGTCATAGAAATGAAGGATTTAGGGAAAATTTCTCATCTTAAATTTTCAAGCCCCCTCTATATATCCCTCGATTTTGATGCATTTGACCCTGCTTTTGCACCAGGAGTTTCTCACCAGGAGCCTGGGGGACTCACAAGCAGAGAGGTGATTGAGATTATCCATTCCCTAGAGGCAAAGATAGTTGGTATGGACTTGGTCGAGCTAAATCCAGACCGTGACCCATCAGGAATTACTGCTGCGCTCGGAGTGAAGATTGTTAAAGAGATTGCAGGTAAAGTTGCCATGGATAAGAAAATGAGAAATGGCTGAATTCAAGTTCAAAGCAACTCGACTACTTTTTCAAGCCAGAACTTATCAATCTCAGAGAAAGTCCCGAGGTGGTGACTGTCGACATCCAGAACTGCCTGGAATCTATCTTTCTCCTTAAAAATGGGAACTGCTATTTCTGATTTTGAGCTTGGATCGCAGGCTATATGGCCAGGGAATTTGTTTACATCTGGGACGATTATAGTTTTATGGGAATTTAAAGCAGCCCAGCAAACTCCCCTTTCTTTTTCAAGGACTTGGCAGGCAAGCGGACCTTGGTAGGGTCCAACGATTAAATCTCCTTCTTTGAGCAAATAGAATCCTGTCCAGGAAAATTGAGGCATCTTGTGATGTAGAAGTGCGGCTACGGTTGCCATACGAGCAACTTTATCCTCGGTCTGAGTGAGAAGAGCTTTAAGCTGCTTATAAATTCTCTCATATCTTTTGGCGAGCGCTTCTTTTGAAATTATTCTCATTTTTGCCATTTTTTGCAAAGAAATTTATCATCAGAGGCTATAGCTGTCAAGAAGAGGGAATTTTTTTGAATATCTGCGCTTAAAAAGAAAGGAATTTGCTCCCTGATTTAAGGTGCTAAATTCAAGGGGATTTTTTCTATTTTTATAATTTTAGTGAGAGAGAGGGGATTATCCCTGATGATTATTTTTTATTTGGTTGGCTCCTCTCTACATAGGGTGCGGGCTGTTGTCAGCAAAAGGGGGGTTGATGATGGGAACCAAAAAGGTGGGAGCTCTCTCCAGCCCGCCCAAGAGAGCCACTTTTATTTTAGCAAAAAAAAAAATAAAAGCAAGCGAACGAATTTCCTCACTGCAATTCAGACAGTAGAGGGTCTTTTGGAAAAAATCCACTAGAAGCGTTAGGAGCAAAGATCTTAATTTGAGACAAGAAGAGGGCTGTATATGACGAAAAGAACTTTAGAGAGGCTTTCCCTCAAATAAAACGGAGAA
>CAYSCS010000030.1:0-6586 GCA_964429695.1 uncultured Eubacteriales bacterium
ACCCTCTTCTGCAAGGAGACGCCGCAGGTGAAGTCCCAGGAGTTTTGATGAGACGAGGATCAGAAGGGGCTCGAAGGATTCACGCTCTCTGATGGCTTTAACTTCCCTGACAAACGATGCCTCCAGTCGAGGATAGTCAGCTGCAATAAGAAATCGTCCTCTACTCTCAACCCCACCCATCACTCCTCTTTCCTTTCCTTACCTCCAAAAATCCTACGGTATAATTTTCTTCTTTGGTCCTCTAATCATCACACCAGCAGAGCATTCCGACGTCCATGTTCTTCACATTCTCAAAACCTTTATACTGAAGTTTTAGACAGGCCTCATCTTCTCCCTGATAGATCACAATTTCCATCTCAGGGTCACACCTTCTTGCTTTAGCGGCTGCTTTCGGTCCTCCAGCCACCCCGCCGATAACTAAAAGCCTCCTTCCCACTGGATTCCTCCTTTTCTAATTAAGACCAATTCTAACCTCTTTTCTCCTAAAAAGGAATCATCAACCCCATGCTCATCCCGATTAAGATAAAAAGAAAGGGTTACCCGAAATGTCCCTCTAAACCCCCTCTGCCAGTAAGCGTGCCTTCTCTCACATCCACCTTGTGAATTTTTCCCTTGCTTTTGAATCCTATTTGCTTCATAATCTCCTCACTTGTAGGGTGATATTTTTGGGTGTTGATCACAACCTATTAAAAACAATATTTATCGCTCTGGAAGTAAATTCTTCTCAATTTTAAGTAAAAAAAATCGTTCAATTTAGATAATGGTAAAAATTCTCTATTCCATCCCTTCACTCCCTTCCAGATTTAAATTAATAGATCTTTTTATCCTCTTTTTCATCCTTAGTATCCTTTCCCTTATCGTTTATGTAGCCTCCGGTTGGCGTTCGGAGATGCAACCCTCTGTTGAAATCCATTTAGGCCTAAAGTACCTCCCACTTTATTCGGCAAACTCTATTGTCAGAATAGCCTTTGCCTATTTCCTTTCTCTCCTATTTTCGATATGGTATGGTTATATGGCTAATAGGAGCAAAACCCATGAAAAGCTCATGATTCCTCTACTTGACGTTTTACAATCCATCCCAGTTTTATCCTTTCTACCTGGGGTAGTGTTGGCCATGATTACTCTTTTCCCAAATAGAAGAATTGGTGTTGAATTGGCTTCCATCCTGCTTATCTTTACTGGGCAAGTCTGGAACATGGCTTTTAGTTACTATAATTCTATCAATACTATCCCAAGAGAACTTATCGAGGTGACGAAGGTATTCAATCATAATCGATTTACAAAGTTTTTGAAGCTTGATATGCCTTTCAGTGCTATTGGCCTCATATGGAATAGTATGATGTCTGTGGCTGGGGGCTGGTTCTTTCTTATGGCCTGTGAGATGTTTGTGTTAAAAGAGCAAGATTTCAGACTCCCGGGCATTGGATCCTATATTCAGTCAGCAGCCAACAAAGGTGATATGATTCATGTGTTTTACGGAATTGCAACGATGATCCTTCTTATTATTCTTATAGATATTTTGGTTTGGAGGCCCCTGGTCGCATGGTCGCAAAAATTTAGAATAGAAACGATTCAGGCTGAAATTGAAATGAACTCTACGGTACTTGATTTTCTTAGAAAATCGATCTTAATTGGAAAAATAAATATCTTGGGTTCAAACTTATTGAAAAAAATCGAACTGATTTATAATGAAATAGAGCTTCGGTCTAAAAAAAGATTTACAGGATTACGTAAAATTATTACTTATGGTCTGAGTGTTTTTAGTCTATTTTTCTTATCCTGGGCTCTATTAAAGGGAATCCTTCTATTTTTGAGCCTAAGTGGAGAAACTTATCTTATTGTTTTTAAAGCGTCTGTTCATTCTTTTATGAGGACATCGGTGGCCATCATTCTTGCTGCTTTCTGGACTGTTCCCTTAGGAGTATATATAGGCATGAATCATAAAGTTTCAAGAATACTTCAGCCCATTGTTCAGATCATGGCTTCTGTTCCAGCGACGGCAATCTTTCCGGTCATCCTTCTTTTTTTAATTAGATTCGGTGGAGGAATTTCCTTTGGTTCCATATTCTTGATGCTTCTTGGGACACAGTGGTATATTCTTTTTAATGTCATTGCAGGAGCATCAGCTTTACCCCAGGACTTAAAGGAGATAGCAAAGATCTATGGGGTAAAAGGATTTCGTAAGTGGAAGACTTTGATCATTCCAGGTATCTTCCCCTATCTGGTTACTGGTTTTATTACTGCCACTGGAGGGGCATGGAATGCCACCATTGTTTCTGAATATGTAACATTTGGTGGGAGAGTCCTAAAAACAACAGGACTTGGAAGTCTCATCAGCGAATCCACAGAAAAAGGTGATTTTGGGTTATTACTTTTGAGTACTGTGGTTATGGCTGCCATCGTAGTCAGTATCAATCGATTATTTTGGAAAAGGCTATTTACTCTTGCCCGAGAGAAATATAGGCTCGATTAACGAGGATAAGCCATGCCAGAGATCATTCTTGAAGCTCAAAATATTACAAAATCTTTTCCTATGAGAGGGAGAGAAGAACTCTCTGTTCTCGAAGACATTAATTTAAAGATTAAGGAAGGCGAATTTGTCTCCATTCTTGGGCCCTCAGGGGCTGGAAAATCTACCCTCCTTAGAATCCTGGCAGGACTAACCTCACCTACAAGAGGGGAGGTTCTTTATCATGGTATTTCTCTTAAATCAATCTCTAACCCAAGGATAGGGGTAGTTTTTCAAAGTTTTGCCCTTTTTCCCTGGCTTACTGTTTTTGAGAATGTGGAATTGGGTCTAAAATCACTTAAACTTCCGGAAAGAGAGTTAAAAGAAAGATGTCTAAAAGTAATCGATCTGGTGGGACTCGATGGTTTTGAGGAAGCCTACCCAAAAGAACTCTCTGGAGGAATGCGACAGCGAGTTGGCATTGCACGGGCCCTTGTCATAGAACCTGAGATTCTCTTTATGGATGAACCTTTCTCATCTCTGGATGTCCTTACAGCTGAAAACCTAAGAGGAGAGCTTATAACCCTATGGAACGAGAGAAAGTTGCCCATTAAATCAATCATTTTTGTGACTCATAATATTGAAGAGGCTGTTTTCATGTCTGATAGGGCTGTCATTTTAAGTCATAACCCAGGCCGAGTAAAGGCAGATCTATCCATCGAGCTTTCCCACATAAGAGATAAGAATTCAAGGGATTTTAAATTTATTGTTGATGAAATTTATAATATTCTTACCAGGCCTTCTGAAGAGATTCCTTTTCTCTTGAAGAAAGAAAGGTATCAATTTCTCCCCCACTCTAAAGTAGGGGCCATTGCGGGTCTAATTGAATTGGTTCATGATAAGGGAAAAAAGGTAGATATTGCTATTCTTGCCTCTGAGCTGGGGATGGAAGTGGATGATCTATTGCCTCTCATGGAGGCCTCTGCTCTCCTCGGATTCGGCATGTTAAAAGAGGGGGATTTTATCCTAACGGAGAAAGGGATCGAATTTTCCGAGGCAGATACACTAAAGAAAAAAGAGGTTTTTAAAGAGGCAGCTCAGAACAACATTCAATTAATAAAACAGATTATTCAAACCCTTCAATCCACTGAAAAACACAGAATATCAGAAGAATTTTTTATTGAAATTCTTGAAAATCACTTTACTGAAGATGAGGCATGGTCTCAGCTTGAAATAGCTATTGATTGGGGTCGATATGGAGAGCTTTTCGCCTATGACTATGAATCTGGAGATCTCTATTTCGAATAAATCTTGAGAAAAGAAGATTTTGAGGAGATTAACAATCAAAACCCCTCTATCGATGATGCTTTTTATATTGCTTAATCGCCTCTACAGTAATATTGTTCTACAACAACTTACTTCAGAGTAACCAATATTTCATTTATAGGCTTAAGCACCGAACTCGGTGGCTCACTGAGGTGGCATCGAGAATAGTTTGATTTAGGCATATCTGTGAACTTCAGATTCGTTCCGAAAATACTTTGGGCATATCTTTGAATATACTCTTATACAAATCTTGACCATAACTCGTTTTCAGAGGATCTCCTTCCTTGACTTTGAAGGTTCGCCTCCCATCCGGCAGTCTTTCTGCTCGCAGAAAAAGGACATTTTTCATCTTCTTCTCTTTAAAACCCCAAGCAAATTCGTAGAGATGAGTAACATAAAAAACTTTGATTTTATCTTCCAGTAAGGCGTTCACAACCTGCCTTGCAATCTCAGAACCTTCTCGTTCATTGGTGCTTGCAAAGGACTCATTGAGCAAAATGAGGCCATTGGGCTTTATATGATCAACAATGGTGCTCATTCGTTTCAATTCCTCTTCAAATTTGCCTCTTTCCATATTTTTGTCTTCTTCTCGCTTGAAATGGGTAAAGAGACCCGAGCATAGGTTAGCCGAAAACGATTCTGCGGGGACGAACATACCAGCCTGCATCATTAACTGGGCTAATCCAACACTTCGTAAGAAAATAGTTTTCCCTCCCCGATTTGGACCAGTAATAAGGATTAGGTCTTTTCCATCGGCAATAATATCGTTACCCACAACCTTCTGCTTCACAGTCAATGCCAGGGTCACGTTGTAAAGGCCCATACATGAAAATCGTCGCTCATCAGCAGATACTGGCTTAGGGAAGCAAATGGGCTCTTGCAATTGTTCAAGTTTTTCATATAAGTTCAGGCAACCAATATAAAAGGCAAGTTCCCATTGCAACAAATTAAGGAAACTCTCAACGTGTGCAGCTGCATGGGCTACTGCATTAGCTGTCCGAGCAAGGCCCATGTCCCGTAATTCTCCCAACACTCGCGCACCATACTCATCACGGGGATGGAGGGAAAAGGAATAGATCGGAGTTTTCCGGGTGAAAAAACGCTCGATCCAATTCTGATTTCTATCATTCGGCTTGCAGAGAAGGTAATTGGTGCCTTCATTCCCTCTTCCCAACTGGGCACTAAGGAGAATCCCTTTAGGGAACTGTAATGCTCTGATATGCTTCTCAACGAGGTCCAGGTATTCATCGTTCAATTCCTGTTGAATCATGGTAAAAAATCGGCAGAAGCCCCTCGATTCAAAAATTTTAGTGGACTCGTCAGCTATTTGCCGTAGCCTCCGAAGCAAGCCGAGAGAGACCTCTAACAATTGACGGGCACCACTCAGGATAAGGCTTGGACTTGAATGGTGAGGAGAAAACCACAACCACTGCTTGCGCTTTCTTTCAAGAAATTCCAGAGAAATATCATAAAGCTTTCGAACCACGTCAGGGTATTTCAGGCAGTCCTTCAGGATTTCCTGACGATAGGAAATGATATGAATCTCATCTAAACTGGCCAACACAACTTGACGCGCAACCTCAAACAAAAATTCATCTCCTTCCGCCATGGCATCAAACAGAGTATTAAGCCCCAGGTCTTGAGAAAGGTCCAGGGTATTGGACGGTAACTTCCGAGAAATATCGAAATCCCGATCTGGGTAGAGGAGAAAAACCCTCATCAATGAACTCGCTTCTTTATCTGTTCGTAAGTCAACTGATATTTTTTAGCCAATGAAAGCGTATAGGCTAGCCCATCAGCAGGTTTTCGAACAATCCTAAAGGTACGAATAGTTGGATCATGGGGGTCTACGGTGGCCACCATACTTACCGTTTTTTCGCTCAAAGTGGTTAGCTCATCCAAAAAAGTAACCCACACCCCCATAATATCCAGACTCATCAGCCTGTCCATTATTTCCCTGCTCAATAAGACCGCATCTTTTAGTGTTGCCGAGGTGAAGATCTCATTCAGGATAAAAAGACTATTGGGCGTAGCATGAGAGATCATATTATGAATACGTACTAAATCATCCTCGAGTTTGCCTCGGAGGTTGCTGATATCTTCCTTTTGCTCAAAATGGGTGAAGATTTTATCAAACAGAAAAAGACGCGCCTCCCGTCCTGGCACTGGACAACCCAAACTGGCGAGATAGTGGAGCTGACCAAACATACGGGCAAAAGTCGTCTTGCCCCCCTGATTTGGACCAGTGACTACAATTAGACGTTCCGGACCCTTAAGAGAAAAGTCATTTAATACAAGACTCTTTTCGTTATGCCGCAAAGCATTTGCCAATGCTAGGTCAAAGCCTTCATGCACAAATATTTCTTTGTCCATCGAACTTACTTCCGGATAGCAAAAAGGCAATCCCTGACGTTTGAGCTCAGCAATGAAGTCCAGATAAGAAATGTAAAAATGAATCTCCCTATCAAATAATTGAATAACCTCATTAATAAAATAAGAATGGTTGGCACAGAAGGGATCCAAGGCAGCAAAGGCTTCGGGATAAAGTTTAGCAACAAATTCGAGAATTTTTGCCTCAATATGACTCATCCCAGTCCTTTCTGGAAGCTTCCACAGATAACTCTCGACATCCTTTTGTCGCAACTTTTCGAAGGTTTTTTCTACTTCGATACTATAATCTATCTCCCCCTCGTATCGCTTCACCTTAAACTTGCCACTCTCGATTATGATGCTGTATTTCAGTTCTGAAAGGGTTTGCTTTACTTGTTGGGCTTCTATCACAAGAGACCGAAACGTCTTTGACTGAATATA
>CAYSCS010000031.1:0-9811 GCA_964429695.1 uncultured Eubacteriales bacterium
GGTAACATTTTACGTGATTGAATGCGCAGCTTTTTGAGTTGCGGCAAAGATGGCTTATAATATTGGAATTCGATATGAATTAAGATTTTTATTAATCATAAATTTAAATTTAAAGGAAAAATCATGAAGCGTGCTCTAAAAATTGCATCTTTCCTGATTTATTATCTTTTTTTTATGCCTAATTTTTCTCTTCATGCAGGGGAAGAATCTGGGGCATCCTTCAAACCTTCCTTGAAGCTCAGCGGATACTCTCAAGTAGGTTATCTCAATCAAGCCCAGGGAATAGATGAATTCAAAATAAGAAGAGCAAGACTGAGCCTGGGCGGGGAAATCTTAGAGAAAATAAATTATAAGATTCAAGTTGAAACAATCCAAAATCCCTCCCTTCTGGATGTCGAAGTCAGTGTTATGTTTCTAAAAGAGGTGATACTCCGCTTTGGACAGTTTAAGGTTCCCTTCAGTCGTGAAAGCCTAACCTCGGGTTCGGACCTGGAGACGATTAACCGTTCTCAGGTAGTAGAGAATCTTTGTCCCGGAAGAGACTCAAGGAATAAAGGCAGGGATATTGGCATGGCTCTCACGGGTCATTTCTCTCGTCTTGAATACTCATTAGGAATATTCAACGGCAACGGGATAAATAAGGCAGACGATAACAGTTCCAAAGATATCGCAGGAAGAGTTGTATTTTCTCCCTTTGAGTCTTTTTCCCTGGGGATTGCCCACTACCAAGGAAAATACGGGCCTTCCTCTAGAGGAAATCAATTTGACAAAAAACGAACGGGAATGGAGCTATTTTTTTCAAGAGATAAATTTTCTCTTAAAGGAGAATTTATTCTGGCGGAAGATGGGGAAATTCAAAAAAAGGGATGGTATCTGGAAGGCGGTTTTTATTTCCTGCCTGAAAAATTTCAGGCAATTTTTAAATATGATTCCCTCGATTTGAATAAAGATATAGAAGGGGATCGAAAAGATGTGATTACCCTGGGGTTAAACTGGTTTCTAGCAAAGAAGACAAAGCTCCAAGTTAATTATGAATACCACAATAAGAACGCTTCGAGTCTTTCCAATAATGTCTTTATTGTCCAATTCCAAGCCGGCTTCTAAGATGAAAACTCGATGAAGAGGGTTTACTTGAGAAAGCTTGAAGATAAATCTAATTGAATTCAGAAGAGCTTTAAAAAAGATTAAAAAGAAATCTTAAAAGAGGAAAGAAAGCCTAATTTTCCCTTTACATAGAATTGGCTAAGCATCTTGCTTAAAGACCCCCGCTCCTTCGCAAGATAAAATCCAGAAAATAATCCTGAAAAGAGTAAACTCTGAAGCGAGCAACTGGTGCAGGAGCAGGGACTTCCATAGATAGCTATTTATTACTAAATCTATGGTAATAGTAAATATAAATTGAACCTCAATTTATTTATTTGAAGAAACTAAGTTATCTAATGATCCAGCAGGCAATCAAAACCATTTGGGTTAATCCTTGAAAAAAAATGCGTAGTGTATGTTTTTTCTTAGAGGGAATTATCTTCAGAGAGCGCTCTTTTCTAATCAATCTCATCTCCTCTCTTCAACTCTTTCCATTAGGATCAATCCTCTTCTTGACTTCAACCCCCTCATTTTTTTATGGTAGAAAATGAGCTGAAAGGAGATGAATTCATGGTTAAAAACGCCTTCTTTTTCTTTATCATGATTTCATTCGCTCTCACTCTATCCCTTCCCTTTGTAAAAGAACAAGAATCTCAACCTGCAGAAGAGATAAAACTTCCCGCGCCTGAAATCGAGACAGGAATCCCCTTGATGCAGGCCCTGAAAAAAAGGGGCTCTTCTAGAGAATTCAGCAAGGAAAAGCTCCCCCTTCAGGTTCTCTCCAACCTTCTATGGGCTGCAAATGGAGTAAACCGTCCAGATTCGCAAAAACGAACCGCACCTTCAGCCATGAACTGCCAGAATATCGATATCTACCTAGCCATGGAGGACGGCCTTTACCTCTACGCTCCGCTTGAGCATAATTTGAAGCTCATTCTCAAGGAAGATATAAGAGGTTCTACCGGAAATCAAGATTTTGTCAAGGACGCTCCGCTTAACATAATCTATGTGGCAGACCTCTCAAAAATGACAAGAGGGACTGATGAAGAAAAATCCATCTATTCTGCAGCCCATACAGGATTCATAAGCCAGAACGTCTACCTTTTCTGCGCTTCAGAAGGGCTGGCGACCGTCATCCGCGGTTTGATTGATCGCGATGCCCTCCACAAGCTGTTAAAGCTAAGGCCCGACCAAAGAGTCGTCTTTGCCCAGACTGTAGGTTATCCAAAAAAATAAAAGACCACAAAAGTAGGGAAAAATCTTGGCTTAAACTGAGGGATAATTACCCAACAAATAGGGCGCAGGGTTTGAAGACGAGGGGAGAGCTCAATCTTCTCTGTCTAAAGGTAAAAATAGCGTAAAGAATTGGGAATGAGGAGTGCTAAAGGCTGGGACTCATGGTTGAGGAAGAGAAGGGAAAGAGGAGGAGCAAGAGTCACAAAAAATCCCAGTAAGTAGAAAAATTAAAGTTGGAATTTCTTTTTCAGGTCTTTAAGCTAGGAGTGGAGCATGATTTTCATTTTCTCCTTAAACCATCTCTAAAGAAATAAACCATGACAAAGTAAGATACCAAGGAGAAAAAATTTTTTTGCGCGCTGAAAACTACTCGGAAGCTAGAGAGGTTATAAAAAAGTCTATAGATAATAAAGAGCTTCTTGGGCAAAGAGAAAAACCATGAAAAATAATCGAGAGAAGCCTTCAAGACCATAAAGAATCATCGCTAGGCAAGTTAAGGGAACTCTCGCTTCCCCTCGATAAACATAAATTCAAAATCTTTGGTGAGGGTATTATGGCTCATTTTGCGCTTTAAGTAGGGATAGGTTAAGAGAACAAATTTCCTCCCTAAAAATCAACATGCCATTGACCCGTTATCTCACATTTTTCACTTCTAAAGACTTTGGATAATAATTAGCCACTAGGAAAAGATATAAGGCTAGAAATAAAAGCAAGGGATCAAGTGTTAAAAAAGATGGTCTCTTATTATAAACGAAGAAGGAACAAGATTTCGTTTATAGATAGAGCTTCTCATGAAACACCAAGGAGGTAGGCCTCAAGAGGCTCCGGAGCATCTCCTATCGCCCTTGAGTGGACTCTCGCACCCCCCTCTTTTATGATTTAGAATTATGATTTAGAATTTAGAAAGAGCCTTCGAGGCAGCTAAAAGATTAATTGAATTTTCCTCGAAGAAGTGAGGCAATTGGTTGCACCACGTTTTTTTATCGCTGCCTGGAAATTATTCACAGGTTCTTAAAGCCTTTGTCCCAGCTCTAGAGCCAGCTTCCCCGAAGTCAATTAAAAAATCATTGAGAGTTTACAGAAAATGATTTTGAAAAAAACTCACTCCCCCTAGGCCTTTTACCCTTCTCAAAATCAAAATAGAGCCTTAAAAATAAAGTGGATCCACCCTTCCTGAGCTAGCCCTCCACTTCAAAAGCTGGTGCGCATCGCAAGCACGAAGTTGCGGCAGGGACCGGAAATTCCCGAGCTATAAGGCCTGTAGCGCCTGTCAGTAATATTCTCAACTCCTGCTGTGAGGCTTACCTGAGACGATAAACGATACATGACCTTAAAGTTCAGGGTATACCAGCCTGGAGCATAGGTCCGACCTTGATCGTCTAAGGCGTAGATTTCGGTTTTTCCTTTTTCTTCTTCCGGCATATCCTTATGCTTCTTTCCTTTCTGATAAATGAGCGCCAGCTCTAAGTTTAATCGTTCACTCGAATAGAGCAAACGGGTCTGTCCGAACAAGGGAGGTGCATGCCGTGAGGGACTTCTTGAGCCATCATCAAGCTCTTCCTCGCCTTTCTGATAATTTAAATCAGAAATCAAATCGAAACTGGCGGGAAGCTTCGCTTCTACGCCAATTTGAACCCCATGCACATTAGCCACAGCCGCATTCTGGATAGCCTGCACCCGGCTCAAAACGCCTTCATACATGATATATTCAAGACCATTGAGGGTATAATCGCGGCGCACCAGGGCATTTTGAAGTGAGGTGTAATAGGCACTGAGATCGATCTTCATAAAATCTCCAAAGACCTTGGTCAAATTTAAATCAGCACTATATGCATATTCGGCCTCTAGGTCCGGATTCGGGACAGTCACTTTGCCCGGCTCAGAGTCAAACACCTTTCCCATATCATCCACATTGGGCGCCCTAAAAGCAGTGGCTAAATTCGCTGTAAAAAGCCAAGAGGTGGAGGGCTCAAAGACGACTCCAATGCTTCCAGTAAGCGCTCCTTGGTCAAGGTAGGCTGAGGTAAAGGGAAAAGGATAGAAGGTGGTATCAAATTTGGCGTCAATGATGAAGCGGCTATAGCGAAAGCCTGCCTGAAGCAGGAATTTCTCTGAAAAACGTCGGTGACCCATAAGGTAAAACCCGCCTGCCTTCCATTTAGATTGGGGATAGCGGGAAGGACCTGGATAACGTATCTGGGTTACAATATTTTCATCGATGCCCGTGGAGGTGACGTAGTTGAACACATATTCTACTCCATAAAAAAGAGTACTCTTTAGACCAATCGATTTTAGCCCGTCAAGGTTAAGAGAATAGGCCTCCACCTCTTCAATGCGATTGTGTCTTTCAGAACTATTCAGCTCCCGGTCAATGCGGCTTTCTTCGAAGTGCTGTTGAGCCAAACGAAATGAGAACTTATCATAAATTGCTTTTGCATCTTCATGGGTGAGCTGGAAACTATTCATCATCCATTTTTGTGGTCCATATTCCCACTCAGCGTATCTCGGTAAACCTTTTCTGAGACGGGCATGGCGGTCATAACGACCATAAGGCGAGGTTTCGGAGTAATGAAAACTATATTGAAAATCCCACTTTGAATTGGGCTGGAAGCGAATTTTTTGCATCAGGTTCATCTGGGAATAGGCCGAAGGAATCTGGAGCTGAGGGTCTTCCTGAACTATGACTCGGTCACTGCCGTCAATTCGTTGCACGTAGAAGGGTTTGAGATATTCATCAGGACCGTGGCTCCCCTGGCGTAAATGGTCAAAATCAAAGTAGCTGATGCTCGAAACAAGAGCCCATTTTCTCCAGCCCAAATTGACGTCAAAATGCCCAGTTTTTTCTTCGTTGGCGGAAGAAAAGCGAACAACTGCCTGACCGGTGACTAGTGGTTCTTCTCTCAACGAAAATTTTGGAGTTATAGTCTGAAAGCACATTACCCCGCCTATGGCATCGCTGCCGTAGACGAGAGAACCTGGCCCAAAAAAAACTTCAGAGCTCTCGAAAGTAAAAGGGTCAAGAGAAATGACCTGCTGAATATTACCTCCCCGGAAAATGGCATTATTCATTCTGACACCATCGACACTATACAGAAGGCGGTTGGTGGCAAAACCCCGGAACATCGGGCTTCCTCCAGCCTGCTGGCTCTTTTGGATAAAGACTTTTCCTGAAATACCCAAAAGGTCTGCCGCTGTCTGCGGGTTTTCTAAAGTCACCTGCAAGGGCGAGATGGTGAAAATCCTGATGGGAATTTCATCTGAAGTCTGCCGCCAACGCGAGGCAGACACCACAATTTCATGAACTTCAAAAGGAGCTGGGGCAAGAAGGACCTCAAAGCCAAGCTTTTCTAATTCAGCATAACTCAGAACTATAGATACATAGCCGAGCCGGCTGATGGTTATTTCGGAGACTCCTCTAAAGTCTGAAACATCAGCCAGCCCCTTCTCATTAGTGCTGACTGAAGCTTTGGGGACCTCACTTTTAATCTGAGCAAAGGGAACCGGCTCTCCAGTTTTCTGGTCTTTAACCTTAATGATTTGGGCTAAAGAGGCCGAGGTTAAAATTGAAATTAAGCCAATACTCATTATTATTTTTACTTTATTGCCCTTATTAATCGTCATCTTTCCTCCGCTTCTAAAGAGGTTATCCACCTCTTTCTAATTTTCCTAAGGTTTTTCAACCCTCTTGATAAGAATGCCAACCAGTATCCAGTGCAAGAGAAGATTAACTGGAAACCTGACTCTCCCTCGCTTAAAATTTCATGCTAATCAACGAGCGAGGAGGAGGGGTGGGATGTTGAAGGGTAAAGAAATAGTTGACTTTAAAGAGCGAAATATTAAGATTTGAGAATAAATAAGGAGCGGAAAAAACTAAATCGGGAGAAAGAAAAAATAACCAAATTTTGGCAGTCGAGGTTGACCCTTGCTGCCAGGTAAATGACTTGCCTCTATATTTAAGAGAGCTAAAAACAACCTCTTTAATTTCTCTCTCCAGCTCGGTTTCTTCCCTGTCAGGCAAACACCAGAATAAAACCTTATCGTTTTCGATGGTCGAATCAACAACATCATATAATTCATGGTTAAATTCAAACTCCCGGATAGTTCTCCATTTCAATTTCTCCCTAACCTCTTCCAGGGTGAATTCAAGAAGGAGAAGAATCTCTCTCTCTAGGCCACGATTAATCTCTTCTGTTACTTCTCTTCTAACCCTCTCTTGGCGATATTTTAAAAAAAAGAATTTGAAGAGGTCGGCGTCTAATATAAGGAAAAAAGAAATCAAGAGGAGGAAAAGATAAAATAAGAAAAATAAACTGGACGACCCCTTTTTCTTGATCTTCATCAAAGCCTTTCCGGTCACCGCTCCAAGATAATAATATTTTATTATTTCTTTGTTTTTAAGCAAATTCTTTATCTATTTCTAAGCTTAAAAACCTTCTCTTAGCCCAACTTCTCGCAGAAAGATGGTCCGCTTTTTTAACCCTCTCGATCTCCATGGAGAATAGGAAAAACAATTCTTTTTTCAGCATCCCTCAACATAAAATCTATTCAGCTTTCTATTAAGACCAAGAGAATTTAAAGATGCTCAAGAGTTGAGTCCTGTGCTTTTCTGCTGCGCCTAGATTCCAGATGCTCTATTTTTAGTCTTTAACCAATCCTGAAATATCCTTAAGTTTTTTAAATCATCGCTAAGGGAGCTAAAGCCCACTGAAGAGAGACTCTTTGATGCCAAGGCCTTAACCACTAATCATGAATAGACAGCTTTTCAACTTCACCCTGGCTTAAAGGGAAAATTGCTCTTTAGAGTTAGGAAGATAACCCTCCTTTCGAGAGTTTTACAAGACAGGAAATTCCTTTTCTTCTTGTTATCCAAGTGAGTCTCATTCCATTTCCCCTTTGACACTTTCTTAAAAAGTTAGAACCCACCTGCGGAAAGATTAGGGAAAATAGAAAACCCTTCTCTAGGACAAAAAAACTCACAAGCTACGGAGCCCATAAAAAACTTGAAATTAGCATGCCTTATCTTCGTCCCAGAGAAAATCATGAAAAATAACTAACCGAAGCCTGAAGGACCATTCTCTCTCTCCTTGCAATTGAGATGAAGGTGAGGGTTCATCTTCTCTCTGAAGAGCAGGATTTAGGCCCCTACTCTAAATCGAAGCCCTTTACTCTAGTCAGCCTTGAAGCATTAGGATCCAAACTGAATCTCTTTTAATCATTTGAAGTTAAAAAAGAGAGCCAGTCTTTCCATTTCTTGAGAAAATTCTTTTACTTCCAAGACGCCCGCTTAGAAAGAGCCTTAAACATGAGTCCATCTCATCTTTCGAGTTCCAAGCTCATAATAAGGAAGAAAATACTTATGTAAAATATGGTAAGGAATTAATCCAGCCTTTCCACAAGCTCGACGCGGCGATTTAGCTTTCTCCCTTCCTCGGTCTTGTTAGTACTCACAGGAGAAAGAGGCCCAACCCCCTGGGGTTTTAAACGACTCGCTTCAATTTTGTATCGCTCGACAAGGGCATTGACTACAGATTTAGCCCGCCTTAGCGAAAGATCCAGGTTATGCTCTAAGGTGCCTGTCATGTCTGTGTGTCCCACCACAAATACTTTGAGCTTAAGATTATTCTTGAGCATCTCAGCAATGGCTTTCAGCGTTTCCTCAGATTCAGGTCTTATGACATCTGAATCAAAGTCGAAATAAATTCCATAAACAGAAGCATGCCCCGTGGCTTCGATGTCTGAAGCTAATGCCTTCGGGTCAGCGACAATCTCCTGTTCGAGTTCTGTCTCCTCTACAATGGTTAAATCATAATGCTTGCTGTTGTTCGAGATATCCACCATAATCCAGTAAGTTCTCCCTCCTTTCTCGAGCTTCAAATAAACATCATCCCTTTCTTCCCTGATTACAACGCCGCCTATTTTTTTGATTGCATTTTCAAAATTACGGATTATTTTTAACTCCCCTGGCATTGGGAAATCATCTTTCAGCCAGTAGGAAATCCTGGTGACTTTTCCCTCGAGTTCAACATAGTTTCCCTCTTTATCAAGGAAATCATCCACTCTGTCGTACTCTTTTTCCTCACAATCACTTATATAAAAATTGGGAAATCTCGTCAGTAAAGGATGGTCCCTACAGCCTTCCTCATCTTCCTGTCCAAAAACGGGAAACATAAGCGGAAAGAATAAAAATAAAAAAATGAAAATTGACCTTGAAACCTTTCTTCTCATCGGATCTTCCTCCCTTTCATTTTTTATTTATATCATAAATTTTCTAAAAATAAAGCTTTTTTTCCGAATATTCGGATAAAGCCTAACTGATGCGAAAAATCGTATAATCGATGAGGGCAATACCCCTCTGGGCCCATCAGGACGGATTTTCAGCCCCAAATATGACAAGAGGCGCTGTGAGTATCGGCCTTATCCTTGGTCTTGTTAGGCCGAAATCCTGGTTTGACGAGACTCCGGCCTGAGAAGACAGAAGATCAGAAGGAGAATGTTGGCTCAAGCCGCAGCTCGACTGGGGCCAACTGAATCAGCTAGTAGATGCGATGAAACGTCTCCACATAGCGGTAATGGACGGAAAGTCGAAGAACGGTCCGGCGGGCGTGACGCACTACCACACCAGCAATATTGATCAACCTGAAGCGCAACTGTTTGATCCGCAGCCACCACCACGAGCGGTCCAGATGGACATACTTGAAGAGCTCGACCAAGTTATAGGCCAGAAGCTGGAGTTGAAAGAAGACGGCATTGGCCAGAAAGTGTTCCGAGAGGATATGTTCGAGGGCATACCCTTCCTTGAGCTCTCGGATGACGTTCTCTGCTTCGCCACGCTTGCGGTAGAAGCGGACCACCTTATGAGTCGACCAGTCGGTGTTGGTGAGGTAGAGGCGAGAGCTGTACTCCAACTCGGGGAAGAGAGCTCGCTGGTTGTTTCGTTTGCGCACCACGACCAGCCGGTAGATTGCTCCCTCTTTCTCCGGACCAACAAAATTGAGGCCTTCTCCAACTTCCTCGTTGACCTGGCTTCCCCGGAGTCTTCCCCAGTGTTCTATCCCCTGGATTATCTGGAAGATAGCCTCCGACTCCCGCCTCCCCCAATGACAAACCCGATTGCGTTCTGGTCACAGTAGCCCATGAGCCGATGTTTATAACCGGCGGAGTCCGAGTGGAGCAAGAGCTCGACCCGGGGGAAATCTTTCCGCAGAGAGCGATGGATTTTACGCGCCAGACTCAGGTTGCGTGACTGAGGCGCCAAACTCATCCCGCCAGCCCGCAGCATCCACAACAAAGGATTGAACCCCGGAAGCCCTCATAAGTCCGCTCGACAATCCGTACCCCGCTTTCCACTAGCGTCGAGTCCAGATCCAGGATAACACGCCGGACCTTGCGGGCCCGAAACGCTCGTACCGCCACGCGCATCGTGCACTCGGCCAGCCGATTGATGTCCCGCCGTCTGAACCGCCGAGCCAACTCAGAAAGCGTGTTCGGCCGG
>CAYSCS010000032.1:0-7669 GCA_964429695.1 uncultured Eubacteriales bacterium
TTCTTAAAACTCATAAGAGGCTTCACTTGGAATATCTTCCTCTCAGCCCGGATAAATGTTAGGGAACGCATCTTGCGGCAAATTCGTTTTGAAGCTACCTCGAATCGATGGTTTGAAAATTTGGAGACAATCTGGGCTGTGATCAAAAAACTGCACATTCATGGTCTCTAAAGAAATCCCGACGATTATGTAACATAAATTAATGCTTTTATATTAGTTCACAATTTTGGTTTTCAGACATAAGCCATCTTAGGCTTTTTCGAAAAGAAAGAGAACATTTGAAAGCAAGATTTAAATACGATGGCTCTTCAAGATTATAAGGAAGTTTTCAAGAAAGTTGTATCGAGATCGGTTAGTGAAGAGGATCCTATCTTGGCCATCCTTGAATGGATTTAGAAACAGATGATGCAAATATAAGATCCGATGTCCCAAAGCCATCCTATGTTTAAAGGAGGAAATGAAGGATTCACTTCAATTTTAAGAGATTCTAGCTAGATAGATAAACGGAACATCTCCTCTTCCCATGTTGTAGAGGGGGTCATCAAGGAAATTCGCAGACAGGGCCGTTTAATAGGAGCTTTTCTCGGTCAGCACCTTTATGTCTGTTTTATAACCAATCATCTCATTGAGTACTCGGGAGACTGGGTAAAGGAGAGAAGTTATATCAAACAACAAAAGTTAATAGTTGCTCTGGATTAATAAAAAGAGCTAGTAGAGGCACAAGGATTATGAAGAGTTTAAAGGAGTGAATACGCAAGCTTTTATTTTTATATCAAATAATATAATGATTTCCATAAACTCATTAATAATTGCATCCCTATCTAGTTACTCATTGGAAGAAGTGGAGATTCTGTGTGGCTCCATATCTATTTTGAGAACTTCCGATGACCACAGAAAGATGATCTCATTCCAAGATGGAAAATTGACATCTTTCTTTTGCCCTTGCTATAGTTATTAAAAAGATTTTGAAACGGCTAAAAGGCATAAAAAGCGTTTCTATACACTTTTTTAAAGGGATTAAATCAACTAAAAAAGGGAGAAACTATTTAAAAGAGAACTTTTGTAACAAATCAGAAGCTGACCTTGCCAGATACTTTGGATTGTCTGAAACCTCTGTACGTAAGACACATAAGAAGCTTGGCTTGAAAAGTATTAAAGCAGAGATAACAGCTTTACAATTCTCCGCAGATAACAATAAGGCCCAGAAGAAGAATATTGACAAAAAGAAAATAATGTTTTTCAGCAGGCCTTTCTTGTTTATGGTGATTGAAGTTATAGCTGTAATTTTATTAGTTTTTTTCATCTTTCTTGGATCGTTTTCCATGAAGAGAGATGATTCTTCCACTGAGCTAAAAGAAATAATAAAGCCTCTTCATATTTCAGATCTTAATATCCTCTTTATCACTCTGGATACAACAAGAGCTGACCATTTGGGCTGCTATGGTTATGACCGAGCTCAAACACCCAATATAGACAACCTGGCTGAGCGTGGAGTGCTTTTTAAAACCGCAGTTTGTCAATCACCCTTGACCCTACCTTCTCATGCTTCCATATTCACTGGTACTTATCCCTTTTATCATGGTGTTAGAGATAATGGATTTCGCCTTGAACCAGATAAAACCACTTTGGCCGAAGTACTCAAAAATAATGGCATGATTACCAGTGCTTTTATAGGCGCTTTTGTGCTCGATTCTAAGTGGGGTTTGGATCAGGGAATAGATTATTATTATGACAATTTCGATTTTACCCAATATAAGAGAATATCTCTTGATTCTGTCCAGCGAAGGGGAGAGTATGTTATAAAGGCTTTTTTTGAATGGTTTGAAAAAAATTATCAGAAGAGATTTTTCAGTTGGATTCATCTATATGACCCTCATACTCCTTATGAACCACCTGACGAATACAAGACCAGATTTTCGAAGTGGAAATCGGGGCTCTACGATGGTGAGATAGCCTATGTTGATGATTTGATTGGAAAACTATTAAATAGATTGAACGTAAAAAACGTATTGCAAAAAACTCTGATAGTAATTGTAGGGGATCATGGGGAAAGTCTGGGACAGCATAAGGAACTCACACACGGTTTCTTTGTTTATGAAGCCACAACCTCTGTACCTTTGATTATTCATTTTCCTGATTCAAAATTAGGGGGAAGGAAGATTGATGAGTGTGTTGAAACCATTGATATAATGCCTACTTTATTGGAGATACTCGGTTTTAAGATTCCTCCTGGGGTTCAAGGAAAAAGCCTCCTTCCTTTGATCATGAAAAAAAATTTGATTCATGAACGTTTGGCTTACAGTGAAACCTACTTTCCCAGATATCATTTTGGCTGGAGCGAGTTAATTAGCCTGCGGAACTCTCGCTACAAATATATTCAAGCTCCCGCACCGGAGCTTTATGATATTGTAGACGATCCCCAAGAGCTGAGTAATATATATAAACAAAATATCAGACAAGCAAAGTATTTTGAACAAAAATTAAAGGTTCTCCACCAGGAATGGTCTGCCCAAGGGATTGAAACAAAAGAACCCCCGAAATTGGATGATAAGACAGCAGAGAAGCTTAAAACTTTAGGATATTTAGGGACCTTCACCTCTCAAGCAAAGATGAAAAAAACAGGACCTCTGGCAGACCCTAAAGATAAAATCCATATCTTCAATTTAATGGAAAGAGCCGAAGGAAATTTTGCTGAAGATAGACTGGAGGAGGCACTAAAGATAGTTACAGAAGTGACAGAGAAAGACCCTATGATAAAAGAAGCTCGTCAACTTCGGGCACAAATTTTATTAATGCTAAATAAAATTGAAGAAACTATCAAAGAATGTAAAGAAGCCTTGAAGATTGATCCAGAATACAAAGATGTCATGTTCAATCTAGCTCTTGCCTATAAAAATCAAAAGAAATATGAAGAAGCTATTGCTGAGTATGAAAAGATAATGAGTTTAGATCCTAAAGACTATAAGCCCTTTTACAGCCTTGGAGAAATATATATGAGAATGAATAATGTAGATAAAGCCATCTTTTATTTACAACAAGCAGTGAAGTTGGAGCCGGAACATAGTTCTATGGCTCATCATCTGTTAGGAACAGCATATTTAGAAAAAAAAATGTTTGAACAGGCAGAGATAGAGTTCAAAAAAGCCTTAGAAACCTATCTTCATATTCCCAATGGACATTTCGAGTTGGCCTTGGTTTACGAAGAGAAGAATGAACCCGAAAAAGCAATTAAAGAATATAAAAAGGAAATTGAATTGCATCCGGCAGACTATCGTGCTCATTTCAATTTAGCCAAACTTTATGTGAGATTAGGCTACATGAGGGAGGGAATCCAGCACTTCCAAGAAGCTATCAACCATAAAAAAGATTTCGCCAATGGCTATCTTTTCTTGGCAAAGGCCTACTTAGATTTAGGTGAAAAATTTGAAGAGGCTATTCTTTTAGCTAAGAAAGGCCTTATATTAGCTCCCCAATCAGAGTATGCCCCTTTAGCTCATTTTATATTGGCTGATATCTATAATCGTCTTGGTCAATTTTCTAAATCTCGTGAAGAATTCAGAAAAGGTAAGGAGCTTCAACAAGAGTTAGAGAATAAAAAAAAGAATAATCTTCAATTGTAACTTCTGATTTTTTAAATTGCTTGTACTTATTTGTCTTTTTAAATTTTTATGGCGTGTTTTCTTTGCACCTTCTGATCAAATCATCTAATTTCTGCTTTTGATCATCGGGGAGAGAATCATAGTATTTTTGCTTGTAAAGACTCAAGGTGCTTAAAGCTTTATCTTTATCCCCTTTATCGAGATAGGTTAAACCTAGAATATAAAGCGTCTCATCAAGCTTATCATCTAAATCGAGAGCTTTTCTAAAGGAAGCGATGGCCTCATTTAAGCGACCTAATAGCCTGAATGCTTTGCCTAAACCCACATAAGAAAATGGATATTCAGGGTCAAGTTCAATTGCTCTTTGGAAACTTTGTATCGCTTTATCCAGCATCATCTTATCCTTTTTCTCTACCGCTAGCGACAATTGAGCTTCCCCTAGATTAGCATAAACCAACGGGGACTCAGGATAGATGGAAAGGGCCTTTTTGTATTGATCCATGGCTTTCTCAAAATTATTTGTTTTATAATACGCATTTCCTAACAAATTCCATATGGCCGGGTCGTGCTCCATTTGTATATAATTCTTTCCCTGAAAAGCCTGAATAATATTTTTATACTGTCCGGCCTCTTGAAGATAGTTCAACAAATTAAAAAAGACGAAATAGTCGGTTGGAACATTTTCATGCCCGATCTTCAGAACTTCAATAGCCTCTCTCAGCTCTTTCTCTCTCCTGTATAAATAGGCCAGGTTAATATAAGCGACGGCTAAATCCTTTCTTCGATTGATAATGCTCCTCAGCGTCTCGAATACCTCCTTTTTGTTCCCTTTTCCATACTGTTCAAGAGCATCCATAGCTTGATTATAATAGGGAAGGATAACCTTAATATCATCCTCGTCATAAAAAATATCCTTTCTTGTGTCCAGAGAGCTTGAGATGTACCCCAGGCTTTTCAATTTTTCGAGTGATTCTTTATCAAGCCTCTCTCCTGCTCTCTGACTTTCAGGAGATGTATAATCAATCATAATTTTTTCTAGGTGTTTTTCGAATCTATCTAATTTCCTTTTTGCCGCGAGGTTATTCTCCTCGTTAAAGTCCCTATTCAAGTCATATAGCTCAGGAATGGGAGAGCTTATATACTTCTCCTTGTCAAAAATAAATCCTCTCAAAGGAGCCCAGCCTTTACTGTAGTAGGGATGAAGAGACTCAAAATAGATTTGCCTTATGGGCACCTTTTTCCCCTTCATAAGCGGAACAAGGGAGACTCCCTGAAGAAAAGACGGTTTTTTGAGATTGAGAATCTCACACACCGTGGGGAATATGTCGATATGGCTGACATATTGCTCAATTCGGCATTTCTCAATTCCTGGAGAGACTATGATTAGGGGAATCCAGATGGTCGTATTATAAGCAAAAAAACCGTGCGTTTTCTCACCATGTTGCCCTAATGATTCACCGTGATCTCCAGTAAAAATAATGAGAGTATTTTCGAATAAATTGTTCCCTTTTAAATAGGCAAGAAGCTTTCCCAGGATAAAATCAACGTAGGCCACCTCTCCTGTGTAAGGATTTTCTTGGTATTGATTCAGAAAGGGCTCAGGAGGTTTATAAGGATCATGGGGATCCCAGCAATGAATCCAGAGAAACCAAGGGGAAATCTGCTTCTTCAACCAACAGAGAGCTCTATCAATAACAACTTCCCCTCTCCTCTCACCTGACATAAAGTCCTCAAATGGCAGATGCTCTATCTCATCATCATAAGTATCAAATCCCTGATTAAGACCAAATTTCGAATGGAGAGGATAAGCCCCGATAAAAGCTCCTGTGGAGTAGTTATGTTCCTTCAAGTACTCAGCCAAAGTAAGAAATCCTTCTCGCACCACAAAATTTATATTGTCATGGACACCGTGATAAAGAGGCGTCGTCCCGAGGAGAATATTAGTATGGGAAGGTAATGTAGTGGATGTATTGGCAAATGCCCTTGAGAAAAGGATACCCCTCTCGGCCAAACTATCGATGTTCGGCGTTTGGAGATGCTCACTGCCGTAACAACTCAGCCAATCCGCTCTTAGAGTATCTATTGTTATGATAAGGACGTTCAATCTTTCTTTATCAGTCTCTGGGGAAGGATACCCATAGCAAACTGATAGGAAAAAGAAAATCAATCTATGTATCAAAATAAATACTATAAAGATTTCTAACTTTTTTTTGTTCTTTTCACCGCTCCTCCAAACACTCATTTAGCTCAAGGAATCGAGAATGTCTCCTTTAGTACTCAAAAATAAAATTTCCATTCTTATCTATTTTCTGTCAACAGGATCAGTTTTCCACTTAAGTCGCCGTTGTACTCCCCATTTTCTATACTTATCTTTCCGTTGACAATCACGTATTCAGTGCCAGTGCTGTACTTAAAGGCATCAGAAGGAGTAGCATTATCCCTAATAGTTTCTGGATCGAATATTGCGATATCAGCCTTGTACCCCTTCATCAGAAGTCCTCTATCCTTTATCTGGAGAAAAGAGGCAGGAAGGGAGGTCATCTTCCTTATGGCATTCTCCAGGGTCAATACCTTTTCCTCTCGGACGTACTTCCGGAGTACTCTGGCTTGGCTACTAAAAGCGCGGGGATGTCCAATCACGGGCAAGTCGGTTTCCTTAAG
Source organism: uncultured Eubacteriales bacterium (assembly GCA_964429695.1). Lineage (GTDB taxonomy): Bacteria > Acidobacteriota > Aminicenantia > Aminicenantales > Aminicenantaceae > CAYSCS01. Next base: position 6,261 of record CAYSCS010000032.1, read on the forward strand.
AATAGGAAATGCATCGCCATCACTTGAAAACATCAGCCAATCCTGTTTCATCGCTTGCTTCATGTCCTCCTCTGACATGACTCCACAGGCCACGTAGAGGTCAGGTTCATCAAGGACTAAATCTGCCGTCAGATCAAATGGATCTCTTTTTTGTTCCCGGGCAATGTCCGAGAGGATCTTTCCAATCAGATGGGTGTTTTTCTTGGCTACAGTAACCAAATAACTATCCCATCCAGCTAAAGCTACAGAACTCGGTCTATGAGGCTCTCCTTCAAGAACTGATTTCCTGATCAGCTCCCGTTTTGATTTATCAGCAAGGGCTCTGGCCAGCTCCTCCACATACTGTTTTTTAAGCTCCTCTCTCTGAACATCTGTTAAATTGCGATCTCTCATCTTTTTTCTTATTTCTGCAAATGGTTCCATTTCATCCGGGAGATGAAAAGGAGCCCAGCCAGCGTTACTAACTATGGGTAGAAGAGGACCGCCTGAGGCATAGTTATAGGGATACATATCGGCAACGATGTAAATACTCCTTTCTCTTGCCTCGTTAATTAATTTAATTACTTCTTCCATAGTGCCCCAGTAATTTTTTCGACATACCTTTAAATGACTAATGTTAGCTCGTACTCCGGTTGCCTCAGCAATTCTTATAGTCTCCTCAGTAGCCTCAGGCCCACGATCAAATTCATTCCGCTGATGGGTAGCATAAACTCCTCCAAACTCGCCAACAACTTTCAGGATTTCAATAATTTCTTCTGTAGTAGCATAGCGATCAGGAATATATTCTAATCCTGTGCTCAGACCCCAAGCACCCTCTTTCATGGCCTCTCTAATTATCTCTTTCATTTCTTCGATCTCTTCTGTTGTCGGAACTCGCGGCTCCTCACCCATCACGGCTTTGCGGACTGTGCCGTAACCAACCAGATGCACAGCATTTGTTCCCAGACCCTGCTTCTCCCATTTTTCTTTAATTTCAGCGATCTTAAATGTTCCGTCACCACAGTTCCCTGTCACTACTGTTGTGCACCCCTGAATCAAATAGTTCAAGTTAGCCCTAGATTCAGGTCTTCCCAATCCTCCATCACAGTGAGTGTGGATATCAATAAATCCTGGAGAAACCACCAACCCCTTGGCATCGATGGTTTTAATAGCAGTTTTTCCAGAAAGATTGCCAATCTCCATAATGGTATCATCTGTGATTCCAATATCGCCATAGAACCAAGGATTCCCTGTCCCATCAATAATTTTTCCATTCTTTATCAGAAGGTCAAATTTTCTATAAATTTTACCCCTGCATCCGAAGAATGAGGAAATTACAATCATTAAACAAGTTAAAATCAATAGAAATCGTTTCCACATGATTATCTCCTTTTTTTGAAAATAATTTTATCTCCTCTCTTTGTCGGCCT
>CAYSCS010000033.1:0-49966 GCA_964429695.1 uncultured Eubacteriales bacterium
CATTGAATCCAGACTCTCGCCGTTTAAAAGTCCGGGTCTCGAATCTATCGTTTTTCCTGGCTGTGGATTCCAGTGGCTTACCTTCCGCAGATTTGGCAGAGAGGCTTGAATCGCTTGTTGGGGACTGCCTTCAAGTAAGCCTTCTGGCTTTTTGAGATACTCGCTCTCAGAGGATAAGGACTCATGGAAAGGGGAAATAGTGTCCTACACTCAGTGAGGACATCGTCGGTCTGCTTTTGATGTAGATTGAGAGATGAGACGTCTCTCCAATCCATGGGAAAGACCGGATGTCCGCTTTCTTTTTCAAGCATTTTTTACTCTCCATCTTTCAACTAATCGGAAGATTATCCAAAAAATTTTAGGGTTATCTTTAAGAGTGAAACTTTTTTCATAAATAAATGTTCTAAAATATGATTGAATCTTCATTACGAGGATAACTCATGAGGTCTAAAATCAATTCTTTGATTATCGTCTTCTTATCATCCCTTTTTCTTCATATTTCCTCTTGTCTTTTTGCTGAGAAGAATCTAGAAGAGACAAAAATAACCGAAGGAAAGAAAGGTGAAAGAATTAAAGCGACAATAGAGGCCATAACTTCTCACCATCCTGAACAGGTCAAACGATTCTTCATCGAAAATTGTAGCGAAAAATTAGGAAAGATGCTCTCACTGGATGAGCAAATAAAAAAATTTCTTCTTTTAGGAAGACAGACAGGAAAACTGTATTTACAATTCAATAGGCAACCTTCCTGGGGAAAAAGATGCGACTCTTATTATCCTCAGGGATGACAATTTCGAAAACTTGTGAGGGATAAACCTAAAATTCGATGAAACTGAGAATTATCTTATTGATGGCCTTGAATTTAACGACTATCAATTTCCCCAGAATTTAACCGAACAAAAAATAGACCAAGAGCAGTTTTTAAAAAAGATTGAAAAACTTATGGAAAAATTGTGTATCAAGGATATTTTTTCCGGTACACTCCTTATCGCGAAGGGAGAAAAGATTCTCATGGAACATGCTTGTGGGGAAGCAAATAAGAGTTTTCATGTGCCAATAACAATCGATACAAAATTTAACCTTGGCTCAATGAACAAAATGTTCACAGCAATTGCCATTGCCCAGCTTAAAGAAAAGAGTTTACTTTCTTTTGACGACTCAATAGATAAGTATGTGGATGAAACCTGGTTACCTAAAGAAATAACTTCGAAAATAACTATTCACCACCTTCTGCCCCATACATCTGGACTAGGAAGTTATTTCAATGAAATATACTGGAAGTCATCTCGTGAGCTATACAGAAAACTCGAAGATTATAAACCTCTTCTTAAAGACGAAAAACCTGCTTTCGAGCCCCGAAAAAAAATTTCTTTATAGCAACAGCGGAATTTTTCTCCTTGGAGTTGTGATAGAAAGCTTAACTGGAGAGAGCTATTTTGATTACATCAGAAAAAATATCTATGAACTTGCAGGAATGAAAAATAGTGAGAGCTATGAGATGGATTATCCGCTTGAAAATCTTGCCGTAGGATATGACCCTGACTGGAAATGTCCTTATGGCTGGAAGAGCAACCTCTTTATGCATGTCATCAAAGGAAGTCCGGCAGGAGGAGGGTTTTCTACTGTAAGAGACCTCCATAAATTCGCTCGTTCACTTCTTGAGGGAAAGCTTGTTTCAAAGAATTTGCTTGACTCTATATGGAAAGATTACTCAGGGGGAAATTATGGTTATGGCTTCCAAGTAAGCTGGGGGCAAAATGGAAAAGTGGTTGGCCACAGTGGCGGTTTTCCAGGAATAAGTTCCAAACTTGATATTTTATCTTGATAAAAGATATATAGTAACAATTTTTTCTAATTACACTTTACGTGCAATTCCCATGGCAAGAAAGTCAATTGCCTCCTCTCTCTCGTTGAAGAAAATAAAGTCAATAGCTTAACAATCAAAATGAGATAAAATTTTGGGCTTTAGCTTACTACATCCTTCAAAGATAACCTTCTCATCTCTCATTGACATCTTGATTGCTCATAAGACCCAAAAAAGCTCAGCGTGCCCTGAGAAAAACCTTCTTCTTTATCAAACCTTCGATAAAGTCCGTACCCACATAACCAATACCAATTATAGTAAAAAGGAAATCTACAGTAATTTCCTCTCCTAAATGACTAATGACGCCCAGAATACCAGCTATCGCTCCTACCAGAAAGGCAATCACAAAACTGAGCCAGAGCTCCCTGTAATCAAAGATCTCTTTTAAATCCCTACCCGAAGCCGATGATTCATCATATTTCTTTTTCAACCCCACAATAAATCTCAAACCTTGCCCCACTGCTCCCAGCAAACCACCAAGGAGTAAGTAAGATAAAACTCCCCACGCATTCATTTTTTTCCCCTTTCTTTAAAATAAGCCCTCGTAGGCATTTTCTGCTACCAATCTGTTTAATCCTTCCCTGAAAGTTAATTTTAAAACTAGAATGTTTAGAAAATCCAATTCACCCTTCCCACTTCCTTGATACTTTCTTAATAGAAAATATTGATATTCAATTCTCATTTCAGTCACGATTTATTCTGAGAATTAAAGAAACTTAAAAAAGAAGCCTTCAATTTTTCTTATTTAACTCCTTCTCCAAAGAATACTTAATGATTTCAAAAACCTCATAATAATGTTATCATATTATCGATTTTCTTTATTTAAAAGGAAAAAATTATGAACATTCTTTTACTCTATCCAAAATATCCCGATACTTTCTGGAGTTTTAAACACGCTCTTAGATTTATCTCTAAAAAGGCCTCATTTCCACCTCTTGGACTATTGACCTTAGCTTCAATGCTGCCTAGAGGCTGGAAGAAAAAGTTAGTTGACATGAACGTAACTGAACTCCTTGATTCAGACCTTAAGTGGGCTGATTATGTCTTTTTGAGCGCAATGAACGTACAAAAAAAATCTGTTAGAGAGGTAATTGCAAAATGTCAAAAATTAGATGTTCCTATTGTTGCTGGTGGTCCTCTTTTCACCATGAACTATGAGGAATTTTCTGGAATCGAGCATTTCGTCCTTAACGAAGCTGAGATTACACTTCCCTTTTTTCTAGACGACCTCAGAAAGGAAAGGCCTCAAAGAATTTACTCTTCTCCTGAAAGGCCTGAGTTGAGCACTTCGCCCTGTCCTGAATGGGAATTAATCAATCTGGAAAAATATGCAGTAATGAGCATCCAATACTCAAGAGGATGCCCTTACAACTGTGAATTCTGCGATATAATAATCCTCAACGGACGTACACCAAGGACAAAGAGCAAGGAACAGATTCTTAAAGAACTTGAATCTCTCTATTTTAATGGCTGGAAAGGAGGAGTCTTCTTTGTAGATGACAATTTCATTGCAAACAAAAGAAAGTTAAAGAAAGAAATCCTTCCCTCTTTAATAGAATGGATGAGAAAGAATAAATACCCCTTCCATTTTTTAACCGAGGCTTCTATTAATCTCTCCGATGATGTAGAGCTCATAGAGATGATGGTGGAGGCTGGATTCCGCCGAGTATTCATCGGGATCGAAACTCCAAATGAAGAAAGCCTTACTGAGTGTCACAAATACCTAAATAAAAATCGGAACCTTCTAGCCAACATAAAGAAGATTCAAAACCTAGGTCTTGAAGTCCAGGGTGGATTTATCGTCGGGTTTGATAGCGACACTACTTCTATCTTTGAAAGACAGATAAAATTTATCCAGAAAAGTGGGATCGTGACTGCTATGGTGGGTTTGTTGAATGCACCTAAAGGGACAAGGCTTTATAAACGCCTAAAAAAAGAAGGCAGGCTGCTCGGCGACATCTCCGGAGATAATACAGATTTCTCAATCAATTTCATCCCTAAAATGAGTAGAGAAATCCTTCTCGAGGGTTATGAAAAGATAGTTAACACCATTTACCTTCCTGAATATTATTATCAGAGAGTAAAAACTTTTCTTAATAATTATAGGCCAAAAAAGCTAAGAAAGGGCCACATTAACTTAACCTATTTGAACGCTTTTTTGAAATCAATCTGGCTTCAAGGAATAAAAGGAAGAGAAAGACTTCATTACTGGAAGCTTATTTTCTGGACACTATTGAAGCGGCCTTACCTACTAGGGATTTCAATCTCTTTTGCCATTTTTGGATTTCATTTCCGTAAGGTTTTTTTGAAAGAGACAAAATAAAAATCAGCCTCTTTTCCTTTCGTTTATTTTTTTATCATATAGTCGTAGAGGGTATCTGCTAATATCTTATGCCCGAGGACATTTGGATGACATGTATCACTCGTCACATAAAGCATTTTCCTCTTTTCGATGTTTTCAATGCCATAAAGCTCACGATAATGTTTAGCAAGATTAGGATAGAGCTTCCCTTCAATGATGGAAGGAATGCTTTCGAGAAGAACCTTCATGCCGTTTATTCTATCAACATTCATTCTTCTCGAGATTCTTGTCATTGCATTCAAATAATCAAGCGGGCAACAAAGAGCAAGAAGTAATGTTTCAATTCCTCTTTCTCTTGCAGTTTTGATGATAGACCCCAAGTTTTCTTGATATTCTTTAGGAGTTACAAATGCTTCCATATCGAGGTTGGCTCCCTTCTTTTCCTGAATTTTCTTGAAAGGATTATGCCTTGCATACAATAGCCTTCGCATAAATCTATAGGTTTTAAGATTAAGCAGAAAATAATTAATCCCTTGAAATTTCCTTCCTCGCTCTAAAATCTTTTTTGCCTTTTTGGGAATAGGTCTCCCATCATTTCCTCCAAAACTCAGAATTAGCATATCAGGCGAATACTTCAAAGCAAAATGTTCAAAGACAGCTTTTCCATGATAACTTGTATAGCCAGGAATTGCGAGGTTAAGAACTTCAAATCTTCTTTGAGCAGAATTAGAATTAAGCTTATCCTCTAGAAATTTTGAAAATGTCTCCTCTTGATTCACTCCCCAACCAAAAGTGGCTGAATCCCCAAGGCAAATTATTCTGAAAACTCCCTTCTCCTTTTTTCGAGAGATTTCTTTTGTTCGAAATCCATCTGAATTTGATTTGAAAAGAACCTTTTTCCCTTTTAAAATTTCCATTTGATTTACTGTATTGAAGACAAAAGCTCGAACATTTGGTTTCATCTTATATTGGAGATATTTAGCTTCTTCAAAACATTTCATCCACTCTGCAGATTCAGCTGGAACCGTATTTTTAATGATGCGCCCATAAATATCTTCTGCTGCTGAATAATTAAGGTCATTAAATGTCCAGATGGGAACTTGAATGTTGAATTCTTTACTCTTCACTACCTCTGTCTCCACACCAGAAAGACGGATTATAATTTCTAAAAGAGTAATTAAACAAAAAGGGATGAAGAGAATCAAAAAAAGATGTCTAGCTCCCTCAACAAATATTTTTTTTATCATTTTTTCAAAATCTCCTCATCTTTTTGAAATCGCTTCTTGAGATTTCTTTTTTTGATAATCCTCATTATATGTCTTTCAGCTTGATAAAGGTCTGAAGCGATAAAATCAGCGAGACTAAAACTCTGTCCCTGACTATACCTTGAAGGTACAGCAATAACGTAACAACCGGCTCTTTTCCCGGCTATCACTCCATTTTCAGAATCCTCAAGAACACAACATATTTCAGGAGAAAGACCGAGCTTTCTGCAGGTAACTAAGAAAATTTCTGGATCAGGCTTACCATTTACTATTTCATCTGAAGCCTGAAGCACATCAAACATATTCCTTATACCGAGCTTATCTATAGCTATCTCCAGAAACTCTCTCTGAGCCCCAGTCGAAACGGCAAGCTTAAGCTTCCCGTAGAATGAATTCAGGATATGTTTTAGGCCTGGCATGGACCTTAGATTTTTTATCATTTTCTCCCTCATTATCTCTGTCCTCATTTCAAGCGCCTTATCCGCTGAAAGAGGAAGTTTTAATTCACTTACGAATATCCTCATGCTTTCAATCGGCTTCCTCCCCATCATTCTCCATAAAACTCTTTCATCAACTATTTTGTCAAACTTTTTTGCTATTTCTCGTTCTGTCTCAAAATATAAACTTTCACTATCAATCATCAATCCATCCATATCAAAAATTAATGCCTTCAACTTAACCTCCACGCAACCTCTTGATTTTTATTCTAACAGATTTAAATTTACCCAAAAACAGTTAATTTCTAATTCTTTATACATTTGCTCAAAATTCAAGAAATGAAAATAATAAATGCCTTCAAGGAAATAAAGGGGCTATGATTTTTAAAAAAAAGAGATATATAAAATATTTTAATATTAAAATTATAGAATATTTTAAAATTTAATTTTGTTTATTTTTAAAAAAATTAAAAAAAATATTGATTATTATCTATCAATTTAAATAAAATAATAATGGGTAGTATAAATTCTTTCTGATCATTCAGAAAGGAAAGTAAAAGGAGGAATAAAAATGGCAAAAAAAGGAACAAAAAAAGCAGCAGCAAAGCCGAAGAAAAAAGCAGCAGCAAAGCCTAAGTGCAGTAAGCCAAAGAAGTAAAAGAAAAATTTAAACTCTTATTTCATTTTTGGTAGAAGAGTAAATTTTCATCTTCTACCTCCGAAAATATACTTATTTAAAATGATTAAAAAGAGGAGTCACCCAATATCTTCTAATTTTTAAAATCGACATTGAAGCAATGCAATAAGAAATAACTCCTATCCAGAAAGTAATTTCAATGCTTGCAGCCAATGAAATTGCAGTTACAAGAACTGATGCATAGATCGAAGTTTCCTAATTAATTCCCCAAAGCCAAGCTACTAGCGTCGGAAAGTATCTTAATTTCCAAAAGAGATGCCACTCCCATGAAAATTCCGAGAGGAAAGATTGCTGCTATGGCAATTAAAATACAAATTGTAGTTGTTGTTGCTTGAAAAGAATAAATGATACGGGACGTATCAAGCCAAAAATTATTAAGACTATGATCAAGGAAAGCAAACGCAAGAAAATATTTGCTTTTTTAAAATTTTATTTTGATGTGTAAAATAACTTCCCATCCCTCCCGAGATTAGAAGTGCTAAAAGAATAACCGATAGTCCAAAAACAGGACGTCCTAAAAAAGTATTTAAACTTTGTCATGAATCCAAACCCAATTGCCTAGAAATAAATGAAAGCAGAGAATGATCCCTTACTCTTACCTTAACTACGGAAGGAAGAATGATACAAAGCAGAGCCAGCATAAATACAGTTATCATCAAAATCCCAATAACCACAACTGCCTTCATATTAAACGACATAATTCCCATCTTCCACATCTTTTGATTAAAAATATCTTTGAATCTAAGCATGTTGAAAAAAATGGCTTATCATCAGTAGGGGCACTGATGTCTATAGGAAAATTCCTCACTAGAGACTCCTCCCCTTCATTCGAAACTAAGGCGCTTAAGATTGGATCAAGGGAAACTCTTGCGGAGTAATCATAATTTCGAATTTCATTTCCGATGCAACATCTTTAATCTGATTAAGATCATTGTTATCTAGGGGATCTCTGCAGACAAGAATAGTCTCAATTCCATCAGGCATTTCCTCATTCTCTATTCTATAAACACTTCTAAGAACGGCAATATGACGCTATGGATCTTTCAATCCAAGTTTACTAAGGGAGACGATCGCCACAGCCATGAGTCTATATATTTCTCCTGACCTAGGGATGAAATACCATAGAGAAAAACTGAGAATACCTCTTGGAGGTAAATGCTCTAGGTAGGAGTGTCTATCACGCCTCTACCGTGTAAAGAGAATTTTCAGAAAGCACAAAAGCACCAGCTGCTGTGGCTGTCCAAGTATCCACGAGAGAGGCTTGAGTAATATCAAATTTTTGTTTGGAACGGGAAATTAAGCTACGAGCTTCATCTTTGGGTGAATATGACCCTTGGCTTAAGCTCTAAATGTCCAACGAATCCCCAAATACTCTGTTGACAATATCAATAATTTTCCTCTTCATTTTAACAGCAACAATCGACCCCTGATCAAAATATAATGCAGCAAGGATATCACTTCCTTCCCTTGCTCTGATTATCATAACCTTGGAGTTTCGCCTCAAAAAGTGGTCAAAATTTGTGATATCATATTTTAAAATTTCTAGTTCTTCTTTTTTTCCCTTCAAAATATGTCATAGGAGAATAGGCATGACCATCTATCCACATCCCAAACTGTTTGATTTTAATATCTTCGGGTAACTTTTCGCTCTTTCCCCAGCCGAATGGTGTTGTGGGCAAATAAGGATTTCCCCAAATTGAAACTCGAGAAAAAAGTTCCATTTCTCATCCAAAGGCTTTTGCTTCCTCTCGCTCTTTGCCTAGATAGGGTGAAATAAAGACTTTTGGTCATAGACCAAAAACAGTTTGACCTAAACTAAAAAAAAGAAAAATTATAATAACAATTCCAGCTTTAACCATGCTTCTTAAATTTCCGTCATCTGCAAAAAATACTCCCCCACACAAGCGAATAAACTTACCACCAATGCTCCGCTTGGTGCATCTATGAAATTGAGCACCTTCAAAAGTAAAACACAGCCTAACCCTGCTTCGCATAAGTCAAAGCCATAAAGAGTGCTTATCTGATTCGGAAATCTTGTCAAAGCAAGTGAGACACAAATTCTGCTAAATATAAAGGGATTGAAACTATAATTATAATTTAAAACAAGAGAATATATTCATAAAATAGTTCCTTAATCCATCACAGGGATCACAAAATGAGAAAGAAGAGTAAAGATAAGTGTCACTGAAAATAAGAAGGCATTCCTTGTGAGCTGAATCTTTGTCTTTTCCAAACTAAAAAGCTTCGGGGATAGGTAGTCTATTAAAGCTCCAACAGTCATCCCAAACATCGCAATCGAGATGGCCATAAAAACAAATTGATTCCACACGGTAACGCTAAGAACCCGCAACAAAAGAATTTCACACGTTAGGGTAGCAACAGAAATGAAGAATAGATCAATTATAAGTTGCATTTAAATTAGCCATATTACCCTTGCTCCTTTTCTACATCAAAACCAATGTTAGAGGTGAGAAAAATTAAGAAAAAGATTCCATTTATTTTATCAAATAATCATTTGCTCACTTTTCCTTAATGATAACTCACTTTAACGTTTTTTGAAGGATAAGCTCTTTGGAGATGAAAAAAGACCGAAAATCTAGCTTTACAATTATGAATAATTAAGGAAGAATTTCAATTCTCATTCTTGCTTATTTTATTTACACTATCTGAAATTTTTTTTAAAAAATAAGTTTACTCTTTCTCCTCTCTCGGCTGGATGTCTGAAAAAAGCAATTTATTTTTGGCTTTGGAGAAAAAGATTAATTTTCTTTTTCTGAATTTAACCGATTAATAATAAAGGCGCAAAGAAATCTGAACTCTTCGAGGAGCCACTATAGCATCCGGCTTCATGAAGCCTTCGGCTGTCCCAATTGTAGATTGAGTCTGGGTCATGGCATCTGAGTTAAGGAGGTTATAAACATCTGCAGCGATTTTCATATAGAATTTGCCAACTATGTCAATCTTCTTCTCCACTCTAAAATCAAGAAGATAGGTTGGGTCAAGTCTCCAGTTTGACCCTCTCGGTTCAGCGAGGATCGAAAAAGCGCCTTGATTCATCCCTAGCACGGGGAGTGTGCGTGCAATCGGCTTTCCTGTTTGAGCTGTAAAATTTACGCTGACGCTAAAGTCATAAGGTAAGAAATAAGAACCCTGCATCTTAAACATATATGTTCTATCGCTCTGAAGGAGGCCTCCCCAGCCTTTGTTGTTTATGAGGTCATTAGGATTCTGAATTCCGTAGCGGTTTCCTTGGCGAAGCTGGTCCCGAGTGGAGACTCCGTATGCTTTTGACCAGACAAAAGATGAACTGAGCTGCCATTTATTTGAAAATCTTTTCTGCAATCCTATTATCAGCCCTCTATACCTCTGTTTATAATCGGGGGGATTGAGGAGCGTCAGAAAATCTTCTTCGACTGGCGTAATTTGATTGTAGACCTTAATCCATTTGCCTGCATATTCATCATAATAATCTACCTCTTCATACTCCGCAGATGTATTCCACCATGAATAAAAATTATCGGTATGTTTGAAGATGTAAGTCAGTTCCAGTGACACATCTGTAATAACTTCCCGAGTTATGCCGATTGAGAACTGTCTACAGAGACTGTTCTTGACATCACTACCAATTCCTACTCCTTCAAGAGGATTCCATGTCCAGAAGGGAATATCATATTTTCCTGTATCCCAGTTATAGAGATAGGCATACACAGTCTGGGCGCTCTGTGTCATTTGAGCAAAAGTCATCAGAGTCATGCCTTCATAATAATGCCCGTAATTTACTCTGAGTGTTGTCTTTTTATCAGGTGTCAATTGATAGACCAGCCCCAGCCGCGGTGACCAATCATTCCACGTCAAAACATTATCAATGCCTGGTATTTTTCTTCCGGTCTCGTTTCTCTGAGCATCAATTTCATCCACTTCAAGAATGTTTCCATCCTGATGGTCAAATCTTAAGCCGAGGTTAAGCGTTAAACGACTTGTGATTGACCAAGCATCATCGAAGAATACGCCGATTTTGTTGACTGAAGAGCCATAGTTATATGGATTTTGAAAATAGGCAGCGTAAGGCTCCCCACCATAATCATAATAAACTACTCCACCAGAATAGGAAGTAATCCCTGTTGAACTCCCCCTTGTAAACTGAACCCCAACCTTGAATTCATGATTTCCTTCGATAAAATCATCCGCAAAGTGAGAGAGTGTAGCGTTTACCTGGAGCTTGGTATAGGTAGACTTACTCCACGCCCAGATCCCGTTTGAATATTGTCCTGTTGCACCATCGTAATGGCAGGGTTCATCAAGGTTCCCATCCATGGGGACCCAGTTATCATGGACAAGCCAGCCCCCTACTTTAAACTCAAAAATTGTGTTTGCGCCAAGGATTGAAGTTAGCATCAAGTTGGGAACCCCGTATTCACCAGGCTCTTTGGCACAAGCATCAAAGGGCTGAGAAGGAGTGATTACATCGGGAAGGTCTGACCATTCATGTTGGTAAGAAGCGACAAGCTTGTTATTCTTATTCAGCTGAAAAGTAAACTTGCCAAAAATCCTGTCATAAGCTGATTTTGTCGGCCACTCAGGAGGCGTTCCTAGCTGGGAATAATCGTACCTCTTGTACTGAAGGTTTCCGTAAAACCAGATTTTATCCTTTTTGAAAGGACCAGAGAGATCAAAGCTGATATCCCAAGATCTCTTAACATGAAAGGGATATTCTGCTCCAGGAACATTATTATCAACAAATGAAGAAGGGATGTTATAGGCATAAAGACCGGTCTGGAATGTGTTCCCTCCTGACTTGGTGACAACATTGACTACTGCTCCCTGAAAATCTCCGTATTCAGCAGGGGCTCCAATCGTCAAAACTTCTCCTTCTTGGTAGATATCAGGATTGTTCCATACCCATGTTGTGCCGTTCCAGTCAAAGGAAGTATCAATTCCGTCGACAAGATAATTATCCGACCAGTATGGGGAACCGAGCGAGGAATGCCATTCCTCTGTGTTAGTTTCGTTCATTGAGACTCCTGGCGCCCAGAACATGATGTCTATGTAAGTGAAACGAGTCTTAGGAAGATTTTCAAGGAGTTGCTGGTCATAGGTGGTCGAAATCCCGGACTTTGTGACATCAACTATTGGAGCTTCGCCTACCACAGTTATACTTTCCTCGACAGTGGTAGGCTTTAGAATTACGTCTATCGTAGTTGTCTTACCAACGGAAATGATGACGTTTTCTTGCCTAAACGTCTGAAATCCCTGTAAAGAGCATGTGATCTTGTAGCTTCCTGGAGGAAGAGCCCCAAAAATAAATGTTCCGGTTTCAGTGGTAAGTTCTGACCGAGAGCCACCAATGAGCGCATTGCTTTGAATTTCAATCGTCACACCAGGTAAAGGTTCACCCTCATCATCCTTAACTGTTCCTCTTAGTGTACCCGTCAATCTTTGTGCCTCAACAAAAGAGCAAACAATAATAAGGAGAAAAACAAAGAAGAGGAATCTCTGATATTTTTTCATTTTCCCTCCTTACTTAATCTTTTTCATCCTCTATTTCTTTATTTTTAAATTTAATAACTTTGGAATTCTGTTGTCAAGTGAAAATCTCGTGTGTGTCCAGTTTAGAATATCCGTCTCAAAGAAAGAAAAAGATAATACCCTTAAGGCATGAACTTAATACTTCCTTCAGGGTGGATTTTTCGCTTTAATTGAACAAGGAAACTTTTTAAATTTTGCTTTACCCACATAGCCCACCTCCTCATGAAGCTCAGGAAGAAAAAGGATGGATTCTTAACGCTACTATTTTATATTCTTAATTTAATTTCAATTTTTTCTCCTTACTTTAAGAGGGATGGCATTAAATTAAGAATTAAGCGACTTTTCCTCTGAAATGAGCTCAAAAGAATTTGAAGCTAAAATTTTCTCCGTAAAAAAACTATAGGCTTTCGCTGCAATAATGCCAAGAAATTTTCATTCCAGAATACTTAATTTAAGCTATAAAATTTGAGTAACTTTTAAAGAATTTATTTTAAATATCCCCTCAGGAGCGCAGATATGAAGCGCCATTTACATCAATGATGCATCCCGTTAAGAAATCAACGCCTTCAGAGGCTAGAAAAAGGGCTGTATTGGCAACCTCTGACGGCCAGGCTATTCTTCCCAAAGGACTCTGTTTGCGAATCTGCTCTCCTTTTTCTCCTTGTAAGCATGGTCTCGCCATATCTGTCTCTACAAATCCTGGAGCTATGACATAAACAAAAATATTATGAATTGCCAGTGCCTGGGCGAGAGATTGACTCATGGCGTTAAGCCCTGCTTTACTCGCTCCGTAGCATGGAGCATCTGGTTCCCCACGAAATGCCCCTCGAGATGAGATATTAATTATTTTCCCCCCTCCTCTTGAAATCATATGTCTGGCGATAAGAAAGGTTATATTAGAGGGGCCTATAAGGTTAGTTTTGATTGTTCGCATCCAGATATCCTGCCATTCCTCATAGGTAGATCGAACTAGGGGAATTTCTTCATAGATTCCGGCATTATTAACCAGAATATCAACTTTACCTGCTCTTGAAATTACAGTATCTACAATTTTTTTCACAGATTGGGGGTCTGAAATATCACCTTGGACAAGAAAGTGGTCTCCCTTTTTCAAGTTTTTTAGAGTGTTTTCTGCGGCTTTATGGTTTTTACAATAATGGACAACGACATCTGCATTTGCTTCAGCAAATTTCTCAGCTATAACTTTTCCTATGCCTCGAGAAGCTCCAGTTATCAGAGCCGTCTTTTGCGAAAGGTCAATTCTCATCAGAAACCTCTTTTTTATGTTAATTTTATTTTTTTATTGCTCTTCAGACATTCTAGTTGAAAAAATGAGAAGTTTTAGGCTCATCATGATGAGCAAACTTGATATCCTAATTAATAGATTTCCTAACTCTAAGATTTTCATCGCAATAGATTAAGCTCCCTTCTCCATTCTCCTTCCTCTAGTGTTTTTGCTTTGCCTCATCTTCCCCCTAAAAGCAAAAAGGGATGAAGATAATTTCACTACACTAAAATCGTTTAACGAATCCTCCTGCGGATATACAGGGTAAGCGCAATTATTATGATTACTATAAACAAAATGATAGATACCATTGCAAGAGGGAACTCTTCCTCTCCCACAAAACGAGCTTCTTCCTCGCTGATTAAAGGAAGGATAATGTAAGAAGAAAGTTTCTTGTTCCTATAAATGCTCACTATCGGTGGAGGGGATTCCTCATGAACCTCTGCATTATCTTTGTCAGCGCAGGTAATCGTTACCCTTATCCTATTTCCGGCATTGAAGACATTTGAAGTCGGCTGTAAATCGAAAACAAGCTCAACCGGCTCAAGGGAAATAAGAGGTTTATAATCTTCTTCATGACTGCGGTGGAAAGGAAGGTTTAAATTATCGTAGTAGGGCTGATGGAGAGCTCGGTGAGAAGCTCTAATTGCTCCTTCAGTTACATAATGAGAGAAACCATCCGGGTCTATTTCCTCAAGATAAAGAAATACATCTAAGTCTGAAGTTGTTGTGCTAAGCCATAAATGGGCTACGGGATGCCCGGTAACTTCAACATCTTGAGACAAAGGCTCTGTAGTGTAGGTGAGTCCCTTCTCATCATTTGCTCTCAAATCAGGATATTCAAAACTCCCTCCAACTGCATTATCCCAGCGGGTTGCTTGGCCTGTGGTGGCTGTGTAATCAACAGCATAATCGTCATTCCCCTTTTTTTTATTGGGATAGCGTGGAGATAAAAGCCCATCATTCACAGAATCAACACTTCCACTCTTGCCTTGATGGAAAAAGTATTTGATTCTTTTTTCTTGGGGAAGAGGCCATTCCCTTGCAGTTCTCCACTCATTCTCCTTTTTAGCCTTCATCAACTGATAACGAATAGGAGGCTCATCCATAATTCCATTCTCAATTTCCTTCAACCAGTAATCGAACCAGCGCAGGGCTTCTGTGACGGCAAGAGAGAATTCCTCCTTAGCAATCTCAGGATCACGAGGAGAATGGGACCAGGCACCGATGACTATCTTCTTGGGATTCGAAAAATTGCGATATAAGAGAAAGCCATCCTTAGTGAAAGAATCAAACCAGCCGCACCAGAGATAAATCGGTACGCCAGATTCATTAATCTCCCTCACAAAGGCTGCTGGGTGCCATTTGTAGTAAGGTTGCTCTCCACTAATCTCATCCAAGCTGTCGCGGAATTTAAGTGGAGCAAAAATTTCATATGAAGACCTATTCGATTTATGTTCTTCGATTGCAGCTTTAAGAAGCTTTCCCTCAGGGTCCGAATCTACACCTACAGCCACCACTTCGGTATCTAATATTTTAGTGAGCTCACTCCAAGTTCTCAATAAATCATCATAGAAAACTCCATTATGATAACCCACTGTATAAATATCAAACAGTGAAACCATAGGAAAAATAGCCTTTAAATTAGGAGGTTTTGTCGAGGCACACATGAGCTGGGTGATTCCCAGATAGGAGCCTCCAAACATACCTATATTTCCATCGGACCAAGGCTGAGATGCCAGCCATTCTGTTATTTCGAATGAATCTTGAGTCTCAGCCGGAGTGAAAATTCCCTGCCAGCTCCCGAAAGAAGCACCCGACCCTCTGACATCCACATTAACCAACACATATCCATATTTCAGGAAAGATTTGTAAAGCGGGAAATCGGCTGCAGAGATGAGCCTACCTTCCTGAATAAACGCACGTCTATAGCGATTATGTATCCAGATTACAGGAAGCGGTTCTTCATTTGGCTTTCCTTGTTTAGCGGGACGGATGATATCTACTGCAAGTCTTACTCCGTCCCTCATCGTCAGATATTGGGAAACTCTCACCCATGAATCATAAAGTTCGGTTGAATATCCTTTGTACTCTCCAAATTTAGAGATTTTTTCTTGTTGCGGGAAAATTGAACTCGAACAAGTTGAAAAGATTACTAATCCAAGCAAAACATAAAAGCCTAAAGAAAAAAGTCTTCTCTTTCTAATCCTTATGCTTAATTTCATTCAAGCCTCCCTGGGAAATCATAAACCTAACCTCTCTCTACTTTACAAAATTGAAAATAAAAATGTCCAATAATTTTCTCTCTCTTTCTCATTTTCTTTAATCTTGCATCTTTGACTTTACAACCTAATCAATTTTTATTATTTTTACTAATATCTTTTTTTGCCTAAACACGTATTTTAGAATAAAAAAATGAATTTCTTTTTAAAAAAATTCTATTTCTATTTTAGCTTATTTTTTGGAGGAATTAATGAATAAAATGAGCAGGCGCTCCTTTTTATCAATTGCAGCCACGACCGCGGCTGCAACCCTTTATTCTCCCTTCTGGAAGAGAGGTTTATACAGTCTTTCAAATGCTAATGAGCCAAGGTATTTTGAGAGGGAATTTGGGATTTCAGAAAAACTCTGTGAGAAGGTGCTTGCCAAAGCTCTCTCAAATGGTGGAGATTTCGCCGACCTTTATTTCGAACACACAGTAAGTAACTGGATTGGTCTTGAGGATGGAAAAGTAAACCGCGCCTATTCGAACATTTCTCTTGGAGTAGGAATTAGAACAGTAAAAGGGGAGCAAGTTGGTTATGGATTTACTCAGGACCTAAACGAAAAATCCATGCTTGAAGCCGCTGTAACAGCGGCCACGATTTCAAATTTTACAGGGAAAAAACCCGAAATTAGATATTCCTGGGTCCAAACAAAAAACTACTATCCTTTGAAAACATTACTCACGGAGATCCCCATTGAGTCACGTCTGCCACTTGTCCAAGGTGTGAATGACAGATGCTTTTCACTCTCTCCCTCGGTAGTTAAAGTCAATGCAGGTTTTAGCGATGAACAGAAACGAATCTTTATCATTTCCAGCGAAGGGATAAAAGCAGAAGACCTCCAGCCGAGGAACTTTCTCTATGCCAATGTTGTACTTGAAAAAAATGGGAAGAGGGAGAGAGCGAGCTGGAATATTGGCGGTCGTAGGGATTTCTCTTTTTATACCGACGAAGTGGTTTCAGAAGTAGCAAGAACAGCCGTGGAGAGAGCCAAGATACTTTTCGAAGCTATCCAGCCCCCAGCAGGAGAAATGCCTGTTGTCCTTGGTCCAGGAGTGACAGGTGTTCTCCTCCATGAAGCGATTGGTCATGGAATGGAAGCAGACTTTAATCGTAAGAAAATTTCAACTTATTCTTCCCTACTCGGGAAAAAAGTAGCGGAGCCATTTGTAACCATTGTTGATGATGGCACAATTCCTGGTCTTGCAGGCTCTATCAATGTCGATGATGAAGGAACTCCGGGACAAAAGACAATCCTTGTCCACAGAGGAATTCTAACTAGTTACATGCATGATAAAATCTCAGCTCGCCATTACAAAGTGAACCCAACAGGAAATGGAAGGCGGGAAAGTTATCAACACTATGTCCTTCCTCGCATGCGGAACACATATATGGAGGTCGGTCCTGAAACACCCGGAGATATCATTAAATCAGTGAAGAGAGGCATTTATGTTCAGGATGTTAGCAACGGCCAGGTGAGGATTGGAGAGGGTGATTTTGCTTTCTATGTTTCTCAGGGAAGAATGATTGAGGAAGGAAAGCTTACGGCCCCTATCAAAGACATCAACATCATTGGCAATGGGCCTAAAATGCTCATGAATATCAGCATGGTTGGAAACGACCTTGAAATGACAAAGGGTGGTGGGGGGATGTGTGGCAAGGGAGGTCAGGGCGTACCCTGTGCATTTGGTCAACCGACATGTTTAGTTAAGACAATGACCGTAGGGGGAGTAAAAAATGCTTGAAAGGAGATAAACAATGAAAGAAGAGATGTTAAACCTGGCTGATTGGGTGACAAAGACTGCAAGAGCTTCGGGCGCTGATGATTCGCGGGTAACAATAAACAGTGAAAGATTCATCGAGATAAGTTACAGGGAGCGAAAGCCAGAAAATATAAGAGAAGCTTCTACAAGGGGTCTTAATCTTGAAATTTATGTTACAGGTCGTTATTCAAGCCAGAGTACTTCTGATTTAAGGAAAGAATCTCTGAAAAAATTCATAACTAACGCCCTCACCACTACTAAGCTCCTGGCTGAAGACCCTTACAGAAGCCTCCCCGACCCAAAATATTATGAGGGTCGGGAGAAATTTAATTTAGAGCTCACAGACCCTGAATATTTAAACTTCTCCGTAGAAAACCGTCATAATCTGGTTAAGACAATAGAAGAAGCTTGCCTTTCTAGAGGTGGAGAGAGGGTCATCTCTGTCTCAGCCATGACATATGATACACATCTAAGCCTTGTGCAGATGACAAGCAATGGCTTTGAAGGTTCTTCAGAAAGCACGGTCTATTATGCAGGGGCTTCCCTCACTGCAAGAGACGAAGGAAATCGTAGACCTTCAGGAAGTGAGAGCGCAATGAGTGTCAAGAGGAAAGACCTCCCTCATCCAGAGCTCATTGGACAAGAAGCAGCAAGGCGTGCTCTTGAAATGCTTGGAGCAAAGAAAATCAAGACTGAAAAAATGCCAGTCATTATCGAAAACCGCATTGTCCCTCGGATCTTGAGTGGGTTCATTTCAGCCATGTTTGGACGAAACATCCAGCAGAGACAGTCTTTTCTTGCTGAAAAAAAGGGGCAAAAAGTTACGAGCGAAAGTCTGACATTGATCGATGATCCTTTCCTAAAAAGTGGCTTGAGCAGCAGACTTTTTGATAGCGATGGTCTCCCGGCAAAAAAAAGAGTATTGATTGAAGAAGGCATTCTCAAGGAATTTTATATAGACTGGTATTACAGTCGAAAACTTAACTGTGAGCCGACTACAGGAAGTCCCTCAAACCTCATCATTCACGAAGGGAAACGCTCCCTCGAAGAAATAATGAAGGATATAGGGAGAGGAATACTTATCACTGGCTTCATAGGCGGAAATTCTAATTCCACCACAGGAGACATGTCTATTGGAATCTTTGGCAAGCTTTTTGAGAATGGAGAATTCGTTCAGCCAGTAGCAGAAATGAATATAGCAGATAACCATTTAATTTTCTGGAAGAAACTGGTTGAAATTGCCAATGATACGTGGATTTATTCTGATTGGCGTACCCCAAGCCTTGTTTTCCAAGATGTAATCGTCTCGGGCGAATAAATAAAGTTGAGTTTTGCAAAGAAACTGCAGGAGGATAAAAATTAAATAAAAAATAAAATTTTTCTCAATTTTAATCACCTAGAGCTAAAAGTATTGATTTAGACCATAATAATTATTATTTTAAACTCGAAATTTTTTGATTATGGTAAGAGAGGAGGTAAATCATGAAGCCCTTTAAAATTACTTTAGCCTTCGCCATCATCATCTTCCTTGCGGGAAAAATCTTTTGTGATGAAAAATCTGAAGAGGTTGATAAACTTTTTGTTAATTGGGATACGACTGTTTCCCCAGGTGCAGCTTTGGCAATCATTAAAGATGGGAAAATTATTTACAAAAGAGGCTATGGAATGGCCAAACTCGAGGACAATATAGTCATGACTCCCTCAAAAATCTTCGATATCGGCTCTGTATCCAAGCAATTTACCGCAGCTTGTATTGCTATTCTTGTTAAAGAAGGAAAAATTTCCCTTGATGATGATATCCGCAAATACATTCCCGAGATGCCCAAGTATCAAAGACCAATCACTATTCGCCATCTTATTCATCATACAAGCGGGCTCAGGGACTACAATGCTCTGCTTTCTTTTGCTGGCTTCCGACCTGATTCAGATTGTCCCACAGTAGAGGAGGCATTGAAAATAATAACAAGTCAGAAGAAGTTAAACTTTGCGCCTGGAGAGGAATACTCGTACTCTAACACTGGATATTTTTTAATGGGACTCATAGTGGAGAGAGTGAGTGGAAAAACGCTCAATGAATTCGCTCAAGAAAATATTTTCAAACCTTTAGGGATGAAAAACACCCTTTTTCAAGATGACCATACTCAAATCATAAAAAACAGAGCTTCAGGTTATTCTCCTAGTGAGGGAGGATATAAATTCAATATGAGCAACTGGGATGAAGTTGGCGATGGAAACGTTTATACTTCAGTCGAAGACCTCTATCTCTGGGATCAAGCTTTTTATAACCATAAACTGGGCAAGGACTTGATGGAAATGCTTCACACTGTAGGAGAGCTTAACAATGGGAAAAAAATAAAATACGCTTTTGGACTAGTAATAGATGAATATAAAGGCCTCAGGGTTGTTCAGCATGGAGGAGCCTGGGCTGGTTTTAGGGCTGGATTTGTCCGCTTTCCAGAAGAAAAATTTTCAGTCATTTGTTTGGCAAACCTAAGCACAATAAATCCCTCAAACCTCTGTTTCAAGATCGCAGACATATACTTAGCTGATAAGATAAGAGTAAATGAAGAGAAAAAAGAAGAGCCAACCCCTATTACCCTCAGCCAAAGAGAACTTGAAGAAAAAGTCGGAAATTATGAGGAGGAGAAGTACGGAATCTGGATAACTTTAAGCGTCGAAGAGGGGAGATTAAAAATGAATGTTTATGGTCAAGAGTTTATTCTTGTCCCTCTCTCTCCTTCCCGATTCAAAACTTTGAATGCCCCCCTGGATATTTCAGTCGACTTTCTCCCGCAAAAAAAAGGCCATCCATTGAAAGCAATTCTCAAACTGAGAGAAGGCGAAGAGTTCAATTTGATAAGAGCAGAACCACTGGGGAATTTAACCCCTGAGAAGCTTAAAGAATATGAAGGTGAATATATGAGTGAGGAGCTTCTCAATTCAATCTACAAGTTTTTTGTGGAAAAAGAAGAGCTCCTCCTCAGATTCAGGACTGCACCCAAAGAACCACTTAAGCCCATGGCTCCTGATAAGTTTGTGTTGGGAGAAATGAGCTTTACTTTTACGCGTGATAACAAAGGGAAAATTAAGGGTCTTAAACTGAGTACGGCACGGGTTTCAGGAATTAAATTTCTAAAGAAATAGTGTAACTTCTTTCTCTACAGACTTTTTCAGAGAAAAAAGGAGAGCTGCTACTTACTGGCTCTTATAGGTTAAAATATTTTCTCCTATTTTAATCCTATCTCCATCCCTAAGTTCTGTCTCAGTTACAGGACGGTCATTTACATAAGTTGGGTTTGTTGTACTTAAGTTTTTGATCCGAACTGTTTTTCCATCTGCTGAAACATCGACTAAAGCGTGCTCTCGTGACACCGTCTCCCCTGTGAGCACAATCTGGTTTTTGGCTGGGTCTCGCCCAAGACGTATCCCTTCAGATTGAATATCGAACTTATTTCCGGCAAGAGGTCCTGCCTGAACATACAAATACCCGATCCCTTTCTTTAGCTTTGCTTTTGGTTTTACAGCCGGCACTCTCTTCATGAACCTGAGCAAAATAAAAATAATCACTACTACTATAGCAACAACGATTAGCCCCAGCAACCAAGTAGGAATCCCCGCTCCACCTCCTTCCCCCGCTACAATTTTCTCATTACATTCAAGAATATAGCGTTCAGCTGAAGGATGACGGGGATAAAACTCTAGGACTGTCTTAAACTCTTTAAGAGCTTCTTTATACTTCTTCTGCCAAAAATAATCGAGGGCTCTCTTATAAACCTGATCTGTTAAACCGCTTGTGGGGGTAAATCCTGCCTGATTGATAAATATCTTAGCCTGGTTTATAGGGATAAAAAAACCATATTGGTCTCCGGCATAATGTGTGACCGAGGGTCCAAAGCTGCAGATGCCAATCGCTTCTCCTTTTGAGTTTATAGCAGGTCCTCCGCTATTTCCTCCTGCAGTGTAGGCGTTAATCTGAAAAACAGGGCTGCCCGAAACATCTGTTTTAATAGCACTTACTATTCCGCTTGTCACGGTGGGGATGAGCAGACTGACCATACTCAGCGATCTTTCCTGAGTCATGTCCTGAACAATCCCGGGAAATCCGATGACTACAATCTCATCTCCTTCTTTGACTTCATCAGAATTTCCTATAGGGATTGTGGGGAAATTTTTGCCCGTAATTTTGATTATGGCCACATCTTTCCCGGTACGAAATTCGCTCACTACAAGAACTGCAGCCTTATAAGCACTCCAGTTTCCTGTGCGAACATAAATTTCTTTGGTCAACCCTGAAACTGTTGCCCCTTCCCTGATGACCTGGCTAACAAGATTATCAATCTCCTGCTGATTTGGCATCCTTCCAACCTGCTGAACAAAAGTTGGAATTTTGTAATCTCGGACAAAGGCGTAAATAAGGAGATTCATTCCTTCCTGAATGTAATCTTGGACACAATGGCCAGCAGTTAAAATATATCCATCAGGATGAACAAGGAATCCAGACGCTCCTCCCCCCTCCACATAAGGTCCGGCTTTTACCACCCCGAAGAAAGACTCAAAAAAAGGCTCCCCAGGATTTCGGGCTGAACCATATTTCTGGCCTTGATAATTTACCCATCCGCTATAAAAATGCTCGACAAAAACTACCCCCGGTTTTGTAAATTCCAACATCTGTTGAGGAGTCAATCCCTTTTTTTGTGCCATGGCCTTAAAAGAAAGCAACGCTAGACACAAAATAAAGACTGTGATTCTGAATTTTCTTTTCTTTGTATTCAATGCAAATTACTCCTTTCTATAAATTATGCATCTTGATAGGGTTTACAACACAACATACTTAAAAGCGTAAGTAGTGTCTCCTATTTTTATCGTGTCTCCATCCTGTAGTCCTTTTTTAGTTATTCTTCTTCTGTTAACAAATGTCCCATTCGCACTATCAAGGTCAGTCACATAATACTTACCTTTTTCATAATGGAAACTCGCATGTCGTGAAGAGACGAACTCTTCCTGGAGTTGAATATCACAATCCATCCCGCTCCCGACGATCGTTTTTTCTTTAATAATCTGATAAACAGTTGCCCGTGTTGGTCCGTCAAGGGCAACAAGCCACCCCAGAGCTTTTATTTCTGGTCCCTTATCCTTCAGAATTTTTGTTTTTCGCGATAGTGCTTCTTTCTCTGCTTCTTTTTTCTCCAGAGCCACTTCTTCCCTCACGGTTTTTTTAAGCTCAGGTGAATTCCCTTCTCTTATGGTTTTTCTCCCCCCTGAAGCTCCTTCCTGCACTGATTCTCCACAATATGGGCATATTTTCCAGGAAGGATCCATAGGGTGACCTTTGGAACATCTTTTTTTATCACTCATTTATCCTCTCCTTTTGAATATTTTAAATAATAATCTCAAATGTGTACCTAAAATCTTAAATGACTAACTCATCTTTCACCTCCATTTCTTACTCAATTTTTTCTCTCACTTTCTTCATCAATTCTTGTGCTCGTTTATTCTTTCTGTCGAATTTTAAAACCGCATTAATAAAGAACTCTGCTTCCTCAGTCATTCCTTTATTTAAAAACTCCTTACTCTTTTGAAGAAGCTCGGAAGAGAGGATCGAAAGTTGTCTCTTTTGATAAAAAATTCCACCAAAAAAGCCAAGCGTTAAGATTGTTAGAATTAAAAATATGTAGGAAATCTTTTTAAATTTCTTCAGGCTTTCAATAGCTCTTTCCGTAAATTTCTTTTTCCTATCTACAGCAATAACCTCTTCGGCAGTTTCACTCAGAGGCCCGCTCACATGTCCTAGGACAACCGTTATATTGTCTTCCCCTCCTCTCTCAAGCGCCAAATCAATCAATGAGTCACATGCCCTTTGAGGATGTCTCTTTTTAAGGATAATTTCCATTATTTCTCTCTCACTCACATGGTTCGTCAATCCATCTGTACAAAAAACGAACCAGTCCCCTTCTTTTACCCCTTGGATTATAATTTGAGGTTCGATATTGGGATCATATCCAATCGCCTGAGTGATGACGTTATGTCGCGGATGATTTAGGGCTTCTTTTTCAGAAATTACCCCTTTGCTCAATTGCTCAGCAACCCAGGAATGGTCTTTAGTCAACTGTTCAACACTTCCCTCTCTAATTCTATAGCAACGGCTATCGCCAACATGACCGATATATATAGTATCATTCTTTATGATTCCAAGGGTAAGAGTGCTACCCATCTCACCCAGAGTCTTATCTCGTTTGGAGATGGAATAGAGCTCTCGGTTTATCTCACGAATCACACTCTTTAAAATTAGCGCTAAGTCATGCAGATAGCCGAATTTTTCTTTATACTTCAGCTTGACAAAAGCAAAGTTAATCTGCTCTGTAATGAAATGACTAGCCCGGTCTCCTGCTTTATGCCCCCCCATACCATCTGCCACTCCTAAGACCGCCCTAAACCCTTCTTCCTCCTCAGATTCCTCAAAAGGAACAAACACACAAAAACTATCCTCATTAATTTCCCGAACCAACCCTCTGTCAGTTCCGAATCCAACCTGAATCTTTAATTTCTTCTCTTCTTTACTCATCCTAAAATTTAATTATTTTCCAAAAACCCTGAATCTTCCTTAAAGACCAGCTAACATTCGCTGATTGAGTATTCTCCACTGTGCTTCCCACTGGAACCAAGGTAATCACACTCAGAAAGCTAACTGAGGCTCTCTCCCCATCAATCTTAATCTCTGGCTCCCTGAAATCAACCTTCTTTATATTATTTCTTGAAAAGAACTCTTTGGCATCACGACTGAGGTCATTCTGAAGTTCAGGAATCACATCCTGAAGCAAAAGATTTACATTTTCTGTCTCCATCGCAATTTTTTGTCTTAAAAGGATAGCCATAATCTGTTTCCTATCTTCTTGGGAGGCTACCTCCTCAGAAAGAGGTTGAGGTCTTGTTGATTCTGCAGTTGGAGTCTGGAGCACTTCTCCTGCGCTTCTTAATTGCGACTTTGCAAGCTCTAATAGGTCTTTTGCTTGGGTGTGTTTTGGGCTTATGGAAAGGACCATTTCAGAATAAGAAATACAATCACGATACTTTTTCTCTTTTAGAGCTGTGCTTGCGCTTTTCATATATTCTTCAACAAGCGGTTTGTTCACTCTTACCTTTTCTACATATTTCTTAGCCTCTTGATTTTCTGGATCCCATTTTAAGACCTCATTCATCTGAAGCAGGCAAAAGTCGTAAGCACCGCGCTCGAAATAATCCTTGGCTAATTCCACCATTTTTTCTATTTCTTGGCGATTCGGTTCTTTCTGAGCTATCGACGGCTGTGTCTTCGGCTCTGGTATTGTCTGGATGACTTTCTCTGGCTCAACCTTTACACCTGAAATTTCGCCTGGGATAAATTGAGCTCTTCCCTCTTTTTTTCCTTTAGCTCCTTTTTCGATGGTTAAAATTAATATAATGGAGAGAACAACTATGCTTACCAAAGCAATTGCAATTTGAGGTTTTTCGATAATTTTTTTAAAGAATAGAGAAAAGTTTTTTAGAGGAGGCATCAAAATCTCTTTTCCTTTTCCAAAAGATGGCTTCACCTCCTCCAGACTTACTACAGGCGCTGCAATCGTCTTTGAGATCTGCTCTGGAGCGATTGCAGGAAGCTCTCTTGAGCAATGAGGACAGACACTGTAAATTGCATCGAAATTGTGTCCACAGTAGGGACATAATCTTCTCACAATCAGCCCGCACTGTGGGCACTTCAGATAATCTTTCTTTAAAGAAAAACCACACTCAGGACAATATTGAAAAACAAGCGCTTTTTCTTTCCTCTTTACCTCCTCTTCTTCTTCAGGAAGGTCGAGTTTTTGAAGAGCATGACAGAGTTCATCCGCAGATTGGAACCTTTTATTTTTATCCTTTTCGAGCGACTGTAAAACAAGTCGCTCAAGCTCTGGGCTAATTTCGGGATTGAGTTCAGAAGGAGGTCTCACATGCTCCTGAATATGCTTAAGGGCAATGGCTAAAGAATCCTCACCAGTGAAGGGAACCTGACCCGTAAGCATTTCATAGAGTACAACTCCCAGACTGTAAATATCGGATTGAGCATCAACACTCAGCCCCTTTGCTTGCTCAGGTGACATGTATTCAGGTGTTCCTAGTCTAACTCCCGCTCTTGTTTTGAAGCTCTCATCCGCGACACGAGCCACTCCAAAATCCATCACTTTCACTTCATCATATTTATCGACCATTATGTTTTCAGGTTTTATATCGCGATGGATTATCCCCGCTTTATGTGCAGCAGAAAGTGCGGATAAAACTCCTATCGCAATTTTTCTTGTAAAACCTGCTGAGAGCGGTGCCTTTGTGGCAATAATTCTGGATAGGCTCTCACCCTCTATGTATTCCATCACGATATAATAAGCTCCCCCCGACTCTTCAAGGTCATAAATGTGAACAATATTCTTGTGTGCAAGACGGGCAAGAACCCTGGCCTCTCTCTGAAAACGTTCCAGGAATTCCCTTGAAATTGCAAATTGGGGGGGAAGCATCTTGAGGGCAACAATTCGATTGAGTGAAACTTGAAGCCCCTTATACACAACGCCCATCCCCCCTCGTCCAATTTCCTCGAGTATCTTGTACTTTCCTACTGTTTTCCCTTTCATGTAAGGAAAAGAGTAATTAATTATGATTTTGCTTTACAAATTTTTTCTTCTTTTTTTTATAAACATTCTCAATAAAATTCTTTTTATTGATAATCTATATTTTTTATCATATTAAAGTCAAGATTTTTCTGGCCAAATGTCATTTAAAAATTAAAAGTTGACTGTTTTTTAATGATTTAAAGATTAAAGGTGGACTAAAGAGGCCAAAGTGGGTTAAAACCTCCGTAGGTAAAGGAGGTCTTAATTATGGCCAACCAACTCCATAGATCTTTCCACAATCAGCAGGTTAGATCGATGCTTTAGAGTTATATCGACAAAGAAGTTGAGCTGCGGTATATCCTCCACATTCTCAAAATCGGCCGGAGTCGGTTCTTTGCCCTGCTTAAGGATTACCGCCAGACCTCTTCTCAGTTTTCGATCTCCTATAAGAGACGACAAAAAATCCCAACAATCAGCCTCGAGATCGAGAAAAACATCCTTCATCAACTTAAATGGAGAAACGCCTGATTGAAAATCCGGATATTCCCATCCACTCCTATAACTCAGCTATATCCGTGTTCTTCTCTGATAGGAGCATCGGCAGAAAGTATCTGTGCCGACGATTATCAAAAGGGCTAAAGAACATGACTTTTTCCTTCGCCAGCCAAAGCGAAAGGCACATGAGCGGGAGGTCTTGACCAATTCATCGGCGAACTCATCCAACATGACTCCTCGCACCATAAATGATCACCTTACCCGCCAGAGAAATGGTATCTCATCACCAGCCGCGATGATTACAGCCAGAAGTGCTTTATGCCGAGTTAGTTGAAAAGGAGAAGAGCTGGGACCACATCTCTGCCCTGGAAAGCATGGTTTTAGGCTATTGGGCCCCTTATGCCTATTACACTCAGTGTCACTCCCTCTTCCGTTTCGTCCAAGGCCGAGACTTGTTCTGGAGAAAACATTATCTGCTCACCGAGGATGTGGACCCGCAGTAGAAACGCATCCTGCGGCACTGTCACATCCACCCTCGCTATCCGCTCTTCCCGCAAGCCAAAGGCAAGGCGGACCGGTCTTAGGCTGGCTCCAAGATAGACTCATCCGAACCTGTGCCCGAGAAAATATCAAGACCATCATCGAGGCCAGGCAAGTCCTCCGTGCCGAAGTCGACCGCTATAACAATCACCAAGTCCATAGCACCAAAGGAGAGATCTCACCCTCCGCTTCCAAAGAGCCCAAGAAGAGAAGAGGTCCCTCTTCGAGAGTTCATGGTTCCTCAGCCATTCAACTCCGGTAAAGATATCTTTTGGCTGATGACTGAGAGGGTCGTTAATTCTTATTGCAAAATCTTATTCCACAACCTGGAGTCCAGGCTTTCTAGAGTCTCGATTCGGGATACCATCCAACTGCGCATCGTGCCCCACAAGGATAAGGGAATAGCGGAAATCCGTTTTTGGCGAGAAAGTGACTTCTTAGGGACCAAAGAATCCGTCTTGAGGACCTCACTCTAGCTAGTCCACTTTTAAAATTTAACAACGGATTTTTCTAGCCAGATAGAAAAGCGAAGATTCAAAGAGAGTTATTTCTTCAAGTTCTTGTCTAAGGACTCTAAAAATTTCTTGATACTTTTGCTGCTCAGACCATAATCATAAAATTGTCCTTCTTGAATGGCTTGACAATAAACTAAAATTTTATCGCCTTCCTGCTTAATTGTTATAAAAAGCTTAGGGTCTCTTACTTGGAGAAGCGTCTTCTTCTCTTTTCTGGCTTGAATTATTCCCTTCTTCTCGCTGAAGGCAGGAAGGCTGATTCCTTTATCCTGTTGCCAAACAAAGTATTCTAGCTCTTTCAAAGCACTCAAGGATGCATTCCAAACTTCATCAAAGGTATATTTTTTATAGACTCCAGTGCCTTCTTTTTTTACTTTCATCGAGGCACATGAACAGAGAATAAAAGTGAAGAAAATTGTGATAGTCTTAATAAATGCTTTTTTATTTTTGTGTCTCACCATTATTTTTGACTAAATGATAAATTTAAGAGCACAAATTGTCAAGATTTTTGTCTTCGATGCTGAAAGCCATATTTCCTTTATTCTTTATTTCAAGCTATAATATATTCAAAAAAATGTCAGGCGCTCAAAATAGCAAGAAAAAAAACAACTCTAAAAAAGAAAAGGAGCCAATTTCTTACTCACACCCAGAGAAAAAAAGAGAAGACTCCAGAAAAAATAACCTTGATTATATAGGACTCACAAAGATTTCCCATGCTCAAATGGAACAATTCCGGAGAAAGCACGAATCTAAGGTCCTCACCATTCTCTTAAGCGACTTGGAAGGCTCTACGAAGCAACAAAGCGAACTCGGCAATCTAAGGGCTGCTGAATTAGTTAAGGCCTATCAAGCTATTTTTCGTAAACTGTTGGAGTCTTATGAATGCCAGGAAATCTCAACTGCAGGAGATTCTTTCGTTGTTGTCTTTGCCATGCCTTCTGAGGCAGTTAAATTTGCCCTAAATCTTCAGGCTGCTCTGCGCAAAGCTCGCAGCGAAATTCCGGATCTTCCTCAGGTCCGGATAGGAATTCACCAGGGCCAGGTAGTAGTAGAAAAATCTCCTGATGGACAGAAGCCGATTGAAATCTATGGCGTTCAGGTATCGACTGCGGCCAGGATAATGGACCTTGGCAGAGGAGGTCAGATACTTTGCTCCCGTACTGTTTTTGATGATGCAAGGGCGATTCTTGAAAAAAATGACTTCAAAGGCCTATCTGAGATAAGCTGGTTAAACCATGGTCCCTATCGATTTAAAGGCGTGCTCGAATCAAGCGAGGTGTGTGAAGTAGGAGAAAAGAGCTTTGCTCCTTTGCAGCCTCCACCTGCAACCACAAAGAGTTGGCCTGTGGGTTATTCGGAAGAAATTCTGGGCTGGCGCCCATCCTCTGGAGAACTAGTCCCTGAAACAAATTGGATTCTTGTTGAAAGATTAGGAAAAGCAAAATCGGCTGAAGGAATATTCTCTCGTTATAAAGGTGAATTTGGTGAAGTCTGGAAGGCGTGGAATCCAAGCTCAAAGGCATACCAGGTGTTTAAGTTCTGCTTCAAACACGAATATCTGCGCATCTTAAAGAGAGAAGCTCGCTTGTTGAAGAAACTTCAGAAACATCATCACCCTAATATTGTCGAAGTTTATGATGTCACCGAGGGAGAGAAACCACCTCATTATCTTGAAATGGAATATGTCGAAGGGCCTTCTCTTGAAGAATGGTTAGAAACAAACCCCCAACTTGAAGATCGCTTAGAAATCATAGCTCAAGTAGCAGATGCACTCGACACGGTTCATGCTGCAGGAATATATCATCGTGACATAAAACCTTCAAACATCTTGCTCACTAAGAGAGAAGATGGAGCTCTCATAGCCAAGCTTAGTGATTTTGGTCTTGGAGCTGCAGAGGATAAGGACCTTCTCAAGAGTATTTCTTCAACCAGATTAGAAGGAGTATCAGGCACTTGGGATTACATCGCTCCTGAAATACGCAAAGGTAAGCCAGCTTCAAAGCAGAGCGACCTTTACAGTCTAGGAGTTACTCTCTTTCAGGTGATAACAGGGGACATTCATCGACCTCTGGGTGACTGGGAAAAAGCTGTGCCCTGCGAGGTTCTTCGTGAAGATATACGCCGTTGCATCGCCAGTGATCCAGCAGATCGCTGGCAGAACGCTTCAGAGCTTGCACAGGCTCTGAGGGCTCATGACTCCCGCGTAAGGGAATTAGAGTTAAAAAGGGCGCATGAAAAACAGAAAGCCAAAGCAAAGAAACTAAGATTAATTTCCTCAATCGCGGCCACAATTACCTTGATTATGATAGGGCTCGGAAGCTATGCCCTCCTTCAGAGACAAAAAGCAAGATGTCAGGCTATTATTGCCCAGAAGGAACGAGATGAAGCTGTTAAAGCAAAGAAAAGGATTGAAGAAGAGCTTTACTATTCCCAAGTACTCCTCGCCGAAAAAAACATGAAAGTACCTCGATATGACATTGCCCGAGAGCTCCTCTGGAACACACCCCCGCATCTTAGAAATTGGGAGTGGGGACTTCTCTTAGAAAAATGCTATGCAGATTTATTAACTCTAGAAGGTCATGAGGGAGCCATCACCTCAATTGATTTTAGCCCCGATGGAGAAAGGCTACTCACTGCTTCTGAAGATAAGACTGCTAGAATCTGGGACTTAAAGACAGGGAGAGAGATTCTACGTCTCTCAGGAGATGG
Source organism: uncultured Eubacteriales bacterium (assembly GCA_964429695.1). Taxonomy (GTDB): domain Bacteria; phylum Acidobacteriota; class Aminicenantia; order Aminicenantales; family Aminicenantaceae; genus CAYSCS01. Next base: position 30,278 of record CAYSCS010000033.1, read on the forward strand.
AGCAGGAATTTATTTTGCGGAGTTTAGCGCAGATGGTAAGCTGGTCCTTACTGTATCCTCTGACCATAAAGCCCACATCTGGGATGGTTTATCAGGGGAAAAAATTTCTACTATCAACAAACATCACTTACCATTCATCCTCCTTAAAAAAGGAACTAGCTCAAGAGGCCCGCTTTCAGATGAGGAAATTATTTCTTTCTGGGAGAAATCTTCTCTTAATAACCTTTACAGTAATTTAAAAGAGTCAGATATAGACATCATATTTAAAAATGGATTGACTTTTACTTGGAATAAGCTAAGAGAGGAAGAATTTATTCGACTTTTCGAAACTCTTGATCAATCAATGGGAATAGTAAGTGCAAGATTCTCCCCCGATGGCTCATTCACCCTCGTCGCTTCTGGAAATGGGGGGATAACTCTCTTTGACCAAAAAAGGGGCAAAACGATTCTTGAGATAGAAGAACAGGATCCCACTCTCTTTCCTAACGCCTTCAAAACAACGGAAGGAGCTTGCCATTGGCTCACATCAAAAAGGATGCTGACAGCACTCTTCAGTCCTGACGGAAAGGAAATCATTTCTTCTTCGAAAGATGGAGTCTTATCTTTCTGGGACGCAAAAACAGGAAAAAAAATAAAAATGTTCAAGGTCAACGAAGGACCAATAGTCAACGTAAGATTCAACAGAAGCGGCTCCAGAATGCTCACCGCCTCCACTGAAGGAAAAATGAAAATTTGGGAAACAGGTTCATGGAAAGAACTATTAAATTTTGGGGGGGCAGGCACAGGGCTTCTGGATGTTGTTTTTACGCCAGATGGAAGGTATATAGCAAGCTCTTCTCTTGACCTCATGGGATATATTTGGGATGGGCAAAATGGAAAGAAAATCTCCCACTTCATAGGTCGACCCCTTGCAGTTGACCCAGGGAGTAGATATTTGGCTGTCACCATTTTAGGTGGGGTTTCAATTATCGATATTCCCGATAGAAAAGAACTATTTAAAGTCGAAGGACATAGCTCATTAGTTGATTGTGCCAAGTTCAGCCCCGATGGAAGCATGATGGCGACTGCTTCTTCTGACTCCACAGCAAGAATCTGGGATGCTCACAAACCCCTCGATTCTATCCTCATTGTTGATGGCCAGGACCCTGTTAATAAAATTTCTCTAAGCCATGATAATAAACATCTTCTCACCTTCTCCTGGGGAAACTCAGTCAAAGTCTGGGACGTTGAGAAGCAACGTCTTATTGTCGATGAAGAAGTCAGAAGAGGATTAAGCACGCAGGTATCCTTAGACTCAAAAGGGACTAAACTCGCTCTCCCTCTCCAAAACAATGAGGCTGTAATAATAGACTTAAATAATCTTGGAAAAAGGATTTTTCTAAAAGGACACAGAGGAGAAGTCATAAGCGTCAGGTTCAGTCCAGACGGCATGTTTGTCGTCACCACTTCTGAAGACCATACTGTAAAACTCTGGGAGACAACGAATGGCAAAGAAAGAATAACGTTTAAAGGACACGAAGATACGGTCTGGGATGTTGACTTTAATCCTGATGGGGAGCGAATCCTCACTCAATCTCGAGATAGAACAGCAAGAATCTGGGACCTAAAAACAGGAAAACAAAAAGCCTCTCTCAAAGGCCATCTCTCTGGTCTTCATTCTGCCTTGTTCAGCCCGGATGGCACTCGAGTAGTAACGACTGCGGCAGAAACGGCAATCAAGATTTGGGATGCCTCAACAGGGAAGTTATTGAAAAACTTGACAGGTCATACGGCAAACCCTTGGCAGGCGTGTTTCAGTCCTGATGGAACTCTCGTTTTAAGTGCAGCTCGAGATAAAACCGCTAGAATATGGGATGTAGAAACTGGAAAAGAGCTTTTCACACTCAAGGGACATTCTGTCGGTGTTTATAGCGCAAGATTCAGCCCTGATGGAAGTCGCATCGTTACTACGGGAGGGTTAGATTCGAAAATTTGGGAAACAAGGACGGGACGTGAGCTTCTTTCCCTCGTTGGACACAGAGGAGGTGTAAACGATGCAATATTCAGCCAAGACGGTCGTCTCCTTATTACAGCTTCAGAGGATGGGACAGTGAGAATATGGAAGACTTCACCTTGGAAAGCGGATGAACTTCCTGGTGATAAAGAAATGAGCTGGCGAGAGCGATACAGGCTTTGGCATTTCTCTCGCTATCAAGAAAATTTGAAAAAAAATAAGATATTTTAAGATCAAGTTTTGTTTTACGAACTTAACATTTGAAAATTTATAAAACTAAATCAAACCTGAAAGAGGCTTTAAATTTGCCTTTGAAATAGAATTAAAATAGGGGTGTAGAAACATAAAAAAGATATACATGAGACTAGAGACTCAGAATCCAAAGGAGACGCTGATTTGAAATTTAATCTCTCAGGCTCTTCTCCAAATTAGTTGGTGAAAATATGATATCTCGTCGAGCAGAGAAGACTAATAACTTCTTCCTTTTGTTAGAGTTCAGCCAATTTAAAACCCCTAAGAGATACTCCCTTCACACTCGCTTTGATATTTTGAATCTGAATCCTCCTCTTATTCCAATGAAATCTTGTAGTTACGCACCCAAATATTCTATTTTTTTATCAACTATGCGGAAGATGGTCCATCTTTCAAAAAAATATAAAGGAAAGAGAAAAATTTAATATTAGAAGATGAAAAACGGAGTGAATTTAACACTCTCTGCAGGAATAGTAATCCTCAGGAAAGAAAAGGATAAATGGAAATATCTCTTTCTAAGGGCATTTAAGAACTGGGATTTTCCTAAGGGAGAAGTGAAACCAGGAGAAGACCCTCTTGAAACTGCTAAGAGGGAAACAGAAGAGGAAACAGGGATTTCTGATTTGAAGTTTATCTTTGGTTATGTGTTCAAAGAAACAGAACCCTATAGAGGAGGGAAAAAAATCGCAAGGTATTATATCGCAGAAACCTCACAAAGAGAAATAGTCTTTTCCATAAATCCTGAGATCAAAGCCCCTGAGCACCAAGAATACCGATGGCTCAGTTATGAAGAAATAAAGGCTCTCTCCCCTCCTCGTCTCATCCCAATAATCGATTGGGCTCAGACACTTCTCAAGAAAAAGTAGAGCATCTCTTACCACTTGCTGTTTTGAGTGTTTAATAACTATAACTAAAATTTGAGGGCTTTCTTGAAAATTTATTGTTGAAAATACGCATGAGGAATAAGAGAAAGAAAAATATATCTTTTTTACTTCAAGATTTAAGATAATAAAAGCAAAAAAGTCCTTGCTTCGCAACTATCCCGGCTCTTAATCCAATTCTCTCCTCAATACTACCTTTCGGTTACTCATATCCCATAGAATGCTAATAATTTTTATCAGCTAATATGGAGATGAACCAATTAATTTAAAGATCAGAGAGAAAATTGTCTCTTTTTTCCTTTATTCTCTTTCATTTTCCCTAAGGAAGGACGCTAAGAATAACCCCCCATGCTCTAATTTTCCATCAAAAATAAGAAATTAACCTCATCTGCTGCTAATTCTAAGGACTTTTGCTCCCCTTATCTTCCTCTCCTTTATTTCTCTGAGGGCAAGGTTTGCTTCTTTAAGCGAATAGAGCTGAACTTCAGGCCTAAGCTTAATTTCTGAAGCAATTTTCAGAAACTCTCTTACATCTTCTCTTGTAACATTGGCCACACTCTTTATTTCCTTCTCCATCCATAAATGGGAAGGATAATCCAAGCGGAGAAGATAGTCCTTATCAACATCCTCTTTGCGAATGGCATTGATAACGAGCCTTCCCCCACTTTCTAAGTTTTTAAGTGCCTCAACCACAGGCTTCCAAACAGGAGTTGTGTCGATAATGCTTTTGAGCATTACGGGCGAAGAATCTTCGATATTGCCCGACCACGTCGCTCCTAATTCAAGGGCAAATTTCTGTTCTTCCTTACTTCTGGCAAAGACATATACCCTTGTCCTCGGAAACTTATGTCTTACAATTTTTAAGACAATATGCGCCGAGGCTCCGAAGCCCATAAGACCTAAATCATCTCCATCTACGAGGGTGGTTAACCTAAGCGAGCGTAACCCGATTGCACCGGCACAGAGAAAAGGGGCTGCTTCTTCCTCTGAAAAAATCTCTGGAATAATGAAAGCAAAATCTTCTGAAACCTTCATATATTCAGCATATCCTCCATTTTCATCTCTGCCAGTGGCCCTAAAATCAGGACAAAGATTTTCTCTTTTACTCAAGCAAAACTTACATTTTCCGCAGGCTGAATAAATCCAAGCAACACCCACTCTCTCTCCTCCCCTGAATTTCGTCACCTTGCTTCCAACTCCTTCAACTCTCCCCACAACCTGATGCCCAAGAACTCGAGGAAGCTCTGGAGGAGAAGACCTCCCTTCAATCTCGTCAATCTCTGTATGACACACTCCGCAAGTTAGAACCTTGAGAAGAATCTCCTTTTCCTCTGGGCATGGCTTAGGTATCTCTCTTAACTCAAGAGGGTTTTCTTCCTCATCGAGGTTACATATTTTTGTCATCAACATGGCCTTCATTTTTAGAAATTCTCCTTTTTGATTTTAATCTGAGTTACTTGCTTATACCATAATGATTCAGCATCATCAAATTTCATTCTCCAATACTTTTTTTAATCTAATAAGAAACACTTCTTTTCAATGGAAAATTATTGGGGAAAGAATTAGCTATTCTTTCCTCTCTCCCTCTGTATTCTCAGTTCAAAATAAAATATAAGAGGTGGATGCTTTATTCTCCATAAAAGTTTCTGGGTCCTAGCTCAACTATCTTTTGTGATTTTTTAATATTAGGCCAGAAGCATTGAGAGACAATCAGAAAAACAAATTTAGAATTGCTTCTAACCAAGCCTTCTCCCCTAAAACTATTAAGCAATTAGATTTATCTTGCCTTGAAAGGCTATTTATTCTCCTTTCTACACCTTAAAATTCAGATGTAGAATGACATTTACAATCCTCCATTCAGATGAAAAAAAGAATTAATTCATGGCCTACTATTAATCCTTCGAGCTCGGGGGTACCCTTCATTTTGTCTCTTTATTTCTTCCTTCAAAATTATTTAGAGTGAATAATCAAGGGGACTGTTGACATAGAAAAAATTAAAGAGTAATTTCCATATAGAATTAAAAAAGGAGGATTGAGAGATGAAAAAGAAGATATCTCTCCTGCTTATTTTCTTTCTCTTTGGTTTCGGCCTCTCCAAGGAGAAAGAAAAAAGGAAAATTTCGATTGATGACCTCTTCAATTTAAAAAGCATAAGCCAGCCAGTATTTTCACCAGATGGAAAATGGATTTGCTATGTATTAACTGAGAATGATAAAGAGAAAAAGAAACCCAATTCTGATCTCTGGATGATACCCGCTGAAGGTGGAAAACCGATAAGGTTGACCTATCACGAAAAAGTAGATACTCGCCCTGCATGGTCACCGGATGGGAAATATCTTGCTTTTCTTTCTGGAAGAGATGAAAAAAATCAAATTTGGTTATTCAACACAAGAGGAGGAGAGCCCTTTCAGCTGACAAAGATGAGAAGTGGAGTCCAAAGCTTTGTCTGGTCACCTGATAGCTCCAAGATTGCCTTTATAGCCAAGGACCCTGAACCAGAGGAAGAGGAAACAAAGAAGGAGAAAAAAGAAGAAGAAATACCCAAGGTGATTGTCACCCGCCGCTTGCAGCATAAAGGAGATGGTATAGGATATTATGATGATAAGAGGAACCACATCTGGCTAGTTTCTGTGGAAGGAGGGGAGCCCATAAAACTCACCGATGGTCAATATGATGAGGAAGACATTTGCTTTTCTCCTTCAGGGAAAGAACTCTTCTTTTCTTCAAATCGTACCGAGAATCCAGATGGAAACAGAAATAGTGATATTTGGTGTCTAGAAATTGAAACCAAAAAATTGAGAAAGCTTACTCAAGATGAAAGAGGAGACCACAATCCTTCTTGCTCCCATGACGGAAAATTTGTGGCTTATTTAGGAGGAGCAAATCCAGTATATGGAACAACATTTCTCTGGAAAGTCTCCATAAGCGGCGGTGAGGCGGTAAAAATTTCTTCAGCTGTGGATAGAAATGTAAGGGGCAAACCTCTCTGGTCTGCAGATGATAAATATATATATTTCCTCTTAGAAGACAGCGGGAATATGCATATCTGTCGCATTCCTTCTTCGGGAGGGGAGGTAGAAAGAATCATTGGGGGGGAAAGAACAGTTGAAGAGCTAACCATTTCCCAAGATGGAAAGAAGATTGCTTTTATCATGGATGATTTTCTTAATCCTCCTGAACTATACATCTCAGACGCAGAAGGAAAAGAAATAAGAAAACTAACCTCTCTCCATGATGAACTTCTGGCTCATCTAGAATTGAGTGAACCTGAAAATATTCACTATAAAAGTTTTGATGGCGAGGAGATTGAAGGGTGGGTGATGAAACCTGTTGGTTTTCAGCCTGGGAAAAAATATCCAATGATTGTAAGACCACATGGAGGCCCCAATGCTCAATACTCTGCCTCATTTGACCATGAATTTCAACTCCTGGCAGCCGAGGGCTATGTGGTTTTCTTCCCCAACCCTCGGGGAAGTTCAGGTTATGGAGAACCATTCGGGAAAGCCATCTGGGCTGATTGGGGAAATAAGGATTTAAAGGATGTCATGTGCGGCGTGGAATTTATAATTAACCAAGGATATGTAGACCAGGAAAGATTAGGAATTTATGGCTGGAGCTATGGTGGAATCATGACAAATTATGCGATCACGCGCACCTCTCATTTTAAGGCTGCCATCTCGGGAGCAGGCGAAGCCGATTACTTTAGCTGTTATGGCTACGATGACCTTCATCTTTGGTGGGAGGAAGAACTCGGTCTTCCTTGGGAAAATCGAGACATCTACTGGAATTTATCACCCATAAAAGACGTAACCAAAATAAAAACTCCGACTCTTTTTATGTGCGGCCAATTTGATTACCGCTGTCCTCTTCCCCAGACAGAACAGATGTATCTAAGTCTTAAAAGGCTAGGGGTTGAAACTGAGCTCATCATCTATCCTGGTGAATCTCATGGAATCAGAAAGCTGGATTATCAAGTTGACCGCCTCAAACGAGAAATCGAATGGTTCAACAAATATCTAAAATGATAAAAATTCATTTTTCAGCTTTTCAATTGTAATCAGGGCTTTCAACTTTATGCAAATTAGATAATTATTTTGAGATAGATTAAATGTTTTTTAAATAAATTTATAAAATTTAGCCCAAAAATAAAAATTTTATATTATGCTTAATAAGAAATAATATCTAATTCTCTTCACTAAAATTATTGAAGGTTATTTAAAATTTCTTTGGCCAGAGCAGCATTTTTATTTTCTGGGTCGATCTCTATAAACTTCAGGAGAAGCTCTTTCGCTTTTTCTGTATCTCCTAAACTAATGTATATTATTCCCAATTGATAATATGCATCTGAATAACTATCATCCCGCAAAAGAAGTTTTTCGAATACTTCCTTCGCTTCCTCATTTTTCCCCATATTCATCAGACATACACCAAAATTGTAGTAGGTAGTTGTGTCCTCATCACCTAGTTGTAAGGATTTCTCATAAAGCTCAATAGCTTTCTCATATTCAGCTTTTTTGGCATAAACATTTCCTTCTTTTTTGAGGGAAAGAACAAAATCAGGTTTTAATTCAACCGCTTTCTGGTAGTCTTCCAGTGCTTTATCCAATTCGCCATTCTTCTCAAATGCCATTCCACGATAATAATAAAACAGCGGATTTGACGGCTCATTTCTTATTGCTTCTGTGAGTATATTTATCGCTTCTTTATAGCGCCCCGCATTTATAAGCTCAACTCCCTGTTTTGAGGCCTTTGTAGAATCTGGTTTAGCACTTTCGAAAGACTGAAGTTTTATTTCAACCCTTGCTGTCTCTGCTAATTCTACTTTTACCGTCCCCGAGACAGGGAAATATCCCTCCTTCTCCACCAATATCTTGTAGGCGCCGGGGGTGAGACCTCCTCTATAAAAATGTCCTTTATTATCCGAGTATATCACATATCTCAAAGCTTCTGATTTAAATGAAACAAGAGTTATCATAGCCTTCTCTATAGCCTCTCCCGTTTTTAGGTCTTTTACATAACCTTCTGTTGCACCTGTTGTCGTAGGAAAAACAGATGAGGAGACTATATAAAAGATGAATAAACCAATAAAAGACAACTCCACCATTTTTTTCATCACCTTACTCCTTGTTTCCATTTTTTAACTTCTTTGCTCTATCCCAATAAACTCGGGCTTTTTCTCTATCTCCTAGAGAATAATATATGGCCCCCAAGGTTTGATTTATCTTGATTGTATCCCCATAATTCCTCAGCATTTCAAAATATTCTGCTGCCTTCTTTAGTCTTCCAAGCTCAAGGGATGAATTGCCAAGAAGAAGTAAAACAGCGTAATTTTTCTCGACTCCCTCCTTCTCAAGAAGTTCAACTACTCTCTCATAATCTTTTTTGAGGTAATAAGCCTTGGCAATAACAGGAATTGTGCTCCCGTTCCACATCTCTTCTGGAAGTCTGTTAAAATATTCAATTGCCTTATCAAACTCTCCTTTATTCAAGCATTGCTGTCCCAAAATGAATGTATAATTATAATGCGCTGAGAAAGCTTCTGACCTCTCTATCTCAAAAGGTTTCTTCACAAGAAAGGGCATCACAGATATGACTCTATTAAAAATTTCTGCTTTTTTGTTCTTAATCCTCAAATAGTAATTTCCACTTTTTACCTCCTCTAATGACTGTTTGAAAAGGTAGAGATTTCCCCTCTTTATGATATCCTTTATTTCTCTCCTATTTGTTTCCTCCTCGATGCTTATCAAATGTATTTCAGGCATTTCTTCACTCTTAATTATTCCTTCAATTGATTCTGTCTTGTTAAAAACCAAGCGAGGGTCAGAAAGAATTTTATAATTTTCAATGTGATAGGGAATAAATTTATCTGATTGAACCTCTTCTACCTTAAACCCAACCATGGCTAAATCAGCCCCATCTTTTACAACCACCCTCTCTGTGTAGACGAAAAATTCCTCTGTTGTCTTATTGGAAAAGGCAACGCTTACATTGAACTCTCCCTCTATGATAGGAGCAAAATCCTTGAATACTAGCCTCCTTTCATCCAGCATTACTTTCTTCTTTTCCTCATTCAATCTCAAATCTAATTCCCTTTCTTGTTGATGGATGGTCTTACCTTCAAAATCTTCTACTCTCAAATTTAAACTAATCTTGGCTCCATAAGAATCATCACCAACTTTCTCTACATGAATAATATCAGGCATAACAGAATAATTAAGAAATTTAAAGCCTCTACTACTACTTATTGAAAGAAGACAACTCCCTTCAATCCCTCTCGTTGAGTAGGTTACATCGACCAACCCTTCCACTCCCTCAAAATTCTTAAGATAACTTTTGTCTATCTCCCTCTCAGGTAAACTGTATATTTGGGCCAAAACAGAACCTGAGGAACTCAACGATTGGCTAAATAGGGGGTCCCCTTCTCCAGGAATTATAGATAATGTAGCTTGAGCAAGCTCTGGATGTGACCTCTTTATTATCTGAAATGCTTCATATTTCGTTATCGGCTTTAACATATAACTAGGTGAAAGGATATCCAAAGCACTGTCTAACCCTGGATGGAATTGACGGTAAATCCCAAAATTATTCTGCCTGAAAAATAGAATGTACATGAAAGGAGGAAGTCCAGGCCTTCCTTCAGCTTTATATATCCACAACTCACAGTCTACCACTTCTTCATATCCCGAAAAATTCTTCTTTTCTAGAGGCTCCCCTAAGAGTATATAAATTCGCCCTCTATCAGAGTTAGCTCCTTCTAAATCTATATTTGCATAACTTAATCGTCTGTAAAATTCTTCTTTATACTCGTTTTGAACAGTTCTTGGGTCCGGATCCCTTACCTTCCAGAAAATTTCCTGAAATCTCTTCCTGTCTTCCTCTGTTTTAAGACTATTAAAAACAGATCGTTCTGCTTTGGTTATGATAGGGTCAACCTCATTCAACCACTTTTTCCAAGAATCAGAGGTATTAAATGGAGATAGTCTCCTTATAGAGGAATTGACCAAAATTAAAATTATTGAAAAAACAGAAAATAATATTTTTTTCTTCATTTAAATTAATTATACCACACTCAAAAAAAGGAATTTTGGAATTGGGCCCTCATTTTAGTTCCTGCCAACGCAAAATATTGTGGGCTAAATTTTTAACAAAAAGAAAGGCAATTTCATGAAGTAGAACTATCTCCGCTTACCAAACTTCTTTCAGCATAAAAAAGCTATTAGGCTCCAACCTGAAGATTGTGAAAGAGGAACTCAAAAAGTATCTAGGTCCCTCATGAGCAGAGAAAGAATAAACCATTCCTCGCTAAGCATGGAAGATTTGGAGAGAGGAATTCATCAACATAGAAGATAAAATATCAGTTTCAAGAAGAGCGAGGTTAGTTTCAAGAAAAAAAGTAAAGAAAATATACCACTTCTTATAGCGACTTGGTCAAAGAAGCAAAGGAAGAAGATAGTTTTGGCTTGGAGAGTGGAACTCTGGAATCAAGGGCTCTCCTGTTTAAGTGTATTGTTTACAACAGCGAAAGAGTAAAGTTTTTTTGTAGGCAAAAAAATTCTCCCCAACGTTCTTTCACCGCGCCAATAAAAAATTCGCTGATTCTTACATAATCATCTCCTCCTCAAGAAAAAGAAAGTCAGTATGCACCTTGAGAGTTTTATAAACTTGGAGAATTAAATTACTTCTTTTCTCAAGTTTCACAAGGAAAGCATCAAAAACTATCCGAGGCTTTTTCAATTTTTTGAAACGATCGAGTCAACAGTGCCTAAAGCCTTATCTTTTTTCAGTCAAAAGAAGGAGTCTACCACTAAGTGTTTTTGTGTAATTGCTCTTCTCTAGTGAAACTTTTCCGTTGACTAAAACATATTCAATTCCGTAACTATACTTCTGCGAATCAACATAAGTAGCGTTATCTTTTATGGCATCAGGGTCAAAAATAACAACATCTGCCTTATATCCCCTAAGTAAGAGTCCTCGGTCTTTCATTTGCAGAAATGAGGCAGGCAAAGAGGTCATCTTCCTCACGGCCTCTTCCACGCTCAATAACTTCTCTTCTCTAACGTATTTGCGGAACACTTTGGGAAAACTGCCGAAGCAACGGGGATGACCGCGCACCGGTTTTTCTTCTCCTCCCTTGATAGGCATTGCACTCCCATCGCTTGAGACCATCACCCAAGGTTGCTTTAAAGCATGTCGAAGGTCCTCTTCTGACATTGAGCCTCCAGCATAGAGCATTTCTGGATCATTGAGGATAAAATCAACGATGATATCAAACGGTTCACCACCAACCTTCTCGAAGATATCAATGAAGTTTTTGCCCATGAAATAAGGATACTTGTCAGAAACCATCACAGTATTGTCATGCCAGCCCCACATCGCTACTGAACTTGGAGCATGAGAAAGCCCTTCAATTGTCATTTTTTTTATCTCTTCCCTTTTTGATTCATCTTTAAGAGCCTTTTCGAGCTCCTCTAAGTATAGCTCTTTCAGTTTCTCTTTTTCTTCAGGAGTAAAATTTCCACTCCGCATCTTTTGCTTGAGCTCAGCCAGTGGCTTCATCTCATTTGGAATTTCAACAAAGGACCAAATTGGGCCGAAAGGGGCAGATTGAACATAAGGATACAGGTCAGCTGTGATGTATACTCCTCTTTTTCGTGCCTCATTAATCTCCTTTACCGCAACTTCCATCAATCCCCAGTTATTCTTGCCTGTAACCTTAAAGTGAGCCACGTTGACTCGTGCTCCACTCTCTTCAGCAATCCTAATGGTCTCTTTAATGGCTTCAACAATCCCGTCATTCTCATCGCGTAGATGAGAAGTGTAGACGCCTCCAAACTCTCCTACAACCTTTGTCAAGGCAATGAGCTCTTCTGTATGGCTGTAACGGCCAGGAATATATTCTAAACCTGTACTTATCCCCCAAGCACCCTCCTCCATTGCCCTACGGAGTATTTCTTTCATCTTTTCAATTTCTTCCTTCGTTGCTTCCCTCGGCTCATCTCCCATAACCTCCCTTCTTATATTGCCATGACCAACCAGGAACACAGCATTTGTCCCTATACCCTGAGCTTCCCATTTAGCCTTTGTCTCCAGAACCTTAAGCGAAACCGAACCACCGCAGTTTCCTGTGACCACAGTGGTCACTCCCTGAGTCAAATAATTGAGATTGGCATTAGAATCTACCTCCCCAAGCTCCCGATCACAATGGGTATGCATGTCGATAAATCCGGGCGAGACCACAAACCCTCCTGCATCGATAAGTTTACGGGCAGATTTTCCCTTGAGATTCCCAATCTCGACTATCGTGTCCCCCTTGATCCCCACATCACCATAAAACCAGGGATTCCCTGTCCCATCAACCACTTTCCCATTCTTTATGAGGATATCAAACCTCTCCTCACCTTTCTTACATAAAATAATAAATGAGGGTAATAAAGTCATCAATACGGCTAAAAGAAAAACCCTCCCTTTAAACATGCTTGACCTCCTTTAAGAAAAATAATTAAGCATTTTACAAAATAAAAAATAAAAAAGTTAATTTATTTTAATTACATGAGAGGCAAAAAATTAGAGCGAGAAATTAAAGTAAATACTCCTTTTCTTTCAACTTTTTCCCACTTGTATGCCTTAAATTCAAAAAATGCTTTTCTCATTGATATTATTTTTGTTTAATAAAGTGGATATTACGGATTCTTCCTAAGCTAAGTAAAAAACCCACAACCTTATTCCCTCTTCCTCTTAGAAAATCGATATTCATCCATCCAGCCATGAATTTATCAGGTGCCATCGCTTTCAACTCTTCAGGAGCATACCTATGCTTCACCAACAATCCTCCTCCTCCCGTCATAATTTTATATGTTGTCTTTAATTCTTCACTGAAGTATTTCCCCTCGTATTCTTTTATTTGAGCAGGCGTTAAGGGTATCATTTTTGGAGCTCTAACAAGCGTACTCTCTTCTCCTCTCATTACCAATTTTGCTTTATGTGGCCTTCCTTTTACCTCAGGAGCAAATTCAAGCACTATTTCATAAGGTGAATCTAAGGCTTGAAATTTAGCTTCATTAAGAGGTGCGAGATAGAATTTCTGAGCTCCAAGGGTTAATTTTAACTTATCATTTTCTAAGGAAATTATAGCCCAACGCCCTGACTCTTTATCTTGATAGTTTCCAACTTTATCCTCGAGTTTTTCTCGCGCCAAGAGTATGGGAGTAATCTCAATCTTAGCTTCTTTCGAAGCTTCTTCCTTAAATTCATCAGCAAGAAATATATCTGCCACTTCTTGACAAAGTAAGGTAGGATTGATAGTACTAAGGTTTGCCAAACACACAACAGAGAATCTTTGCTCAGGAAAACGAAGATAAGCTGACCTAAAGCCAACCCAGCTTCCACTATGTCCCACCGTTCTCAGACCACGGTACTCTCCTAACCTTAGCCCAAAGGCGTAGTCAAGCTTTTCTCCACTATATAATTCTCCTGGAGTTTGAATGAGGTCCATCAGCTCTTTTCCCAGTTTATTGTTGTAAAAAGCTTGATCCCAGAGATACATATCTTCAACTGTGGTATATAATCCACCATCACCCACTTGGTCAAAGGTGCTTTCATTGATACGAAAACCTTCTTCAATTGGGGAATATCCGGTTGCTCTATTCTTAACGATAACAGTCAAGTCAGCATGGAAATGAGTATTACTCATTCCCAAAGGCTCAAAAATGTTTTCTTGGGCAAATTCATTAAGGTATTTCCCAGTTACTCTCTCTACAATTATACCTAACAAAAAGTAGTTGGAATTTGAATAAGAATATTCTTCACCAGGTAAGAAATTTAAGCTCTTCTGTCTTACGATTATTTCCATTGTTTCTTCCACTGTAGGATGGTCTAAATAACTAATATATCCTGAAAGAGAGAGAAGTGTCGTATAGTCTCTTATTCCACTTGTATGATGGATAAGATTTTTTATGGTGATTGGTCTTTGGTAATTGGGCATTTCGGGAATGTATTTACGAATATCGTCGCTGAGCGAAATTTTTCCCTGTAAAGAAAGGATTGCAATGCAGGTTGCAGCAAATTGCTTAGAGGTGGAGCCTATGCGGAAAACAGAGCTTGTGTTGATGGGAATATCATGCTCGAGATTTGCCATTCCGTATCCTCGTTTATATATAATCTCACCGTCTTTTATAATAGCTAAAGCAGCACCCGGGGAAACGGTAGAATCCCATTGAGAAAAAAGCTCGTCTACCTTATCTGTTTTTTCATCTGCACTTAAAGAAGAGCAAAATAGAGAGAGAAAAATAAAAAAAAGAATTGAGCTAGGAAATGGACTTAATTTAGGCATTATTCCTCCTCTAAAACTAAAAAAAATTCTTCCCCAAAATTTTATGAACAGTTTAATTCTTTCATTATTTCTTGTAACTTAAATCTTAAAAAAATAAATATTACAACATTTGTTTTATATTGACAATTAAGATATTAGATATTATAAAATAAATCGAAAGGAGTTAGGAGATGGATAAATTTAAAAAAATATTTTTAACCTCCTTCTTAGTGATTGTATTAATTCCTTTCAGCTTATACCCTCAAGCGAAATACGGAACTATTGAAGGTAAAGTACTTGACACAGAAGGTACTCCTCTTCCTGGAGTGGAAGTAAGGCTTTCATCTCCAGATCTTATAGGAGGGACTCAGAGCAGAATTACAGATGAAACAGGAAAATTCAGATTCCCCGCTCTTCTCCCTGGTTTATATACGCTCGAGGCTTCCTTGGAAGGTTTTGTTCCTGCGAAAAGAGAAAACATAAGATTGTTTGTAGGACAAACCATAACAGTAGATTTGACCCTCAAAATAGGAACCTTGGAAGAAGAAGTAACTGTAATTGGTGTTGCTCCACTTGTTGATGTCAAAGATTCTCAAGTAAATGTTACCAATCTGGATGAAAAAATGATAAAAGACATTGCAGCAGCAACAAAGGATAGATTAGCCACTCAAGGTTTGCTAAATTTAGCCCCAAATGTTGAGAATGCAAGCGCTGCTGGAGCCCCTTCTAGAGTAAGCGTTCAATGGCAGATAGATGGAAGTGTTGTCTCTTACATAGGTTCAGGAGCTGACTGGACATACCCTGACATCAATATGGTGGAGGAGGCGCAAGTGGCTGGATTCGGGGCTAATGCAGAATATGGAGGTTTCACTGGAGTGGCATTCAATACTGTGCTTAAAAGCGGGAGCAACATTTTTGAAGGGCTTGCCGAAGTTGTTTATTCAGGCTTAGGATGGAGAGAAGAAAACATTGATGTCTCTAAACCAAAATTTTCTTTGTATGAAGCTCCCCCCCGAGAACTGAGCTTTCAAGCCCATCTCGGAATTGGTGGGCCTATAATTAAGGACAAGCTTTGGTATTATCTAGGAGGAGGACAGAGGCAAGATGACTATGAAATTTCAGGATTCAAGAAAAGGGAATCATATCAAATGCCTAATGCTGCCTTAAAACTTACTTTCCAGCTCGATCAAAATAACCGATTTCATGCTCTGGCGTGGGGAGAAATGTTTCTTGTCTATAATAGAGGCCTGAGCGTTTACCGCCCGGATGAGGCTTGTTATTTTGATGTTGGACCAGACCTCACTCTGAGTATAAGCCACCTTCATACTTTTTCTGACAAAACATTTTCTGAATTAAGATTAGCCTATTTCTGGTGTTACTATGATCAGAGACCCAATCAAGGTAGGGACGTGCCTGAACATTATGACGCTCAGACAGGAATGTATAGCGGAAATTACTATTGGTGGGGAGAATCAGACACAGGGCACATCTCTTTAAACGGAACTTTAACTCATCATGCCGATGAATTTTTGAAAGGGTCTCATGATTTTAAGTTAGGAGTAGAATTTCTTACTGGGTATGATAATTATTCTGGTGGCTATACAGGTGGTTTTAGATACGTTGATAATGTTTACAATTATTATACCCACTCTTTCCATAACTATGCCTATTCTTACTCCATGGCACAAAAAGCTGAGGCATGGAAGATATCATTCTTTGCCCAAGATTCCTGGAAAATCACAGAACGTTTTACCATCAACCCTGGGGTACGTTATTCTCATTATAGGGGAACCCTTCCCAACGTTAGTTCCTCTCCAATTTTTACCCCCAAAGATACAGTTGAACCACGGATTGGATTTACCTGGGACCTTTTTGGAGACCATACTACTGCCTTTAAGGCTCATTATGGAAGATTTTATGATTCCTTGAAAACCCGCTACTTTCAAGCTGCAGATTTAGGGGTGGAAGACTGGATCATGTATGAGGTTATGCCTGATGGCTCAAAGGTTGAAATATTCAGGTATGTTTACACCAACCCCACAGAGGTCGACCCTGAGATAAAGATGCCCTTGATGGATCAGTTCACATTAGGACTCGAGAGGACGCTCACGAAAGACCTTTCTGGCGGGATATCTTTCATATACCGAGAATACAGGGATTTCATTGCTCGAATAAACACTGCGGCTACATGGGTAAAAATCCCATTCACATTTTTAGATGAGAATGGTGTAGTTCAGACAATTGAAGTCTACAATAAAACATCCCCTGGGTCTGCTGACCGCTTCCTCATCACCAATCCAAAGCTAGGAATGGCTGAAAGTGTGATAATCGACCCAAAAAACAAATACACGGGTTTTTCCTTTTATATCAACAAAAGGTTTTCTCAGGGTTGGATGCTTCACGCTCATTATTCTTATGGCCAAGCAAAAGGAAATCATGACAACACTTATGCCGGCGGGTCTACAGGCGGAACAAGATATCTAAATCCTAACAGCCAAATAAATGCATATGGAAATTTGCCAAATGACCCTACTCATGTGATAAAGGTCTATGGAACATTCCTTCTCCCCTTAGGCTTCAGCTTGAGTCCAAGATTCACTTATGAAACAGGAAACAACTGGACAAGATACATAAGAGCTCCTGTTAGCGGGCGTCCAAGCGTCTTCTTAGACCCAAGGGGCTCTAATAGGGTTCCTCCCACAATTGACCTCAGTCTTAGGCTTGAGAAAATTTTTAGCTTCACAGAGAGAATGAGGTTGGGGTTAATCTTAGATGTTTTCAATGCTCTTAATCGGGGGGTAGAATTAGCAGTTGAGTCAAGAGTCGATAGCCCCAATTTCGGAAAGGCAACGGGGGTCAACGATGGAAGGTCCTATAGAGCTTCAATAAGATTCTACTTCTAAATTCAAGAAAAGTAATTGCCTCAGGAATAAAAGAGACTAATTTCATTGTTAGAGCAAAAAGATCTCTTTTCACAAATTAAAGAGTGAAGAAAAACGTTTAATTTATCCCCAATCTAAGTTAAAAAATAGGGTTATAAAATCATAGTTCCCCCCGCGCAGGTAACTGAAAGATGAAATTAAGGAAGACTTAGCGCAAAGAGCCACAATTTTAATTAGATGATGAAGGCTCAGTCTCTTAATTATGTGCTTTTATTAATTTTAACCTAAAAGAAGTTATTCTCTTTCTTGTCTTTTTTCTTCTCCATATTTTTATCCACTAATTTGAGGAAATTCACAATATTTTATTAATCAGGCTGAAAGACAGGGAGGATGATATAAGATGGATGCTTGGAGTCATGGTAGATAGTCTGTCGTGCTATTTTCCTCTCTGTATCACTTCCTATATCTTTTCCTGTGTTAGTGTTGGGCAGGAAAGTTGGATAATTGCTACTTGAAATTTCAACTCTTATTCTGTGTCCTTTTTTGAAAAGGTTACCTGTTGCCCAAAGATCAATTTCATATTTATATATTTTTTGAGGCTCAATTAGGGTTGGCTTCTCATAAGAATCTCGATAACGTGCCCTGACAATGCCACATGTCAGATATTGAGCAAAATCATTGGGATGAACATCTACTAACTTTCCAGTAAAATCTGTATCCACAGCGGAAGAGGAGGCGTAGAGAATAATTTTTACTGGACCGACTACCATTAAATCTTCTGCAAGAGGTTGAGAAGTATATACTAGGACATCGTCTCTTCTTTCCATTGGCCTTTGGTCTAGAGAATCATGATTCCCTGATTCTGAGTTAACACTACTTGGCACAGGATGGGAAGGATCAAAGGTGAATCTATCTGGGGGTTCAGAAGCAGGGGGAGTAGTATTGAGAATGCCATCTCCTATCAGGGAGTTTGCACGTCCTTTACTGTGAAAATAAAACTCAGTAAATTTTGTACCCGGAAGAGGCCAATCAGAAGAGGTTATCCAATCGTTCATCCCCATCACGAATATCTTTAGCGGTGGTTCATCCATGATTCCATTCTCAATCCCTTTAAGCCAATAATCATACCAGAGAAGATGTAATTCATTGAAATCCACTTCAGCCTTCTGGCCAAAATCGATTTCCCCCACTTTGGTTTCTGAGCTGCAATGACTCCAGGGGCCTATGAGAAGTCTTTGACTCTTTCTTCCTCTATCTGAATACCCATTTTTAAAAACTCCAAGGAAATTTCTGATGGTTCCCATGATGTCAGAATCACTATACCAGCCTCCTATATTGAGCACAGGGACATCTATCAGATGGTACTTGTCATGAACACTTGTCTTCTTCCAGTAGTCATCATAAATAGGATGCTTGAAATAATCTTTCCACCAGGGAAAATGAAAGCCAATCGATTCATCGAGTTTGTTCAAGGGTAAATTCATGTATATTTTTTCCCAATTTAATTTTTCCGAACTTCCTCTGCGGGATGTCCTTCCTGCAGTGTTTACACACCAGCTTAACCAGCCCTGATAAACACCTTGTCTCATGAATCCCCCATCAAAATAGGGGTCTGAAGTAGCATCGCGGGGAACCATGCATTTCAAATAAGGATTCCTCAGGTGGGCTGAATACCATTGAATACACCCTCCATAGGAACAGCCAAAAGTGCCGATCTTTCCGTTTGACCAAGGCTGTCGCCCACACCAGTTATAGGTATCGTCTCCATCCTCAGCATCGTAGATTTCGATATAAAATTCACCCTCTGAATCATAACGGCCTCGGCAATCTTGAATAACAACCACATAACCTCTTGAGACAAAGTACTCAATGAATTTCTTTCCCTCAGGAGTAAATATATCTCGATTGCTTTTTCCGTAGTAAGTCCTGGTAAGAAGCACAGGGAATTTACCCTCAGCATCAGGACGATAAACATCAGCAGAAAGTTTTATCCCGTCTCGCATCGGAACTAAGACATTGAACTCTGACCTCACCCTATATTCAGGCTGTGAAAGCTTTTTAGAAGAGAAAATGTTTGTGCCTGAGGCATTGATAAGAAATAAAAGAGGCAAAAACCAAGACAAGAAGATTTTTTTTCCGTTCATCCTGGCCTCCTTTTAATTATTTTAAAATATTATATTCTAAAATTATTATATTCTAAAATTCGATTAAAATTTAAATCAAGAATTTTTTGGCTCCTCCTTAAGAAGTGTGGTAAAAATTGATTAAAGGAATAAGCGTGATAGGGAGAAAAGAAAGGAGCATTTTTTTATATAAACCTCAACATTCTTAAACCCAGAGCTCATCCTTTTCATTAATTTCATCTCTGTGTGC
>CAYSCS010000034.1:0-16566 GCA_964429695.1 uncultured Eubacteriales bacterium
GATCAGCGAAAAATAGCCTGGAAAATAAAAGAGGAACTTGAAAAAAACAGTGCTTGGCGAGGCAAAAAAATCGTCACCGAAATTGTTCCCTATGAAGAGTTCTTTCGAGCTGAAGAGTATCATCAAAAATACTACTTAAAATACGAGAAATAAAGAGAGGGTTGCTTAAAAAAGTAATTCTGCCTCAGGAAGCACGTGCCATCTCTCTAAGTCACAACTTATACTTCCTAGCCATGCTTAGAGGAGAAAATCAACGCAATGAGGCTAGTTTAGCGCTACTACAGTCGAAAACCAATTCCTTAATTAAGATTTAATCTTGTTGATTCAAGGGGAGCGTGCAGAATTTTATGCTCTTAAGAGAAAGGCTCAAAAGAGGAGGGGTGGAAGGAAGACCTTGAGTTCATCGCAAGTCACATCTCACATTCCCGACAGAGGCCAGGTCATTGGGTGTTATTACGGCTTATGCGAAGCTTTAAATAAAGCGTAAGAGCTAAGTGTAAGCCTTCGCATACCATTTTTATCTAAAATAAATATCCCAGAGAAACAGTGAAGACATAATTATTCATCTTTAGTTCATAAGTCATATTTTGAGCCATGGGGAAGCCTAGGGCGGCAAATTGAGAGGCAGGTACCAAGACTTGATAGTGGTTGGCGTTAAGACCGAAAAAAAATCTCTGGTCGATAATTATCTTGCCCCTGGGTAGCTGGAAATCAAGCCCGCCGCCAATTATCAGACTCCACTCTAAATCATTGGCTTCTTTCCTAATGTCTTTTTTTTCTAAAAACGATAACTGAAGGTTGGTAACTTTCACCCGAACCATGCTTCTCAGGTTAGCTGTTAAATTGAATCCAAGAGAAGGACCCAATAAAAAAGTGGGTCGAATTGAAGTCGAAAGCGGAATGGACAATTTTAACAACAACGGCACCTCGAAGTAATTTAGCCGCCGCGTATCATTTACTTTAATTTCAATATCTGGAATGGGAATAGGAACTCCAACCTCATATTCACCACCCTTCTGAAAGTAAAGAAACTCAGGCTGAAAAGATAAAAAATTGTTTATTTTATAAGTAGTTATAATTCCTGCTGAGACTGCCGAGAATGCCATATTTTCTACTTGAAAGCCAGGTTCGGTCTCTTCGCCATGAAGCTGTCCTCGATTATAGGCAACCTTCAGCCCAAAGGTCCAGCGGCCGGCTGCCTCTAACGGAGGAAAACTAACCATGATTGCTAATAGAGCTAAGCTCAAGCTTCGTAAAATAGGAAAAAAGCGGCTCATTTTCATCTCCCCCTTAGTTACGATCAAGGTTTATTCGCTAGATTAAGTTTATAAAATATAAAAAAAATATCAATAAAAATTATTTTATACTATTTGTAGAGGTCAAGATGTTTGCCTAATATTATATTTGGACTAAAATTATATCGTGCAAATTAACCTTTATTCTTCTCTTCTTCCCTTGAGTATCTTGATTATTACCACAGTTATTTTCAGAAAGATGCCTGTTGTGGGGAAGAGTATCTTCCCAGAAAGTGACCGTTTAGAAGATAATGCCTTTAATCCTCGCATATCTGTGATTATTCCAGCAAGAAATGAAGAGATGGTGCTTGGCTCATTATTAAATTCTATAAGTAAGCAATCTCTGATGCCCAAAGAAATAATCGTGGTCGATGACCATTCAGAAGACAGAACAGCCTCGCTGGCTGCAAAGTTTGGGGCCAAGGTTATTCAGGCCCCTGACCTCCCTCAGGGCTGGTTAGGTAAAAATTGGGCATGCTGGACGGGAGCCAAAAGGGCCAAAGGCGATTTATTTCTTTTCCTTGATGCTGATACTGTTTTAGAAAAAGAAGCTCTTTTCCTTCTTGCCCGAGCGTTTGACATGCATCATGGGCTCGTTTCGATTCAGCCATATCATTCCCTTCGGCGCCATTATGAAAAGCTTTCTGCTTTTTTTAATCTAATCCTTGTTTTCAACATGAATATTTCTCTTCTCTTTCGAGGTTTAACTAAACCGATGGGCGCTTATGGTCCTTGCTTGTTATGCTCGCGGAAGGATTATTTTTCTGTGGGAGGACATGAATCAGTACGAACTGAGATCCTGGAAGATATCGCACTTGGCCGGAGATTCATTCAAAAGAAGATTCCAGTTCATCTGTTTGCAGGAAAAGGAACGATTTCTTTTCGCATGTATCCTCAAGGTCTTCGTCAACTCGTCGATGGCTGGACAAAGAACTTTGCCAGCGGCGCCTTTTCTTCTAACCTTGTGGGTCTGCTGCTTTCTTTTGCCTTGATTACGGTCTGCTTGTCATTGCCCCTGAACTTGATAAAGGGATTAATTAATTACAATTTGATCCTTGTGCTATTTTGGGCTGGCTTGTATTTATTATACGCAGGCCAGATATATTGGGTCTTAATTCAACTGGGGAATTTCGGTTTAGCCACAGCCATCTTCTATCCGCTCCCGCTTAGTTTCTTTATTTTTATATTCTTTCGTTCCCTGGTGTATACCTATTTATTAGGCAGGGTCACCTGGAAGGGGAGAAAAATTTGCTTTCGCCGCCGGCAGAGGCGGCTTTTAGGAGGTTTCTTAAAGGAAAAGCGGGCGAAGGAGGTTGGGACGAAAAATTATACTTGAAGTGAGAGAAAAATAGAAATTTTTTAAATTCGGCTTAAAATTCTTCGCTCCCTGATTAATTTTCCCTTAAGGCGAAACGATCGTAGTAAAAAATTTATGGGTAATTAACTTTAGAGAAAAAGGACTGCGCTTAGGGTAACTCTCGGATATTACTTTTGCTCTTTCCCGAGCAAACACTCGTCAAGAATGTAGGGATGAGGATTGAGACCCAGCGGAGTAAAGGTGCAAAAGGTTGGCTCTAAGTTACAGAGTCAAATGTCTTCTATCTTTTTCCTTCTTTAAAAATATTTTCACTCTTTACCTCGGGTAAATCTCTCTGTTATATTTTTAGAGTGCCAACAAAGGATAGAATAGAAAAGGTAAAGAGGGTTCTCTCCCTCCGTCAACCTGACTTAAGAATTGTGCTTGAGGAAGTAGAGAACACCCACAACGCAAGTGCAGTCCTTCGCACCTGTGATGCAGCGGGTGTCCTAAATGTGGATATCATTTCTTTAAAGGATGAGCCTTTCCCCATCCACGAAGCCATCACCACCGGAGCTGAAAGATGGCTCAAATTTCATTATTATCACTCAACTTCAGAATGCCTGAACTCGCTCAAACAGAAAGGATTAAAAATTGCATCCACGTCGCTCAGGGACGATGCTCTCCCCTACACGGCTCTTGATTATACCCAACCCATTGCCATCGCATTTGGAAACGAAGCAGAGGGAATTTCCTCTGATGCCCTAACCCTCTCAGACTATGTGATTAAAATCCCGATGTTGGGAATGACTCAGAGTCTCAACCTTTCTGTGGCTGTGGGCATCATTCTTTTTGAGGCGCTTAGACAAAGAAAAGAAAGAGGTCTTTTCATAAAGAAGAGGCTACCCTCCTCTGAATTTAAAAGCTTGATGAAAAAATGGCTTCGTCTTTAGTTAAAATTAACTCTTAGCTGGGAAAAAATGGGGAGCTCTCTCTGCTCATTTAAGCTCGAGCAGTTTATATTCTTATAGCTTCTGCTTTAAAGAAATATTCTTTCCATTTTTTTAATGCTTCCGCGCTCTTTTCCGAAGCTTCCTCTTTAAGCTTTTTGAGTTCTCGGTTCAGCCTCTCCATAGTTTTTTTATATTCATCACCATAGCGCTCTTTGAAAATTTCGTAATCCCTCTTCAAGGTTCTTGCGGATTCTTCCCAGAAAGGCCAGTAGTGCCTCCAGTCTCCTTCTTCCTCCTCTTCTACTCCAGCATCAACACTCATCATTTTTCTCTCTCTCAGAAATTCAATCTTTATCTTTTCTCCTCTATTTTTATCCTGGATGATTTCTACTAACTCCTCAACTCTCTCCACTCGTTTGCCATCTGCCTTGACGATAACATCTCCTACTTTTATCCCTGCTTTTTCTGCCGGACTTCCCTTACTCACCTTTGAAACCAGAAGTCCCCTTCCTTTTTCAATTCCAAAATGCTCTGAGAGTTCCTCGGTCAGCTCCTGCAGGTAAACTCCGATGAATTTTCTTTTTTCAAAAAAGCGGTAATATCTACTTCCCGGTTCTTCAGGTGGACGAGGAGGAAGATGGGGGAAAAGACGGGGGAACCTCAACTCGAGCTCACGTTTGATCTCCGCTTCAGGCAATTCTCCGAGCTTCACCTCAATCTCTTTCTTCTTCCCATTTCTCTCAATAGTGAGAACAACATTCTCACCTGGTTTGCGGCTCTTAATCTCATAGGCAAGCATACTTGAGCCCGTGACTTCTTTTCCATCGAACTTAAGAATGATGTCCCCTTTTTCGAGCCTTGCTAGCTCTGCAGGGCTTTCCCTCTCTACTCGAGTTATAACCACTCTTCCTTCTTCATCCTCAACAATGGAAACTCCGAGCCATCCTCTTTCCACCTTTCCTTTCTTCTTTATTTGAGAAGAGATTTCTTCCACAATTGCGACTGGGACAGCTAAAGCCATACCCGAGGAAGGGGCCTCTGCCCTGCTGAAGACATAACCAGTCCCAACGTGTTCTCTTTCTCTAAACTCGAAAAATACTGGCATGTCCTCGGCATAGATTCCTCTCAATAATCCCACCATCTTACCCTCAGAATCAACGACCGGACTCCCGCTTGAGCCAGGAATAACCCAGATATTCAGACGCAATTTATCCTGAGAAATAGAGCTTACGATTCCCTGAGTTATGGAAGGGGTATTCTCAGGTGAGATGGAGACAACTCCTATCCATGAACCAGGTGAAAGGTCTTTGGTCGTCCCAGTCTTAATGGGAGGAAGTCCGCTCTTTTTTACTTGAAGTAGGGCAAGGTGAGTAACTGAATCCATACCCAAAAATTCAGCTTCGTATCGCTTCCCTTCTGAAGTAGTGATGAATATCTCCTCATCTCGAGGGGAAATTAAGGCCGTGGTGACGATACATCCATCCTTATCAATGACGACACCAGTAGCCACTTTTCTTGTCCTATTACGCGACTCGACTTTAACTACAGAAGGGAAGACTCTTTCGGCAATTCCTTCAATTTTCTTTTCTTCTAAACTGGCAGCGGAGGAAGGCTCTGCCGCATTCAAACTAAAGAAGAGAACAAGCAAAATTAGGGTTATGATAAAAATAGTCTTTATTTTATAAGTCATCTTTATTAACCTCCTTAATATTTCAATTCTTCTCGTGTTTTTTCAGAAATCTGTTCCAAAATGTAGATTGTCTGTGGCTGGCCGGAAATCTGAGCCTCTTTCCTGAAATCAAGAGTCTCAATTACAGGAATAAATTCTCTCTCTCTCGTTTCCTCTCTCAATCCATAGCCGGTTGAAAGCGAAGGAGAGGCTCTTTCAATCCCTGCTATGCGTGAAGACTCCCTCTGGGGGTGGATTATGATGTTGAAAGTAAAAAATACAACCAGGAAAAAACAGAACGCTCCGGCGAACGAGAGCCGCAGGTATTTTATGATTGCCCTCTTCTTTTTCCTTAAAGAGAGCTCATGGAGCACCTTCTCTTCAAAATTTAAAGGAGCCTTAACCTTGATCAGATTTTTAAAAAGATTCGACTCTTCCATATTGGTTCTCCATTTTCTTTTTTTCATGATTTATATCTATTTCTTTTTTTTCTAACTCTTTCCTCAGATACACCCTGCCTCGGCTTATTCTCGCTTTGATAGTACCAACGGGCTTCTTCAGAATTTCGGCTATTTCTTCCTGAGAAAAACCCTCAACATCCTTGAGGATGAGAGGAATCCGATAACGCGGATGGAGTGCTCTCAAGGCATCATGCAAGGCTTGGGAAAGATCATCGTTTTGAGAATTTCTGAGGGAAGAGTTATCTGCTATTTTATTCTTAACGTCATCAAGAGAGACTGTGGAAAAACGGCGAATTTTTCTCATTTCTGTCTTCGCTAGATTGGAAGCAATGGAATAAACCCAGGAGGAAAAAGGTGCAATGGGTTTGTATTTTCGTGCCTTAAAATAAACTCTCATGAAAGTCTCCTGGGATAAATCTACTGCTCTCTGGTAATCTCCCGTAAGTTGCCAGAGAAAATTGACTATCTTATCTTTATAAATCCTTACTATCTCTGCAAAAGCCATTTCATCTCCATGCTGCACTCTTCCTATAAGCTCTTTCTCATCCATTCTCGATTCTTTCAAACTAACTTCTTTCTGAAAAGGTTGCATTTTGGCCATTATTTTTTCTTTCTAAATATGGAAGATTAAATTTCGAAGAAATCCTCAACTTAAAGTTAGAAATCCCCTTCTTTCTTCCCCTCAATCAAGAATGCTTCAACGTCATAATCATAAGGAAAATAATGTTTCTTTATTCTACCTTTTCCTTGAATCCAAGCTCAATCAGAGGTCGCTCTGAGTCGACAAGCTCCCCTGGAGAGACAAAAATCTTTTTCACATAACCTTCGATTGAAGATTTTATCTCATTTTCCATCTTCATCGCTTCTACTATAGCCAGGGTCTGATTCCTCCGCACCTCCTGCTTCTCGGTCACATTTATTTTGATTACCTTCCCTGGCATTGGAGCCTTTATCAGCAGGAGGCTTTTCTTATCCCCTTCCTCTCTTTTTTGAAATTCAGTGCGGGTCTCTGAAGGAACCTCAACGAGATAGTGCTGACCATCTACAAATACATACCACTTCCCTTTCTCTTCTGCTAAATAGATGAGGCTCGAACGGCCTTCTATGATTAAAGAAAGAACATTAGGTGAAATCAGGTGAAGGTCTGCTTCAAATCTCTTCTCCCCCTGTTTTACGAGGAATTTCTCATTCTTCTTCTCCAGGCTAATCTTGTAAAGATTCTTCTCAACCTGGAACTCAAATTCCATCTCATTTTCCTCCTATGCGCCATGAGCCGAGGCTCTTCCAGGGTGAGAAGGATTCCTTTTTGGCGCTCATAAACCTATCGCGGGAAGTCTGGGTTTCAAGGCTTGTAAAAGCTGCTGCAAGCAAAGCCAGAGTAAGGTTTTCATCTGATTTTCTTCCTTCCCATTCTGAAAAGTAGCGCTCGATGAAGGCTGTCGTCGTCTTTCCTGCTCGAAATTGTGGGTGACTGATGACATCTTTCAAGAAATCTATGGTTGTCTTTATGCCCAGGATAACATAATCATTCAAGGCATTAATCATCCTCTGGCAAGCCATCTCTCTTGTCTCTGCCCAAACAATCAGCTTGGCAAGAATGGGATCATAGTAAATGGGAACCTCCCAGCCTGAATAAACTCCACAATCATGACGGACTCCTGGTCCTCGAGGCTCTTTAAGGAAAATTATTTTGCCTGAAGAAGGGAGGAATTTTTTAGCCGGATCTTCTGCATATATCCGACATTCGAGGGAATGACCTTTCTGAGTTATATCTTCCTGGCTAAACCTGAGCTTCTCGCCCGCGGCGATTCTTATTTGCTGGTGAACAATATCGATCCCTGTAACAAGCTCAGTCACAGGATGTTCTACTTGAAGCCGAGCGTTTACTTCGAGGAAATAAAATTTTTTATCTTTATCCAGGAGAAATTCCACAGTGCCTGCATTGTTGTAGCCAGAGATTTGAATCACTTTTTTAGCAGTTTCTCCCATTTTATGACGAAGTTCAGGGTTGAGGGCAAGGGAAGGTGTTTCCTCGACTATTTTCTGATGTCTTCTTTGAATGGAGCATTCTCTCTCGAAGAGGTGGACTATGTTCCCGTAATTATCCGCAAGCACCTGAAACTCTACGTGACGGGGTTCTTCTATGTATTTCTCGAGATATACAGATTCATCTCCGAACGCAGATTTTGCCTCTCTCATTCCCGCCTCAACAGAACTCCTCAACTCCGCCTCTTCCCAAACTATCCTCATTCCCTTCCCCCCTCCTCCAGCGGAGGCTTTAATCATCAGCGGATAACCGATTTTTTGAGCCTCTTCATCAAATTCTGAGATTTCCTTGGGAATCCTCTTCATCCCAGGAATGATAGGAATTCCTGCCTTTTCCATAGTCTGACGCGACCGAACCTTGTCTCCTACAAGCTCAAGAGCCCTTGAATTCGGACCTATGAAGACAATCTTTTCTCTCTCACATAAGCGAGCAAACTCTGGATTTTCGGCAAGAAACCCGTATCCTGGATGGATGGCTTCGGCACTGCTTTGATGAGCAGCACGAATTATATTTTCCATGTTGAGGTAGCTTTCGATGGCGGGTGCCGGACCAATCAACACAGCCTCATCTGCCAACTGAACATGAAGACTCTTCCTGTCTGCTTCTGAATAAACCGCAACCGTCCGGATTCCAAGCTCCTGGCAAGCTTTGATGATTCTTACCGCTATCTCACCTCGATTTGAAATCAATATTTTCTTAAACATGAGTCTCTCTTCTGAGTTTGAGTAAAGAAACTTCTTTAAAGATTTTCTCCCCTAATTTTTTCTATCTCCAGGTACTCATTCCTCTTTTTTTACACTCCTTCTCTTCTCCTCCCTCTGACCCAGTTAGGTTTTCTCTTTTCCAGAAAAGCAGCCATTCCTTCCTGCCCTTCCTCGCTTACCCTCAGGCGGGCAATCATCTCCGCGGTATATTTTTTCACTTCCTCAAAGCTCATTCTGGGGACTCTTTGAATTAACTCCTTACAACTTGCCACAGCCTCTGGACCCGAACTCAATAGACTCTCCACAAGCTCCTCAACTCTTCTCTCCAGCTTTGAAGGAGGAAAAACCTCATTTACGAGTCCTATCTCCATCGCTTTTTGGGCAGAGATTCTCTCTCCGGTGAGGAAATATTCCCTTGCTCGAAATTCTCCTATTCTCCTGATCACATAGGGAGATATGGCTGCAGGAACAAGCCCTATCTTTACTTCGCTCAACCCAAATCTTGCCTCTTCTGAAGCCACGGCAATATCACAGACCGAAAGAAAACCAGTTCCCCCGCCTATGGCGGTTCCATTCACCATGGCTACAGTTGGCTTGGGAAGCATATATATCTGATGAAGAACCTCTGCCAGAGCCAATGATTCTTCAAGGTTCTGGTCAAAGGAAAAGTTGATGATTTCTCTCATCCAGTTTATATCGGCCCCTGCGCAAAAAGACTTACCCGCTCCAGTAAGGATCGCCACCCTCACTTTCCCATCTTCCTTTATCCTCTTGAATGCCCGGGAAAGCTCATCAATCATCTCTGAATTGAAGGCATTATGAACCTCAGGACGGTTGAGAGTTACCCTAACAACTTCTTCTTTCTTCTCGAAGGTTATGGTTTTGAATCCATCTTTTTCCATCTTACATCCTGAAAATCCCTACCTTGTAATCGGGAATAGGAGCATTCAGGCTCATAGAAATCCCCAATGCGAGTGCTTCTCTTGTCTCAAGAGGGTCAAGAATCCCATCGTCCCAGATGCGGGCGGTGCTGAAATAAGGACTTGCCTCATATTCATATTTCTCAAGAATTGGCTTTCTCATCTTTTCTATTTCTTCTTCGCTCAGTTCTTTTCCCTGTTCTCTGAGCCTTTTCACTTTGACCGTTACCAGCACGTTCGCAGCCTGTTCCCCTCCCATGACGCTGATTCGAGCACATGGCCACATCCAGAGCAGTCTCGGCTCGTAGCCTCTTCCGCACATGGCATAATTACCCGCACCGTAAGATCCACCGATGATCACGGTGAATTTCGGCACATCGGCATTCGCCACTGCATGCACCATTTTTGCCCCATCCTTGGCTATCCCTCCATGTTCATACTGTTTTCCCACAATGAATCCTGTAATGTTCTGAAGGAAGATAAGGGGGATTTTTCTCATCGCACAAAGGGTAACAAAATGAGCTCCCTTGACTGAACTCTCGGAAAAGAGAACTCCGTTATTTGCGAGGATTCCCACCGGATACCCCATTATCCTCGCGAATCCGCAGACAAGGGTCTGTCCATAAAGCTCTTTGAACTCCTGAAAACGGCTTCCATCGACCACTCGGGCGATTATTTCCCTCATATCAAATGGCTTTCTTAAGTCCTTAGGGACTATTCCATACAGTTCTTCAGGGTCATAGTAGGGGTCTTCAGGTTCTGCCACATCAAGCAGGAACTTCTGAGGAGCGTCAAGGGTTTCCACTATGTTTCTGCATATTTCAAGGGCATGCTCATCGTTGAGCGCATAATAATCGGAGACTCCAGAAATGCGGCAATGAACATCAGCACCTCCAAGTTCTTCGTCGGTAACCTCCTCTCCAGTTGCAGCCTTAACAAGAGGCGGTCCTCCGATAAAGATCGTCCCCTGCTGTCTGACGATTACCGTTTCATCGCTCATAGCCGGAACATATGCTCCTCCAGCTGTGCAGGAGCCCATGACCACGGATATCTGAGGAATTCCGAGAGCAGAAAGCCTTGCTTGATTGTAGAAAATTCTCCCGAAATGTTCTTTATCAGGAAAAGTCCCGCTTTGAAGGGGAAGAAAGATTCCCCCTGAGTCAACGAGATAAATACAGGGAAGCCGATTCTTGAGAGCAATTTCTTGAGCCCTGATATGTTTTTTGATAGTCATGGGGTAATAAGTTCCACCCTTGACAGTGGCATCATTGGCTACAACCAGAACTTCACGACCGTGAATGACCCCAACTCCGGTAATGATTCCCGCAGATGGGGCTTCGTTATCATAGAGATCCCAAGCAGCCAGTGGTGAAAACTCCAGAAAAGGAGTATTTTTGTCAAAAAGCCTTTCTATCCTTTCTCTTACCAGAAGCTTTCCCCGGCTTTTATGCAACTGCCTGTATTTCTCTGGACCTCCCTTCTGGACCTGGGCAAGCCTTTCCTTGTACTCTGAGACAAGCCTCTTGTGATGTTCGTAATTCTCTTTATATTCCTGGCTATGAGTGTCGAGTTTGCTCTCTATTCGATACATGTCCCTCTCTCCATGAACCCTGATTATCTTTTCATTTAATTATATGACAGAAATTGAGGAAGCACCAGGAATCGAGGAGAAAAGTAGTTTCACTCAGGCACGAATTTATATCCGTAACAGATTATCCCAGATTCTCCATGCTGGAAGATCTTTCTAAACTCTATCCTTACCCTCTTTCCAATCTTCAACTCATCGAAATCACAGTCGACAATTTGCCCAGTGAGCTTCACTCCATCATCCAGCTCAACGATTCCCACGGCATAAGGAGCCTGGTCAGAGAATTGATGAGGGGGAACTCTGATGATGGTATAAGAAATCACTTTTCCCGCCTCTGCCAATCGGGTAAATTCCAGCTCTCTCTTCTTGCATTGGGGACAAAGGAGACGGGGAGGAAAGAAAATTAAGCCACAGTCAGGACATTTATTTGCCTCAAGCCTGTATCTCTGAGGAATCTCTCTCCAGTATCTGGATGGTGTGGACATTTTTCCCTCCTTTCCTATTCTCTTTCAAAAATGTGGACCACACTGCTTCCGCCGCTCCCTCCCATGTTCTGAGTCATTCCTATTCGAGCATTTTTCACCTGTCTCTCTCCCGCTTCTTCTCTGAGCTGTTTCACAACCTCAACCACCTGAGCCACTCCTGTTGCTCCCACAGGGTGACCTTTGGCCTTGAGGCCTCCGCTTGTATTGACAGGAATTTTCCCCTCTAAAGAAGTGTATCCTTCCTCAACAGCTCTACCTCCTTTTCCCCTCTCTACAAGGCCGAGCGCCTCAAGCACACATATCTCCGCAATGGTGAAGCAATCGTGGACCTCGACAAAGTCGATATCTTCTGGCTTTTTATCTGCCATGGCATATGCCCTCCGAGCAGCTTCATAGGTGGATTGAATCCAGGTTAGATCTCTCCTCGAGTTTAAAGCGATTGTGTCTGTAGCATGACCGGAACCGATTATCTTAATCACCGGCTTCTTCATCTTCCGGGCAAGCTCCAAAGGGCAGAGAATAGCAGCTGCTGCTCCATCTGTGATAGGGGAGCAATCAAGCACCCTGAGCGGATCAGCAACAAGAACTGAATTAAGAACATCCTCAACTGTAATTTTCATGGGAAATTGAGCCAATGGGTTTTTTGAGCCATTGTTGTGATTCTTGACTGCCACCATGGCTAGTTGTTCCCTTGTTGTCCCATATTTTTCCATATGAGCCCTTGCTATTAAAGCATAGAGACCGGGGAAAGTTATCCCATGATACCCTTCATATTCCTGGTCAGCAGCCGTTCCAAGGGCATAGGTTGCTTCATACCCGCTGAGGTCGGTCATCTTCTCCACTCCACCCACAAGGACGATATCACTCAACCCAGAAGCAACTTCGATGAATCCTGCTCTTAAAGCAAGCCCTCCCGAAGCACAAGCTGATTCAATCCTTGTAGCCGGGACTGGAATCTGACCGAGATAATCAGCCAAGAGCGAGGCGATATGCTCCTGACCGACAAATAGCCCGGAAGACATAGAGCCAACATAAATTGAATCAAGATGGTCAACTCCAGCATCATCCATAGCCAGAAGAGCGGTCTCCACAAAGATTGTGCGCAGAGACTTCTCCCAGAGCTCTCCCCATTTGGTCATCCCAACTCCGATGATAGCAACCTCTCTCATCATTCCCTCCTAATCAGCCATTTTTATCTTCTGACGGAATTTTGCATACACGCCATAATCTATGTATTTCCTATTATTCTCGAGCATGTATCTTGTCCTTGGAGCCAAATCCCTCACCTCATCAATCCTTTCTGTTACCTCAAATATAAAGGCATCACTCCCTGCACCTGAGCCAAACGAAACTAGAAGAATAACATCTCCTGGTTTTGAAATATCAAAAGTTGCCGTCAAGCCCATCGGCGATGAACCAGAATAAGTGTTACCCAGTTTGTTCACCAATAATCCAGGTTCAATCTGTTCTTTTTGGAAACCGAGCATCTTTCCTACCCTGAGCGGGAATTTTCCGTTTGGCTGATGAAAGATGACGTAGTTAAAATCGGAAGGCTTCATCTTTGCCTTTTTCATGATGCCCTGAGCTGCGCCTATGATATGCTTGAAATAGGCAGGATCTCCGGTAAAACGACCTCCATGTTGAGGGTAGTATTGATATTCACGACGCCAGAAGTCTGGAGTATCAGTCATGAATGAGTATGTTTCCAGGACCTTGGCAATGAGCTTCTCTTTACCAAAAATAAAGGCAGCTGCTCCGGCTGCAGTCGAATACTCAAGCGCATCGCCCGGCGCTCCCTGGGAAGTATCGGCCCCTATAGCCAATCCATACTTGATATCACCGGCCTTGACCAGGTTAAGAGCCACATACATACCCTCTGTGCCTGCCTTACATGCAAATTCAAAATCTGCAGTGTGGACTTCGGGAGTGGCACCCAGAGCCTCTGCCACCACTGTACCGCTCGGTTTGACAGCATAAGGATGGGACTCAGAGCCAACGTAGACTGCACCAATCTCTTTAGGGTCGATCATGGCTCTTTTCAAGGCATTCTTTGCTGCCTCAACTGACATGGTGATAGTATCCTGGTCAGGAGCAGGAACAGACTTTTCTTCAAGCATCAATCCCTTTTTATAACTCAGTGCGTCCGCTCCCCAGATTTTGGCTATCTCTTCTACTTTTATCCTGTGGCGCGGAATATAGGAACCGTAGCCAACGACACCCACCATTTTATGACCTCCTCTTCTTGAAGTTTAAAATTTAGAAAGACTTAAACTTAGAATGTTAGGCAATTGATGAGATGATATGATTGCATATCTTATATTTTCAGTCAAGGAAAAATGCTGGTCTCATCTTGAGGGTCAAGAGAAAATAAAAAACATTACTCTCTCAGAAGGGATAAGTTTAAAATCTAGAGTTTTTTGCTTTCTTTAAACTGAAGATTAAAATTTACAAAAATTTTATTTTCGGATATTTTTTTAAGAATACGATTTCAAAAGAGAAATTAATTTCTATGATTTAAATATAAATAAATAAGAGGAGAAAGTGAGTCTCACTAGGCAAGACATAATGGAAATAAAGGTAGATGGAAAATTAATCCCCCTTAATGATTATGTAAAAAATTTCGTTAGGAATATCATCCTTGGAATTTTGGACTCTCTGAAAGGAATTCCTGAAACGCGCCAGCAAATTTCACTCAAAATAAACGGAGAAGGAGGTTGCACGCTGAGTGTGCAAGAGAAAAAAATCCCGATTAATAGATTCGTAAGAAATATAGTGGCCAATGTGGTTCAAGCAATTGTTTCTTCGCTCAAAGATGTCCCTAAAAATCCAAAAAAAGTTGAAATCTATCTCAATGATTTTCGTGAATAAGAGATGAAAATGAAGTCTTTAAAAAAAACGATAAAAAAGAAAATATTTCCACCTAAAAATTAGAAAAATATTTTCTTGAGGGAAAATTGGGAATGCCTTCAGGAATCCAAACCGCATAGATAAGAGACAAAAAATATATATTTATTAATTTTAAACCAAAAGGAGAGAAAAAATGAGAAGCGATGAAATGAAAAAAGGTCTGCTGAGAGCGCAGCATCGAGCACTCTTTTATGCTATGGGCTATAGCAAAAAGGAGATAGAGCAACCCTTAATTGGAGTAGCAAACTCCTTCAATCAGATTATTCCCGGTCACATCCACCTCAACACAATCGCAGATGCGGTGGTGCGTGGAATTTCGATGGCGGGTGGAACACCTCTGCTCTTCTCCACCATTGGCATTTGCGATGGTCTTGCCATGGGTCATCGAGGAATGAAGTATGTCCTCCCCAGCCGGGAGATTATCGCTGATTCTATCGAACTCATGGCTATGGCTCATCCTTTCGATGCCCTGGTAATGATTACCAACTGTGACAAGATTACTCCGGGAATGATGATGGCAGCCCTGCGTCTTAATGTTCCCTCAATCATCATCAGTGGAGGTCCTATGCTTTCAGGAATCTGGAGAGGCCGAAAAATCGACCTCTCCACGGCCTGGGAAGCAGTGGCAGCCGTGAGCACAAAAAAAATGAGCGAAGAGGAACTATCTGAACTTGAAAAATCCTGCTGTCCTGGTTGGGGGTCTTGTGCGGGGATGTTCACAGCTAATTCTATGAATTGTCTCGCTGAAGCATTAGGTCTTGCCTTACCTGGAAACGGAACTATTCCCGCAGTCGAAGGAGCACGGATTGAACTTGCCAAACTCACAGGCATCAAGGTCATGGAGCTTCTCAGAAAGAATATCCGACCCCGCGAGATCGCAACTCTCGAAGCATTCAAAAATGCCATTGCCGTAGATATGGCGCTTGGGGGATCCACAAACACGATTCTCCATCTACTGGCAATCTCTAGAGAAGCCAAGCTTCCTCTCTCGCTCGAAATCTTTCAAGAAATAAGCGATACAGTACCTCATCTCTGTAGCCTAAGCCCTGCGGGTCCCTATCACCTTGAGGACTTCCACCTCGCAGGAGGAGTGCAGGCGGTAATGAAACGGCTAGCTGAAGGGAAACTCTTGAATCTTGAGGTGATGACAGTTACGGGAAAAATCTTGCGTGACAATCTCAAGCAAGCAAAGATAAAAAATGAAGAAATAATAAGGGGATTAGATAACCCCATCCACCCTGAAGGAGGAATTGCCATCCTCAAAGGTAACCTCGCTCCCGAAGGAGCGGTGGTAAAAAGGGTCGCAGTCTCGCCGCAGATGCTCAAGAGAAAGGGCAGAGCAAGAGTATTTGATAAAGAAGAAGATGCCGTCCAGGCTATCCTCAACGCTGAAATAAAAAGCGGCGATGTTGTTGTCATTCGTTATGAAGGGCCTAAGGGAGGACCTGGAATGAGGGAAATGCTTTCTGCAACATCGGCAATCGTAGGAGCAGGCCTAGGTGAAGAGGTAGCCTTAGTGACTGATGGTCGTTTTAGCGGAGCAACGAGGGGAGCAGCCATAGGCCATGTTTCACCAGAAGCGGCTGAAGGAGGGCCGATTGCCCTGGTCGAAGATGGGGATATCATCCTTATTGATATCCCTGAAAAAATCCTTAACCTCCAAGTAAGCGAAAAAGAACTGGCACGGCGCAGGAAAAAATGGAAAGGCCGAGCACCTGAAATTGAAGAAGGTTATCTCTCTCGCTACTCGAAAATGGTTGCCTCATCGAGTAAAGGAGCAATTCTTGAAACTTAAAAATGAGGGAATAATCAATTTTTAACTTCTATCCCCCTCCAATCGGAGGGAAAAAGCTGACCGAATCCCCTTCGCTCAAAGGTGAATCTCGAAAACCATGTTTTTTATTGATGAAAACGGGACCTAATTCTCGCTCAGGGATACCCAAAATCTCAATCAAATCTTTGAGTAGCGCTCCCTTCTTCACTTCCATTTCCCCCTCTTTTAGCTTTTCTCCTTGGGAGGAAAATTGACCGAAGAATTTTATCCTTACTTTCATTTATTTTATTTTATCCAAGGCTTGGAGCGCAGTCAAAGAAAGCCTTGTGCCTTGAATATATTCGCTTAACGGGTGATATTTTTTCATCTTATAAAAAAGAAGCATCTCTTTCCCCAAGAAACTGGGAACATAGAGGCATCATGAAAAAACCGAGAAGTTTCACCCTCAAGCTGAAACTCCAAAAGG
>CAYSCS010000035.1:0-4566 GCA_964429695.1 uncultured Eubacteriales bacterium
ATCAGCTGTTAATCTTTCCCTTGCTGCGGTAAATGAGAGAATTAAGAAGCTCGAGAGGAGCGGAGCTATTAAGAAATACACAGCTATTTTGGATCCCAAAAAGTTAAATGTTAACATGACCGCTTTCATTGATGTTTTTGTCGAGCACCCAAAATATGAGGATAGATTTATGGAGATTATGAATGAGCATGAAGAGGTTCAGGAGTGTCACAGGATTACTGGTGATTTCAGCTTCCACCTAAAAGTAAGAGTTTCAAATATTGAGAGTCTCGAGAATTTCGTCATAAATG
Organism: uncultured Eubacteriales bacterium; assembly: GCA_964429695.1. Lineage (GTDB taxonomy): Bacteria > Acidobacteriota > Aminicenantia > Aminicenantales > Aminicenantaceae > CAYSCS01. The sequence goes on from CAYSCS010000035.1 coordinate 291, forward strand.
TTTTGAATTCCATAGAGGGAGTGAGGCAGACAAGGACTTATATTGTCCTTTCAACCTCGAAAGAAACAATTTCTCTCCCCCTTTCCTCAGAAAAAAATGATAAGGAGGAATGACAATGAATAGATTTTCACCTCAAAGAGCTTTTGAAATTGTAGCATCGCATATGTTAATTGACCATTTTGATCTTGTCCTTGATCTTGAGAGGAGCCATGGAGTATGGGCTTATGATTCAAAATATGGTAAAAAATACCTTGACCTTTTCTCCTTTTTTGCATCAAACCCTGTGGGCTACAATCATCCCAAGATAACCGATGAAAGCTTTGTGCAAAAGATTGCCAGAGTTGCTCTCCACAAGCCTTCAAACTCAGATATCATAACCATTGAAATGGCTGAGTTTGTGGACACCTTTTATAGAGTCGCAGGTCCTGATTTTCTTCCCTATATATTTCTTATTGAGGGTGGAGCTCTTGGAATTGAGAATGCTTTGAAAGCATCCTTTGACTGGAAGATAAAGAAGAATTTCAAAAAAGGTTATAAGGAAGAAAAGGGGACAAAGGTTCTGCACTTTAGAGAGTGTTTCCATGGAAGGACTGGTTACACAATGTCTCTTACAAACACAGACCCAGTGAAAACCGGACTTTATCCAAAGTTCAATTGGCCCAGGGTGACAAATCCAAAGATAAAATTTCCATTAAATGAGAAAAATCTTAAAGAGGTTATAAAACTTGAAGAGCAGGCTATAAATGAGATTAAAAATGCCTTTAAAGAGCATAAGGATGATATAGCAGCAATTATAATAGAGCCAATTCAGGGAGAAGGTGGAGACAATCATTTCAGAGGGGAGTTTTTGCAAAAATTAAGAGTTTTGGCTGATGAAAATGATTGCATGTTGATTTTTGATGAGGTTCAGACAGGAGTTGGGCTCACAGGAAAGATGTGGGCTTTCCAGCACTTTGATGTCAAACCCGATATGCTCTGCTTTGGGAAGAAGATTCAGATTGGAGGTTTTATATCTTCTAAAAAAATAGATGAGGTTGAGGACAATGTTTTCCACACCCCTGGTAGAATTAACTCCACATGGGGAGGGAATCTAACAGATATGGTTAGAGGAGCTAAGTATCTTGAAATAATAAAAGAGGAGAGACTTGATGAAAATGCTGCTGTTGTAGGAAAATACTTTTTAGAAAAACTTGAGGAGATACAAGACGAAATGCCAGAGCTCGTAAGCAATGTTAGAGGAAGAGGGCTTATGATTGCCTTCGACCTTCCAACTCCTGAGATTAGGAACAAAATCCACAGGAAAATCTTTGAAAATGGAGCTCTTTGCCTGAAATCAGGTGAAAAGGGAATAAGATTCAGACCCTCTCTTATTATCAGCAAGGAAGAGGTTGATGAAGGAATAAAGATAATAAGAAAATCCTTAAAAGATATTGCCAGGGAAAAGATTTAATAGGGAGTTTTTCATTCTGGATTGATAAGACTTAGCCTTTTCAACATAGGATTTGAGCATATCAAAAACTATTTTCTCTCACTGGATGCTTACTGCAGGGGTCGATAACATTTTCAACTATGTTCAGAAAATTAGATTTCTAAATTCTGTAGACTCAACCTACATCTATGCTCCCCCTTGTAGGAAGATATATCTATGCAGGGCTAAGATATAAATATTGATCTTTAGCAAATTCATAACTTCCCTTGACATTAGAGAATTTTCAATTTATAATTAGCATATGCTAATAATATGGAGGATTGATGCCAAGACCCTTTAAATGTAGAAGAGTTTTCTTTCAACCAAATTTTAAATATTTTAAGCCTGCTGGTATTCCTTTATCTATGCTTGAAGAGGTAAATTTGACCCTTGACGAAATTGAAGCTATAAGACTTGCTGATCTTGAAGGGCTTTATCAGGAAGAGTCAGCGGAAAAAATGGGTATTTCGAGGCAAACCTTTGGAAATATTCTGGATTCAGCTCATAAGAAAATTGCTGACGCCATAATAAATGGCAAGGCAATAAAAATAGAAGGAGGTGTAATAAAAATTATGGAAAGAAATTTTATCTGCTTTGACTGTAAAAATGAGTGGAGTGTTCCCTATGGGGTTCCAAGACCTACAGAGTGTCCGAAATGTGGAAGTGTCGATATTCATAGGGAAGAGGAGGATAGAGGACATAAAAGAATGGGAAGAAGATGCAGAAGAGGAGGACCATCGTGGGAGGGATGAGAGAAAAGGGTATGGGACCTAGTGGGTTTTGTCTATGCCCGAAATGTGGATTTAAAAAGCCCCATCAACCTGGTGTCCCCTGCAGAGAGGAAAAGTGTCCTAATTGTGGATCAGCTCTGATAAGAGAAGGGTCTGAACATCATCGTTTAATTGAAGAGAGAAAGAAAAAGAATAAAATTTGAAAGGAGGTGTAAATATGTGTGGGTATGGAAGAGGATGGAATAGAAGAAGAGGCTTCTGGAGAGCCAATGTAGAATCTCCAATAGGACATGAGTATATTGGTCCATGCAGATGTGGTTTCGGACCAGATGCCTATTATCGTGAAAAGAAAACAGGAAGGATAGTCCACGCAAGACAACTTTATTCTTATTTCCCCTCTTATCAATATGAAGATGAGGAGATGAGGACCCAACTTGAGAAACTTAAGAGAGAAAAGGAAAATTTGGAAAGAAGAATCGAGGAGCTTGAAAAAAGACTTGAAGAAAAGCAGTAAGAACTTGAAAAGTAAGAATAACTGTCTTGAAAGTGGTGGAGGGAGCTTTCTTCCCCATGCTTACTTATTTAATAAATTTTAAGGAGGTTTATGTGATGGCTAAAAAAATTGTTGTTCCGGTGGAAGACCAAAATAATCTTCAAGCCCGTCTTTCCGAACATTTTGGTCGGGCACCTTATTTTGTAATAGTGGAAATGGATGAAAATGGAGAAGTTTCCAGTCTCAAGACCGTTTCTAATTACGATGAACACTTCGGCGGTAGGGGCTATGCTCATGATAATATTCTCCGGGAGAAGCCCGATGTCTTAATTGTTTATGGAATGGGACCGCGTGGACTCGATTCCATGTCTGCAGCTGGAGTTACGGTTTTAAGAGCAGAGGGAAATACTGTCCAGGAAGTGCTTTCAGCTTATAAGAATAACAAATTGAAAATACTTAGCGAGGGCTGTCATCAAAGCCGCAGATGCCATTAATAAGAATCGGATAAAGCAACTGGATTAAAAAGCCTGACTGAAAGACGGAAATAATAAAAAGTAGGGAGAAATAAAATGAACGAATTAGAAAAGGTAATTAGTAAAATGGATTTCCAGTATTTTGGAACTGGCCAACACAAAATAAACCCTGAAGATTTTTTAAAAAAAGAAAATGCTGTTCTTCTGGATGTCAGAGCCCACCAGGAAATAGCCACAATTAAATTACACTTGAAACATCATTTCCCTGTGCTGGAAATACCTTTTCATGAACTGCCATCAAGGTTAAATGAATTGCCCAAAGACAAATTTATCGGAATATTTTGTTCCAGCGGGGTCAGAAGCGCCATGGCCCTGGCTTATCTTAAAAGCAAAGGTTTTGAGAATGTTAAGATGATTGATGGTGGTTATACACAGTTCATGGAAGCCTTGGTGCCAGGGAAACTACATAAGCACCTGAATGGGCTAAGAGAAAAAAAAGAAAAAAAGAATTAACTTGTTGTCAAGGAAACTTTATAAGTACCTGAATAAATTAAGGAGAAATAAGATATGAATATCTGGCTATTAGCACTTATTATAATGGCCATAGCTGTGATTATGGTTATGACCGGCCATGGAGGCGGAAACTTTTTCATCTTGGCCCTGGTCCTGGCCGGGATTGAAATGCATATAGCGGCAGCCACAGTTCAGTTTATCCTTTTTACCGCTGCTTTATTCGCTATGCTGGTTTTTGGGAGAAAAAAATTCGTAGAATGGAAATTAGCTATTTTCCTGGCCGTCCTGATTGGCATATCTGCCCTGGCTGGTGGTTATTTTTCCAGCTATGTAAACGCTAAATGGCTCAAACTTATTTTATCTATTTTGCTGTTCTTTCTGTCTATTTTAATGCTGAAACCAGTAAAAGAAAAGCCTAACCCGACGCTAAAAACCGGCCTTCGTTACTGGCAGGTGAAATCTTTCGATAAAAAATTTACTTATCCTGTTGATCTTTTAGTTGTCGTCCCGATTATCCTGGCCTTTGGGTTTGTGGCTGGAATGGTAGGAATATCTGGCGGTTCTTTCATGGTGCCGCTACTCGTTCTGGTTTGTCAGG
>CAYSCS010000036.1:0-3273 GCA_964429695.1 uncultured Eubacteriales bacterium
AAAAAGCCTGCTCTAAAAGCGGATCTCGTGTTGTTGAATGGAAAGATAGTCACTCTGAACAGTAAATATCCTCAGGCTGAAGCCTTAGCCATAAAGGGAAACATTATTGCTAGAGTAGGAAGAGTGAGAGAAATTGAGTCCTTGATTGGAGATGAGACAAGAGTCATCGACCTTAAACAAAAATTGGTGATACCGGGCTTTATCGATGCCCATATCCATCCCTTTGGCTTGGGTAGTACCCTGGCAAAGGTTGCACTTGACTTGAGTGGCTTGAGCAAGGAAAAGATTCTGGAGAAGGTTTCAGAGAGAGTAAAGGAAGTGGAGAAAGGGGTATGGATAAGAGGAAGGGGATGGGACCAGGCCTTTTTTAAAGATAAAGAATTCCTCACTAGATATGAGCTCGACGCGGTCTCTCCAGATAATCCGGTCGCTTTAATCAGGATAGATGGACATTCGGGGTGTTATAACAGCTTAGCCTTAAAACTATATAATATCGATAGGAACACTAAAGATCCTGAGGGAGGAAAAATCTTAAAAGATTCAAGTGGAGAACCAACGGGCATGCTGATTGATAAGGCCATGGAGCTTATTAAGTTTGAGGAAATTGAGAGAGGGGAGGAAGAGAAAGAAAAGTATTTTAGATTGGCGATGGAGCAGTTCAAGAAATGGGGCGTGACAGGGATTCATGATGCTGGGGCGGACCGCGAATCAATTAAGGTTTACGAAAAGCTCAGGCAAAACGGAGAGCTCACGGTGAGGGTCTATGCCATGATAAGCGCAGAAAGCGAGGCATTTGAAGATGCGCTCAAAAGGGGTCCTCTAATCGATAATTTCTTTACGGCACGAAGCATTAAGATGCTCATCGACGGGGCACTTGGCTCACGGGGAGCCCTTCTCTTTGAACCCTATTCAGATTCAGCCGAGACGCAAGGTCTGCAGATGATGAGCGAAGGGAAGGCTTATGAGATAATAAAAAAGAGTCTAGAAAAAGGTTTTCAAGTTTGCACCCATGCCATCGGAGATAAAGCTGTAAACATGATGCTCGATCTTTATCAGAAAGGAGTGAAGGAAATCCCTGTCAAAGACCATCGCCTAAGGATTGAACATGCCTCTGTAATCAACGCTCAGGATATACCCCGCTTTAGAAAGCTTAAGGTGATAGCCTCAATGCAGCCTGTTTTTATCGGAGAGTATGGCCGTTGGTCGGAAGATAGACTGGGGAAAGAGAGGGTGAGGGGAGTTCTTCCTTTTAGGCGCCTTCTCGATGAAGGAGTATTAGTAGCAGGAGGAACAGATTGTCCGGCATGCGATAGTGGAAATCCGCTCATAAACTTCTACTGTGCAGTAACCAGAAAAAGCCCCTATGGTGTCTCTGAAGAGTGGTATGGGGAGGAGAAGGTAGGAAGGGAAGAGGCTTTGCGCATGTTGACCCTGAATGCTGCTTATGCCTCTTTCGAAGAAAAGTTAAAGGGAAGCCTCGAAGAGGGGAAGCTTGCTGATTTGGTTGTGCTAAGCAAGGATATAAGGAACATTGATGAGGAGGAGATTCTCAATACCGAAGTGCTGATGACCATTTTGGATGGGAAAATAATTTACTCTAAATAGATAGATTTTCTCTCTAATCGCTTCAATTATCAGGCTAAGTTGTCAGAACTAAAAAGAATTTCATATAGATTGTAAGTGGGGAAACTCTGGAGCTTGACAGAATGAGAATTATTCTCATAGAATGGAAAAAAGCAATGAGGAGGGAAAAGATGAGGAAGCTACCTATCATTCTAGTTACAGGTTTATTCATTTTATCCTTGACGGTGAGGGGAGACTGGGTGACCAAGCGCCTGACCTGGAACTCTGGCGATTCAGATGACTCAGTCATAGCCGTAGATTCCAATAATCATCTCCATGTGGTCTGGGCTGATGATACCCCTGGAAATAAAGAGATTTACTACAAGAAGAGCACAGATGAGGGTTCATCCTGGACAACCAAGCGCCTGACCTGGAACTCTGGCTGGTCATATTATCCAGCCATAGCCGTAGATTCCAATAATCATCTCCATGTGGTCTGGATGGATCGTACTCCTGGAAACAGGGAGATCTACTACAAGAAGAGCACAGATGGAGGCTCATCCTGGATAACCAACAAGCGCCTGACCTGGAACTCTGGCGATTCAGAGGTGCCAGCCATCGCCGTAGACTCCAATAATCATCTCCATGTGGTCTGGTGGGATTCGACCCCTGGAAACTTGGAGATCTACTACAAGAAGAGCACAGATGGAGGCTCATCCTGGATAACCAAGCGCCTGACCTGGAACTCTGGCTGGTCATTTTATCCAGCCATCGCCGTAGATTCCAATAATCATCTCCATGTGGTCTGGCAGGATTCGACCCCTGGAAACTTGGAGATCTACTACAAGAAGAGCACAGATGGAGGTTCATCCTGGACAACCAAGCGCCTGACCTGGAACTCTGGCGGGTCATGGGGGCCAGCCATCGCCGTAGATTCCAATAATCATCTCCATGTGGTCTGGGAGGATGACACTCCTGGAAATTACGAGATTTACTACTCAAAGAGCACAGATGGAGGCTCATCCTGGACAACCAAGCGCCTGACCTGGACCTCTGGCGGGTCATGGGGGCCAGCCATAGCTGTAGATTCCAATAATCATCTCCATGTTGTCTGGTATGATGAAACTCCTGGAAACCGGGAGATCTACTACAAGAAGAGCACAGATGGGGGTTCATCCTGGACAACCAAACGCCTGACCTGGACCTCTGGCGATTCATTATCTCCAGCCATCGCCGTAGATTCCAATAATCATCTCCATGTGGTCTGGGCTGATGACACCCCTGGAAATTACGAGATCTACTACTCAAAGAGCACAGATTGAGGCTCATCCTGAATAAAAGCGAATGATCGGGACCTCTTGCTCTTCAGCGAAACTAATCAGATCCGTAAATTACAGTAAAAATCTTAATTTGGTCGAGTGGGATTTTACTCTTTGAAAATTAGATCTTTGATTAAAGAAAAACTGGAGAAGAGATATCTCTCTCAGGTAAAAAGGGATGAGTCAAGAATTTGGGTAAGGGGAAGGGATTTTTTCCTTACCTTAATCCGAGAATCTTTCAGGGGCAAAGATAAAAGGTGTAAAGATAAAAAAGAATCATTTTTATCTCATAAGCTAAGTGAGGTAAGTAATAGAGGCTTGAATCTTAGCCGCAAAATTTAACGTAAAAATTATGATTAAGTCTTTAAGGAGATCAAATATTAATTAGGAT
>CAYSCS010000037.1:0-4304 GCA_964429695.1 uncultured Eubacteriales bacterium
TTAGTAATTGTCCCCTGGCGGACAAGAGACCGAATGAACTCTGAACCGGGGATGATGTCCCCGTAAACTCGAGCTTGATGTGGATACATAGCAACACCTATTTTACCCTAATGTGTCACTAATGTATCTGACCCAGCACAGGACGCGTGGGAGAGAGATTTTGTGTTTTTCCTTCATTGAGACATAGACATGGTATCTAGGGTGATTAGTGAAAAATAATGGAGTGAGAAAGATTAAGACCTATTTAAAAACATGAAGAGAAGCATCAGGAGGTTTACCTCTTTCCTTGATATTCAGCTTGAAAGATCCCTTTTTCTCACCCTCGATACCAAATATCAGCCTTAGATATTTAAAGAGACTATGATATCATGAGTTAAGGTTAAGAAAATTTTCCTCAATTATAGGAAAGCCAGATATTTCTTTATTTCATAGTCACTTACCTGCTTCTCATATTCCTGGGATACATTCCTCTCATATTCTTCTATCTCAACCATTTTATTCTCAATAAATTTATGGAACACATGAGATCCAAGAGTTTCTTCCATCAATGAACTTTTCTTCATGATTCGGATAGCCTCTTCGAGATTTCTAGGTAAGGTTTTTATTTCAAACTTTTTTTGTCTTGAATTGCTCATTTCATAAATATTTTCTTCCACAGGTTCGGGGAGCTTATAACCTTCTTTTATTCCTTTTGCTCCAGCCATTAACATTGTGGCGAAAGCCAGATAGAAGTTGCAAGCAGGATCAGGAGAGCGCAGCTCTATTCTGGTTGCAAATTCTTTTCCTGGTTGATATTCCGGAACTCGGATGTAGGCTGATCTGTTCCTTTGTCCCCAGGCGATGTAGACAGGGGCTTCATATCCTTCAATTAACCTCTTATAAGAATTAACCCATTGAGAGAGAATGGCAGAGATTTCCCTGGCGTGGACTATCAGCCCTGCCATATACATTCTCGCTTCCTCTGAGAGATGATAGGGACTTTTCAGAGAAAAAAACATATTTTTCCCTTTTCTCCACAAAGATTGATGGACATGCATTCCGTTTCCGTTCTGTCCGTTGAGGGGCTTGGGCATGAAAGAAGCGTAGAGATTATGCATCCTGGCTACTTTCTTGACTATATACCGAAAAAGCATACAGACATCAGCCATATCGAGTGCGCTGAGATATTTTAAGTCGATCTCGTGCTGACCATTTGCCACCTCGTGATGATCATATTCAGATTCGATTCCCATTTGCCGCAAAAGAAGCTGAATTTCCTTTCGAATTTCACCATGAAGTCCGCCGAAGAAATATCCTCCTTCATCAAGGGGTCTTGCTTCCCTTTTATTGGGAAAAATGAAAAATTCAAGTTCTGGACCGAGTTTAATGTCATCAAAATCGTAATTCTTGCGGAGATGTTCCAGAGCCCTTTTTAGAACAAACCGAGTATCTCCTTGATAATTTTCGCCCTCTGGAGTAAGTATGTCTCCGAACATAATGCCTTCTTTCCATCTTATGTTTTCCTCAAATCCTCTATATTCCCAGGGCAATACTCTGAATGTAGTCGGGTCAGGTTTGATGATGAGGTCGCTTTCTTCTATTCTTACCAATCCCTCAACTGAAGAACCATCAAAGCCCTTGCCTTGTTTAAATGCATTTTCCAATTCACTGGAGGGAATTGAAAAATCCATCTGCCTGCCAAGAATGTCAGGAAACACGATTCGTACAAATTCAATTTTATGGGAAGGATTGAGAACAAATTCCAGGACTTCATTTTCATCCATGAAGCCGAAACATTTTATCTGGCTTTCTGAATTTAGTTTCATTTTTCATCTCTCCAAGAAGTTTTTATATTTGACCTTACGAAGACAATTTAATAATATTAATTCAAAGTGTTTACTCTAAAGTGAAATTATACATTTTAAATCATATGATTGTCAAGATATTTTTTATAATTGATAACATTCGTAATGATATTAATATATATTAAATACAAATGTAAGGAGAGGGGGCCTTGATTGACGACTTAGATAAAAAAATCATTCGGTCTTTAAACCATAATGCGAGAAAGAGTTTCCGAGAGATTGCCAAGGAAGTGGGAACCTCTGTTACTGCTGTCATTCATCGCATAAAAAAATTTGAAAAGTCTGGGGTCATCAAGGGATATTTTCCGGATGTTAATCCCTCATATTTTTCTCTAAATCTTATCGCCATTGTGGCCATCAGAATCTCTCAGGGAAAATTGATTGAAACCCAGGAAAAGATTGCCCAGGACAAGCGAGTCGTTGCGGTTTATGACATCACAGGGGAGTGGGACTCACTCATAATCGGATATTTTAAGGATAGAGAAGACCTTAATGAATTTATCAAGAGTGTACTTTCCATGAAAAACGTGGATAGAACCGTGACTCATATTGTACTCAATGTAGTCAAGGAAGAGAGGAGAATATTAGTCTAATTGAAGTAAGAGAGTGCTTGACACAGAGGATTGGTATGCAATAAAGTCATCTAAATCATAAAGATGGAGAGAAAGATGACCAAGAAAATCCATGAGCCTATCGGACATCACTATATTGTCGAGGCCTCAGGTTGTGACCCAAAAATAATAGGGAGCGTAGAAAAGGTGCAACAGATTTTGATTAAAGCTGCTGAAATAGCGGGAGCCCACGTCTGGTCGATTTCAGTAAGTAAATTCCCGCCTCATGGAGTAAGCGGAGTGGTGGTCATTTCAGAATCTCATATCTCTACCCATACCTGGCCTGAGTATGGATATGGTGCCTTGGATATTTATTCCTGTGGTAAGAGCACAGACCCTGAAAAGGCGGTTCAGTATGCCGTTGAGGCTTTTGGGGCTTCTTCTTCCCATATAACTGAGATAACAAGAGGGATAGAAGAGGGAGATCGAATTTTTTTTCATAGCTTCGTAACTTGGGAAGAAGACATACTCCAGGAGAAAAGTAAATCAGGCTAGCTATTAGTGGTGATGAGCCTCGCAGCAGACTCATGATTTGAGAATTTCTTTAAGATTATTTCCTGTTTCTCTCCTGAGTCATTCTTCTCCTAAAGATTGCGGTTAACTTCATTTTATATTGGATAAAAATCAAATTCTTTAACAGCGGAGAAGAATTGAGGATTAAATTTTAGACTTTTATTACCGTAAAGGGTTCTTATCCCAAATATTCGGATAAGGGTTAATTTGAGAAAAAAATTAGAGAATCAAATCTAATAAATACTAATCTAAAAAACTTTTGCCCTGTTTTAAGTTATAAATGAGCCTAAGCAAAGTATTTTTTTCGACCCATCACCCTCTGAAAATGAGCTAAAATCCTGCTCTTTCCCTCCTCCCAAAAGAAGGGAAAAAATTTAATTCCTGAGCCCACTCTTTATAGTCTCAGTCCCACGGGTCTAAGCTGAAACTTCTGAAAAATGCGAAGGGAAGTAATGATAATGGGCTGAAAGGCGAAGTAAAGAGCGTCGGGAATGATAGGCCACTCCGCCAGAAAGGTTGAGCACCCGGTAGGGTAAGTGCTTAATTTGGAGCCACAACCAGGAACCTTCAAGATGGGTAAGAAAGAAGCTTGAGGTTTGAAGAAGACCGCATGAGCCCCAAAGTCTTTCGAGAGGATATGCTGATGAGGTTCTCGGTATCGCCTCTCTTAGGAGAGAAACGGACTATGGAGTGAGGCGAGCGGGCTGTATTAGGGACAGAGAAGAGGGCTCGGTGTTTCTCTTGCGGACCAGGATGAGCCAGCAGGCTGCTTGCTCTTTTTCATGCTCTCTCCTCTGAGTGAAACAGCGCCTCAGGTTATGCGCTTGGGGAGCTGAGTTACTAGCGCGAGAAGTCGAACCTCCCACCAGCCCGCACTATCCCCAAAAGAGGCGCAAACGCCTGAAATCCCTCATTAGTTACTTTCCACTAGAGTGGAGTTAATATCTATTATTACCACCCCCACAGTAAATCCCATCACCAACTCAGCCAGATTGAAAAGACACTATAACCCCGGCTCAGAACGCAAGAAATTGAGGGCTAGAAGAAAATAAAGTACTCTGGCTGAGAGCGAATAACCCCGTCCCCCGTACTTCAGAGGAGAAAAGAGATGCTCCAGTTGCTTGAACAAACCAATATCTTTGGCAAAGGTTAGAAGAAGCGCCAGACTTGCAGAACCTGTCACCCTGGTCCGCTAAAGAGAACCAAGTTATGAAATTTTCGATGGCAAGATGTATCATAAAAATGCCTTTTGGAGTTTCAGCTTGAGGGTAAAACTTCTCGGTTTTTTCATGATGCCTCTATGTTACCAGTTTCTTGGGGAAAGAGAGGCTTTTTT
>CAYSCS010000038.1:0-9164 GCA_964429695.1 uncultured Eubacteriales bacterium
CTTCTCCTTAAAAGAAGGAAAAAAATCGGAGCAAGTCTTCTTTCTGTGCTTACCGTAATCCCCTTTCTCATTTACTTGCGCCAGATTTCTATAAATGTTGGACAGCTTAAGAAATGGATTGAGCTCAGAGGGAAAAAAACAAATTGCTTCAATAAAGCGTCTTCTTAATCTCTTTGTTCAAAGGGATTGTAAACAGATTTCGTATATCCCTGGGGAAGATCATATATTCCTGGAGGCGCGCCTTTTTCTTCCACAGAGACAACTTCTTCTCTGTATTTTGTTTCTGCGCCCATCATCGTCATAGAAAAATTGGTAAGGACAGGATAGCCATCTATCTTCTTAAATTCTTCCACAAAGTTCCTTGTCATCGGATTTAAGGCGAGCATTTCTTCAGAGAATTTATTGTAAATTTTAAGGTCAATTCCTATATCCTTTGTCGCCCACATTTCCATTTTCATTGGCATGCTCATTCCCATCATTGACATTGAAATTTCCACTAGGTATTTTTTGCAGTTCCAGTTCTTTATTTTCTGGGTCTCACTTGTATCAGTTACTTTTGAGCTAGCTTGCATCATCTGCATCATCTGTTTTGCTTCAGGTGGAAGGATTTTCTCAAGGTCGATAGGGAGGTCCATTTCTGAATAAGTTCTTTTAGAATGGTCGAGGAAATAAATCTTATTTAGGTCAAAACGGATGATGAAAGTTTGATTTTCACCCTGGTCTTCCCTCATTTTGTCTTTAGCCAGCCAAGTTCCTCCCTCTTCGTCTTTGGCAGGTTGTGTTTGACCCATGATTGTTACTGCGTCAGTGTGTCTTAATTTCTTGATGTAGAAGTCGGCTTTTGAAGAAATTGGAGAAATGAGGAAGCTAAGAGCAATGAGGCAGATGAAAGATGCATTCCATAAATTTTTTTTCATTTCGGTTCCTCCTCTTGAATACCTAAAATAGTTTATTTCAATCTAAAAAGCAATCAATTTTTTTCTCGAGACGAGTTAAATATAAATTTAGGAGAAAGATAGAAAAAAGAAGAGAAAGAGTAAAAATCCAAACGGTGCTTTCTCTTAAGGGAAGGAAATCGGCACCCACAGGGCTCCTATAGGAGGCCATCTTATCAATGAATTTTTCAGCTTCTTCGAGATTTCTTTTACTCCATTTATATGAGGATTTTTGGAGAGTCTTCCCAAAATATTTATCCAGAATAAGGTTTTCCTTATAGGCAATGAAAAAAGCCTCTCTTTTTTCTTTAAGATCGTTAGTTTTCATAGCCTTGATGTATTTCTGGTCTCTGCGAAAGACCCGGACTCTAAATTCATGGAGAAAAGGGAAGAGTTGTTCAGGAAATTGATCAAGAAAGTCCATGTATTTTTTCTTTTTCCAGGATTTAAGAATTTCAGAATTTTTAGAGGCCTCTTCTCTATCTATGGATTTAAGTTCCCTTAGGGTAAGGCGAGAAAAGAATATTCCAATTTCTTCATCTTTATGTTTCTTTTTGATTTCTTGCATCGGCTCCTCATTCTGGAGAAAGAGCAAAAAAGGGAAATGTCGGGTGTAAGCTGAAACTCGCTGAGGAGTATTTGAGAAACAGAGGCTGAGAAGAAAGATATTTATTCCCAGAAGAAAGGAAGAAATCCTTAGGGAATTCAGATTGATTTTCTTTAAGGTTATTTTTGGCTCTATTCCTTTCCATATACCCAATTGAATTAGGAAACTTGCCAGAGCATTTAGACCAACATCCCTGAAGCCCCAGTATCTACCAGGGACGGCCCATTGGAAAACCTCATCGAAGATTCCTACAAGAGAACCGATTAAAAAACCTATTAGAAAAACTCCCTCGTCTTTTAATTTGAGGCTGAGGGCTTTAAAAAGGAGAAAACCGAGAAGTCCATACTCTATGAAATGGATCGCTTCTTCTGGACGCTTCCAGAGACGGAGGGTAAGGTAGAAGTAGGCGAAAGCAATTAATGAGAGCCATAGATAATTTGTAAGTTTTCGTATCTTCAGGCGGAAATAAAGAAATAGTCCTGAAAGAAGGGAAAAAAGGGCGGTGATAGTGATCACAAAATATCCAAATGCGGAGCGACCAAGGTTTTTAGAAACAAAATCCTGAATCAATCTTGCTAAAGGTACGATAAGGAAGATTCCCAGGACACAGAGGAAAACCCAGAACCAGGCGAAAAATTCCCTTCTTCGGCCTTTTTTCAGAAACATGGTTTAAGTTCTTTCTTCAACTTACTGCTTTCAATTTATAGAATAACTCAAACATATACAAATGATTTTTATCTTTAAAGGGCTTTTCCTCTGAGGAGAGAAGAGATAATTTTTTTGACTTTTTGAAAATGGATTAATTATAATTAAATTGCTGGCTGGAGAGGAATCCTCCTTAGCCCCGCTTCCTTTTCCTTTTCCAAACCTTGGCACCTCAACAGCCAGCGAAATTTCCTTCTAATTAAAAATGATTTTATGTTTTCGAGCTAGCTTTACTTGGTTTGAAATAGTTAATGGGGAGCAGAGCTTCTTCTCGGAGGCTCTTTATGAAGGATGATTTTGGGAGTCATCTCTTTTTTTGAGATCGATTTTTCTATAAGACGAGATTTTTTTGTTTGATTTTTTTTAGTTCTTTAGGACTTTTTGGGGTGAACCTAGAGAATCAAGAATTTTAGAAGTCCTGCAGAGGAATATTAAATGAGGAATTTTAGGGAAAATTTCATAGTGGATACCTCTTATCTTATTGATATTCATCAAATTAGACTCTTCCGTAATGAACTCGTCCGCTGTGAATCCATCCTTGTTAACCTTAGAATTATTCTTTTTTTACCCAAAATAAAGCCGGATGGTGTATTTATTGCGAATTATTTCTTAGGGTATTTTGATAAATTAATTAGAATGCCTTGTGTCATATAGATATTCATCAATTAGACCGAGAAAGGATGAATTCACTTTTTCTTGATTCGTTGATTGAGGTATGAAATTTATCTTTTCTTCCCTACGAAGCCGGAATTAATTTATAGAGTTTAACCTTGGGGAAGATTAATCTTTGAATAATCAAGCTCAGAGCCCAGCAGGCTATGCGGTATAAGAAAGACAACAAGCTGGAAGATTGAAGCATAGATGAACCACCAGTGGGAGCTCTTTTTTTTGCTTCCCATAAAGATGGCGAAAGCCCATCCCAGAATGGCAAGCAGGGTCTTATTATCAGTTAAGTCATGCCCAAAGGGGAAGCCTGTCCACCAGGTGTTAAAGGCAAATTTTTGGACAAGTGGCCCGAAAATCATCCCGCCCACAAAGAGAAGAATCAATGTCCAGAGAGCGTATTTTCTAGGCCTACCTTGCGAAACCAAGGCTTCTAGCCCTGCTCTTGTAGAGAAGAGCATGGCAGCAAAAATGATGACGACATGAGGGAGGAGAGCAAAAAGGGGAACATGTCCTTTAAAACGAATGATTAAAGGCTCTTTTCCCGGAAGAGAAACCTCTTCATCTCCGAAGGTGAGGAATACCCAGTAGATGAGTTTTCCTGCCGGGGGTTGATGTGGCAAGTATCCCTCAAGCGAATTACCTTTTCTTGTCATCGTAATTTTTGTCCAGGGGTCTTCTGTTTTGTATCTTTTAAAAATAAGCTCCCCTTTTATCTCCTGGTTAGTTGTGGAAATTTTTAACAGACAATTTTTGTTGCTTTCATGACTTCTCGGGAGGAAATAGCTTATTTCTTCACCTGCAAGAACTATTTTTCCTTTTCGAGGATAGGTGGGACCGCTCTGGCGCTGGTAAATTGCCGTAAAGAATGTTATTAGCAGGGCGATTATCCAAAAAAATACTTTTCTCATCTCTAGTGATTTTTAAATTTTTTCTTTTATTTATATTTTTGGATCATCTCCTGATTAGTTGATAAAAAATAGAATATTTTGGCGCGTAACTATAAGATTTTATTGTAATAAGAGGAGGGTGCAGATTTAAAATATCAAAGCGAGAACGAAGAGAGTATCTCCTAAGTGTTTTGAATTTGCCAAACTTGAACAAAATGAAGAAATTATTAGTCTTCTTTCCTATATGAGATATCATATTCTCACCAACTAATTTGGAGAAGAATCATTTTTTTTTACCATCTCTCCCTACGAAGGGTAAATTTAGCGACGAAAATGTTATCTTTTCCTTATGGCTCTTAATTATACCAGCTTCATCCAGAGGATAAAATATATTTTTTCGGATTATAGGTGGTAAGCCTTGAGAATTCAGGATCTCAGAAAGTTTAGAGAGAGGCTTTAGAAGAGGTGTTTTAGAGTAAAATTCATACTGATTATTTTATCAATACTAATTCAATTGGCTTCCAGGCTAATGAAATCGATCGATATGAATCCGTCTCACTTTGGAGAAAGTATCTCTTTTACCCATGATAAGAGCTGATGAAACTAAGAAATTAATCCTCGAGGGAAATTAGAATTTTCATGCTATTAGAAATAGTTAAAGATTTTTTCCAAGTAATTTAACGAGTCTTTTAACCCCAGAGAGCTTATGTTGAAGATGAGGGGGATGTTTTAGGTGTTTCAAAGTCTTCTTCCTTTTCTCTTTCCAATTCGATACCCAAGAGGCTCGCTGTTGCTTCATAAATTTGCTGAAAAGACTTTTTTGATTCTTGCATCTTTGCCAGCTTTTCTCTTATTTTCTGGATTTCTTTCTCGATTTCGAGGTCAATTTGATCAAGTTGTTTTTTCACTTCCTCCATCGTTTTTCGATAAAGTTCTTCTTGTTCTTTGGTAAGATGCATTTCTCTCTCCTTGAGCTAATCTTTAAATTTTCAGCTTCTAAATGGCTCATTTATATATTTTTTCAGAAGATTTAAAAGTTCAATCCCCTTTTGAGGTGAAACTGAGGATGATTTTTAAGCAAACGTCTTCCCCCAGAGCGTTTAATTTTCTCGCCTTCAAGAGCGAGATTATGATCATAAGGAAAGAAATATTTTAAGGAGACGTATTTAATTTTTTCCTCTTAAAAACCTTAATCATTTAGCTCTTCACGAAATAAAGGAAGAAATGCCGCTCCAATGTCTCGGCAAATTCTAGCTAATTAAGGCTTGCAAAATGAGAATGTTATGCCTCTGGCTGATCTTGGTAATCTTCTCCTTCAAGTCTTATTCCCAAGAGCTGGGCAGTTGCTTTATAAATCTTCAGGTAAGATTTTTTAGATTCCTGGAGACGAGCCAGCTTTTCTCTTATCACCTGAATTTCTCTGCCCATCTTATCATCGATTTCTTCTAATTGTTTTTTCGCTTCTTCCATTGTTCTTCTGTATAGTTCTTTTTGTTCCTTGCTCAGTTCCATAGTTTGACTCCATTCATTTCATTCTTTCTTGAAAGATATCAATATTGGCTTCCAGACTTTCACTCTTACTCCTGCCTTAGTTGCAGGTTTGAATTTCCATTGAAGGACGGCTTCTATGCTTGCCTCATTGAAACCTAAAGCTTTGTTTGCTTTCCTGATTATTTTAGCCTTTATGACATTTCCATTCTCAGAAATAAGCGCATTCACTAAGACCTCATCCTCGATTCCTTTACTAAGAGCAAGAGGGGGATAAACTGGGTCGACCCTCTTTATCACTTCAGGAAGCGTATCAACTTGATTTAGGGCAAAAATTTCCCCAATTTGCGTTTCTTCCTCGCCTTGAGAAGAAGGGGGAGACGGTTTTTCTTGTTCAAGGTTTTCCATTTCGTTTATCTTGGGTTGCAGAACATCTCCTTCTTCAGGAGTAATTTTTTCTTTTCCTATAATTTCTTCTAACTCAAGATCAGGGCTCATCTCTTCAATCTCCGGCTCTATATATTTTGGTTCCGGCTGCACAGTTATGGATTGAATTAACACAGATGTATCTTTTCTTTGAGGGGTTGAGCCTGGAGAAGAAAGATTATTTTTTTCTCTTTTTTCAGAAAGAGCTTCCTCTTCTTTTTCCTTGATTTGAGGAGACGAGAGGAGCGTGGAAGATTGGGGTTCTTTTATTTCCTTCTCCTCAATTGGGATAGCTGAGATAATTTTTTGTGATTGAGTTTCGCTTAAGGCCTTTTTTTCTGCAATCAAGGGGTTTGTTCTCCCTTTTCCAAGATTTGCTCCATTTCTAGGCATGAGAAGTAAAATTGTGGCTCCGATTGCTACAAGAGAAGCCAGCATGAAGGGGATAAGAATTTGAAGGGAGGGTATCCTCATTCCTTTGAGTTTTGCAAAAAGTTTCCTATTCTTTTCTTCTTCAAGTTCTATTTCTTCTTTTAAATCCTTTACTTCCTGTCCAGCAAGGCATTCGTCCACAAAGGACTCAATCTGCTCAAGTTTTTGAGAAAGCGGAGATGATTCTTGGCTTTTAATTTCGCCCTGAAGTTCTTTTCCATCTTGTCCATCTTGTGGAGGTTGCTTATTTTTCTCAAGAGTAATCCCGAATTCTAAAAGGGTTTCCTTAAGTAACTCATCGACGGAGCGTGTTAAAGTAGATTTTTTTATTCCTCTTGGAGAAGCATCATAAGAGGAAATGGAGGGGAAATTGTCCTCACCCTTATTAAATAAAAATTTTTCTGAGATTTCCTCACTTTTATCATTCTTTTCCTGCACCTTATTTTTCTTTTCACCTCCAAGAAGCTGTTCGATTCTAAAGAGGATTTCTTCTTTTCTGAATGGCTTTGTGAAAAAGGCAGAAGCTTTGAAAGAGTGAATTACTTCTTTTTTATCTTCGTCTTCTCTATAAAATCCGGTGACAATGATTAAGGGGATTCTTTCTCCTTCATTTTCACGGAGCCTTTTATAAAAATCTAATCCGTCAAGCTCCGGTAACATGGGTTCGAGAATGATTAAGTCCGGGCTTTCAATTTTGAAAAGCTTCAATCCTGTGGGACCATCTCTTGCCAGAAAAACTTGGTAGCCTTTATTTTTTAAGAAACTTGAAAGATTATTTACGGAAATGTCTTCGTAGTCGATGATGAGGATTTTCTTTTCCGTCATTTTAATAAAATCCTTATCCGATTTATGCTGATTCAATCTTCTCCGCGGCTAATTTCTTTATTTGCTTTTGTCTGAATATTTTAAGTCTTTTTTTTGAGAATAATTGGCTTTCTGATTAAAAGTGAGATTTCATTCATAAAAGTTTAGCCTTTTTTTGAATTTTATAATTAAGCACTATTATCTTAATTTGTTGCCCTAGTATAAGGTCAATCACCCTTTGAGGTGATTTTGAAGATGAATTTAAGGATGTTTTAGTTTTTATTCTTTGAAAGGGAATCGGGATTGGCTTTTCTTTTAAGCCCCATCGCTTCACGCACCTCTTTAATTACTTCTTGGGCAATTTTTTTTGCTTTCTGGGCTCCCTTATTAAGAACCTCGTGGACATATTCAGGCTGGGAGCGAAGTTTGGCAGCATTAATTCTTATGGGAGCCAAAACTTTCTCCATGTTATGGAAAAGATTTTCTTTACACTCAAGGCAACCAATGCTCGCTGTAGTACAACCTTTTCGCACCCAGTCAAGGTCTTCTTTAGGAGAAAAATAGCGGTGATAACTCATAAAGATGTTGCAGTCTTCTGGAATACCAGGATCAGTTCTTCTTTTACGTCTCTCATCGGTTTTTGCAGGACCAAGTTTTTTCCAGATGCTCTCAGGGGATTCCAGGATACCGATGGTATTCCCGAGGCTCTTTGACATTTTGTTCACTCCATCCAGACCCAAGATTCTTTTGGCTTCACTTAGATAAGCCTGACACTCAGGAAATACCTGGCCGAAGCGAGAATTAAAATTCCGGGCTATCTCTCTTGCTAGCTCAATATGTTGAACCTGGTCTTCCCCCACAGGAACTGCACTAGCTTTATAGAGAAGAATATCGGCTGCCTGGAGAACAGGATAGGTGAAAAGGCCGACATTCACGTTTTCTTTCATTTGCCTGGATTTTTGTTTAAATTGAGTCATTCGAGTGAGATCGCCGAAAAGAGTTACGGTGCCCAGCATCCAGGCAAGTTCTGTGTGTTCGGGGACTTCGCTCTGAACAAAGATTGTGCAACGCTCTGGGTCAAGGCCAGCAGCGATATTGGCTATTGCTGCGTCGAAAATTCTTTCGGGCATATATTTGGGTTCATAGGGGATAGTAGTTGCATGATGATCGACTATGCAAAAAAAACATTCATACTCATCAAGAAATGTCACCCAATTGGAGATTGCTCCGAGGAGATTTCCTATATGCAGTTCACCCGTTGGTTGAATACCTGAGAAGACACGAATTTTTCCTTCTTCATTCCAGTAGGTTAAGTAGCCTCTGGCATCATATTTAAGCATTTTTTTCTCTTGATTAACTTCCCGTTTACTTTTTTTAACATAGAATAGTTAATAATTATACTTTTTTAGCTTCAGGCGAGCAACAAAATCAAGCTCATTAGCCCCATTATTTAGAAAAATTAAATGAGATAAGGAAGGCTTCTTTTTGTAAGTTTTAAATATTTTTAAAGTCTTTATGGCTTTTCCTCTAATTGGCCAGTCAGAACATAAAAAAAAAAAATATAGATATTTTCTCTTGTGTTTGAAGGTTAGATCAAAAACAAACAAAAAAGGCTTATCCTTGAAACCTTAGATAATGTCCCGGCTCTTAACTCCACGTTTTCTTCAATTTTATCTTTCTATCTTTCGGTCATTCCTTCGATGATTTAAATTTTTATCAACTGATCTCATAAAGAGCCGTTTTGCTTATTGTTAGAAATAAAGAAAGGAGATATTAACGACTATTTTACTTATTTAATCTCAAAAAGAAGGGTGAGCGAGGGGTCTCGAACCCCCAACCTTCGGATCCACAGTCCGATGCTCTAACCAGTTGAGCTACGCTCACCATTAGAACCGAAATAGGTAAAATTTTCGCACCAATCAGAGATAAAGTCAACTCTCTCTTTACTGAGTGTTTCCCAAAATCAACTCAAAAAAATATTTAATTTATCTAAGAAGCCAGAAAACCCCAGGCTTTCAAGCCTGGGGATGAATGGCACACCAAACGAAGCCAGCAAAGCTGGCGGAGTGGAGGCAAATCCGGCATAATCTGGTTATGGCCAGATACACAACCGGAGCCCATACGAGACATAGGCTTCAATATCATCTGGTATGGATACCCAAATATCGGAAACGGGTGTTGAAAGGTAAAATAGCCATCCGCCTCAAGAAGCAT
>CAYSCS010000039.1:0-15642 GCA_964429695.1 uncultured Eubacteriales bacterium
GGGAATTTCCAAAAGGATAGGGAAGAGCTAGAGTTAGAGAGGTCTTATCAATTGGCTCATGATTACTTTTAAGCAATTAAGCCTCTCAATTTTGAAGGTAGAATACAAATGGATTTAACTCCATCTAGCAATTTTGGGACAATGCCTAAAATTATATATTGATTTTTTTCCCTTGTATCCTTAAGTTCAGCCTTTCAGACAATCTCAAGAGTAAAAAGAGAAGTATCGAAAAAGGGGAATTCTGACACGGCCTCACATTTTAAAGGAGTCGATTTTCTGTCCTTAAGATTTTTCATTAAGATCCAAAAGATGACTCTATTTTGCCTATTTACCAAAAAAGTCGCAAGTGTTAGAAATGAAGAAAGGGGAAAAGCTTGAAAAAAAGTTTAATTTTTATTTTATGGCTTTTCTCCAAATTACAGATTTTCTAAAAAAAATATCGCATTGAAGGGAAAAATGAATCATTCAAAAATAAAATGATAAAGGAAGTTGTTGTAAAGGAATTAAGAGTTGGAAATAGATTTTACTTTTTTTTAAAAATTAAAAAAATAACCATTAGAGAAAATAAATGCCTATGGCTAATAACCCGTGACTTACCTCTAAGCTTTCCTCAAGGATATCTTTGCTTTTCCCGGTAAAAGAATTATTTAGCACTAATCGAGAGATAGACTAAATTCATTTTGCACATGAAAGATTAATAATATTATGCTAACTTGGAAGGAGAAGCTCTCTGATAAGGTTTGTAGAAAAATTTCTTAATTTTATTTATATTTTACAATCAGGAAATTGACGAAGTGTGCCAGGAAATTTTGAGCTTTAAGAGAATGAAGTTCTCCTCACGAATGACATTTTTGATGTTTGTTTTGATAATTTCTAAATTTCTGCGGGGTGTTCCTTCAGCAGAATTTGAGATTACAGCCTTCAAAGTATTAAGCCCGATCAGGGTGGACGGAATCCTTGATGAACAGGAATGGGAGCTGGCACAAGGAATAAGTGACTTCACTCAGAGGGAGCCCAAAGAAGGAGATCCAGCCACCGAAAGAACAGAAGTGGCGGTGCTGTATGATGAGGAATTTCTCTACATTGGTGCCTTCTGTTATGACTCTCAGCCGCAGAGAATCGTGGCTACCGAGATGAGAAGGGATGCTGAGCTCAGGCATAACGATTATTTTGAGGTCTTCCTCGATACTTTTCACGATCACCGCAATGCCTTCTATTTTGCGACCAATCCCCTTGGTGCACGCCGTGATGCTTTGATTAGAGAAGACGGGAGCAATATAAACTGGAACTGGGATGGAATCTGGGTTGTGAAGTCAAAGAAGACAAGAGAGGGATGGAGTGTTGAGATGGCCATTCCTTTCTCCACCCTGAGCTTCAAGAATGAAGAAGATTCTTCCTGGGGAATAAATTTTGCAAGACACATAGCACGCAAGAGAGAGGAGAGTTTCTGGTCGCCCATTTACCGCGATTTAGGTTTTTTTGGAAAATACAAAATTTCTTATTTAGGACATCTCAAGGGTATAAAGAGCATCAAACAGAGGAAGAGAATTCAACTGATGCCTTTTGTAATTGGTGGGGGAGTTCAGGAAGAGGCACGTTCTCTAAAAGGATCGGGAGATATTGGTCTTGATTTAAGGTATCGTCTGACATCTCATCTCAGCGCCGATTTAACCCTTAATACTGATTTTGCCCAGGTTGAAGCGGACGAAGAGAAATTCAACCTCACTCGCTTCAGTCTTTTCTTTCCTGAGAAGAGAGGTTTTTTCCTCGAAAATGCAGATATTTTTCGATTTGGAGAAAGACATCGAGAACACGAACCCCCTTCCACGCTCTTTTTTTTCAGCAGGAGGATCGGGTTATCAGAGGATGGGAGGGTGATACCTATCTTAGGTGGTGCGAGAGTGACGGGGAAATGGGGAGCTTACGACATAGGACTCATGGATATAGTCACCGAGAGAACTTCTTACCTCGAGGAAGAGGAACTGGTGGAAATAGAAAGGATTAATTTTTCCATTTTTCGGCTGAGGAGAGACTTTCTTGAAAAGTCTTCTTTAGGGTTGATGTTCCTCAGCAAGGATTCTCTGGATAGCTCAAATTTTAATCGCGGCGCAGGAATGGATTTTAATCTTTCCCTGGGACAATCGACGAGAATTACAGGTTTCGTTGCCAGGACATCGTCCCCTGAATTAAGAAGAAGGGACTGGGCGACCAATTTGGATTTTTCATGGGATACAGATTTCTGGACGGTTGAGGGTTCATACACAGATATTGGCGAAAATTTCAATTCCGAAATGGGGTTTGTTCCTCGGGTAGACATCAGAAAAATAAGAGCAAATTTCGGTATCGGTCCCCGTCCCAAATTCTTTAAGCTCCGTCAGATATATCTCTTCTCCCGGATTGACTATATCGAAAATCATGAGGGTCAAGTTCAATCCCGGAATAAGATGTTGGCCATGTTCAACATTTTTCAGGACGGAAGCCACATTTTTCTCAGCTTGAGGGAAGACTATGAATTTCTTGAAGAAGAATTTGAGCTGAAGGAAGATGTTTTGATTCCTCAAGGAGAATATTCATTCACCCATCTTGGAGCTTTCTATGAATCCGATGAGAGCAAGAATGTCTCTGTCAGAGCAGGCGGAGATTTTGGAGAATTTTACAATGGCAGCCTTTGGAGAATTGAGAGCGGAGCCTCTCTCAAACTTTCCCCTCACCTTAACCTCGAACTAAACTACGAAAGGAATAAGTTTGACCTTCCCTTGAGTGGAGGGAATTTCGTGACAAACATCGCCTCCACAAGAATTGTGTATTCCTTTAGCCCTGACTTTTTCGTAAAAGCTTATCTCCAGTGGAACAGTGAAGAGAATGTTTTTAGGAGTAATTTTCTTCTTCGCTGGATTTATAAACCAGGTGCAAGCCTGTATTTAATCTACAATGAAACTAGAGAAAGGGGAGGAGTAACTCCACTCAAGGAGAGAATGTTGATGCTCAAGGTTAGTTTTCTTTTCAATTAATAGTTTCTGAAAAGAGAAAAATATCAGGGAGGCTTTGGACCTTGAAAGAGGTACCTATTTAAGCCTTTCCAGCCGAGAAGCTAAGGCTAAGAATTTAAATAGCCTAGAAAGCAATAATTTAGGGAAGAATGGGAAAGGAAAGTGTTTTTTGTCGCAGGTTGAAGGCTCGTTAAGGGAGGTAGTGAGCAAAGCCAGGCGGGAACAAAATCTAGATTCTTTTGTGAAGGCTCTGCTCCCTCATCTCCTGAAGGGACGTAAACCCTGTATCCGTGTTGGATGGGATTAAAGGAGAGTTTGGTCATTTCCTCACCCCGTGGAGGTTTTTAATTAATTTTATTTCTCCTTTAATTTAGCTATAATAATTCGCTCAAAAAGTAAGAGAAGGGAGGTATGAGGTGAGAAGATTACTCGTTATGTGCTTCATCATTTTCTTCTCGATTTCATCCCCTTTTGCGAAAGAGAAAAAGAAGAGTTTTGAGGTTCAATCCGCATTAAGTTATATCCGAGACCTTTCCTCAGATTCAATGCTCGGAAGAAAAAGCGGGCAAAGGGGAGGAGGGCTCGCAGAGGAATATGTGGCTTTAAAGTTTAAAGAGTGGGGTCTTGAACCTGGAGGAGAGAACGGGACTTATTTTCAGAAAATTCAAATGGAGTACTGGAACTTGGAGGAGGGAGTGGTCATGGAGATAGTCTCAGGGAGAGAAAGAAGGAGTTTTTATCATGGGGAAGAATGGAGGGTGGAGAAGTTTTCTGGTTCTGCTCACCTAATGGAAGAAATTGTTTTTGTGGGTTATGGGATTAATGCTTATGAAGGTAAGTATGATGATTATCAGGGAGTTGATTTAAAGGGGAAAATTGCTCTTCTTTCTGTAGATATTCCAGAGAAACTCAGGTCAAGACTCAAGGAAGAGACGATAGAAACAGGTCTTGAGGAGAGGATTCTTGCGGCGCGAAAAAGGGGAGCTTCCGGGGTGATGCTTTTCAGACAGGAAGGAGAAGAGGCTGGTTATTTTAGGTTAAGGTTGAAGAAGGATGTTTTTGACCCAAACTTCTTTATTGTCTCAGTCGAGAAGAAGGTCACAGATTTCATTTTCAAGGATCTCTCTCTTGAGCTTCGTTACCTTTTAAGAGAGATTGAAGAAAAAGGTTCTCC
Organism: uncultured Eubacteriales bacterium; assembly: GCA_964429695.1. Taxonomy (GTDB): domain Bacteria; phylum Acidobacteriota; class Aminicenantia; order Aminicenantales; family Aminicenantaceae; genus CAYSCS01. The sequence goes on from CAYSCS010000039.1 coordinate 4,165, forward strand.
ATTCTCGATTGAAACTGGGGTTGAGGCTTTTCTCTCCTTTAAGACTGATTTTGATGAAAAGAGGGAGGCTAGAAATGTTCTGGCTAAGATCACGGGGAATGATGAAAAGATGAGAAATGAGTATCTCATTCTCGGAGCTCATCTTGACCATCTGGGAAGAAATCCCTTGGGTGAGGTAATGAATGGTGCAAACGATAACGCTTCGGGTACGGCTGTGGTGATGGAGGTGGCAAGGGTTTTAAACACAAATCGCTCTCAATTCAAGAGGACAATCATTTTCGCTCTTTGGGCAGGGGAGGAACAGGGGCTTCTCGGTTCTAAATATTATGTGGAACATCCACTTTTCCCCCTGGAGAAGACAATTGTCTATCTTAACCTGGATATGGTTGGACAGGGAAAGGAGGCTCTCAATTTCTGGGGCGAATACTATGGACCTCAGATATGGCGTATTCTAAAGGAAAGGCTTCCCCACAAAATTCTGGAAAGAATAAAACCAGGTCGCGGCGGGCCGGGCGGTTCTGACCACACTCCTTTTTTGATGGAAGGGATCCAGGCCTTTGCTCTCATGAGCGATGGCTATCATCTAAAATATCATCAGAGCCGTGATGATTTTGATTTGATTCGACCCGAAGTGCTAAGGATTAGTGGCGAATTTGTTACGCAGGCTTTAGAAATTCTTTCTTCAGAACCCGAAGATTTTTTCACTCCCCCTAGAAAAGAGACCTTCTATCTTAAGTATCAGGACCTCATTAACCACAGATTTTTGTCACTCGAAACTTTCATCGCAGAACATTTCAGAGAAAGAGACTCTCATGTCGACATCCAGCTTGTGACTCTTCAGGGAAAGGGGGAAGAAAGAGGAGATATGCTCAGGATAGAGATACTGAAAAAGTTTCTTAATTCTTATGCCCAAATTGAAAAAAGCGAGGGACTTTCCCTCTATTCATCATCAGGGAAGATTAAGAGTGAGATTAGGATGGGGAAGACAACCATCATCCCGGGAGTGAAGAATATCGAGGTTTTTAGGGATGAACCAGAATGGGCAAGCTTATTTTCAAAGGTGGGTGTAATCTTTGTCTTTCTCGATGATGCTGAGAATTTCTTTGAGGAGAAAGGCTTGAACGAGAAAGGGAAGGAAGTTCTAAGTTCGCTTTTTTCAGCATCGCTCCTTCTTATTTTAAAGAATTTTGAGAGTCAAGAAATTCAAAGAATATACGATGAATTTAGTAAACCGATAGTAATACTAGATGATAATTTACCCGATCAAAGCCTGATTGAAAAAATAAAGAAGACAAAATCTGCTCTCGGTCTTATTATGAAAGAAGGAGAAGGGCCCCTGGAATTTTTCGAAAAATTAGATAAGGCAAAAAGTTTGCTGGGGAGTGAATTTCTCTTCATTTCCAATGAAAAATGTCTCTGGAATGAGGAAGGAAAGAAAAGGATGCTTGCCTTAATCTCCGAGCTTTTGAAGGCAGGGTATTCAAGAGAAGATTTTTCAAACCTTTTTTCTGAGACTTTCCTGAGAGTCTTGAGGGAAGCAAGAGGTGAGGCTCAACCAGAGAGGATGCCTTTTATCCCCTTTTAAGAAGGTCTGAGCAAGGCTCATAGCTCGCGAAAGCCAAAGGAAGTTGTAAGAAAAAAAAGAAGGACGTCATGGCTCTTCAAAAAATATCTGAAGGAGGTCATTCATAAGCGAAATTTATCTCCTCGGCGTCTGCTTGATTAGCTTTATTATTTACCTCTTTATTGAGCATCTTATTGTCATTCGCAGGGTAAGACGCATACCTCTCAGGATTTGTGTTACGGGGACAAGGGGAAAGTCAAGCCTTACTCGCCTCCTTGCTGCTTCGTTAAGAGAAGAGGGGTTCGAGGTGATTGGCAAGACCACAGGCTCTAGAGCAAAGGTCATCTTCCCCGATGGAAGGGAAAAGGAAATAACTCGTCATGGGCCGGCCTCCCTACTTGAAGTCAGGAATTTCCTTAAGCTTGCTTCGAGACTTAGAGTCAAGGCTTTTGTTGCAGAATTGATGAGCATCCATCCTGAATCTCTCCTTACAGAAAGCCTCGGATTTTTAAAACCGAATTATCTTCTCATCACCAACATAAGGTTCGACCACACAGAAGAAATGGGTTCTTCGGAGGAGGAAATCGCCGAATGCTTCGCCTCTGCTATCACCGAAAACTCAACAGTCATGCTTCTTGAAGAGGAATTCTCCCCTCTGCTTGAGGAGAGGGCGAGGAAAATGAAGGCGAGAGTGATTAAGATTCCCTTAAATATCTTCAATACCGAATATGAAAAGTTCAAGCCCAGTTTCCTGGAATTTAAGGAGAATCTGGCGCTTGCCCTGGGTTTAATGGAATTTTTGGGAATAAAAAAGGAGAAAGCGTTGCGAGCGATGGAGAATGCTACTCCCGATTTCGGCTCTCTTCGTGTCTGGGAGGCTCGGCTTCCAGAACCCTCCCCAAAGTTTTATTTTGTGAATGTGTTTGCAGCCAATGACACTCTCTCCACAAGAATTGCACTTTCAAGGATTCCTCAAGCTTTTTTCAACAAGAAGAGGATAATCGGAATCCTCAACCTTCGCCCTGATAGAGGAGAAAGAACCGTTCAATGGGCAAAAGCAATAAGAGAGGGAGTCTTTCCAGAAATAAAGGAAATCTGGGTTAATGGAATTCATTCTCACGCCTTCACCCGAATGCTCGGTGCGATGAAAGATATCAGGCTAAGAAGAGTAAAGGAGAAATCTGCACAAGAATTGATGAGCGCTCTTTTCAGAAAGGTGGCAGAGAATACAGTGATTGTGGGGATGGGAAACATCAAGGGACTGGGGAGTGAGCTTGTTGAGTTCTGGGAGGAAAAGGGAGTGCCCTATGGCTTATGAAACTATTTTTGTTGGCCTTCTTCTTTCTGTTTTTTTCATCGAAGCCTTCGGCATCTATCCAGGAGGCATCATAGTTCCAGCCTATTTTGCCCTTTACCTGGATGAGCCGCTGCGGATGGGTGTAACCATTCTCGCTGCCTTCATGAGCCTCTTGAGTTACAGATTACTCTCTCGTTTCCTCATCCTCTTCGGGAAGAGAAGGTTTGTGACCTTCATTCTCCTGGGGGCCCTCTTTTCCGAGCTCTGGTCTTTGCTCATTCCTCATCTCTCGAGCGACCCTTTAGGATTGAGGACCATCGGCTGGCTAATACCCGGATTACTCGCCAACAATCTAGAGAAACAGAAAATGGGAATTACCCTTGCTTCTCTTTTTGTTGTAGCCAGCGCCACATATTTTCTCATTCGCTTGATTTCCTGGATAAAGCCCTTTTCATGAACGAATGACTTTTTCACTAAATGGCAAAAACATGAGCAAACAGGAAAGCATCAAATGAGTCATCTTCTGACCAGAAGAAGATTCTTTCGACGGGAGAAGGCAGAGAAGGAGCAAAAACTAATTTTCACCCTCTTCGCCCTTTCTTTTCTCTGGCTTGTGCTTTTAAGAGTCCTTCCTTTGGGGGAGAAAGGAATTAAAAAAAAGATGATTGAGGCTTCACAACTGATGGCTCAGTCTATTGAGGCCATAAGAAAGTGTAGACAGGATGAAGGTCTTTCAATCGATAGGAAAAGTGATCCTAACCTCACGGGGATGATTGGATTGAAGACCTCAGCGCTCACTACCTCTCTCGGGAATCTAGAGGCAAAGCGCACGACCACAAACCCCAATTTTGCAGGACTCATGGTTTTTCTTTTTAAAGAGGCGGGAGTTAAAAAAGGTGACGTGGTGGCGATGGGAGCCTCAAGTTCCTTTCCTTCACTCATCCTTGCCGCAAATTGTGCGGCAGAGGTCATGGGATTGAAGCTCCTTGCGCTTATTTCCCTTGGCTCTTCTCAGTGGGGTGCAAACAATCCGGATTTTCACTGGATCAAGATAGAAGATTGCCTGCAGAGGGAAGGGCTTACTTCATTCGAAACAGTTGCGATTTCTCTGGGAGGGGAGAATGATACAGGGGAAGGAATGGCTCCAGATTTTCGCTTGAGACTCAGAAAAGATGTAGAAGAAAAAGGGATGCTTCTCGTGGATGAGCCTGATTTTGTGCAGAATGTGGAGCTCAAAAAGAGACTCCTTTTTCAAAAGGCTGACCCAAAGCCGATAAAAGCCTTTCTAAACATTGGAGGAAATACAACAAACATAGGAAGAGATTCGAGTATCCTTAATTTCGAACCAGGCCTTTTGCGCTTTAAACGAATTCCTCCCAAAGAGAAAAGAGGTCTTCTCCAGGAGATGGCACTCCTCGGAATTCCTCTAATCCATCTTCTCAATCTGAGAGGCCTTGTGGCAAAATATGGGCTTCCGTGGGACCCTCATCCTCTTCCTCAACCTGGAGAGGGAAGAATCTATAAATTAGTTAAGGAAAAAGAGAAAGGATTTTTTATCTTTTCGGCCTCTTATTTATTTCTCATTTTCCTTATCATCTTTTTAAGAAAATTCAAGAGGCCTTGATTGTTTTCTTTTTCCAAAATTTTAGTCACAAAAAAATCGGAAGGTCTAACTCAGTATCTTTCTTTGAGAGTAATGGATGAGATGCAATGATATGTCTGGAAACCCTTTCCCCTGCAGAGTGTTCTCTCAATGGTTAGGGTTCCTCGCGGATAATCCTTCCACTCGTAATGGTAGATATCAAGCTCTGAATTTGTTATTGAGATCAGTTCAGGCACAGGTCCTGAGACAGGTGGGAGCCCTAAATAATTCAAGACCTTGTTTATGGATTTTACATCAGAGATGTGGAGGAAGCGTCCATTTTTGTCCAGTTTAAGCGAAAGCTTGGGTTTTATCTCCCCATAGAATACATAGCGAATGAATTCCTCTCCATAACGTCCTCCGCGTTCTATCTCAAATTCATAGTTCATCATTTTCTCGGGAAAAAGCTTCTGTTTAACATCCTCGAGCGTCCATTTTTTAGATTCACTCTGCTGAAGGTAAACGAAGACGACGAGAAGCAGACAGAAGAGTAGCCCAGCCCTGAAGAGATACTGACTCTGTCTCTTGACGATTATCTTGAAGAGCCAGAGAGCCGAGAGGATGAGAAGGAAAGTTAGGATTCCTCTGAGCGTGATTATTTTTAGAATGTTTTCCATTTAGGTTCCCCTCTTTGAATTAAATTAACTCTCATCATTTATGATAAGCTCTTTGCACGGGTTTTCTGCTTTTTTACTGCATTCTATCAAAAAAAACTTTGAAATTAAATCTCAAGACACTCACTTTGACTCGAGAAATTTTTTTAGAGTATGCGAATTCTTGATGGCATATGCTCTATAATCGTTGTTGAAATAGATGAACCATTCCTTTATGTTTGATTTTTTTATTTCTTCTGCCCATGATTTCAATTCTTCTTCTGTGTAGTCATACCTATAGCCTCCAGTAAGCCCGTGGAAACGAAGATAACCCGTTTCTGATGTTTGCACCAACTTTCCGGGAACCTTCTTCGATGAAACTGAGCAGAAGGTGACCTTATAAGAGTTTAAAAGGTTGAATACTTCCTCTGTATACCAGCTTTCATGGCGGAATTCAATCACGTTTCTGTATTCGGGTGAGAGGGTGGAAAGAAATTCTTGAAGAAGCTTGATATTCAGGGTAAGGGAAGGGGGCAATTGAAAGAGTATGCAGCCGAGTTTATGTCGTAACCTGTCCGAGAGTATGTAAAAATATCTGACTTCGTTTTTAACTCCTCTTATTTTCTTGAGATGAGTAATCTGGCGGTTAGCCTTAAGGGAAAAAAGAAAATTTTCTGGAGTGCGCTCCAGCCATCCAAGGAGTGTTTCAGGTTTGGGGAAGCGGTAAAAAGTCATATTGATCTCGACGGTGTTAAAGTGCCCTGCATAAAAGGGGAGCCATTCTCTCTGGGGAAGCTCCTCTGGATAGAATATTCTTCTCCACCCTGCATAACTCCAACCTGAGGTTCCCAGATAATAAATCATATATTTCTGGAAGGGAAAGAATTAGATTGTTTATTCAAGATGATGCCCTTTTCCACTCAATCATAATGATATCATAATGATAAATTTCTTTTAAAAAAAATCAGGATTTAAATCTCCTGATTTTCAAAAACGATTTTTGAAATCCATAAAAACAGAAGACTCAACAAAAGAGAAGAAATAAGGGGAATGGTCCAGGAGCTATCAAGATTGCCTTTGATTATTTTTGCTCCAAAGTTATAAAGCCCTTGAGGCGTAAATTTACTTATCTCGGGAAAAGAACCGAGGATGATGAGCAGGAGATAAAACCCAACTCCTGAGATAGCAACTGTAGCCGTGTTTTTCAGTAGCACATTGAAGAAGATGATGATGGAAATAAAGGCAATGAGGTAGATAAAGAAGAAAAGGTTCAAAAAGAAAAGTCTCTTAAGCGGCAATTCAGCAAAGAGAAGATAGACATACAGGAGGCATGTGGCAAAACCTGTAATAATTCCGGAAAGGATTATCCCAGAAAAACATGAAAATTTAGAAAGAAGGAAGGATGAGCGGGAAATGGGTTTTGTGAGTACAAATTCAACAGTTCTCCTTGTTTTCTCTTCTGCTACAAGCCCCATCCCCAGAATGGCGATCAAAATAGGGAGCATTCCAAAATTCTTGTGATACTGGATTAAGGCATCTTCAACCCCAGGTTCCCTGAAGAAGACAAGCTCAATTCCCTGAACCTTTGATTTTGAAGCCATCATCTCAAATACCTTGGGCATAAGCTTGGCTCCTACGGGTGAGATGATACCCACAATGAGGAAAGCCGTGACTAAAATTCCCACCCTGTATCTTCTCACACTCTCCTTCCATTCTTTCTTTAAAGCTGCCTTGAAAGCTCCTTTTCTCATTCCTTTTCCCTGTTGACGAGGGTCACAAAAATGTCTTCGAGAGTTGGAGCCAGGATTTCATATCTCCTCAGGGTAAGCCCTTTCTGAACTATGAGTTGGGGTAAGATTTTTTCTCCCTGGTTGAAATCTTTAAGGATTATCTTGAGTGACCTGCCATTTTTTCCATTTTGGTTTAAACCCTCGACGCTACGCACAAAATTGCTTTTTTGGAGTAAATCTTTCAAGTCATCCAGATTTTCCTTGCATTCGATGAGCACAGCAGGGGAGATGTATTTTTCTTTAAGCACGGAAAGTCTTTCATGGAGAATGAGTTTTCCCTTATCGATGATGATTACCTCATCGCAGATGCGCTCTATATCATTTAGCACGTGACTTGAAACCATAACGGTTGATTTCCCTTTGAGCTCTTTTATCAGCTTCAAAACCTCGTTCCTTCCCAGGGGATCAAGGGAAGAGGCTGGCTCGTCGAGAAAAAGCAAGCGGGGTGAGTTTATCAAAGATTGCGCTATGCCCAGCCTTTGTTTCATTCCCGTTGAGTAAGTGCCTATTCTTCTTTCTGCATAATCTAAAAGACCGACGAGCTCAAGGAGCTCCTTGACCTTGTTTCGCAAATTCATTCCCTCCAAGCCATATATCTCTCCTGCACATTCAAGAAGTTCTCTTCCTTTCATCCATCTGTAAAAAGATGGTTCCTGACTAAGATATCCAACGAGGTTTTTAACTTTCATCGGATTTTTAAAAACGTTGACCCCAAAGATATATGCCTCTCCTGAGCTTGGTTTGATGAGGCTATTCAGGAGTTTGATGGTGGTAGTTTTTCCCGCTCCATTTACTCCAAGGAGGCCGACTATTATATTTTCCTGAACTTCTAAATTCAGGTTCTGTAAAGCCTTAATTTCTCCATAATTTTTAGAAAGAGACCTGCAGGAGATTGCGACACTCATTATTTCTCTCTTGATTCATTCATCTTTTCTACCAATCAAAAAGTATAACATCCAGCCAAAATACTGAAAAAAAATGATAAGCAGAGCCCAGATAATTTTGTTTTCGAAGAGCACTTTCTTCCTTTTGGAAAGGTCAAGGAGGGAAATTACCACAAAAATAAGATTTATTATCACCAGGGGGAGTAAGATGAGGATGATTTTTCTTATCTCCATGTCCATATTATATTATATCCATCTCTTAATCCTTTTCCATAAATTCTAGCTTTAAAATCCTTGCTGAGTATGATGAATTTTTTTCTTTAGCTCGGGGAGTTTCCCAGGGTTTAAATGTTCGTGTGAAATGTGTCTGTAAAAATTTCCCTAAAAAGAAAAATAACTTTTCATTGCTTCCGATCCCTGTTTCAAGGTTGAGTCTGGAGTATATACTTTGGAATCCTTTCCAGAACTTTGCTTTCTCAAGTAAAGGGGGGTGCGACTGCCTGTTTTAAGCTTAGAGTGGGTAAAAGAAGCCCTGGTTCCAAAAAATCAATTGGACTTAACTGCAGAAAAAAAGCAATTTAGAGGAAACTGAATAGCCCTGCTTCCTGAGTTTAAGATGAAAAAAATATGGTCGAGTTTCATGGTTAATCCAACGTCTTTTGCTTAGGTTACGAAAAAAGCCAAACAAGCCCCTCCTAGGGTCACCTTTGTCAGACTGAGGAGACCCAGTTTGAAATTTTTAGGACTAGATGTCTCAAGAACTCATCTCTTGGAGTTTTACCTCAACGGTGAAGCCTTTAGGTTTTTTCATTTCACTTCATATTTTTCTGATTCCAGTGGAAATAGCGGAATCTTTTTTCCCACGAAAAATAATCCCTCTTATGCAAATATTCGAGTTCAAATTTTAAGCTTTGAGATAGATTTTTTTTATGATAAAATAAATTAAAAATGAAGGGCTCGCTTAGAAGTTCTCATTTTAACGATTATCTCAAACCTTCACAGATAATCTTCGACCTTAAGGCCAAGGAAAAGGTTGAAGCAATTGAGGAACTCCTGGATGCCCTCGAGAAGCAGAAGCTCATCAAAAATAAGAAATTGATTCTAACCCGAATCATCGATAGAGAGAGACTTGAATCTACTGCCATAGGTCACAACGTAGCCCTCCCTCATGCCCGGGTGGATACAGGCTCGGATATTGCCATAGCGGTCGGCCGTTCCAAAAGAGGCATCGATTTTGATTCCCTTGATAGAAAAAAAGTCCATCTCATCATTCTTGTTGTCTGGAATCCTTCGATTCCTGGGCTTTTTAACCATCTTTTTGCAGGCCTGGCCCAGTTTCTCAGGAATCCTGCTTTCCGCCAGAGACTCTTTGAGGCAAAAAACAGAACTGAACTCTTCAAGGTTCTTTCAGAGATTGAGCTTAAGCTCCCCCAGGAAGATAGAATCATAAGCAGGGCGAGCCTTCTGGTAAAGCTTCAAGAGATAGAAATAAAGAAGAGAAAAGCGGATAAGGAACAACTTAAGGAACTTACCGAGAAAGAAGACCTGATAAGGGAGGAGCTTGATAAGGCTCTCCTGGATCGCTTCGACAGGCTCATGCAACGCTATGGATATGCAGTGGCGGAAGTCATCGACGGTGTTTGCCAGAGCTGTAATATCAATGTGGCTACAGGTATGAGTTCAGCGATTGAAGGGAGCAATGACATCTACGTCTGCGAAAACTGTGGAAAATTTCTAGTGGCAGGAAAGAAAAGAAGAAGCAGGAACCTCTCCTGAAGACTTCATTCCTCATCCCCCCTGAAGTTTTCTTTAAAGAGGAGATATGATGCTTCAGAAGACATTTGGAGTAAGAAGAGAGAAAGAGGAAGAACTCTATAGAAAAATGGAAAGTATGGGAATATTTGAGAAAGACTTGGTGGAGAAATTTGTGCGCTCAAAGGGAAGAGGAGGGCAGAGGGTGAACAAGGTTTCCACCTGTGTTTACCTGAAACACATCCCTACTGGAATTGAGGTTAAATGCCAGAGGGAAAGGTCTCAGGCTCTTAACAGATTTCTTGCTCGAAGGATACTCGTTCAAAAAATTGAATCTATGATCAAAGGAAGGCTGAGTGAAGAAATAAAGAAGATAGAGAAGATAAGGCGGCAGAAAAGGAAGCGTTCTAAAAGGGCAAAACTGAAGCTTCTAGAGGAGAAGAGGAGGCAATCCGAGAAAAAGAGGGAGCGAAGTTTTCGTCTCAAAGGAGGAGATTACGAAGAATATTAATTGCGAAGCACTCAGGATGCCAGTCTGATGAGGCATCTTAAGAGGAGGTTTGCCCCTTTTTCCAGGTCATTCCAGTCGATGTTTTCTTCCGGGGAGTGACTTATCCCATCCACACAGGGTATGAAGATCATCCCTGCCTCGGTGATGCTGGAGATAATCTGAGCGTCATGACCTGCGCCGCTTGAAAGAATCAGATAAGGATAATTTAATTTTTGGCACTCCTCTTCTAAGATTTTGAGGATATGAGAGGAGATGAGGATTGGCTCTGTCTTATCCACAAGAAAGGAGCTAAATTTAAGACCACGGGTGAGGGCAATATTTTCAGCCATGGTGACAAGCTCCTTATCTATCTCGTTTAGGGTATCTGAGTTAGTGCTTCTTATATCAAGGGTGAAATCAACTCTTCCGGGAATGATGCTGAAATAGCCAGGAGAAACAATTACCCTTCCAATCGTTAGCATGCTTCCGTAATGTCTCGTGGCCACGTACTGTGTTCCCCTAAGAGCAAAATCAGCTAGTCCGAGAAATGCGTCATGACGAAGCTCAAGAGGGGTCGTTCCTGAATGAGCTTGCTCTCCTAAAAAGCTACAGAAGCGATAGTTTTTTCCAGCAATCGAATTTACAATGCCGATCGACTTGTTCTCACTTTCCAGGATGGGACCCTGTTCGATATGTATCTCAAGAAACGAGTCTAGCTCTGGTCTTTGCTTGTGAGCTTCCAGGATTGTTTCGATGGTGAAATCTGTGCCAGCGAGTATTTCAGAAAGGGGAGCTCCAAATTGAGTCACGCTTTTTTCCAGGAGTTCTCTCTTTAGATTTCCCACAAAGGCTCTGCTTCCTAGAAAGTCGCCGATGAGGTTTCCTTCTTCATCGGTAAAGGAGGCAACCTCAAGAGGTTTGCGAAGGCTTATCCCTTCCTCTTTTATCTTCCTCAAACATTCAAGCGCAGAGAGAACACCAATTGAGCCATCGAACTTTCCGCCGTTAATCACCGTGTCGAGATGGGAACCTGCCATCACTGTTTTGCCTTCCCCTTCAAGACGACCAAATATGTTACCCGCGCCATCCTCTCTGAGTAAAAGTCCACAGTCTTTTATTTTTCGCTTAAACCATTCCCTGGCTTCGAGGTCAGCCTTACTGAACGAGGGACGAGTTATTCCCCCCTTGGGGTCTGCTCCTATTTTTGAAAGTTCTTCTATCTCTTCTTTCAATCTGGAAAAGTTTATTTTTAAATCCATAGAGGTCTCCTCATTTAAAAATTTGCCATTTCTTTATCAGAAAAAGAAGGTAAAGTCAAAGATTTTAAGGCTCTTCCGTAAAAAGTGTGGTGATTTTTAGATAGAAATGTGGTAGGAACTCCTTGAAAATAAAGGAAAAAAGAAAGGAGTTAACCTACCACAAATGACCCTTCAAAATTTTATGCTAATTTTTTTAGGCTTGCAAGG
>CAYSCS010000040.1:0-4902 GCA_964429695.1 uncultured Eubacteriales bacterium
CATTGAATCCAGACTCTCGCCGTTTAAAAGTCCGGGTCTCGAATCTATCGTTTTTCCTGGCTGTGGATTCCAGTGGCTTACCTTCCGCAGATTTGGCAGAGAGGCTTGAATCGCTTGTTGGGGACTGCCTTCAAGTAAGCCATCTGGCTTTTTGAGATACTCGTTCTCAGAAGATAAGGACTCATGGAAAGGGGAAATAGTGTACTATACTCAGTGAGGACATCGTCGGTCTGCTTTGGATGTAGATTGAGAGATGAGCCGTCTCTCCAATCCAAGGGAAAGACCGGATGTCCACTTTCTTTTTCAAGCATTTTTTACTCTCCATCTTTCAACTAATCGGGAGATTATTCTTAATTTTTATGAACGTTTAGTTTCTTGACAGATTTTTTGTATTTTTTCAGAAAAAACGACATGTTCTTTCTCTTTGGCTTTTCTTTATATTTATAATTCACCATATTTATAATTCACCAAGATGATAATCTAGGGAACATTGATTGAAGGGGGGAATTGGGATCTTATGAAAATTATGAATAAAAAGGAGAAATTTTCATTGAATTATTTTTTAAATATCTAAGGGAAAAAAAGACTTTGACTCAGATCAAAAATTTAAGATTTAAAGTTGCCCCATCTTGTTGCTTGATAAATTTCCTTTACTTTCTCAAGAGGTAAAGCTGGGGCTACATGACCCGAATGACCTTCCATTGTCTCTGCCATACAGAGTGAATTGAGAATTGCTTCTTCAGTTGCTTCTATTACTGCCTCATACAAGGGGTCAAGAGCCTCATCTACAAGGATTTTTATTTTGTAAGTCATTTTTTTTGTCTCTCTGGGGACTGTATTTGCCGTCGAAAAACCCACAATTATTTCGCCTGAGCCATGGGAGGCAAATGAACCTACTCTTCCTATTCCAAGCGCAGACCTTTTGCAGAGCCGAGTAATTTGATGATTTGAGAGAGGAGCATTTGTACCTACAACGACTATGATGCTTCCATATCCCTCTTCTCTAAATTTGAAATCCTTGAAATCTGGCTTGAGAATCTTTCCTATGGGTAATCCGTCTATTCTAAGTTCTTGCATTCTCCCGAAATTACTCATGACCATTACTCCCACAATGTAACCACCTTTGTTCGGGGGAAGTTTTCGAGATGAAGTCCCTATTCCTGCCTTGAAGTCACAGGTGATCATTCCTGTTCCTCCGCCTACGCTTCCTTCCCTAACATACCCTCCTGTTGCTGTTCTTATTGCTTCATATACATGTTCGTACTTGATATGTCTTCCTGCGATGTCATTTAGCCAAGAATCATCGCACTCGCCGACTACGGGAATGATGACATCGTGTTTGACTCCTATTCCTGGGTATTTTTCCACCAGGAATCTAACCGTCGCCTCTGAACAGGTGCCTACGGCAAAGGTATTGGTGAGGATGATTGGGGTTTCGATGATCCCCCATTCTATAACCTGGGTAAGACCTGAAATTTCTCCTGCACCATTGAGAATGAATCCAGAACCTACCACTCGTTCTTGAAAAATATTCCCCTTGTTTGGCAAGATAGCTGTTACTCCTGTGCGAACCGGTCCCTTGCCTACTCTTAGCTTCCCTGAGCCAGAAATAATTGTAGAATGGCCAACGAGAACACCGGGTATATCTGTAATTGCATTGTATCTACCTGTGGGATAGCGTCCTATAATTATCCCTAGTTCTCTAAGCCTTCTTCTTTTAGGCTTTTTGTTACCTTTCATAATGATTTATCTTTCTTTTTCTGTTTTATTTTACGAAAAAAAGGTCATATCATAAAGCTCCTGCAAGCAATTTTTCTTTGTTTTTTTCTCGAAGCCTTCGAAGAGCGGGGTCAAGGATTTCACCTATGAGTGTTCTATAATTCATTCCTGCTGCTTCGGCTATCAGACAGAAGTCCGAATATCCTGGGACTAGACTCGGTAGAGGATTGCATTCCATGAAATTAATGTGACCATTCTTATCAAGCCTGAAGTCGATTCTGGCTATATCACGGCATCCAAGAATTGCGAAAACACTCCTTGCCTGCTTCTCTAACTCAGCCCTGAGCGAGGGTTCTATTCTCGCAGGGACTTCATATCTAATGTGGTCTTCCACGAACCTGTTATCGAAGGAATAGATAGGATATCTTTGAGAATGATTCTCAAAAAGGACTTCCATTATAGGAAGGACCTTAGGCCTCTTTTCACCAAGAAGGCCAACAGTGAATTCTCGGCCTGGCAAGAAGCTTTCTGCGATTACAGCCTGTCTATATTTCCCGGATATCTCGGCAACAAGCCTCCTGAGTTCTTCTTCTGTCTCTACCACGCTTGTCTCTACAATGCCTTTTGAGCTTCCTTCAGCCACCGGTTTGACAATCACAGGGAAATAGAGGTTTTTCGGTAATCGCTCTTTTCCCGAAACCATCAACACAAAGGGTGGAGTCCTAAGACCTGCCTCTGCAACCAATCTTTTTGCAAGTCCTTTATCAAGGGCTATAGATAAAGTTGTGGGGTCTGATCCAGTGTATGGTATACCGAGGAGTTCGAGTAAAGCTGGAACCTGTGATTCACGGGTTCTCCCTCTAAAACCTTTAGCTATGTTGAAGACAACATCGATTCCATAATTTGGCAGGATAGAAGAGAGTTCAGGGGTAGCTTCGAGTTTTACTACTTCATGTCCATAAGATTCAAGGGCTCTGCGTATGGCAGCTATTGTTTCAGGTTTATCGAATTCTGCTTCTGCATCAGCCGTTCTCTTCGGAGTTGTTTCCTGGTGTTTCAAGTTATAGATCAATCCTACACGAATTCTGGTTTTTTTCCTCGAAGGTTTTACAGAAGGAATATAGAGGCCATATCTTTCTGCAGCGCTTGTGATTATGGCCTCAAGCACCTTTTCCATTGTATCGAGGCCGACAAGAGCTCCTGACTTATATATGGATGCGCCAGCTTCGAGACTTGGGAGAGCATTTATTTCTATGAAATATATTTCTCCATCTTCACTAAGACGGAAATCGATGCGTCCCAAGTCGCGAATATCTAATGTCTTGAAGATTTTTCTTGAAAGTTCTAAGACTTTTTCACGCTGTTCAGGAGTGATATCGGCTGGAACCTTAACATGAACATGATTGAATCCTACAGACTTCATCTCGAAATCATAGAACAGGTATTTTCTTTTCGCGGCATATTTCTCTTCATAATCATAAACAGCAGGCTCCAGTGCTCCTCCTGTTTCAGGTGATGCTTTTTCAATAAAGGGGACAACAAGATCTCTTCCAGTGATGAATTCTTCTATGAGTATTCCTGCTGGATAGCGAGAGAGGAGATATTCTGCTCTGGCTAAAAGCTGCTCCGGGGTTTCCACAACAGAGTCTATAGTTATTCCCATGGAACTACCTTCGAAGTTAGGCTTAACCATCAAAGGAAAACGAAGGCCTTGTATTTTTTTTAGGCTTATAGCTGAGCGATCATTCACAAAAATCCATTTTGGAGTGGGTATACCCTGGGATGCTAAGACCATTTTTGTTAGGTTTTTATCCAAAGTTAGAGCACAAACATAAGCATCCGAACCAGTAAAAGGAAGCCCGAGACGGTCAAAGAGTGCCGGATAGAATGCCTCACGAAATCTTCCTTTTGAGCCTTCAGCGGTGTTGAAAACAAGTTCAGGATTAAGTGCTTCAAGCCTTGCTACAACACGAGAAGCTGGACCTGCAACATCAATTGGTTCTACAATGTGTCCCAGGTTTCTCAGACCTTGTGTTATCGCAGCCACAGTTTCAGGCCTGTCGAACTCAGCCTCATCTTCGCTCACCGTAAGCTGTATATTATGAGTAAAAGCTATTTTCATTCATAGCCTCCTTTTATGCTTTAAGAGAATACACTTTAAACACATCATTTTTTCCGGATTTAATTAGGGAGAGGATGATTTATGGATTACACTTTATTTTCCCCAGTAGATTTGATGAATGTGTTTGTTTTTTTATTGAAAAAAGAAAAGTCTTCTTCTTTAGTTTCTTAACCTCATTCAGTCTAAAAGTTATATCGTCTTCTTCCACTTCAATGTCTTTGAAATTATTAGGCTTAATATCTTCATTCTTTATTTTAAATTATTTTATACATCAAGAATCTATCAATGTCAATCTCATCTAATTAAAAATTCTCTCTTGGAATTTATTTTTTGCATTCTCTTGGAGGATTTAAACTGGGTTTAAAGGCTTTCTTAAAACTCAAGATCTAAATGCCTTAATATGTTAAAATTAAAATTCGAGGCATTTCTTCAAATTGGTGGTGAAAATATGATATCTCATGGAGGAGAGAAGATTAATAACTTCTTCCTTTTGTTAGAGTTCGGCCAATTCAAGACGCTTAGGAGATACTCCCTTCGTACTCACTTTGATATTTTGAATCTGAATCCTCCCTCTTATTCCAATGAAATCTTATGGTTACGCGCCAAGATATTCTATTTTTTATCAACTAATAGGGAGATGATCCAAATTTGATAATATTTTGCTTTTGGTGATAGGCTACGATGGGATTAAAATTTAAAGTTAGGGAATATAGGCCTGAAGATCTAGAACAAGTTATAGAATTGGTAAAAGAATTGGAAGCGGAGCTTCAGGAAAAATTCAAAGATGTTAAAATAAAGTCTGGGATTCCTGATTACAGGAAAAGGTATTTAAAACCAGGAAATAAATATAAGATATTCGTAGCTACAGTTGGTAAAAAGATTGTTGGATATCTGATGGGATATCCATCGCTTGGAGCCCCAGAAATTGATAATATGTATGATATTCTCCCGGTTTCTCCTAGCTGGAAGCCCCCTGAGTTTTATCTTCAAATAACTTTTGTCTCCAAGCCATATAGAAATCAAGGAATATCGACACAGCTCCATCGAGAAATAATAAAGTA
>CAYSCS010000041.1:0-20336 GCA_964429695.1 uncultured Eubacteriales bacterium
TTCATAGAGGAAAAACGCTTAGGAGATACTCCCTTTGTACTCGCTTTGATATTTTGAATCTGAATCTTCCTCCTATTCCAATGAATTTTATAGTTACGTGTCCGGATATTCTATTTTTTATCAACTAATCGGGAGATGATCTACATAATTGAGGTTTGAATGAAACAATGCGTTAATATTAATTTTTCATCATTTTTAAGAAGGATTTTCAAGAAGGTTTTATGGGGAAGGAAAGAAAATAAGGGATTATCAAAGAAGGTTATCTAAATTCATCTTTTAAGGTGAATCCCGGAGGGGAAAAACCCCCCCAAGAATCGTCTAAAGAGAGGATTGTGTTAGGCTTCTTCTTCTGTAAAAATTTTTTTCCACTCTCAGGAAAAAGAGCGTGCCTTGACAGATTTTTTTGAGAGGCATAAGATATGAAAGCTTCCTCTAAGGAGAAAAATTATGTCTGAAAAGAGTAACTCTCAGAGAGAGCCAATCTCTATCATCCACGAGATTGAAAGCCAGCTTGAAGAATTACTGGCAAAGAAAAAAGAAGAGATCGAAAAAGCCCTGGAAGAAAAAATAAGAAAAGAAAGAGAAGAAGCAAAGAAAAAAATGGAAGAGGTTGAAAGGGAGATTGAGGAAGAGAAGCAGAGCTTACTGAGCTACAGGAACACCCTTGAAGAGTTAGATAAAAAGAGAGCAGACCTTAAGACTCAAATAAAAGAACATCTCAATAATGCCATCCACTTTCAGAGCGAAATTGAGACGCTAACTGCCAAGACTCTCGAGGAATTAAAATTGGTGAGCGAGCTCACTCATGAGCTTGAAGAACTAAACAGGCAAGCAGAACAGAAAGCGGCGGATTTCAAGAGGGATTTGGAGGAGAAATATGGGATTGTGGCAGAGGTGTTTAAACATGAAGAAGTTGACGAGATGGAGATGAATTTAGAGGAGGAACTTCTAAGGTTGAAAAAAATTAAGGAGCTTTTAAGAACTCCAACCTCAGCTAGTGAAGCCGAAAAAAAAGAAGCCGAAGAGAAACAGATAGAGGAAAGGGAACCTGAGCAAGTAAAGGGACTTGAAGAAACTCTTGAGAGAGAAGCACAAGAAGAAAAAAGAGAATCCGTCATTGAGGATGAAACCCTGAAGATTAAGGATGAGACTGCCTTTAAAAACGCCTTTCTTCTTCTGGAAAAATATCGAAAAACAGAAAAGACTGATGAGAACGGCGAGCTAAGCTATTTTGAATACAAGGATAAAATCGTTCTTGATGGAGAGAGTCTCATTTCTTCCTTGAGTGATAGCGTGGTCGAAGCAAAAAAGCTTTTCATAAAGCTTTCGCAAACGGAATCTCCCAAAGATCAATTTTTCATCAAGCAGGAAATCATCAGACATCAGGAATCGTTGCGCAAGCTTATGTTAAGGACTTTAAGGCTTTGTGAAAAAGAGTCCTGTTCACTTCCAAGCTACACCATCGATATCCTTAACGTAGAGGTAATAAAGGAGATTCTCGAAAAGGTTAGCATGGAGAACTGGAGTAATAAAGATGACTTTTCTTCTTTTGACGAATATGCAAAGCAACTCAAAGAGGCCTATTATGCCCTGATTACTCCTCCTGGATACTATCTAAAATCTTTAGTTGAGGAATTAGGAATCGAATAAAGAGAAGAAGGCTTAATTCTGATGAATCTCAGTTTTGCCTTTTTCCAGAGATTCAAGGTAAGTCGATAAAGCCCACCGTGTTTCAGGTTTTAGGTCTCTGAATCTCAGCCCTGAGTGATAGCGAAAGAATTCATCACCTGTCAAAAGATTGTAGACAACATCTGCTTTCATTTCAAAAGGCTTATTATTCAGAATGAGGATGAGACTGAGAGTCTCGTTGAGAGGGAGCTCTTTTTCAGCAGAAATTCTAACTCCCCCTGCACTGATGTCAATTGTCTTTGAGACCTTATTACTTCCTTTTACTCTGTAAATGATTATAGTCGAGAGGTTGTATCTTGGGAACATCCTCCTTTCCTGTATGATCTCTTCTAATTTAAGAGTCATCTTGTTCTTTTCTCTGCTCTGAAGTTTTTTCTGGTAAATGCAGGTTCTATTTTTCTCCAAGCTCATTTCTTTCCTCCCAGAGATTTGGTCAAAGGGAGCTCTCTTTCCTTTTGCTTCCGCGAGGGCAATGTCTGCTTCATTGGCGATTCTTTTAATCTCCAGCTTTGAAATTTTCTCGGATGATTCAAACCTCTCCTGGGTGAAATAGGTTATTCCGAAGCTCATGGTCAAGTTTTTTCTCGGTTGAAATTCCTCGTTTTCAAAATAATAATCCTCGACATTTTTCCTTATTCTTTCTGTGAAATTGTATGCTTCTCCTACATCCTTTATCCCTGAAAGGAAAAAAAGAAATTCTTCTCCTCCATAGCGGCAGAGGAGGTCTTCTTCCCTTATTGAAGTCTTGAGCACTTTCGCCAGTTCCCGCAAGAGACGATTTCCTGCTTCATGGCCATTTCTGTCGTTATAATTCTTGAACCAATCAACATCTCCCATCACCATCGCATAAGAGGCCCTTTCTTCCCTCCTTTTATTCTCCTGCTTGAGCTTCTGGATGACTTTCTCGAAGAATGGTTCAGGACGAAGAAGCCCTGTGAGTGCATCGTAATGGATAAGATTCAGTTTGGTTATGGCGAGGGAAATATGTTCAGAAAGGGTGCGCATTATTTGCTGATCTTCTTTAGAGAAACCTTCCTTCACATCTCTTCTGTTGCTCTTCTTGTTGAAGACTTCCAAGACCCCTATTACTTCATGGGCATGCATGATGGGCACACAGAGGATGTTCTTTAGGGACGTCTTTAATTGCTCAACATACCTTTTTGAAAGGCGTCGATCATAAGCGAGGTCAGAGATATTGATTTCCTGTCCGTATTTAGCCGAAGAGGCGGCAAAGTCCTGTGAATCGATGAGGACTATGTGTTTAGAAAAATCGGGGTGGGAAAGGAAGGCATTGTCCCAAACGAGAGGTTTCAGGTATTTTCCTATGGTTTCATTCTCTTCGAGGAGATAGAAGGAAATGCTCGTGGCTCGAACGATTTCTTTGATATCATTAACGATATCAAGGAGGGTAGTGACATCATTGGCGGTGTAGATGTTTTTCAGAATCTCTTCCAACTTGTGTTTTTCTCTCTTGAAAAGGATGTACCTTGCTTCGAGTTCAATGCGTTTTTCAAGTTCCCTAATTATGCTTTCACTGATTGCCTTTTTTATTTCTTTTATTTCGAGGTAGGCATCCTTTATCTCCATTTCTGTTCTTTCCAACCTATTCCTGAGTTTTTCCACTTCGAGCACCAGAGATGAGTGTTCCAAGGCGTTCTTTACGATTCTTAATAAGTGTTGTTTTTCTCTCTCCTGGAAAGAAATTAAATGAAAATCAACGTACCTTGTGAGAGGCCATTCCTTGCTTATCTCTTTTAGCCTGTCCTCTTCTTTTCCTGTGATGATGGTGGATGTATATCTTTTGAGCAATCCCCTTAAAGTAGGATAATTTGCTAAAGACTCGTCGACGACAAGCAAATGAACATCCCCTGATTCAAGAATCAAGATGGCTTTTTTTAAATCCTGAGCGGTGAACAGTGTGCCTTCGCTGTCACAAATTTCTTGAAGGAGATGTACTTCCTCAGGATTTTCATTCAGAATTAAAATATTTTTCCTCTCCATTGAGTACCACTTTATGCTTTAAATAGAAATCTAGGATTATTTTCTGCGCCTAAAATGGACCTTGGCCTGATCCTCCTTTTTTTAAACTTCGAACTTAAATCCGGTCAAAATTCCCAATTCATCTTATAATATTTTTTTTCTTCGCGTCAATATCTTTTTTGCTGAATTTTTCGCCTTATGCTATATTTAAAACACAGTTTTGAAATGGAAAGGATTAGAGTCAGATTTGCACCGAGTCCCACAGGCCACCTCCATGTAGGAGCAGCAAGAACCGCACTTTTTAATTGGCTTTTTGCCCGCCGCCATGGAGGGACTTTTATCCTTCGGATTGAAGACACTGATTTCACTCGTTCCTCTGAAGAAATGACTTCAGGGATTATTGAAGGATTGAAGTGGCTTGGTCTTGATTGGGATGAAGGCCCAATCTATCAATCACAAAGACTGAGCCTTTATGCTAAAGAAGCAGAAAGCCTGGTACACAAAGGCTATGCTTATTACTGCTACTGTCTGCCTCAAGAGCTTCAAGAAAGGAAGAGAGAGGCTTCTTCGAGAGGAACATACTGGGAATACGACAGGCTTTGCCTTAACCTTTCTTCCTCAGAGAGAGAAAAATTTGAGAGAGAAGGTCGTCCTCGAGCCATCAGATTTAGGGTTCCAGAGGGAATCATCGAATACCATGATCTGATTCATGGAAAGATTACAGTAGATTGTAAAAACATCGAAGATTTTGTCCTCCTGCGGAGCGATGGCTTTCCCACCTATCATCTTTCTGTAGTGGTAGATGACATAGAGCAGAATATTACCCATGTGATACGGGGAGATGACCATATCTCCAACACTCCCAAGCAAATTCTGCTTTATCAAGCCTTTGGTCATCCCCACCCTGTGTTTGCCCATCTGGCCCTCATCCTTGGCCCGGACAGAAAAAAATTGAGTAAGAGGCATGGTGTGACCTCAGTTCTCCAATTCAGAGAAGAGGGATATCTGCCTGTGGCAATCTTGAACTTCTTGGCCCAAATGAGCTG
Source organism: uncultured Eubacteriales bacterium (assembly GCA_964429695.1). Lineage (GTDB taxonomy): Bacteria > Acidobacteriota > Aminicenantia > Aminicenantales > Aminicenantaceae > CAYSCS01. The sequence goes on from CAYSCS010000041.1 coordinate 4,716, forward strand.
GTTGCCAGGAGATGAAGAAAATGTTTATACCCTGGAAGAGATGGTGGAGAAATTTTCTCTTGAGAAATTGAGTAAGGCAAACCCCATTTTTAACAGAGAAAAACTCGACTGGTTGAACGGGAAGATAATCTCGAGAATGAATGCAGATGAACTTGCTCCTTACGTTAAAGTTCAGCTTGAGAGAGAAGGGCTCTGGAGAGAAGAGCTGGCTGAAGAGAAAAGGAGCTGGTTTTTTAAGTTGATTGATTTGCTCAAAGAAAGGAGCCGCCGCATAAGAGATTTCGCTTCTAATGCGGAGCCATTTCTGTTGGACCATCTGGAATACGACCCAGAGGGAGTAAAGAGGCATTTGAACGATGAGAGACTTGAAATTTTATTGACAAGGTTAAGGAATGATTTTCAAGAATTAGAAGAGTTTTCATCTTCAGAGCTGGAAAAGATCATCCGAAAGAGAGCAGAGAAGGAGGGAGTTAATGCAGCCCTGCTTATTCACGCTTTAAGGGTGCTTCTTTTGGGAAGACCTTCAGGGCCGGGTATCTTTCAGGTCCTAGAGCTAATGGGTAAAGAGAAAACTCTGGAGAGGATGGGTAGACTCCAGGAATTGAGGGCAAAATTCATTTCATAAAGGAGGGCTCATGAATAGAGAGGGGAAAGGTATCTACAGAGGATTAAAAGCGCCTCGAGGAACTAAACTTAACACCAAAGGATGGTCCCAGGAGGCAGCGCTCAGAATGCTCATCAACAACCTTGATCCTGAAGTCGGAGAAAAACCTGAGGAACTAATCGTGTATGGGGGGACAGGTAAGGCGGCGAGAAATTGGGATTGTTTCGAGGCCATGGTAAATTGTCTGAAAGAATTGGAGAATGATGAGACTCTTCTTGTTCAATCTGGAAAGCCAGTTGCGGTTTTCAAAACCCATGAGCTTGCACCTCGAGTGCTGATTGCCAACGCTCTGGTGGTCCCCAAATGGGCTACCTGGGACGAATTCAGGAGACTGGAGGCTAAAGGCCTGACAATGTTCGGTCAGATGACTGCAGGCAGCTGGATATATATCGGGACCCAGGGAATTCTCCAGGGGACTTACGAAACCCTTGCCTCGGTTGCAGCCAAACATTTTAAAGGCTCACTCAAGGGGAAACTGGTTCTCTCTGCAGGCCTAGGTGGGATGGGTGGGGCTCAACCTCTTGCGATTACCATGAATGAGGGAATAGCGATTGTGGTAGAAGTTGACGCGGAGAGAATAAAAAGGAGGCTCGAAACTAAATATGTGGATACCGTGGTTAAGGACCTTGACGAAGCGCTTAAGATTGCAGATGAAGCCAAGAAGAAAGGAGAAGCCGTCTCCATAGCCTTGCTAGGTAATGCAGCCGACGTTGTTCCCGAATTTGTAAGAAGAGGAATCACCCCCGATGTGCTTACCGATCAAACTTCTGCACATGATGAGTTGAATGGTTATGTGCCTCATGGGATTCCTTATGAGGAAGCACTCAGACTCAGAAGAGAAAATCCGGAGGATTACATCAAGAGAGCTTATGAATCCATGGCTGTGCAGGTAGAAGCGATGCTTGAACTTCAAAAGAGAGGGGCGAAGACTTTTGACTATGGGAATAACCTTCGTGGGCAGGCCGAGAAAGCAGGCGTGAAGAATGCTTTTGACATACCTGGATTCGTTTCTGAATATATCCGTCCCTTATTCTGTGTGGGGAAGGGACCCTTTAGATGGGCTGCCCTTTCGGGAGAACCAGAGGATATCTATCTCACCGATGAAGCTGTTCTTAAGGAGTTCCCAGAAGATAGAGCCCTGGAGAGGTGGATTAGAAAAGCTCAGAAACAGGTTAAATTTCAGGGTCTTCCGGCCAGGATTTGCTGGCTTGGATACGGAGAAAGAGCGAGATTCGGCGCTGTGATAAACCAACTTGTTAGGAAAGGTAAAATCAAAGCCCCCATTGTCATAGGAAGAGACCACCTTGATGCTGGCTCAGTTGCCTCTCCCAACAGAGAGACCGAGGGCATGAAAGACGGTTCAGATGCAATTGCTGATTGGCCTATCCTCAATGCCTTGTTGAATGCGGTGAGCGGCGCTTCGTGGGTTGCCGTTCATCATGGAGGTGGGGTTGGTATAGGCCTTTCTGTCCATGCCGGAATGGTAATCGTAGCCGATGGAGAGAAAGAAACAGATAAACGGTTGGAGAGAGTTCTTACCGTTGACCCTGGATTGGGCGTTGTGCGCCACGCAGACGCCGGATATGAAGAGGCCATACGTTGTGCCAGGGAAAAAGGGATAAAAATACCAATGCTCAAGAGTTAGAGAAGAGAGGCCGGAGGAAACAAACACTCCTGGGAAGCCAGAATTAAGTGGGTTTTATTTAAGAAAAGGCTCAGTAAGAAAGACACAATTTGTGCCCTAGTGTAAACATCTAACTTATTTGAAAAAAAGAAATAACAGATAATGACTCAAAGTGTGACCTAAAAGCCGAGATGAAACTTTCTATTTTCACCTTCTCTTTAATCTAATTTATTTAATATCAACAAGATAAAAAAATTAATTTCTTCTCTTCCTGGCACGCCTCTTGCAATAAAACAAAGTGGAAGGAGGTTTCAAGATGAAAAAAGGTAAATCGGTATTTCACAAGGCATTGGTAGTAACCATTGCTCTCTGGATGCTATCCGCTCTCCTTGGTGCTAACGTTCTTCAGGCAGGAATCTGTGAAGACGCTCTTATGAGATGTAGCATTGACGCCGGAATAGCTGCCCTTTTAGGAGGATGGCCTACCGGGCTTTATTATCAAATGGGCTGCGCAATTGGCTATAGATGGTGTCTGGAGTACATCAAGAGATAGAGCGAGAAAAGGAGATTATCCAATGTCAAGGGAAATTAAAGGGAAAATTAAAACCGTCCTGACGGGAATAGTGATTGCTTCATTTTTCTTAAGTTTAGCTTCCGACCTAGCTCTCGCTGGTCCTTGTGAAAGTGGATTCATTCAGTGTCTCTCTGATTATGGAAATGTCCCCATGGCACCAGCCTATTGTCTCATCGGCTATGCTTTCTGCAAAAAATATGTGAGATAATAGAAGAAGCGATTCCTTAAAGCCCGAAGATTAGCTTTTTTTAAGGATGAAATGTCTCAGAAGAATTTTTATCTTGCCCTTTTTTTGAGTCTTATGTTTTCTTGGGGGATCTCTCTTTCCCAGGCAAAGGAAATCAAGAAGATTACTCTTGAAGAAGTGCTCTCCATCGGGGACATTGAAGATGACTGTTTATTTCAGTGGGTTGGAGTCAGTGTTGATTCTCAAGGTTATATCTATGTCACTGATTCTATGGATTATTCCGTAAAAAAGTTTGACTCCAAAGGAAGGCTCATCAAGAAAACAGGTGGAAAGGGGCAGGCTCCAGGAGAATTCCTGGGGATAAGGGACGTGGAAAGCAGTGAGGAATTTCTTTACGTCACAGACCAATTTCTTCCCGGAATTCAAGTCTTCAATAATAATCTTGAGTACGTGCGTCGCATTCCTTTAAGCACACCCGTCGCTGAGCTCAAGGTGCTCTCGGATCAAAGAATAGCAATTTCTACTCTTTTTCCAGGAGAAAAACCCAGAATAATAATCCTCAATGAAGAAGGGGATGTGATTAGGGAAATAGTCTACTCTAAGAAGATTCTTCCTTTCATGATGGACCTAGTGAGTTTCGATATCGATTCTCATGGCCATATCTACATAGCCTTTAATTTCATAGATAGAATCATGAAACTCGACGAGAAAGGCGGGGAAGTCTGGTCCAGATCTTTACTTAAAAAAAGGAAGGTAAAGAAAGAGAAAATTTCCTCTTATCTAGTTCCAACCGAACTTGTGTACAAAGATATTTCCCTGGATGGAGAAGGAAATCTTTTTGTTCTTGGGGGTCATCTTTCCAAGAATAGAAGCCGAGATGTCTATGTTCTAAGTTCAGAAGGAAAGTACCTGACGAGCTTTTCTTTACCCGAGCAGAGCCACTGTCTTCATGTTGACAGAGAGAATTTCCTCTATTCAAGAGCAAACGATGGAATTACACTCAAAAAATTCAAGATGAGATATGAATACAAATAGTGCATTTTTGAGAGGGATTTTATTTTTCATATTTTCATTCTGGTTTTTTATTCCCCGCTCCCAGGGCTTTCTTGACGCTCTTTCTTCTCCTGAGGTGTACCTGAACAAGGAAGGAGAGAAGAGGCTTGCCATCCTGCTTTTAAATTTAGAAAGCTTTATGTGTTTTTCATGTCTTGATTCCTTTCTTGAGTTTTATTCAAATCTCGAAAGCTTTATAAAAACTGAAGAGATATGGATAATCACCATTTTGAGCGAAGATGAGCCAAGCGACGAAAAATCAGTTAAGATTATAGAGAAAAAGCTCGGTGCCTTTCTTTCGGTAAACAACATAAAAAAACCATTTCTTCTAGACCGCTTCCGGGTCTTAAACCAGTTAGCTAGCGAAGGAAATGTCCTCCTTGTTCTGGATGAATCCCGTAACGTAGTTAAGAAGTATAGCCTGCCTCTTTCAGAGTCAGAAAAGGAGGAAATACTCGGTTTTTTTGAAGGTAAAAGATAGGTTTTTTAAATTTTTTTTGCGAGAAAAGAGGGAAAGATTTCTGTTTTTTAAGGCACCTTCCTTTCTTTTTGTAAAAGACTGAGAGATGCTTAAGACCTGAATTGAAATACTCCTGCCTTAAATATAAAATGTTTGCGTGAATGCACGTTGAGCAGTTAGGGCGCCTGTAGCTCAGGGGAGAGAGCGACGGACTCCGGATCCGTAGGCCACAGGTTCGAATCCTGTCAGGCGCACCACAATTTACCCTCGCCACAAAGGAGTAGTGACCAAATCCAAATATCACCTCTTCTTTCACCTCTGGAGGCGATTGATTAAGGTCACTTTGTGTATTACATATTATTCATCAAAAATATGAGACCAAATACTCGTGCGTTTCTCTTCTTATTTTTCTTCTACTCCTCTCTTTTTCCCTTTGCAGAAAGATGCAAGCTAGAGAGGGTTTTTCACGAAGGAGAAAACAATTCTTTGCTTTATCTTAATCATTGCTGGGATTTAATTCTTTCGCATGCAAACCTTGAGGGGTCGTTTAATTTTAATCAAGTTCAAACGAAAGAAGACCCTTCTTCCTTTAGTTCAAGAAAGAATTTTCTCAAAGGGAAAAAAATTGCCCTAGGAATAGGCTACGGTCAATCATTCGGAGGATTTGGCGCTCTCTTTCAGTTTATGCCTTTCAAAGGAATGTGGTTTCACTTTGGAGCTGGGTATTATCCTGCTTCCTACATTTGCTCAAATTCAAGCTGGGTAAAAAATAAATTACTCATGAGCGGGGGAATTAAGTATTATCTTCCTTACGAGGCTCTGAGGATACATCCTTATCTTGATTTTCAGTTTGGTCAAATCGGCATTGAGGCAGCTCTTGTTTTCCAAGGAAAGTTTTATCACGGGCCTTTGTTCGAGGAGAGGCAGGAAACTCTCTGGGGGCCTGGAATCCTTGGAGGGCTGGAGTTTAGGAAAGGAGTCTTTGGTTTCTTTGCTTCTTCGGGGCTTGCCCATAACTTGAGAAATTTAAATTGGCTAGAGAAAAAATATTTTTTAATTTTTGATGTTGGACTTTTAACCTATTTTTAAGGTATGAATATTTTTCTGATTTTACAATGAAGAGAGAAAGTTCATCTTTTTAAGAAGAGATTTATCTCTTATCTCATCTTCGGAGGAGGATAAGATGTTCAAAAAGAGCCAAGCGTGGGTCTTGTTAACTCTCCTCTCTCTTTTCTTTTTAATTGGAACTAACTTTAATCAAAATTCTCTTCAAGACGAGATCGAGAGGTTGAACCTTGAGATCAAAATTCAGGGACTTGAATGGGAGGCAGGTGAGACTTCGATAAGCAGACTTCCCTTGGAAGAGAGGAGGATGAGACTCGGGGCAATAAAGCCTGTTGGGGAAGATTATGAAAATTTAGCAGAAGTGAAAATAAGGAGTACTCTACCTTCTTCGCTTGATTGGAGGTCAAGAAACGGGAGAAATTACATGACTACTATCAAGGATCAGGGGAACTGCGGCAGTTGTTGGGCTTTTTCCGTCCTGGGGACAATGGAGGCAGTTTATAACATCGAAAACAACATTTTCTTGGTCGGGAATCTGTTGAGGGGAACAAACTTTGTTCGCAGAGAGAATGAGGGAAGCTTTCTCGAAGAGGTGTCCGCAGATTATCTAGGATGGATTTCAGGGAACTCCCTCAAGTTCCCAGATTTTTCTGAGCAGGACCTAATTTCATGCTCTCAAGCAGGAGACTGTGATGGAGGATGGGGATGGAAAGCAGCTACCCATGTGAGGAATCAGGGAGTGGTTTCCGAGGATTGTTTCCCATATTTAGGGAGGAATGCACCTTGTACGCGCTGTTCGAATTGGCGAGAGAAATTGGCAACTATTCAGGGATGGGGATGGGTTACCCAAGCTTTCGAAGACAGAAACAGGATAAAAAATGCCCTTCAGGATGGGCCTTTGAGCTTTTTTATGGATGTTTACTCCGATTTCTATTATTACAGAAGGGGCGTTTATGAACCGACATTTTCAGCGACCTACGAGGGAGGCCACCTTGTGGTTCTCGTTGGTTATGACGACAGCCAAGGATGCTGGATTTGCAAGAATTCGTGGGGAAGTGCGTGGGGAGAGGATGGGTATTTCAGGATAAGGAGAGGAGTCTGTAGCGGAGGCCAGTATGTGATGAGGTTATGGGGAGTATCAATTAAAAATCACCCTCCTGTTCTTCAAACCATAGGCAATCAGACCATCAAAGAAGGACAGGAATTTACTCTCAACCTTCATGCCTCAGACCCGGATGGTGATGAACTCTTCTTTAACGCTTTTCCCCTTCCTCAAGGATCTTCCTTTGATTCACACAACGGGGTTTTTAACTGGACTCCAAGTTATATTCAAGACGGAGAATATAGGATAAGGTTTTCTGTTTCAGATGGCTTGCAGGAGGATTTTGAAGATATCACCATCACCGTGCTTAATGTCAAAAGGGGAAAAGCAAAGATCTAAAGGAGTCAAGGTCATGAGAGTAAAAAGGATATTTTTCTTCGCTTTTTTGGTTTTTATTTTCGGCCAAGGTTTCTTACAGGCACGCATCACTTTCTATGTTTTCGGATGTGGAAACTATGTCAATTCAGTAGGAGATGAGTCTGATTACGAAGAGGGAGAGAATGATTTCCCCATAACCTCTTCTCATCAAACATACGGTTTTGGGCTTGGCATTGTCTACAATTTAAAGACGGTTTTTGTAGGGCTTGAGGCTAATTACAACCTTAAGGGAAAGGCGACTTTGACCGACCCATCGGATGGGGATACGGTGGAAATTGATACTTTGAGAAATTTTGCAGGATTACTTAATCTTGGCCTCATCATCATCGGGAATAAAAGAGCCAGAATATTCTTAAATGGTGGAGTAGGATTGGGAGCCTTCGAGGACTCAAAGACGAGACTTTACACCTCTCAGCTTGGCTATGAAACAAGAATCGAACCTCCGGAGAAGAAATATTTTTTCACTGGTTTTGGAGGCGGGGGAGTCGAATTTTATGTTTCCTCCGCCGTGGGATTTCTTTTCAATGTCAGATATTTCTATTTTGCTCTTGAAAAGCCTCAGACAATGGCAGCCGCATTGGCTGGGTTAATTCTCAGCTTTTAAGCGATTTTTCTTCCCTTTCTTTGCCCTCAGGAAGGATGGGGGATGCCAAAATCCAGATTTAATTTTTCCTTTGATTTTTTCTTTGGGGAGCATATCATATTTATCTTAATCCCAAGTACAAAAAATAAAGAATACTGCTTGAGAAGATGATTGAGAAGTTAGGCTCTCTATTAAGAGACTCATAATTATAAGGGAGGAGGTTTACCCCTATGGAAAGGAGAAAGGCTCTGGAGAAAATTGCCAAGAGACTCAGGCTTCATTCTTTAAAGATGACGACTGAGGCAGGCTCAGGGCATCCCACAACCTGCCTTTCCATGGCAGAATTGATGGCTTGCCTCTTTTTTAGTGAGATGAAATATGATCCCCAAGATTATGATAACTTAGCAAATGATGAATGCGTCCTTTCCAAGGGACATGCAGCGCCTATTCTCTGGGCTGCACTTGCCGAGGCGGGAATCATCCCCTTTAAAAAACTAAATCAGCTGAGAAAAATAAGGAGTAATCTTGAGGGACATCCCACTCCTAGAATGCCCTGGGTAAAAACAGCTACAGGTTCACTTGGACAGGGACTTTCGATTGGGGTAGGCATGGCCCTCGCGATGAGAATCCATCGTTCTCCAGCCCGAGTTTATGTCCTCATGGGAGACGGAGAGTGTGCGGAGGGAGCGGTTTGGGAAGCGGCAAATGCTGCTTCATATCTTAATCTTGAGAACCTGGTTGCAATTGTGGATGTCAACAGATTAGGCCAGTCTCAGGAAACTATGCACGGCCACGACCTGAAGGCCTATCAGAGAAAGTTTAAAGCCTTTGGCTGGGAGACAGCGATAATCGATGGGCATAATGTGGATGAGATTCTGGAAGCTTTTAGGATTGCTCGAGAATCAGGAAAACCATTTGCCATCTTAGCAAAGACTATAAAGGGGAAGGGAGTTTCTTTCCTCGAAGATAAGAATGGCTGGCATGGAAAAGCGCTGAATGAAGAGGAGCTCAAAAAGGCGCTCGAGGAGCTTGGCGATTTCCCAGAAATTGATTCCTTCTCTTTCGTCCAAACACAGGAAGAAAGAAGGGATTTCCGTCTCCCTGAGAGATACAATTTCCCCAAAACAGAATACAAAAAGAGCACCGCCACGAGGAGAGCCTACGGAAACGCTCTTTTGAGTCTGGGTAGAATAAACAGAGCAGTAGTGGCACTCGATGGAGATGTCAAGAACTCTACATACGCTGAAGATTTTTTTAATGCCTTTCCTGAAAGGGCTTTCCAGTGCTTCATAGCAGAACAGAGCATGGTAGGTATGGCGATGGGGCTTTCCGCAAAAGGTCTCCTTCCTTTTGTGGCTACTTTCGCCGCCTTCCTCTCCAGGGCGCATGATCAAATCAGAATGGCGGCTTATTCTTTTTCTAACATTAAGTTCGTCGGCTCTCATGCAGGGGTAAGTATCGGGGCAGATGGCCCTTCACAGATGGGGCTTGAAGACATGGCCATGTTCAGGCCTATCCCGGGATGTGTCATCCTCTATCCTTGTGATGCCTATTCCACAGAAGCTTGCGTTGAATCTTTAGCGAAGCAAAAGGGACTCGGGTACCTGAGGACAACAAGACCCTCTACTCCTCTTATTTATGCCAAAGGAGAAAAGTTTCCCATCGGGGGATCAAAGATTCTCAAAAAGAGCCCCCATGATGTAGCAGCTGTCGTTGCGGCAGGAATTACGGTGCACGAGGCACTTAAGGCATACAGAGACTTGAGTGAGGAGAAAATATTCATTCGAGTCATCGATGCTTACTCCATAAAACCCTTGGATAAAGAAAGAATCATTACTAACATTGAGGAAGCCGGAAAGAAGGCGATAGTGGTCGAAGACCATTTCGAAGGAGGTGGTTTGGGAGATGCAGTTGCCTTGGCTCTCGGAGGAAGAGCAGAGATAGTTCACCTCGCCATCAAAGAGATTCCCCGTTCAGGAGAGCCTGATGAGCTCTTAGATAAATATGGCATAAATGCGGAAAGCATAAAGAAGGCTGTAAGAGAAATCATCCGTAAATAGTGCTTTTTGCCCCTTTCGTTTTTAAAGGAAAGATGAGACTTATCAAAAATATTTTATTTATCCTAATAGGCTGGATGATAATTCAGGCGAGTCTTGCTTGCAGGAGCCAAAAGCTATCTACCCAAGCCGAAAGAGAGGGCTTAAACATCCGAGATGAAGCGGTTGTGACTTCAGTGTATGATGGGGATACAATCAGAGTTAGGTTTGAAAATGGTAAGCAGAGGAAGGTGAGATTGTTGGGAGTGGATTCACCTGAGATCGGAGATAGCAGGGAAGAAATAAGACTCCATGCTTTCTTTGCCAAGCGCTTTTCCTACAGTCACCTTTACCGAGAAAGAATTAAGCTTTCCTACGATGAAAACCTTGAAGACGGATACGGAAGACTACTTGCCTACGTTTTTACAGAGGATAAATTTTTTAATAAGTTTATCATCGAGCAAGGGTTTGCTTCAGCTCTGGTTAGCTTTCCCATGAGAGAGGATTACAAGCAAGAATTTCTTAAAGCTCAAGAAGAAGCAAGAAGGAAGAGAAGAGGTATCTGGGCTAAAGGAGATTTCCCCTCTATAGAAGCTGAAGAGGCAGCCTTTCATCTTGGAGAGATCGTCTCGGTTCGGTTTATCTGTGAGGAAGTTAAGAGAGGGAAAAACTTTATTTATCTTCTTGCACCAGAAGGAAAATTCGAAGCGCTTATTCCTTTAGAGAATGTTTCATCCTTTCCTGAAGTTTGGTTTTTAAGAGGCAAAAGACTTGAGGTCACAGGCTTTCTTGAAAAATATAAGGAAAGAATTCAGCTTCTTCTTTTCCTGAAAAGACAGATAAAATTTGAGGGGATTTATCTAAGGCCGATTCTTAATCCAAGCACCAAGTCAGTATTTGAGCATTTGGGGAGGAGAAGGGAAGTAATGAAGATAGGGAGGCAAAAGCTTACTTAAACTTTCTTTCTCCTTTAGAGTCTTTACTAAAGGTTTTAATTAGTTTATAAAAGCCTATTATTGAGATGGAATAGAGAATTAGAATTTAATCCTGGCTCAAAAAAAGAAGATTGATAATTTTTCTTGATGAAGATTGAACATTTGAGTGAGAGAACAAAAGATTTTTGTTTAAGATAGAGAGGAAAATTTGTATAAAAGAGTCGATAAAGGATTTATCCGGAAGCTTGAAAAAATTGTAGGAGAGGATAATTTAATCCTTGAAGAAGAAAGACTGCTGGATTACAGTCATGATGAATTTTCTCTCAAAGAGATAGCTAGATTACCTGAGGTGGTGGTGAAGCCAAGGTCTAGCCTTGAGGTCTCAAGAGTTTTAATCTGTGCAAACGAGGAGAAAGTTCCAGTAACGCCAAGAGGGGGTGCTACAGGACTCTGTGGAGGATGTGTTCCAGTTTGGGGAGGGATTGTCCTCTCTCTTGAGAAGATGAATCGAATCATCGAGGTTGATAGAGATAATCAGATGGCTGTGGTTGAGGCAGGTGTAACTCTTAAAAATTTTGTGAGCGCGGTAGAGGATGCAGGCCTTTTCTTCCCCCCTCATCCTGGAGAAGAAAGCGCTATGATTGGTGGCCTCATTGCAACTAACGCGGGAGGCAGTCGGGCTGTGAAATATGGCGTCATGCGTAACTATGTGAGAGGGGTTGAGGTCGTTTTGCCTCAGGGAGCTGTTTTGAACTTGGGAGGGAAGCTGATGAAAGGGAGCTCAGGCTATAGCCTTCTCAATTTGATCATCGGTTCTGAAGGAACCCTGGGAGTAATAACCAGAGCCATCATTCAGCTTCTTCCTCCGCCCCGATTGACGAGAACTCTAATCATCCCTTTTACGGATCTGGAAGAGGCAATAGAAACCGTTCCTTTACTCATCAAGCAAAAAATACTTCCTCTCGCTGTCGAGTTCATTCCTTTGGAAATAATCCAAATAACAGAAGAGCGCTTGATGAAGAAGTGGCCTTCTTCTGTCGGAGAAACACACTTGCTTATAATCCTCGATGCTCCTACTGAAGAAGAGATGGATAGGCTTTCTCAAGAGGTGGCAGAAGTTTGTCTTCAGAAGAATGCTCTCGATGTATTGGTGGCAGAGACACAAAAAAAACAAGCAGATATCCTTGAAATCAGGAGCAAAATCTACGAAGCTCTCAAGCTCTACACGGTTGAAGTGTTTGATATTGTTGTCCCCCGAGGAGAAATTGCCCGTCATGTTAAAAGGGTTAAGGAAATTGGCCAAAAATATGGAGTATGGCTTCCGACTTTTGGACATGCGGCTGATGGAAATGTTCATACCCATCTGATGAAGGCCCGTTTTGAGGAAGGGAAGATGATTCCAATCGAGGAGAAAGTGTGGAGGAATGCCCTAGAAGGAGTGCGCAAGGAATTATACTTAGATTGTAAACACAGGGGAGGACTGGTTTCAGGGGAACATGGTATCGGTTTGGTTAAAAAACCATATCTTAGTATTGTCTTAGACCCTCAGGAACTATGTTTGATGAAAGGGATAAAAAAGCTTTTTGACCCTAATAACATCCTTAATCCAGGTAAAATTTTCGAGCTGAAGATTTGAATTCGAAGAGAGAGAAAATGAAGATTCTAATTTTAGGCGGAACAAGGTTTTTAGGCTACCATCTCACAGCGCGTCTGGTTAATGATGGGCACCAGGTCACCCTTTTCAATAGAGGCAGAACTCCAGATGATTTCGGGGACAAGGTGGACCGTATTCGCGGGGATAGGTACGACTCATCATCTTTTCACCAACAGCTCAGGGATAAAAAATTCGATGTCGTCATTGATATGATTGCATATAACAGGGAAGATAGCTTCGAGGCGATTAATATTTTCTTTGGTAAGGTTGCTCATTTCATCCATATCAGCACAGCAGCCGTGTACATCATAGTCAAGAATTATCCCTGTCCTCTAAAAGAAGAAGATTCAAAGGGAGAGCTTTACCCCAGACCTGAATCATGGGCAGACCTCTGGGACTATGGTTTCAACAAGATGAAATGTGAGGAAGTACTCATGGAAGCTTTTCGAGAAAAAGGCTTCCCGGTGATGATAATCCGACCCCCGATTATAATGGGAGAGAAGGATTACACCCTAAGAGCCTATTCTTATTTTCTTCGTCTTCTGGATGGTAAGCCTCTAATCTTGCCAGATGGAGGATTGAACGTTTTTACCCATGTTTATCAGGGAGATATTGTCCAAACTATAGCTCTGAATTTGATGAACCACAAATCATTCGGGAAAATTTATAACCTCGCTCAAGAAGAGATTGTAAGCCTGCGCACTTTTGTTCTTGAAGCATCAAGAATCATAGGAAAAAAAGTTGAACTCATTGACATTCCCTCCTGGGTTCTTGATAGAGCTTCGCTTGGAACTTCTTTCTCTCCCTTTTCAGAAAGGAGGCCCTTTGTGCTTGATGTGGGGAGGGCAAAAAAAGACCTGAATTTTGTTTCTACTCCTTTTTCTATATGGATGGAAAAGACTATTACCTGGTTCATGGAGAAATATGAGGGGGATCCCCCTCAAAATTATAGCTTGAGGCCCAAAGAGATAGAGATTATTGAGAAATATAAGAAAGCCATGGAATCAATTTTTTAAGGGAAGTCTTTCTTTTCCTTGCTGGCAAAATCAGCAAAGAAAGGAGATTTTAATGGTCAATCTTTTTACCTCATATATGGGAATCAAACTTCAGAACCCCATCATAGTCGCTTCCTGTGATCTAACTTCAAGCGTAGAAGGAATAGTGAAATGCCAGGAAGCAGGTGCAGGTGCAGTAGTATTGAAATCTATTTTTGAAGAACAATTTTATCTAAGAGAGAATCTTGTCGAAGAAAAGAGGTTGATTCATCCCGAAGCCATGGATTACTTAAAATCTGGGGGATTGCTTGAGTATGCTCCTCGCTCCCTTTCTCGATTAATAGAAGAGGCTAAAAAGCGAGTTAAAATTCCTCTCATCGCTAGTATTAATTGTCGTTCTTCAAGGCACTGGCCGATTTTTGCTAGGGAACTTCAGTATTCTGGAGTAGATGGGCTTGAGCTTAATGTCTATTTTCTTCCTTTGAACCTCGATTATCCCAGCACATATTATGAAAAACAATATTTAGAAATCATCAAAGAAGTAAAGAAATCTGTTTCGATTCCTGTCTCGATTAAGCTTTCTTCCCAAATAACCTCTCTTCCTTATCTTGTAAATGAGCTGGCTCGGAGAGGGTGTGATGCGGTTGTCCTTTTCAACTGGTTTATGGAGCCTTACCTCAACATAAAAAAACTAAAGATTAGAAACAAAAGAGGAAAGAGCAATTTTTCCACTTCTTTAAGATGGGTGGGATTGCTTTCAGGACGCGTCTCCTGTGATATTGCTTCATCTGGAGGAGTTGAAGATTTTTCAGGAGTGGTAAAGCAGCTCCTAGCTGGCGCATCTGCAGTTCAGATATGTTCCCTTTTCTATAAGAAAGGACTGAAGGAAATAAAGAATCTTCTTGAGGGAATCAGAAGATGGATGGAAGAAATGAAATTTTCAAGTTTGGATGATTTTAGAGGGGAGCTCTCTTTCAAAAGACAAGAACTCAGTTTCAAAGGGGCTGGTGAAGCAGAAGGCTATTTCAGGGTTCAATACATGAAGGTTTTTTCGAAATTCATTTGAGCTTAGAAGCTTTTTTCCTTTACTCGGTAATGAGTACCTAGGCGAAAATTGGGCTTCAGCCTGTTGCCTCACGAGAAAATCTATATGAAAGCATATTCATTGCCTCACGTAAGAATCTACACGAAAATTTGGGCAATTTTTCTTCTCTTTTTGCATCCGCCACAACTTCTCCTGGAGTTTCTCTATCTCCTTCTTTAGCTTAACCACATTGAGCTCCTTAGAAATCTTCTCGAGTCTCGCTTTTCCTTCCTGGCTTAAGTCGTTCGCTTCTCTCAGCCTCTGATAAGGAGTTTTAGGCTCATCATCTCTTTTCCTGACCTTACTTCCTCGCCTCTCTTTACTTTGAAGCTTCATCACAACCTGGAAGAAGTTATAAGACAACCTGGCCCGCAAATAAAGTTCCCCAAGCAGTTGCAGCTCTCGCTCAGGATCATATCTCAGATAACCCACAAGGCGTCTGAGCAGCGCGTAGTTCTTTTGCTCCACAGAGTAGCTCTCGTTTCTCTTATAAGGCCGGATGCGGGTAAAGGTCAGGTTATTTCCCTCGAAGTAACGGATAAGATTTATCTGAGTCTATCCCCAGAAGTTTAGAGGGCAGGCGTTATGTTATTTTCTCCAGAGCCTTAAATGTCTAGATCTGAACTCTGTTGCGCACCGGTTCAGCCTCAGTACAGCTTGAAGCCACATCTGGAGCGTTAAGACTGGAGAGGAACTCTCCCTGAGCATTCCTCCGGTCATGACTGACCAAGTCCATCTCCATAAAGCCGGGTAGCCTCTCATCCCATTCAGAAAAGGTTCTGACAGGTACCTGCGATTTGAGCAGCGTTCCTGGCTTCCTCTCCGGCTTTAACAACCGATCCACCGTGGCGGCCGAAAGGTGGAGCAGCTTCTCCCTGATGGCATTTTTTACTCTCACCTTGTTCCTCAAAGCTTCACCACCAACCACCTTAAACTCGCCGCCAGGCGCATACCACAACTATACTCCAGAAGCTGCCATAAACAGACCAGGACCTTCCAAAACTCCTCATCATAGAGCCGCTTCCTCTTCCGCCTTATCTTCCTTATCTCGCCCATAAAAATCACCCTCTCCCTTCAGAGTTAACCAAAACAACCTTCCGCCCAGAGTTAGGTAATAACCAGCTGGCATAACTTCGGTTGGAGTCAGTAAGAGCTATAAGCTCCCTTATCACCTCTCCTTTATCCTTTTTGGAAGAGTTCTTATAGCTTGAGGCTAGCTTTTGCAAA
>CAYSCS010000042.1:0-6991 GCA_964429695.1 uncultured Eubacteriales bacterium
ATGAATTTATTCAAGTTTCCTAAAAATATCTTTTTTACACCCAATAAAGCTGGATTAACCATAATTTAAAATAATTAACTTGAGATTATTCAAACTCTTTATTTTCAGAAAATAAACTCATCTCTAATGTGTTTTCTTCTAATTGAATTTTTTTGCTTTTTCTTATAGTTTTATATTATTCATATTAATTTCTAATAAAAAGGAGGTTTGGAGGATGAAAAAGAGCTTCTGGATAGTCTTTATTATGATTGTTATAACTTTTTTTTCTTATTCAAAAGGAGAAAAGCAAGAGAAATTGAGTGGAAATCCTTTTCTTGTTGATTGGGATACACCTTTTGGGGTTCCCCCTTTTGAGAAAATTAAAGAAGAACACTATCTCCCTGCTTTTCAAGAAGGAATGATGAAGCAGAAGGAAGAGATTGAAGCTATAATTCAAAATCCTGAAACCCCTACATTTGAAAATACAATTGAAGCTCTTGAAAGAAGCGGAGAATTGTTGATGAAAGTGAGTAATGTTTTCGATGTTCTGAATGCGTCGATGACCAATGATAAAATGCAGGAAATTGCCAAAGAAATTGCGCCTCTGCGTTCGAAGCATCAAGATGATATTTTTTTGAATGAAAAATTATTTCAAAGGCTAAAAAAAGTGTACGAACAAAAGGAAAGCCTCAAGCTTTCTCCAGAGCAACTTGCTCTTCTGGAAAAATATTATAAAGATTTTGTTCGTGCCGGTGTGAATCTGGATGAGGATAAAAAAGAGAGATTGAGAGAAATCAACGCAGAGCTCTCTCTTTTAACTGTAAAGTTTGGAGATAATGTTCTCAGAGAAGATAATCGCTTCGAATTAATTATTGAGAAGGAGACAGACCTTGAAGGTCTTCCTCAGGAGGTAATTAAAGCGGCAGCACAAACAGCAAAAGAGAGGGGGAAGGAAGGAAAATGGGTTTTTACACTTCATAAACCAAGCCTTATTCCTTTCCTTCAATATTCGACAAGACGGGAGCTTAGAGAAAAAATTTTTAAGGCCTATATAAATAGGTGTAATCATGACGACGAACTAGACAATAAAGCCATACTCACTCGGATTGCCTCACTGAGGGCAGAGAGAGCAAATCTTTTAGGATACAAGACTCATGCCCATTATATCCTTGAGGAAAATATGGCCAAGGTTCCAGAAAATGTATACAGTCTGCTTCAAAAAATCTGGGAACCAGCTCTAAAGGTGGCAAAAAAAGAGGCAGAAGAACTTCAAAAGATGATTTTCGAAGAAGGAAATGAATTCAAACTTGAACCATGGGACTGGTGGTTCTACGCTGAGAAGGTTAAAAGAGCAAAATATGACCTTGATGAAGAGATGTTAAGACCCTATTTTAAATTAGAGAATGTTCTCGATGGTGCCTTCAAAGTAGCAAATAAACTTTATGGGCTTCAATTTATAGAAAGGTTCGATGTTCCAAAATACCATGATGAAGTGAGAGTATTTGAAGTAAAAGACGCAGATGGGTCACATCTTGGGATTTTTTACACAGATTATTTTCCTCGGGAAAGTAAGAGAGGTGGGGCATGGATGAACAACTTAAGAGAACAATACAGAATAAAAGATAAGGATATCCGCCCCATAATCACCAATAACGGGAATTTCTCCCGACCCGTGGGAGGAAAACCTGCCTTATTAAGTCCTGAAGAAGTAACTACTCTCTTTCATGAATTTGGACACGCTCTTCACGGGCTTCTTTCTCGCTGCACCTATGTTCGACTTTCCGGCACTTCTGTGCCAAGAGATTTTGTAGAACTTCCCTCGCAAATCATGGAGAACTGGGTATTCGAAGAGGATGTTCTCAGGATGTATGCAAGACATTATGAGAGCGGTGAGCTGATTCCTCAGGAGTTGGTAGATAAACTAAAGAATTCTCAATTATTCAACCAAGGATTTGCTTCTGTCGAATACCTTGCTGCTGCTTTCTTAGATATGGACTGGCATACCCTCGAGGAACCCAAAGAATTAGATGCTATTGCATTTGAAGAGAAATCTTTACAAAAAATTGGGCTGATTCCTCAAATAGTTGTTAGATATAGAAGTCCCTATTTCAGTCACATTTTTTCAGGTGGATATTCGGCTGGCTATTATAGTTACATTTGGTCTGAGGTGCTCGATGCAGATGCCTTTGAGGCTTTTAAAGAAAAAGGACTTTTTAACCAAGAGGTAGCACTTTCCTTTAGAAAGCATATCCTAGAGAAGGGAGGAACTGATGAACCCATGAGATTGTATATAAATTTCAGGGGCTCTGAGCCGAAGGTAGAGCCTCTTCTTAGAAGAAAGGGATTACTTGAATCCTCGAGGTAAATTTAGAGATACAAATAAAAAAGAGAATATAAGTCTATTCTTTAAATCTTATTTGTTTATTTGTTCGTAATTATTGGGAAAAAAGAAATATTTTATATTTCAATAAATGTTTTTTGCCACGATGAGAAACTTTATGCCTTCATAGGTCGTCCAGTATAATTCTTGAGTTTCACTCTTGCTATTGAGCTCAATTTCGAGTGCCGAAAAAGTTCTTTTTTTCAAGGAGAAGAAAACAGTTTTAAGGGGAGAAAGAGTAAACCATTTTATCAATCGAAAAAGACTTCCTATCTTTGAAAAAATTCTTTTTGCTGGAGGTTTTACATACAGATTGATGTTATTTTCCAGGGAAAGAGAATAATAAGAAGGCATATCTGAAAGTTCAAGTGTGTCGAGTCTTATCTCTTTTTTTAAGTTTATTTTTTTTGGATTTATCTTCGGCCTTCGGGGAGGGAAGAAAGTGCTCTTCTTTATTAAAGAAACCGGTTCTTCGGTAAAGGGTATTCCCCAGATTCTAATTTTTCTTATTCCCCATTCCTTGAGTAAGATTCCTTTGGCTTTTAGAGAAATTTTTTTCCTCCCTACATCTAAAATAAAATAAAGCTCATTCTTTCTTGCCAAATTAAGTTCCGCTTCAAGGGCCTTCACAATTGGAGAAGGCGAGGTCATTACTTTAGAAAATGAGGAGGTTTGAAGCTGAGTTATATGAGTTATGAACGAAAGTAAGAGGAGGAAAGAGAGCATCTTAATAGATAATGATTAAGGTACCTATTTCAGTGTTTTTGAAGATGGTCTCAAGGTCCTCATCCCCCACCCTTATGCAACCGTGGGTTACATTTCTTCCTAAGAGCCTCGTGTAGAGAGTGCCATGGAGGAAATAGCCTTCTCCAAAACCAAGCGCATAATCTCCCAGGACTCCCCTTTCAATTCTTTTTTCTTCCTCTTCAGGAACAGGTTCGCCTTCTTCAATAAATGCCCAATCAGGCTTTCGCCAGCTTGGATTTTTTATTTTAGAATTGATAGAGAAAGTTCCTTTTGGAGTATCAAAAACCCATCTTCTTTTACCATTTGGCTCTTTTAGGATACTTCCACTTCCGCATGAGACTACAGCTCTTTTTATTATAGAATTCCTCCTTTTAAGATAGAGAATGTTTTTTGCTGAGTCTATGACAATGTATATTCCTCTTGGAGAGAGTCTTTCTATCTTTTTCCTTAAATATATTGCTTTTTCCAGTTGTTCTTTTGAATTCTTTCCTTCATCCAAATTCTTTAAATTTGATTTCCATTCTTCAATTTCGTTATGAATTAAAATATAGCCAATTGATTCTAATCCAATGAGCGTAATAGATATTATCATAACAATGAGGAAAATAATTTTCTTTTTTTTGTCCTTCATTTTATGAGAAATTTTAGGGAGTGAATTGGTTCTTCATTTTTTCGGTTGAACCTATGATAGTAACAGGCGTTCCTACTTCTACAAGCTCATAAAGCCTTTCCATATCGCTGTCATTGAGAGCGATACATCCGTCTGTAAAGGTTTCACTGCCGCCCCCATGTATTTCTATCAGACCCCCGATCTCTATTCCAGGGGGGATTATGCCCATCTTTTTATTTAGCGCGAATTTCTCTCTGTCCTCTTGATTAGGGTAATCTAGCAAGAGAGCCTTGAAATACTGGCTAGTCCGAATTTTTTTTATGATTTTATATTTTCCTTCAGGAGTTGCGTAATCTCCTACATGAACTTTGTCTAAGAGGCCATTTTTTCCCAGAGCAACCGGAAATGATTCAAGATGATTACCATCCTTATATAAACTCAGGGTTCTTTCGATTTTAGTGATAATAGCAACGATAATATTCTCTTTTCTTGATTTTTCTAAGGTTTCTTCTTTCCAACTTCTCCATTTTGCTATCAATGACTCATCTTGATAACGGTCTAAGGCTGCATAAATAAAGTTTTCTATATCCTTCACATAAAGGTCTACATCGGTGAGAATTTTTTCAGCATCGAGAATGTTTCCCCTCTGATGATTTAGGGCTGCTTCACTGAGCTTTAATTCTACTCTCATGAGAATTAGACGGGCAAATCTTCCCTCATTTAGCATTCGAGACAATCTTTTTAAGGAATCTACTTTTCGGCGATGGGATTCAATTCGAGTGGAAATGGTTCTTAACCTTATTTCTTTCTGGACTTTTGTTTGCTCGAGGATTCTTCTTCCTTCATCCAATGCTTTCCTGAAAGCCTCCTGCGTTTTATCGTATTTACGAAACCAAACAAATTTCCCTTTTTCCTTTATCAACAGATTTTTTGCATCCTGGATTAACTTTTTATAAGCTTCATAATCCTTGACTGTATAAAGATGGGCACCAACCCTCCAGAGGTCATCCGCTTGATTTTCTGCTTCTTTGACCTCTGGAGGGATTGGTTTTGGCTTACAAGCTGGGGAGAAAAAGAGAAGAACTAAGATTAAGGCCGATGGCAAAAAACGCATAATCAGGGTCTAATTTCACCTTTTGACTTTTTCTATGGCTGCTTTGATTTGGTCTGAGATCGAAATTGCCTTTTCCTTAATTATTTTAGCCTTATCTGTAGCACCGAAATAATCCTCTGTATCTATTCCTTGTTGGACTTCTGTTAGCATGTCTTCGAGTCCTTTAAGGTCTGCAGTAAATGCTTCGATATCAGCCTTTGTACCTTTTCCCTTTGGTGCTTTAGCGAGTAAAGCCTTTGCTTCTTCTACCGCCACCTTTGCCTCATCTAAGGCTTTAAGAGCATCATTCTTGGCCTGTTCTTTTTTAGCAGGGATTGTGGCTTTAAGAGCTTCTGCGTCAGTCTTGACTTGAAGCAACATTTTTTTAGCATTTCCGTACTTCTTAAAAACCTTTTTGCCTTGGGTATTAACTTCTTCCATTGCCGCCGCTAAATCATCCTGGAGCTTCTTGAGCTCTTCTTTTGCATAGACATCCGCACCTTCTTTGATGGCATCGTTTACTGCAGCTTCAGCCTGAGAGATTTCCTGGGTTGGTTGTTTGCCACAGCTAGTAAATAAGAAAGCAACAAAGAATCCCAGCACAAAAACCTTAAATAAGTTCCTCATTGTATGCCTCCTTTTTTAAAAAATTTTTAGTCTTATCTTTTTCTGATTTGCCAATGGCCTTTTTAATTATTTTTGTGAGAAAGAAAGCTAAAATCCCCAGCCCAGCAATTTTTAGCCACGTTTTCATTAAAAGCCTCCTTTTATTATGTACTTTTTCTCTCTTTTTTAAATTTAAAAAATATAAGAATTTGAAAAAAGTAGGAATGATCAGGGAGGGGGATTAAGTGTTTTTAGAGTTATTACTATTTTTTTATGTTGGGGCATTTTTTATTTTAATATAAATATTCTTCTTTGATTTGTCAAATTAGTATACTCATTCTGGCTTAGACAAGAAATCCAGGACGGTAAGGTCATAAGCATCGAATTGAGTCTTCAACCGATAGAATGTCTGGGCTGAGATGCGAAAGTATCGGCATGTCTAGCGCGTATTTCCGGAGCAAGAATAATTAAAAAATCAGCATCCTGATCTCATCATCCTAATCTCATCCGGAGGTTTGTTTCCTTGGCGATGAAAAGGGTGGATAAATTAAGATTTGGGGATGATATCTCCTAGATTCGAGCCGAAGAGGGATATATGGTAAAACTCCTCTTCTTCTATCTTTCCCTTTAGTTAAAAAGGTATCTTATTCGGCACAAATGTAATTTTTTACCTTTATCTTTTATGACTTTTTTAAGGAAGCGTCCCCAAAATCCTGAGGGTGCAAGAATATTCTTCTCTGGATAAATTCTGTTTCCCTATTGCTTAAAAATATTGAGGAAAAAATGGGCATTTTATTTTTTCCAGAAGTTTCGAGTAATGAGCACGTCGCTAATCAAAAAGCATTTTGAAGTTCTATATATTAGCTTCTCATTTTTTTAGCTCTTTTCCAAATTAGTTATCAAAAACTCATGAGGGATAAAGAAAAGAAATAAATATATTCTTTTAATTTTGAGGGTTAAGATTAAGAAGAGTGCAAAAGAGTCTGGTTTTCATTCTCCAGTTTATATCGCGTAGCTCTTATTCTTACAGTTTCCTCAATTATATCTTTTAATTACTCGTGCGAAGATTAACATTTTTACCAATTAATCTAGAGATGAACCAGATTAATAAAAGAATAAAAAAGTCCATTCTTCATTTTTTAGCTAATGTCACTGATCTTAATCTAATGTTTACCTCAATGATATCTTTCACTTATCTCTATGAGAATCAACGTTTTCATCAATTAACAGGGAATTGAACCATTATTTTTTATTTTCATTTTCCTTCAGTTGAGGTTAGGATTTCTTATACCTAAGAAAGAAATCAATGACTCCTCAAATCAATAAGGGGATGATTAATTTTTAAATGTCATGCTGACAATGGAGGAGAATTTGGAAAGGTTAAGATGGTAAAGCTAAGCGTTAAAATTAAAAAAATAGAACATAAGGAGAAGAGCCCTTAATCTTCTACCTGCTCAAGAATCCAGTCAGACATGAATTCAAGGAACCCAGGCACAAATTCTTTAGGTAACTTGGTGTATTCGGATGGGCTTCCGGTAACGGCTTCTTGATAAAGATGATTTGCTTTGGGAAAGAT
>CAYSCS010000043.1:0-2768 GCA_964429695.1 uncultured Eubacteriales bacterium
GGGATATATAAAGCAGAGCAAACATAGGAAGAAGGCTTCAACAAAAACAACCAAAGGACTATAATGCTGATGTGTCACGGAAGTTAAAGGCTGACATTTTATTCTGGAATGGAAGAGGGATTTTGTATATACTGGAAGTTGGGCAGAATTTAGCATTAGGAAGAGGACTCGTGGAAACATTTATGTTAGATACTAATATTTTCGACAAAATTATTGGTAATGAAGAACTAAAAACGCAGATAGTGGAGTTAAGGAAGAAGAGACAAATAGCAATCCTAACCACACACATCCAGATTGATGAATTAAGTGCCACACCGGATATTATGAAGAGAGAAAAACTCCTAGGATTTGCCAATGAAATTTGTGATTTCATCCCCACTATGGGTGTTGTTGTAGGTGTTTCTAGACTAGGCATGGCTAGGTTAAGCAACGGAGAGGAGATTGAAAGAATACGGCAAGGAGATTTAAGGAGAACACAAGATGCGTTAATTTCCGCAACTGCTAGTTCTGATGCCGACTTTTTAGTTACTGAAGATCGTTCTTTTGCAACTCGTGTACAAAAGAATCTAGCGGATGTCCGAGTCTTAAATTTTAGCAAGTTCGTTAGGAAATTGAATGTAATGGCGAGACGTTATCTGGGATAGTAAGAGGAAATCAAAGCCTTCTACAAACTTACTTCGTATTTGAATTTTCTTCATCCATGCAAAGTGAAGTCAACCACATCCAAGAATAAGGCAAGGTCTATGCCATTGTCCAAAGAAATTGAAATTTTTGTTGAGGAGGAATTTCAAGGGGTGGTGGATGAGGGCTGGGCGAGGAAGATAGCACAGGCTGTCCTTAAAGCTGAAAAAGTGGCTCCTCCTTACGAGGTGAGCCTGGTTTTCACCGATTCCGAGACGGTGCGGAAACTGAATCGAGACTACCGGGGGGTGGATGCACTCACGGATGTGCTGGCTTTCTACATGCTCCCACGGAAGGGGACTGATTCTTCTTTCGCACTCCCTCCTGACGGGGTCACCAGGCTGGGAGAGGTAATTATCTCCTATCCGAAAGCAGTAGAGCAAGCTAAAGAACAGGGACATTCACCCGAAAGAGAGCTGGCGTTGCTGATTATCCACGGGATACTTCATCTTCTGGGCTATGACCATGAACAGCCAGAGGAAGAAGCTGAAATGAGGACAAGGGAAAAAGAGCTCTTGGAGAAATGCTTGCTCCAATAGTATAATAATTATTCTATACAGGCTCTTACAAGATTGGTGAGCGTTTATTTTGTCATCATAGGCGCTAGGGAAGCGAAGGATTCAGGGGCAGGATGACAGACAATAAGGAGCTACCTAATATAGGCACAAGCGGGACTTAACCCGAGGTCTTAGAATCACCCACGAAAATCTTGTGATTTTCGTGGGAACCCGGTAAATCTAAAGTCAGGTCTACCGGGAGTCCCCAAAAAGTGGCAAGGCTTCTTGGGCGACTTTAAAAAGTGCAAAACAGCGCAGAGGAGGTAAAAGATGGCCAAATTCGTAATGCTGACGACCCTCACTGATGAGGGAAGAAAGACTATCATAGAAAATCCGGCAAGGATTAAAGAGGTCAACAAAGAAGTGGAGGCAATGGGAGTGAAGATTCTAGCTCAGTATGCTGTGCTAGGACCATATGACTTCGTGAACATTTTAGAAGCTCCCAGCAATGAGGCAATCTCCAAGGTGGCGGTAACTCTGGGGTCAAGAGGTACGCTTCAAACTATGACCTTGGCTGCTATGGATGTTGACGCTTTCATTGCCAGTCTCAAGAAGCAGAAGTAACCGTCGGTTACCCGCTTGTGCCATCGACTTTTAAGGCTGCTGGGGATTTGGCATGAAAGCCTTGATGACAAAAATGTAAAACTGCTCAGCCCTCGGGATTCAGGGTTTAGAGATATTTAAGGACTATGGTTTGCGTGGTGGTGGGCAGGGATGATGAAGTAATCGAGAACTTGGGCTTTGCTTCCAGCTCCCGAATTTTCATTGTATTCAGGAATTTGTCAAGAAGACTGAGATTGCCAGTGAATGCCTCTGTCTTATAGTGCATGGGAATCACAATAGGAGGCTCTAATTGCCGTACTATTTCCACAGCGGTATCCACAGGTATGGTAGATACCTCTCCGGCAGGCAGAAACAGTATATCTATATCTCCTAATTCTTCTATCAAATGCGGGTCCAGAGGATGTCCCAAATCACCTAGATGACATAAAGTTATATCATCCATCTCGACAACATAAATAGTATTCTTGCCCCTTAAGCTCCCCTTCTTATTATCATGGAAAGAAGCAATTCCTGTGATAAAAACTCCCTCTATCTCATATTCTCCGGGGCCCTTTATTTTTCTGGGATTATTGGTGATAGCTTCGATATAGCTATGACCAGGATGGAAGTGGCTTAATGTTACTATGTCTGCTTTAGGTTTACCCAAACGATAGCCCAAGTCAGGATGACAGGGGTCTGTTATGATGGTTTTTTCTTTCCCTTTAATGAGAAAGCAGGAATGCCCTAGCCAGGTAATTTCCATCAGCGTCTAAAGGATAACCTTTGTAACCGAAATAGTCAAACAACGGGCAATTGACAAAAAACCGATAAGTTGGTTAACATTTCAAAAATTAAGGTTAACGCAATGAAATCCCAGATACTCAAAGCTCTTCGAGAGAGCGGTGATTATGTTTCTGGGGAGACGCTTTCCAAGAAGCTGGGCGTCTCCCGGGTTTCTATCTGGAAGCATATTCAAGGCTTAAAAGA
>CAYSCS010000044.1:0-82270 GCA_964429695.1 uncultured Eubacteriales bacterium
TAAGAGATCGATTTCTTTCCTTCAAACTGAGCTCATCTTGTCCCAAAGCACCCTCCTCAGACAAGAAGCAGAGGGTAGATTCTTCCTCATCCTCTGCCGATCAATGGCTTTGGCCTAGTGAAGCTCGGGGTGGTGTGAAACATCACGAGTACTCATCATCAAGCACAGAGGCCTCGGGTAATACTTCCTCCTTTCCCAAATCCTCAAACCGTCTCCTGTGGCCTTCCTCAAAGGAGAAACGTCTCAATTTGACCCCTATAGACACTCTTTTCCTTTCAATGGGGAGAGTGTGAAGTGTTCTCACCCTAAACCCTTGTGGATGAGTTGGGAAGAATGAAAGAACAACGGTTTGGTGAGCGAAGCAGATGAAAATAGATGGGACCTTCTTTGAGTTGAGTCTGAAGATGTTGGTAGCCTCTAATTCTAACAGCATGATCCAGTATCGCTCGATGGATCTTGAGTTTATCGCCTTTCTTGATTTTTTGGAATCAAGAGGGACCTATTCTGATACCCTCTTTATCTCAACTCAGGTTTTCATTATTGTTATAAACCTTAAATTTAAGGCTTAAAAGGGAGAGAATGTTCATCTGTTTGAGGACTAAAGAAAAGGGAGAAACCTGTTGACTTGAGATGTTTTTTGTGACAAACTGATTGAGCGCTCAATCAATTATCTAAAAATTTTAAAAATGATATTTTTTAAGTTGAGAAAGAGAGATTTGAGATGAAGAATCCAGGAGATATTCCTACCCAGATTAAAGACCGCGAGCTTGTCGACCAGAGAAGGATGCAGATTGTAGATGCTGCAGTCGGTCTTTTTGTAGATAAGGGGTTTCACCGCACTACTACTCGTGAGATCGCCGCTGCGGCAGGAATTTCCATAGGGTTACTTTATGAATACGTAACTTCGAAGGAAGACGTGCTTTATTTAGTCTGCGAGGCAATCCACAAGGAAGTTGAGAAGGGTGTTTCTGAAGCACTTCAATCCAAGACTCAGGGGTATCAGAAGCTAGCTGAAATAATAAGGGAATATTTTCTTGTTTGCCATAGGATGAGCGACCACATCCTCCTCATCTATCAAGAGACAAGGACTCTCTCTTCTCCCTGGAGGAGGAGAGTCTTGGAGAATGAACTCAGAATCACAGAAATATTTGTCAAAGCTCTGGAGGAGCTTGTTAAATCTAACCAAATCTCAAACCTTTCGCCGCGCATGATTAACCTTATCGCTCATAACATTGCTGTGCTTGGCCACATGTGGACTTTCAGACGCTGGTCCCTCAGCCATCAATACTCAATCGAGGAATACACGAAGTTACAGACGGAGTTTATCCTCGCTAAATTTAAAGCTGGATAGGAAGGATCACTTTTAAATAAAAATAAAGACTAGGCCTTTAATTCAGGGCTGAAGAAAAAAGGCAGGAGGAAGAGATGGAAACAATCCCTTATAAACCGAAACATAAGATAAGAGCGGTTACTGCCACTTCTCTCTTTGACGGTCATGACGTTTCGATCAACATCATCAGGAGAATCCTCCAGAACACAGGGGTTGAGGTCATTCATCTCGGCCATAATAGAGCCGTGGATGAGATTGTGGAGGCAGCCATTGAGGAGGATGTTCAGGGAATCGCAGTTTCCAGTTATCAGGGAGGACACATTGAATTTTTCAAATACATGATCGACCGTTTAAGAGAGAAGGGAGCCGAAAAAATCAAGGTCTTCGGCGGTGGAGGAGGTGTCATCATACCTGAAGAAATAAAAGAGCTTGAGGAATACGGAGTAACGAAGGTCTACTCCCCTGAGGATGGTGCTCGCCTGGGGCTTCAGGGCATCGTAAATCACATGGTCAAGGAGATGGACTTTTTAACCTTCGACCCGAAACAGATAGATGTAGACGGACTTTCTTTCAATAACAGAAGTTTGATTGCCAAGATGATAAGCTTTGTGGAATTGAATAAGGGCCAGAACCAAGCTCGTCTTTCGAATTTAAAGTCGAAAATAGCAGAGAAAATAGGAAGTCGTAAGGTGCCCGTAGTGGGCATAACAGGGACGGGAGGAGCAGGCAAATCTTCTTTAACCGATGAGATTGTCCTTCGCTTTCTAAGAGATAATAGAGAATCAACAGTAGCCATACTCTGTTGTGACCCATCGCGTCGTAAGACAGGAGGGGCACTCCTAGGTGATAGAATCCGAATGAATTCGATTCACACACCAAGAGTCTATCTCCGTTCCCTCGCCACCCGAAAGTCACGTTCAGAAGTCCCTGATTCTCTTGAAGAATGCATACAAATCTTGAAGGCTTCGGGGTTTGACCTTATTCTCGTGGAAACTGCGGGGATAGGACAGGGCGACACACGCATCATCGACTTTGTCGACATCTCTCTCTATGTCATGACCTGCGAGTTTGGGGCGGCGACACAGCTCGAAAAGATTGATATGCTTGACTACGCAGACCTTATCGTGGTCAACAAGTTTGAAAAACCAGGGAGCGAGGATGCCTTACGAGAGGTGAGGGAACAGGTCCAGAGAAACAGAAATGCCTTTGACAAAAGACCTGAGGAAATGCCAGTTTTCGGGACAATTGCCTCAAAGTTCAACGATGATGGAGTCACTGCTCTCTATCAGGCTTTACTTGAATGCATCCAAGAAAAGACAGGGGTTAAGTTTTCTATAAAGACACCAAGACTTAACCTGAAGACCTCAAGCTCCAAGACAATCATCATTCCTCCCGAGCGCACAAGATACCTCTCTGAGATCGCAGAGACAGTAAGGGAATACCACAGACATACAGAACAACAGGCAGAGTATATTCGCAGGGCATGGCATCTTAAAGAGAGTGAAAAACTCTTGGAAAAAAGCTTGCAGAAAGCAGGAACTAAAGACCTGCTTAAGAAATTAAAAGAGGAGATCGCCAAAGCAGAGGAAAGAATCGAGAGGGAGGCAAGAGAGCTCCTCGAGAAGTGGGAAGAGATGAAAGAGCTTTACAGGAAGGATGAGCTTGTCTATAAAGTAAGAGAGCAGGAAGTCCGTCAACCCTTATTCACTCTCTCTCTTTCGAGGCAGAAAATACCCAAGATATCTCTTCCCCAATTCAGGGATCCAGGTGAAATTTACAGGTGGCTGAGGAGGGAAAATTTGCCCGGCTATTTTCCCTATACTGCAGGTGTTTATCCCTTGAGAAGGAGAGGTGAGGAACCAACCCGTATGTTTGCAGGCGAAGGAGACCCGACGCGCACAAACAAGAGGTTTAAGCTTCTCTCTGCAAACTATGAGGCAAAAAGGCTCTCCACAGCCTTTGACTCTGTCACTCTTTACGGCTGCGACCCTGAAAGAAGGCCTGATATCTACGGGAAGATCGGAAACTCAGGCGTAAGTGTTTGCACCTTAGATGATGTCAAAGAGCTCTACTCTGGTTTTGACCTCTGTGCCCCTAACACTTCAGTCTCAATGACCATCAATGGTCCTGCACCGATTGTCCTTGCCATGTTTTTGAATACTGCCATAGACCAGCAAGTCGAAAAATTTATATCTCAGCAGGGGAGAGAGCCTAGCGCTGAGGAATATCAGAAAATCCGAGCCGACGCGCTTTCCAGGGTTAGGGGAACTGTTCAGGCAGATATTCTCAAGGAGGACCAGGGACAGAACACTTGTATTTTTTCCACAGAATTTGGGCTCAAGATGATGGGTGATATCCAGGAGTTTTTCATAAAAAATAACGTTCGTAATTTTTATTCAGTCTCAATTTCTGGTTATCACATTGCAGAGGCAGGAGCCAATCCCATAACCCAACTTGCCTTGACCTTGTCCAATGGATTTACCTATGTGGAATACTATCTCTCGAGGGGCATGCCTCTCGATAGTTTCGGCCCCAATCTTTCTTTTTTCTTTTCTAATGGCATGGAGCCCGAATACACGGTCATCGGTCGGGTGGCAAGGCGAATCTGGGCCATTGCCATGAAAGAGCGCTATCATGCCTCAAGCCGAACCCAGATGCTTAAATACCACATTCAGACTTCAGGAAGGTCGCTTCACAGTCAGGAAATCCAGTTCAACGACATAAGGACTACTCTTCAGGCTCTGTGTGCCATCTACGATAATTGCAACAGCCTTCACACCAATGCCTACGATGAAGCAATAACCACTCCTACCAGGGAATCGGTGAGGCGTGCGCTTGCCATCCAGCTCATCATTAATCGCGAGTGGGGGATTGCGAAGAACGAAAACATAAATCAGGGAAGCTTCATCGTCGAAGAGCTAACCGACCTTGTGGAGGAGGCAGTCCTTCAAGAATTTGACCGAATCTCAGAAAGGGGAGGTGTGCTGGGCGCCATGGAAAGAGGATATCAGAGGAGTAAGATCCAGGAAGAATCTCTCTACTATGAAATGCTCAAGCATCTCGGTGAATACCCAATCATCGGAGTAAACACCTTCCGCGATCCTGAAACAAAAGAGGAGACATTCCAGAAAACAGGGTGCATTTCTTTAGCCAGGTCAACCACCGAAGAGAAGGAGTCCCAGCTAAGACGCCTCGAAGAATTTAAGAAAAGGCACGCTCCTCAAGCTCCCTCAGCTCTGGAGAGGCTGCAAAAGGTTGCCCTCTCAGGGGGGAATATTTTTGAAGAGCTGATGGAGACTGTCCGAGTTTGTTCACTCGGTCAAATAACTCAAGCCTTATATGAAGTTGGAGGAAGATACAGGCGGAATATGTAAAGGTTAATCTTAAGAGATTTTTTCGAAATTAGTTTCAGTAAACGATAAACTGGCTTGTCGCCACACAGAGCGAACCACCCCGAGGCAGATTCTGTTCAGCAAGGACTGTTAAGGTATATGTCCCCTTCTTCAATTTGAGGTTTGATGAATAAGCCCACAAATATAAGAGTGTATACGTATTATATCTTGCATCATATAATTCATCTTCTATGGTATAAAAAAAGTTGGTGGGTCCAGTTATGGCAAAGTGAAGGCGCACCTTTGTGTTCCAGAAGGCAGTGAAGGTAACATAGAAATAGAGTTTTTCTGTGGCATCATAGTTTATCAAATAAGGTTCTTCGCTATCGTCAGTTGCCCAGCAGCCAAGGAGCACTGCTCCAGGTTTGTCGCCCTTGATTACTTGAGTCGACATGAATTGATCCTCGTCAAATTCAGCCACTCTCGAAAGCTTTTTCACCTTGACTCCTACCTTAAATATCTCATTTTCCTGGGCCGTAGAAGAAAGAGAAACGAGAAAGAGAGCTAAAAATAAGACGATTGAGAATCTTTTCATTTATACCTCCTTTTGTGTCTTCTCTAAATATCAGAAAGAAATGTTTAAGTCAAACTATTTTTTCTTTCAGGTAGAAACGCAAGACTTAGGGTAAATGGAGGTCTGAGAAAGGGAAATGCACGTAAGAGCTTGAGGCATTAGACTCTAGCCACAGGCAGCAAATCTTTAAATTAGGAAAAAGATTTAGAGGGAATTTAGTTTTCTCCTCAAGGGATTAACTTAGAAATTTCCGAAAAAATAATCTGCTTATCCCGAAAGAAATTTAGAGGGATTTATTTTCAGGGACTAAGAGATTAACTTATTTTCCAGGTTAGATCGTTGAGCTCCTCCTTTTCTTTAAATTTTTTCTTCTCAATTTTTAATCCCAGAGAGGAAAATGATTAGGGAGACTTCTTGAAGATTTTCTTCATCAGGTTATTAAGTCTTAGGTCTTAAAACCAGGTCGAAAAAAGTAAAAAAGAAAGTAATCTAGATGAGCTGAAATTCTTGTCTTTAGCGATGAAATAAGCTCTTAGCTAATTTCTATCTCCGGGAGATTTTCTATACCCTGGCTCCTTGCATCGTTGAGCATTATTTTTTGAAGTTCCTTCTGCAATGCTTGATCAAGGAGCTTGGGTGGATTTTGGCGAAGGAGTCTTTCAACCTCTTCTTGGGCTTTTTCGGCAATCGACTTTTTCCCATGGGAGACCCAGGCATCATAGGTATTGCGGTCGACCAAGCGCGGAAAGAAGTGTTCAACCCTGTACCACTTCTTGGTATGAGGTAGGCTCAAGAATTGTGTCTCTTTCTTCAACCCCTCCAAAAGATCCCTTGCCAGGGGCTCGTCTCGCTGGGAAATACCCTCGATTAACCTGTAGGCCATGCCACAGATTTCATTGTCGATGACGAGTTTTTCTAGGCTATGGCAACTTTCAAAACTCAACAATCCAGGTCCTGAGATCACGTTTATTCCAGAAAGGGCTGCGATTATGGCTCCTATTCCAGTCTCGAACCCGGCTTGGGCATCGATTATTTTTGAGTCGCTCAAGGCCATGTAAGCGTGAGTGGGAAGATTGAGGTATTTTCCAATCTGAGCGTAGGCAGAATCGATCATCATCGTTTCCACGGCTCCCATGGGAGTTGTTCCGCATCTCATGTCGAAGCTTGCGGGTGAACCTCCAAAAATCACTGGAGAACCGTTGCATGCTAATTGACAGATGACGAGTCCGGAAAGGTTTTCGACCACATGCTGAACGAGTGTCCCCGCCAGAGTCACAGGAGAAGTCGCTCCTGTAAGCCCCATCGAGATTAGCTCTGAGGGAATTCCGGCCCGGGCGGAATCGATGAGGCTCTGGGCAGTGAGATTACTCCATTTTAGAGGAGGGGAGGGACAGGCATCGAAGATTGCCAGAGGCTTTCTCCTCAACTCTTCCTCACTTCCCCTGATGGCCACGAGCATTTCATACATGGGCTTGAATCCTTCCACCCTGAAAGTCCCGGTGACGATGGGTTTGGTTGAAAACTGGAGTCCGATGTAGAGACGGTAGCTATCCCCAATCATTTCAGGAACATCGCTGCTTACTAAACCTGTGCTCTGGAAATGGATGTGCTCGAGGCACTCTGTGAGGCAAGCAAGTTTGATGAGGTCGCTGGTGATGGGTTTTCTTTCTTCGAGTGTCTTAGGGTCGAGAATGGCTACTACAGACGAACCTGGGTCAAAATGGACTTCATCTTCTCCCACCAGGTATTCTTTTCCCCCTGAACGGTCATAGAGCTTGAGGCTTGAGGGGGTTGACTTGAGACAATCTGAAACGAGTTCGGGCAAGATGTATACCCTCTTTTCCTCATCATCCACCCTCATCCCGCTCTCCTTGAAGAGAAGTAAGGCTTCTTTGTTTTCGATAAAGACTCCCTGTTTCTCGAGGATCAGAAGAGCCTCATCGATGATTTTCTTTATTAACTCCTCGCTTAAAAGCTCAAGTTTCGGTCTTACTGTTTTTATCATCTTCTATTCTCCTTAATTTTTCCAAAATAAGATAAGAGAATTATCTCTTTCGATTCCCCGAGATTATTGCTTGAGTAATTCTTTAGCCACTTTAACCGCAATCATCGCATTCTCGCCGTAGCCATCTGCTCCTATTTCTTCCGCCCAACTCTTACTCACAGGTGCTCCACCCACCAAGACCAGGAATTTTTCTCTGAGTTTTTTTTCTTCGAGCATCTTGAGGAACTTTTTCTGCCCGGTCATGGTTGTCGTCAGCAGGGCTGAAAGGCAGATGAAACGAGCTTTCTGAGCCGTGGCTACTTCGATAAATCTCTCGAGCTTGACGTCTGCACCGAGGTCTATCACCTCAAAGCCATGGGCAGAGAGCATTGAGGCTACGAGGTTTTTTCCTATATCATGGATATCTCCCTCGACTGTTCCGATCACCACCCTTCCCAGGGACTTAGTCTGAATGTTTGCCTTCTTTAGCTCAGGTTCAAGGACTGCCATGGCTTCTTTCATCGCTTCAGCTCCTGATATGAGTTCAGGCAAGAAATAATCTCCCTTCTCCCATAACTCTCCAACTTTCTGAATTCCGGGAATATATCCTCTTTCGATGACTTCATTGAAATCAAGCTTTTCCTCGATGGCCCTTTTAGCCAGGCGAGCAGCCTCTTCTCTGTTTCCTTCAATGATTGATTTTTTCATCTCTTCAAATATTTCACTTATACTCATTAGGTCTCCTTTTTTGTTGGATTTTTAAAAATAGGATGTAACCTTCTCGGGTTACTTTTTTATCGATTCAATGAGCTTTTTTATTTCAGGTTGATCGGGATTGATTTCCAGTGATTTCTTCCATGCGGCCAGTGCCTCCTCGATTGACCCTATTTTGAAATAACATTCTCCCAGTAAATTCAAGAGATAGAAGTTTATTCCGAAATGAGAGATTGCTTCATCGTAGTAATAAATTGCTTGACTGTATTCTCCCAGAGCTTGAAATGATTTTCCTAAAAGGAAATAGACTTGATAGGGAACTTCAGGTCTTTTGACAAAGGGAAGGAGAGTCTCCTTCACCTGGCTGAATTTATTCTCGATTGAATAAACCTGGGAAAGGGCAAGGGCAAACTCGATAGAATCTGGCTTTTTTTGGAATGCTTTTTCAAACCTCTGTCTTGCGTTCTGGAAGTCACCTCGACTGAAATATTGTTTTCCTAAAATGTAGTCATAGGCAGGGTCGCTTGCGGGTAGAAATTTCTTGTTATAGACCCAGGGTCGAGGAAGTGAGGTTACGGGTGTTATATCGAAGTCATCGAAGGAAGAAGCTAACTCCTGCTCTCCGTCAAGCAAGACAACTTTAATCCTATATCGAGAAGGGGGGAAAGCGTTAAGCGAAAATTCTTCGAGGATATTCCTTTGGTCTGAATATTCGCTTATTTTCCTCGTCAGGCTTTTAAAAATTTCACCTTCTCTGAGAAATTCATACTTTATTATTCCTCTCTCCTTGAGCTCTTTGCTCAAGCCAAAGACCTGGAAGCCGAGATAGAGAGTATCTTGGGGGAGATATATGTTTTTTGGCTCATGATAGATCTGCTCTCCACCAATCTTGAAGGGCATGAGTCTTTCGTCCTCAGAGGAAGAAGCCTCTGCCTTGTAACCCAGAACCAGGGGACTCAGACGAGGAGAGGAGTCATCCTCTGAAATGATTATTTCCTTTTCAAAGGTGGTAAACTCCTTTGAGACCTCGTTTTTCAAGATTACAGAAAACTTGTATTTTCCGGGGAGAACAGGAAACATGTCATAGAGGTTGAAAGGTCGATAAGTGACGCTCTTCAACCCCGCCTCATCCAGGCTTATTGGCAAGGAGCTTTCGTACTGATAGATGATCTTTCCCTCTTCATCAGTGAGATTCCCGTTTAATTTCAGATGAGTCGAATATTTTCTCTCATATTCCTGGACAGAAAATTTTGAAAGTTCGATGACATAATTGACAAAATATATCCCTGAAGGGTCCCTGAGAATCTTTACCGAATTGTCGTTATCGATGTAATTTGCGGTGTACTCCACTTCCACTATGTCCTTATAGGCTAAGAATTTCTGGGCATATTTATCCTCAAATTGTTTTTGAGGAACATTCATCACGTTTTGAAGCAAAATATCGGAGGAAAGGGATGGCCTACCATAATAGGCTGATTCACCCGGGATGAGCGACATAGAGGTCTGAGCGAGGGTAGGGTTTATTTCTTTTAATTTCTGGAAGGCGGCAAGATAATCTGCCTGGTCTCCGAAATATGAAGTCATCAGGGCTTGGGGTCCGTCTGCGGTGGGGCTGTAGAGCACGTATTCACCGACTCCACCTTTCTGGAAAAAAACGAGATTGAAGCCAGGTGGAAGCCCATACTGAGTCAGTCCTTGATAAAACCAGACTTCTGTATTGTAGATTTCTGATTCTCCTGTATATCTTTCTATGTCCCGGGGCTCGCCAAGGATGATGTAAATTTTGCCCCTGTCTGTTTTCCAACCAGGCTTTGGCACACCACGTCCAAAGTTGAAATTGGCGTAGTTTATCCTTCGATAATGCTCTGTCTTGAACTCATTTTCAGGAGTTCCAGGAGTCGGATCCCTGTGTTTCCAGAAGGCCTCAATGAAGAGGTCTCTTTCCCGGTCTGTCTCAAGCTGAAGGAAAACATCCCTCTCTGTCTTGGAGATAATGTAAACCACCTCTTCCTCAAGCCATTTCCTGTATCTCTCGGGGAGTTCATTCGGAGATTTCTTTTTGCTTTGAGAAAAGAGAAGAGAAAAGGAAAGGACGATGAAAAAAAGAATCAACAAAATCCTTTTCATTTTCCTTCTGAATATTTAGCTTAGCCCTATTTAGGCATAAATTCAAGAGCTAAAATAGAATTTAGCTTGAAGCTCTTCTCACAGTTACTTACTAGAAACTCATAAAGAAAATATATAGTTGCCAGAAAATAAATAAATCAGATCAATCTGAAGGTCAAGGAGGGAATTTCTTTTTTTCCTGCTGCTTTGAGCGTATGAAGAATGAAAATTATCCTTTTAGGATGAAGAGCAGCTAGATTTATTTTTTATCTTGAGCACTCCTGCCCCGAGCAAGGGAAGGATGAAAACCAGAAAAACCCCCCAGCTCAACCCTCCATAACCTTTGGCGATTAATGGGATGAGCCCGAAAGTTGAGATTCCTAAACCGCAACAAAGGAGAATAAAGGCTATGAGCGGTCTTGCCCAGCGGGGAAGCTCCTTTCCTCTTTCTCTGAGGGTTGTTTGAATCCTTTCGTTTACGGCATGGATGAATCCTGTCCCTGTTTCAATCAAGGTCCCGAAGAGAACCACCTGAAAAAGAATTAAAAGAAGAGGAAAACGGAGCCTCTGGATGGCAAAGACAGCGGGTATTTCTTGAGGGAGAATAGAAGGGTAATGGCCGAGAATGGCAAGGTAGAAGAAAAGTCCGGGTATGATGCCGATGAGGCTTCCCAGGCAACCCGCCCAGATTGCCTCTTTCCTTTTTTCTAGATAATTCAAACAGAAAAAAACTCCAGGGATGTTGGCGATGTTGTAGAGGGCATACTTAAACCCTGAAATAGACCAGCGAGGAAGGATTACCGCCCGGGAAAGGCTCTCTTCGATCTGGGATCCGAATTTAAAAAAAGAGACAATAAAGAAAATAATATAGACCGCATAGAGGACAAAGGACCAGATAGAAAGAAATTTGGCAATCGTGCCGCTTCCTTCAAAGGTGAGGAACCCTATTACCGAGAGCATGATTAAGACTCCCACAAGATAGGGAAGACCAAAATTATCCCGGATGATTATTCCCGCTGCCGAGCCTATCACCGCAAGCACAAGAAGCATGTTAATGAGAAAGAGTATCTCGAACACAAACCAGAATCGACCCAGAAGGTTAAGGGAGAAGGTCCTGTAATCATAGGCATGAAAGACGCGGGAGAACTCAAAGGTCACGGCTAAAATTATTGCCCAAATAGTTGTGGTGACCAAGAGCATTCCGAGCAAACCTCCCAGAGGCCCAAACTTAAGGAAATACTCCACGAGTTCACGTCCTGTACCATAGCCGCCGGCTATGATTATGGATTGAAAAACAAAGCCAGGAAGGAGGTATTTCCTGAAAAATGGCCTTGTTAGAAAAGACATTTCGAGCTTATTAAAGAAGTTAGATTCTACTCAGAAAGATGTTTTTTGTCCACTGAGAAGAAATATTTTTAAGAATTTTCCTTTTGATTTCCTAATTTCCCCCTTTTTTGGGCAAAGATTTGAGGCATTTTTTTATGCTCTTAGCCAGTTTCTCGATTCCTTCTTCAATTTTTTCAGGCTCAAGATAGCTAAAAGAAAGACGGATGTGTTCTGCGCTTGGTTTCTCTGCAAAAAATGGTTCCCCACCGAGGACAAGAACTTTTTCTTCTTTTGCTCGGCTTACCACTTCTTGGGAAAGGAGGGGTTCAGGAAGTGTAAGCCACACAAAAAATCCACCTCTGGGCACTGTCCAGCACACATTCTCAGGAAAATTTGCCTTCATACTCTCGAGTATCAAGTCCCTCCTTTTTCTGTAGACTTTTTTTAGGTGTTCGAGATGCCGAGCGAGGAATCCTCTCTTACAGAATTCAGAGATGGCATTGGCAATCAAAGGATTAGCGCCTCCTCCCATGCGGCGCAAACCGCTCTGAACAAGCTTGGGGATGAGGTCTTCGCTTCCTTGAATCCACCCCAGGCGCAGACCGGGTGAAATTATTTTCGAAAAACTTCCCAGCCTTAAGACTCCTTTTCCTCTGGATAAGGAGAAAAGCGAGGGGGCCTCTTGTTCCTCATAGGCAAGGTCAAAATAAACATCATCTTCTATGAGGAGAAGGTCATACTCTCTGGCTATTTCCACAATCATGTTTCTTCTTTCAAGAGAAAGACTTATTCCTGTTGGATTCTGAAAGGTAGGGATAGTATACAGAATTTGAGGCTTTATTCTCTTCCTCCGCAATTCTTCGATTTTCTTCACAAGCTCAGCAGGTATTAATCCCTCTGCGTCAACTGGAACTTGAAAAGTTCGGAGTCGATGATTTCGAAAAAGAAGGAGAGATTCATGATAGGTTGGACCTTCAACGAGGATGCTCTCGCCCGAGGAGGTAAAGATAGTCAAGATGTGGTCTAGTGCCTGGGAGGCTCCACCACTCAATGTGATACTGGGACGTTCAAGGCATATCCCTTCATCTTTTTTAATTTTCTGAAGGAGGTAATCAAGGAGAGGACCGTATCCCTGTTCGGGTGCATACTGGAGAGAGAGCGAAGCTCTTTCCTTAAGAACCTTTTCTAGGCATGCTCTGAGCTCTTCAACAGGGAAGGTGAGGGGATCAGGAAGACCATAGACAAAAGAAATCCAGCCTGGGGGACCAGCAGCCTGAACTGCGGAAAGGGGATCATATTTTTTTGCCATCCTCGCCTGAGCCTCCTCTATCTTTAAGTAAAGATTCTAACAAAAGCATCTCGGTTTTGCATCTCTTGGTTTTTATGGATTGATTTTCTTCCTTTTTCTCAAGAAATTATTTCCGTGACTTTAGCCTTCCCAAATCTCTTTGAATCTGATATATGAAAGGAGTGTGAAGCACAAAGACCAAGCTTGAATGAATTTTTTTACTTGATTTTAAAACAGCCACAAATTTGAGATGCTCCTTAAATTAAATCCAGGGCTCAAATGAGGAGGAAAAGGGATGGTAGAGATAATCGAGTTAAACCAGATTAAAAAGGTTTTAAAAGAGATTGACGTCTCCCAGGTTATACAGGCTATAGAGGAAGGGTTCGTCGCCTATAGCCAGGGAAAAGTTGTCGTCCCTCCTATAGGGGAGATGATTTTTAAGAACCCACCGGGGGATGTTCATATCAAGTATGGATACATCATAGATGATGATTATTATGTGATTAAGATAGCCTCTGGTTTTTATGAGAATCCAAAAATAGGGTTTCCCTCAGGCAACGGGCTTATGCTTCTTTTCAGCCAGAAAACAGGAGAATTGATTTGTATCTTGGTTGATGAGGGATTCCTCACCAATGTGAGGACAGCGGCAGCAGGAGCAGTGGTGGCGAAATACCTTGCTCCAAAAAAAATACATAAGGTAGGAATTTTTGGGGCAGGAGTCCAGGGAAGGATGCAGCTTGAATACTTGAAATATGTCAGAGATTTCAGTGAGGTGATCGTTTGGGGAATAAATGAGGATGAGCTTAAGAAATATAAGGATGAGATGGAAAAGAAGGGCTTCAGAATAAAGACCACGCTTGAGGCTGAAGAGGTTGCTTCTAGATGCAACCTGATAGTCACCTGCACTCCCTCAACCAGGCCTCTTCTCCAAGCACACCAGATTCAGGAAGGAACCCATATCACAGCCATTGGCTCTGATACACCCCAAAAACAGGAGCTTGACCCCGAGATTCTAAGAAAGGCAGAGCGGATTGTGGTTGATAGCAGGAGTCAGGCTCTTCAGCGGGGAGAATGTTTCAAGGCACTTGAAGCGGGAGTAATTAGAGAGAGTGACATGGTTGAGCTTGGTGAAGTGATCTCAAATTCGAGCCTCTGGCGCCAATCAGAAGAGGAGTTTACGGTGGCTGACCTTACCGGAGTTGCGGTTCAAGATATCCAGATCTCAAAGGCAGTCTGGAAGACAATAACTTCTGGAACTACCCTGTGGCAAGGAGAATGACTTTGCGCTGAGATTCATCGTTGCCTTAGCCTCTTCCAAGCTTCCCTATTTTTGAATATTAACCTAAGCTAAAGAGAAAGGTATGGCGCTTCTAAGTTTCTTAGGCTGATATTCGAGAGACTCTATGATGCAACCTTATAGAAAATCCCTCAAGGGTCAGAGTGTCCCGGATTAGAAAGCAATGATTTTTTTATCATCTTTTAAGCGGGGACTCTTACTTATAATCAGAATATGTGACAATTTAGTCTCAAATAGATTGTAAAATTTCCTCCATTCGAAACCCTTTAGGTTAGGGATAAGCTCTTCCTTTCCAGGTGAGATTTTCGATTTTAGGAAGAAGTTAGGGATTACCTTAAAAGCTCACTTGATGATTGACAAGAGAATATGGTTTCTGTATAAATCAATCTCAATCTAAAATATTTTTTCCAAAATAATCAAATCAAAGGAAGGAGTTTTTGATGGAAAAAAAGGCATGGGAAGGTTTCAAATGGGCTGAGATGGTAGCAAAACAGCCCAAAAATCCAACCATGGATAAGCCCTTGATCATCACCGTCTGTCCTGTGGGCGGGACGATAACCAGGAGACAGAACCCCTATCAGCCTTACTCGGCAAAGGAAATCGCCGAGCAGGTGATTGAATCTTACCAGGAAGGAGCTTCTGTAGCCCACCTCCACACCCGAAATGAAGATGGAACAATGGGGGCACCGAGAGAGGTCCTCAAGGAATGCATCGATATGATTCTCGATCAATGCCCTGACATGATCATGCAGCCTAGCTCCTGCGAGAGCTATGTTCCCGGCTCTACCCATTATAGCTATGAATCAGTGAAGCCTCTTGTGGAAGAGCTCTTCAGCGGAGAAAGAAAATATATGGAATCCACGGTCTTTACCCCTGTTTCTTATGCAGCCGAGACGATGGATGGGAAAGTTGAGCTGAGCATTGCCACAGAAACAAACACGGTAAAAACAGTTCAGTATCTCCAGGAGCACAAAATAAAACCAGATTTCATGAATCACAACTGGGAAGGGATCATGAATGTCAAAGAGTGGTTGATAAAGCCTGGTATACTGGATAAGCCCTATTTAATGTCGATGGGTCCCGGAATGCATAATGCAGCCGAGACCTATCCTGACCCCTGGGGATATCTTTATGTGCTGGGGATGATGAAGATGATGCCAGAAGATAGCGTCATCGGAATTAGCGCGGGAGGAAGAAATTGGCTGGCGATAAGCACCTTTGCCATTCTCATGGGAGTTGATGTAGTCCGAGTGGGGATGGAAGACCACATCTGGATGTATCCTCATCGGGATGAAAAAATAAAAAGAAGCGCGGATGCAACCAGAAAAATAGCGAACATAGCCCGTGAGCTAGGTCGAGAAATTGCAACTCCTTCTCAAGCAAGAAAAATAATGGGAATCTACACTTAGCTTTCGGTCTGAAACTTGCCTCTTGGAGGATGATGAAGAAGAGAGAGTAAATCCAAGCTTTTTCCTCAACATTTGAATCATAATTAATTATTATCAAAAAAAAGATTTTTTTATTCTCTTAAGAAAAGTTTCGACTCTTCAGTTCACTTTTCTACTTTTTAGCATTTACCAATCTTTTCTAATTTACTAAAATATAAAAAAGGGAGAAGAGGATGAGAAGGGGAAAAAAATATGTTTTAATATTTTTAATCATCCTGGCTTGTGGTTTAGCAAGCGGGATATTTTTCTGGTTGAAACCAAGGGGGGAAGCTAAGGGAGATAGATATTTCGAGTCGTTTCGTTCTCTACTCAAGCCTCTTAATCCAGAAGAAATGAATATCATCCTCTTCACCATCGATACCCTGCGTGCCGACCATCTCCAGTGTTATGGGTATGAGAGAGTGAGGACGCCCAACATAAATAGACTTGCAGAGGAAGGCATCCTTTTTGAAGAGTGCATCGCCCAGACACCTTTGACTCTCCCTTCACATTCATCTATCTTCACCGGCACCTTCCCTCTTTTCCATGGGGTCCGTGATAATGGAGGATTTTACCTCGATGAAAGCCACCTCACTCTGGCTGAAGCTCTTAAGTTGAAGGGCTATACCACGGGGGGATTTGTGGCTGCCTTTGTCCTCGACTCGCGCTGGGGTCTTGACCAGGGCTTCGACTATTATTTCGACAATTTTGACCTCACCAAGTATAAGAGCATAAGCCTTGATTCTGTCCAGAGAAGAGGGGATGAGGTCTTGGAAGAAACGAAGAAATGGCTGGAGGAGAATTTGGGGCAAAAATTTTTCACCTGGATCCATCTCTATGACCCTCATACTCCTTACGACCCTCCCGAACCTTATAAGAGTGAATACGAGGGGCTCCCTTTCGGGCTATATGATGGAGAGATTGCCTATGTCGACCAGCTAATCGGAGAGTTCAGGCAGTACCTGGAAAATAAGAAGGTTTGGGAGAAGACAATTATAATCTTTACTTCAGACCATGGAGAAAGCCTCGGAGAGCATAAGGAGAGTGCTCATGGATTTTTCATCTACGATTGTGCCATTAGAGTTCCTCTCATCATCCGCCTTCCGCAAGAAAAGCTTAAGGGAAGAGTGATAAGAGAGCAGGTAAGGAGCGTAGACCTCATGCCCTCAATCTTGAGCATGGTGGGAGGAGATGTGCCTGAGAGTGTCCAAGGCGAGAGCTTCCTGCCTCTAATCCTTGAACGTGAAAAGGCTCAGAGAGGAAAGAATCTTTCTGCCTATAGCGAGACCTACTGGCCAAGATATCATTACGGGTGGAGTGAGTTGAAGTCTTTGAGGAAGGGAGGATATAAGTTCATCGATGCGCCCAAGCCTGAACTTTATGACTTATCAAAAGACCCCAAAGAGGTGAACAATTTGGTGAACAAAGAAGCTTCACTTGCTCATGAGATGAAAAGAGAGCTGATGAGCTTGATAGGTGAATATTCGGCTGAGGGAATAGAAAACCTGATGCCCAAGAAACTGGACGATGACTCGCTGATAAAGCTTCAAGCCCTGGGATATATCGGCTCTTTTCGTGCTGCTTCAAAAAAGGGTGAGAAACTTGCGGACCCGAAGGATAAGATTGAACTCTACAACGAAATCAAGGTAGCCCAGTTTTTGGTGACAGAGGAGAAAATGGAGGAGGCTGAAAAAAAAATCAGAGATGTTCTCGAAAAAGACCCCTCAGTTCTTGAGGCTCGTTACATTCTTGGCAATATCTACTCCCGACAAAACAAACACGGAGAAGCTATAGAAGAGTATAAGAAAGCATTAGAGGTAGACCCTGAGTATTATGAGGCTGTTTTTGGCCTTGCTCTTGCTTATCACAAGGCAGGGAAGATTGAGGAGGCAATCCTCGGTTTTAAAAGATTGATAGACATGGACCCAAAAGACACCAAGCCCTATCTCCACCTGGGAAACATCTATGAGGAGAGGGGAGAGATCGATGAGGCTATAAAATATCTAAAGATTGCTTCTGAACTCGACCCCGAAGCTCCCATCTTCCATAACAACCTAGGAGCACTCTATCTCCAGAAAGGGATGCTGGAACTTGCGGAGAAAGAGATAAAATCTGCTCTGAGTATAGAAAGGAGTATCCCTCTCCAGAATGCTCATTTCAACATGGCCTTGCTTCATGAGGCGAGGGGAGAAATCCAAAAAGCTATAGAAGAATATAACAGAGAAAAAGAAGTCAGCCCCTATAATCACAAGCCTTACTTCAACCTGGGGTTAATTTATGCGAAAAGCAACCGGGTTGAGATGGCAATAAAAGAGTTTGAAGGAGCAATCGAGAGAAACGAGAAATTTCCTGATGCTTATGTCTTCTTGGCCAAAGCATACATGGATAGCGGGAAGGACCTCGAAGAGGCTGAGAGGCTGGCTCTTAAAGGGCTGGAGCTAAAACCTGGTTTAAAGGTAAACATCCTCGCTCATTTTGTCCTGGCCGATATCTATAACCGCATGGGAAGAATCAGGGATTCAGAGCTCCATGTGAGCAAGGCGAGGGAGCTTCAAAAAACCCTGTCAGATTAAAATTCCTGACTAAACCTTACTTGCTGAGCGAAATAATCTAGAATTTATTAAAAGGGTTTGTTTAAAAATATTTAAAGATTTTTTAGGATTGAGAAGGGTATTTTCTTTCATGAAGAATCAAAGATTAAGGGAGTGACTAAATCGCAATTAAAACTAACTTTCTTTTTTGAGAATAACTTAAGATAGTTTTAAAAACTTAAGTAAAAATAGAGAGCGCGCAACCTCAAGATTTTATGAACTTCTTTTTTCCTTTTTGCTTCTTCATGCTTTTTAAGGGTTGAATTAGAAAGATTAAAGTCGGAAGGGGAAATTAAAAGTAGAACATCTAGCGTTTCGAGTCTTTAGATGAAATTTTAAGTTAGGGAATCTATTGAACTTAAACCTTAGAATTTATTCTTCAAGCCAATCTTTAATTAATTCCAAAAAAATTTGCTGACCCCTCTTTTCCTCTAAAATTTTTTTTAATTCTATCGTGAAAAAGAAATCTCTTCTTTTCTTCTTTCAGTTCTACACGAAGATTAAGATTTAGCTCGATTTAAAACTGAGTTTATTTGGATTTTAATTCCTCTTATTTTCAATTTGGGAATGAATCAGGGGTTCTTATCTTTAAGAACCCCTGATTTGATTTTTTTCTTTTTTTCTCTTAGAAATCTATCTTGGCTCCCAGTTGCACTCTTCTTGGCAGGGGCATGTAGGCAGGAACATCGTAGGCTGTGGACCACATGTTATTGGACCTATAAGCAGTAAAAGTATCGTCATTAAACACATTGAAGATATCTGCAAAAAGGTGAAGCCTCAGGTTCTTGTATATCCTGAATGATTTCTGGACTCTCGCATCCACCATGAGCATGTTTTCGAATCTTTCCGTTCCCTTTGGCTCAGAGATGATGGTTATGTATGGTCTCTGGTTCAGGTTGTAGACTCTGACGAAGGATATTCTCGGTCTTCCCTGTTGATAAATCAGGTTGAAGCTTGCCAGAATGTCGAGAGGGAAATTGTAGCCCCCAGAAACCTTTAGCGACCATCTCCTATCGAGGTTCAATGGGCCCTTGGCGTTGATGAGGTCGTTAGGGTCTGTTCCAGTCTTTCCTGTATACCAGACCAGGGACTGGCTTGCGCTGTATCCTCCAGTGGACCTTGCCGCAAGGTTCAAGCCTTCAGCCTTGGAAAGGGTGAAGGAAGCATTCAGCAGCCAGCGATGGGAATATCTCTTCAGCAATTGAATGATTAGCCCGTTGTAAGTCTGACCCCAGCCTTCGGGATTGGTGAGGAGATGGTCTTCGGCAGGGGCATTCACCTGATTATAGACGGTGTAGGTTTTTCCATTATCTGGAGAGACTCTCTGGACTTCCTCATAGATGCCGGCAGCATTCGTGTAGCCTATGAGGTTCTTCTGGGTTTTGTAAAGATAAGTTATTCCAACTGAAAAATCTGGAAGAAGCTCTCTTTCGATTCCCGCTGAGATCTGGTCTGCATAGGGATTTTTCAGGTT
This sequence comes from uncultured Eubacteriales bacterium, assembly GCA_964429695.1. Lineage (GTDB taxonomy): Bacteria > Acidobacteriota > Aminicenantia > Aminicenantales > Aminicenantaceae > CAYSCS01. The sequence goes on from CAYSCS010000044.1 coordinate 19,444, forward strand.
TTCATCGACCCTGTAACCCATCTCTCCCGGGATCGTCATCCAGTGTACCCACTGTGCGCCATCCCAGTAATAGATGATGAAATCAGAGACATTCGGTCCCGGCCATTCCCAGTTGGCGATGTAAGGATAGTTATAGTAGCGACCGTAGGACGCCTTGAAGAGGGTCTTCTGGTCAGGAGTAAGCTGGTAGGCAATCCCTATCCTTGGCGAAAGAGTTGTCCAGACAATGAGGTCCTCAATCTTCGGCCCTTTCTGGTCAGTCTCTACCCAGCCATCCATGATGGTGAAAGGAGGGATGAAGGCGTTGTGATGGTCAAAACGAAGCCCTAAATTCACCGTCAAACGCTCACTCAGCTTCCAGGAGTCATCGAAGAAAGCCCCGATGCTGTCCACTGTCCCTCCATAACGCCAGATGTTTTGCTCATAGAGAAGATAGGGCTCACCGTAATAATCGATGTAGCATTTCCCGCCACCATAACCACCCCAGGCTTCAGAGGTTCCGCGGCTTAGCTGAACTCCAAACTTGAAGTCATGGTCTCCCCTAATAAAGTTCTCTGCGAAATAGGAAACAGTTGCATTGATCTTGTTGAGAGTGACGATGTACTCCCAGGGCCACCAAAGTCCATTCGAGGTTACCCCTGTTGCCTGGTCAAAGTGAATAGGCTTGTTGATGTCTCCCCCGAAAGCGGGCATGTAGTCGTTTGGGGAATAATATCCTGAATATTTGAGCTCGAAGAAGATGCTGTTTGTGGCAATCCAGGTATAGTGGAAGTTCCAGGAGTAAGAGAGGTCAGTCTCTGCTGGGATTGTTTCAGGAAGGTTCCAGGGATCTGGAGTGCCCGGATAGTAGCCAAACTCTCTACCCGCACTCAAAACTAATTTATGTTTTGGTGCTGGCTGGAGGGAGAATTTGAGGAACTGCTCGTTTCCCCTATATTCTGAAGGAAAGTTGGGGTCATCCTGCCAGCCCGAATCCTTATCAATCTGCCTCTGGAAGAGCCCGAAAAACCAGATTTTGTCTCTTATGATTGGTCCACCTAAGGTAAATGCAATGTCATAGAACTTCACGCGGTTATAAGAAGTCCATCTTTCCGGGTCAGGGTTATTGTCATCAGTAAGCTTCTTGAACTGACCGTAATAGGCTGCATGACCGGAGAAATTATTTCCTCCTGATTTAGTGACAATGTTTACCACAGCGCCAGTGAAGTTTCCATATTCAGCCGGGGCTCCAATTCCTGTCACCTCGATTTCCTCGAACATCTCCATGGTAGGCCAGAGCCAGGCAGTTCCTATTTCAGGGTTACTGAGGTCGATCCCGTCAAGGTACATGGCATTCTCTTCTGAATTTGAGCCAAAGGCAGAAATTCGGGAGGAAGCGTCACCATAGTTGGTGCTAAAACCGGGATTCTGTTTGATGATATCGAAGTAAGTAAAACGGCCTGAGGGAAGGCTTTGAATCTGCTCCTTTTCATACATAGTACTCGTTGTCGAACTTGCCACATCGATAATCGGAGATTCTGCCAAAACCGTCACCGATTCTTCAAGGGTGATAGGTTTGAGCACGATGTCTTCTGTGACCGTGGAATCTATCGAAACGCGGATATTTTCTCTGGTTATAGTCTGGAATCCTTCAAGCTTGAAGATGATTTTGTAAGTTCCGGGAGGAAGATTGACGAAGCGATAGGCGCCTTTATCAGAAGTAATCTGGGTTTGAGTCCCCATCAGCGAGGGTCCTGAGATTTCGACCGTGACTCCAGGAAGAGGAGTACCATCTTCATCTGTCACCACACCCGTGATTTTCCCCGTTAATCTCTGGGCAAAGGAAGTGGTCGTGAAAAGAGACAGGATCAGGATTGAAATTAAAATCAGATTTGCTTTTTTATCTTTCATAAAACCTCCTTTTAAATTTTTGTCTTAAGTTTAGCCCGCCTCTTCAAAAATTTCAACCATTTCTCACCTCCCTTCTCTGAAATTTTATTATCTTTATCTTAAAAGTAGGGAACTTATTTTATTCTAACCTTGATGATTAATTGACTTTTACCTAAAAAAAATTTTTCAAAATATTATCCAGCAAGATTTGTGCCAATAATTTAGGAAGTGGTTTTTTCTATTTCTTTTATTTTCTTGAAATTGTAACAGAAGTAACAAAAAAAGAAAAGCTAAAAAATTCAATAATTTGGATTTTAATTCAAAAAATTGGATTTATGCTAATCTCTTGGACTTTTCTATCCTAAAAATAAAAATTACTCAAGAATCCTTATTTTTGGGGAAAGTTCTTAAGGAAGTAATCTTGACCTTCTCCTTTTACAAAAAAAAATTTAAATATTTCTTAATTTACTGATACTGACATTATCCCCTTTCTTAATCCCCTATTTTTCTTGCTGATATCCTTAAGTTTTTCTTTCCAAGATTAAAAATTTTTATCCCTAATCTAGAGATGAGCCTTTATTTTGACACTTAGGTTTCTTGATTTTATCTTTTTTTTGGAGAAAAATATGCTCCTAATTTTTTTAAGGAAAACCATGAAGGAAAAAGAATGCTCATCCGCATTGCTGACCTAAAGCATGATGTCCATGAGTTTCTTGCAAGAGATGAATCCTTAGCAGAGAGAATAATCTGTGACCTTGCTTCTCGAAAGGGTAACTTGACGAGTCTCAGTCCTCTCGGAGAAGGAAAAGAGACATGTATCTCTTTCATTCCTCTCCATATAGAAGAAAAATATGATCTGATAAATAGGGAGGTCTTAAATGTTTAAGAAATCGATGTCTTTCTTTATTCTTTCTTCCCTTATTTTTTTTAGTCTCTTTTTAAATGCCGAGATTAGGGATTTCTTAGTCCCTAAGACAAAAGCCGAACTTGAGAAGATGGTGCTTGAGAAAATAAACTCAATTAAAGGCAGAAGTGGAGTCTACATAAAACATTTTGAATCGGGCGAAGAGATTGGAGTGAATGCCCATGAAAGATTTCAGCTTGCCAGCGTGTTCAAGATACCGCTCCTTTTTGCGCTCTTTAAACAAATAAGCCTAGGAAGAATTTCTCTTGATGACCGGATAATTCTTTCCTCGAGAATGAAGACTTATGGAAGCGGTCTGCTTACCTCCATGAAACCAGGGCTTAACTTGAGCATCGAGGATTTGCAGTTGCTGATGATGGCAGAAAGCGACAATACCGCAACAGATATCCTCTTCGATTTAGTCTCCAAAGAGGCGGTGGCAGAATACATGAAAGAATTGGGACTAAAAAAGACCACGATTGATTACAACACAAGAGAATTGATTCTGGCTTATCTCGGACTCGACCCTCTGCAACCCTTGACGATAGAAGAGCTTAGGCTTGTCCCTGATTCATTCTGGGAGAGCGATGAATGCAGGAAGAATCAAACTGCCTTTGATCACTCAGAGCACGACACTTCAACTCCGTTTGAGATTGGTCTTCTTCTTGAAAAGTGCCTCAGAGGCGAAATAGTCAATAAAGAGATGAGCGACAAGATTCTGGAGACGATGAAGCACCACACAGGAGCAGAACTCATTCTTCGCTTTCTCCCCTTTGGGACAATAATTGCTCGTAAAGGCGGAAGCCTGGCGCGTTATGGAAACTACACAGTCCTCAATGATGCTGGGATCATCTGGCTTCCAAGCGATGCTGGTCGCCTCATCATCTGCATCTTCACAAATAATCTTAATGAGCTTCATTATGAACTTAAAGACAAGATAGGCTTGGTGAGCAGGGCAGCCTATGATTATTTTCTTGAAAAGTATAAAAAATAAGATTCATGATTAACTCGACTCCGCGAGTTAAGATGGATTCCAGAGCTTGGGCTAAAAAAATTCAACAAGATATATTAAATTTATGCCATGACAAGAAAGAGGATAAGCTCAGATTATCTTTATGACTTGATAAATGGGGTTTTAAGAACCGAGGTTTTAAAGGCATCCCTCAAGCTCGACCTTTTTTCGACTATCTCTCAGGGCTTGAACAGTGCCGAAAGGATTTCTAAGGCAAGAGGGTGGAGCAAGGAAGCAATCACTCTCCTCTTAGACTCTCTTTCTTCCCTTGGTTTTCTCAAGAAGAAAGAAGATTTTTATTCTCTTCCTAAAACTTCAGAGGTTTTTTTTGTGCGAGGAAGCGAAGGCTATGGAGGAGGATTTATCTTGAGTGTGATCGATTCTGAAGTCTCAGAGCGCTTGGTTGAGGCCATAGAAAAAGGGAAGAGGAGAATTTGTGATGTCCTGGAGGAGGAATTTGAGGTTCTCTGGGCACAGGATGCTTCCCTTGAGAGCAGGCGTCATTCTCGTCTTAAAGAAAGCCTCTGGATGTGGAGGAAGGCGGGAATAAAACCAGAAAAGAAAAGGAAGCTGCTTGTACTTGACCTTGCTTCAGGATGTGGGATAAAAAGCTTTGTCCTTGCCGAAAGAAACCCTTTGGTGAGAATAGTCTGCGTTGATAGGGGAGTCGTTCTTGAAGTTGCTAGAAAACTGGCATCAAAGCTTAAGATTTTAGACCAAGTTGAATTCGTTGAAGGAGATATCCTAGAAATGGATTTTGGAGATGAAAAATATGATGCCGTGCTTCTCGGACAGCTCACCTATTACTGGAGTCTTGATCAAGTGCGCAACGTTTTTGAAAAAGTACGGCGGAGCTTGAAAGAAGGAGGAAGGTTTCTCCTTCATGTATCCATGGCAGATGGGAAGCTTTCGCCTGAGGCAAGTCTTGATGCTATATTCTGCTTTCTCTTCAGCGAAGAGGGAAGACTACATGGATTTTCTGATTATAAAAGAATTCTCGAGGAAAAAGGCTTCCTTCGGGTTGAAAAATACGCTCCCAAAGTTCTCGTTGCCTACAAGTGATAAAGGTGAATGAAAGGAGAGAGAAATTCTGTATAATGCTCACGAAAAAGGAAGCCATCCCTGATTACCGTGAGTTTTATCTCTGGGTGGAGAGGAGAAAATATCAAAGGTTTGTCCATTCCCTCTTCGAGAATGGAGTCTACATGAGTCTAACCTCAATCTTCATTCCCTGTCCATCCTTGCTCACACAGAAGAAGATGTTGAGTTTACCTTAGAGGAAAGGAGAAAAGTAATTGAAAAACGAGGAAATGTGAAGCAATGAGTCAAAAAGAAAAAATGCTAGAAGGAAAAGTGGCTCTGATTACAGGTGGAGCATCTGGAATTGGACGCGCCTCTGCTCTTTTATTTGCCAAAAATGGAGCAAAAATTTCGATCTTTGATTGCCACCGAGAAAAGGGAAATCAGGTGGTCGATTTGATTTTAAAAGAAGGAGGAGAAGCCATTTTCACTCAGGGAGATGCGAGCAGGGGAAAAGACTGTGAGCGGGTTTACGAGAAGACAGTGAAGAAGTTCCAAAGAGTCGATATTCTCCTCAATTGCGCTGGAATCATTCATCGAGCCACAGTTTTAAAGACAGATGAGCAAGATTGGGAGAGAGTTTTGAAAGTAAACCTCAAATCTGTTTTTCTGATGGCGAAATTGGTGATTCCTGGAATGGCTGAGAGAGGGGGAGGAGTGATAATCAACGTCTCTTCAGGCTGGGGGCTTGTAGGAGGACCGAAGGCAGCCGCTTATTGCGCAGCAAAAGGTGCTGTCGTCCAGCTTACAAGGGCAATGGCAATTGACCACGGTCATCAGAAGATTAGAGTTAATTGCCTCTGTCCTGGAGACACAGATACCCAACTTCTCAAAGAAGAAGCACGACAGCTCGGCTCCTCCTTCGCTCACTTTTTGAAGGAAGCAGCCCGCCGGCCTTTAAGAAGAATAGGAACACCTGAGGAAATAGCACAGGCAGCCCTCTTCTTGGCAAGCGATGCCTCTTCCTTCATCACCGGGGCTTCGCTTGTGGTTGATGGAGGAGGACTGGCAGGTTCTTTTTAATGATTAAGGAGGAGAAATGGTAGGACTTAAGAACAAGAGAGTGGTAATTACAGGAGGAGCAAGAGGGATAGGGAAGGCAACGGCAGAAAGGTTTCTCAAAGAAGGATGTCGAGTTGTGGTTATCGATCGAGATGAAGAGGCCTCTTATCTTTTGCAAAAAGAATTTCCAGATATTTCAAGGGTCATAGTTTGCGATGTATCAAAAGAAGAACAAGTCATCCCTGCTTTCGATGAAATAGACAGAATTCTAGGAGGGGTAGACATCTTGATTAACAACGCAGGAATAAGTCTGAGGCATTCTTTTCTTGAAATAAATTTAAGGGATTGGCAAGAAACCCTTGAGATCAATCTCACAGGAGTTTTCCTCGTTGCCCAGCAGGCAGCAAGAAGAATGGTCAGGCAGGGGAGTGGTGTCATCCTCAATATGGGCTCAACAAATGGCTTGATGGGGTATCCCTACTATGCTGCTTATAACGCTTCCAAGGCCGGAGTGATTGAGTTAACGCGTTCAATGGCCTTAGAACTGGCTCCCTCTGTGCGCGTCAATGTGCTTTGTCCTGGTTTTATCCTTACTCCCATGCAGCAGGCTGAATACACTCCAGAGATGCTTCGTGATTTTGAGGCCAAGGTTCCTCTCAGAAGGGTGGGGAAGCCAGAGGAAGTTGCCTCACTTTTCGCCTTCCTTGCTTCTGATGAAGCCTCCTTCATCACCGGACAGTGCTTCATCATCGATGGTGGTGAGATTGCGGGAGGATTGGCTTCAAGGTGATGGACTTTTTCTTTACCCCATGAATCAAGCTTTTTTTATAAGCTCTGCCATGCGCGCAATGTATTCAGGGTTGGTTCCACAGCATCCTCCGACCATGTTGGCGCCGTTCTTAATTATTTCAGGAACAAAGCTGACGTAGTCTTCAAGCCCCTGGGAATAAGACACTTCTCCTTCAGCAGAAAGAGATGGTTTTCCCGCGTTTGCTTGAGCAATTAAAGGCAGAGAAGTTATCTCACGCATGATTTTTACCAGCTCAACCATTTCTTCGCTGTTTATGGTACAATTTGCCCCCACAGCCGGCACCCCATTTTTCTCGAGCTCCTCTATACAATCGCGCACGCTATTGCCCATCAGAGTGAAGAATCCTCTCGGGTGATGGTTGTAGGTCATCGTGACGAAGATGGGAAGATTAGATGCCTTCCTTGCTCCCCTCAAGGCACAGAATGCTTCCCTTAGGTCGTATTGAGTCTCAATCAACAGAAAATCAGCCTTCCCATCGGTGAGTCCTCTTGCCTGCTCCGCAAACGCTTCTTCGAATTCCTCTTCGTTGTATTCTCCTTGAGGTTTGAGGAACTTTCCTGTAGGTCCCATGCTCCCTCCTACAAATTTTCCTTTTGGCTTAACTTCATTGGCTAAGATTGCGGCTGCCTTGTTCAACTCATAACATTTTTTTTCCAGACCATGAGAAGCGAGCTTGATTTTGTTTCCACCGAAGCTATTGGTCAGAACTGCATCAGAGCCCGCATCAAAATAACTCTTATGAATTTTTTTTACCACCTCAGGGTGAGCCACATTCCAGCTCTCAGGACATTCACCTTGAGGGAACCCATGCTTGATGAGCTCTGTGCCGAAGCCACCGTCAAGGAGAACAACTCTTTCTTTAAGCAGGTTTAAAATTGACAAGGTCATTTATCCTCCTCCAAAAGTTAATTTTGGTTATCTTTCTCTTCCTTTTTTGAAAACCTTCAAGCAAAAATCTTTCTGGCTTCAGATACCCTCTTTTTTTTCTCAAGGGTGAAGCGAGTTCTCTATGATTTAATTCCCATAATTTTCCGCACGGAGGGGAAAAGTCTCAGATCTGTATGGGGCAGAAACAATGCTCCCGTGAATTCATTCATATAGGAAGGCTCTGTGTTTAACTCAATGTAGGTCATATTCTCGGCTATTTTTTCAGCTAGAACTCTGTTTTCATTTGAAATGAGGAGAAGATAGGCTCCCAGAAGAGAGGTGTTTCCAAGATAATGAAATTTTTCTCTTTCAAGGTCAGGAAGAAGGCCGATGCGAATTGCATTTTCTATCTGTAAATTTTCTCCAAATCCTCCAGCGATATAGATTGCTTCTAAGTCATCGAAATTCAAACCAGCGTACTTTAAGAGAAGCGAAGTGGCTGAGAAAATGGCTCCTTTTGAGCGGATGAGGTTAGCAATATCCCTTTCGGTGAGGATAATGTCCTTTCCCCAGAATGAATTCTTCCCCTCTTCTATGAGGAAGCCCAATCCTCTTTCATCTTTCACGAGCCTGTCGTCAGCTTTTTTGCTATTAAATTTTCCTGTTCGGTCTATGATACCGTGCACGAATAATTCAGCAAGCAAGTCTACAAGCCCTGAACCACAAATTCCTTTTGGCTTTTTCCCCTCAACTAAAGAATATTTTAACTCCCCATTTTCCTCAAATATTATCCTTTCTATGGCTCCTGAAGTTGCTGGCATCCCGCAGCTTGTTCCACTCCCTTCAAAGGCAGGTCCCACAGAACAAGCACAAGTCATCATCCATTCCCTGTTGCCGATGACGATTTCTCCATTTGTGCCTGCATCTATGAAAAGTGAGACCTTTTCTCTCTCGCGCAACAGGGGAGTACAAAGAATTCCTGCAGTTATGTCCCCTCCCACATAACTTCCCACCAGAGGCGAAAAATATAACCTGCACTCGGGGCTAGTCTTAAGCCCCAAGTCTCGGGCAAGAATGAGAGGTACCTTGTTGATGGTCGGAACATAAGGCTCGAGGCGGATGTGCTGTGGGTCGAGCTTGAGAAGGAGATGAATCATGGTAGTGTTCCCAGAAATTGAGCCAAAATAGATTGAATCTGAAGAGATCCCAAGCTCCCGAAGGGCATGTTCGATCAAGTTGTTTAGGGTGGTGAGGATTAAATCCTGAAGTTCCTGAAGTCGACCTGGTTTTTGAGAATAATTAATTCTTGAGATTATGTCTTCTCCACATTTAATCTGCTGGTTTAGCCCAGAAGCTGTGTTTAATATCTTCCCGTTTTCAAGATCCACGAGATGAAGAACGACCGTAGTAGTCCCTACGTCACAGCAAATTCCGTAAATCTTTTTTTCTTTCTTCTTTGCTTCCACATCGATTAGCGTCCATTTAGGACCATCTTTCAAAACAACTGCAGATATTTCCCCGTTCTTTTCTCTTACAGCCCTTGCCAGTTTTTTTAAAACCGAATATTCACAACCTTCAACTTCAACTCCGAAATTTTTTAAGAGCTCTCGTTGCACTCGCTTCAAGTCGCTGTAATTATCTTCAAGAGTAGGGGAGGGGAGTCTTAAGGAGAAGGCTTTTAGAAGGGGATTTAAATTGAGATTAGCAGAGATTCTATCCCGGTGAGTCTCAAAGAACTGGGACCCACTGATAATCTTTATTGAAAGCTCTTCAAAACTGGGAAGAATTACCCTCATGTCTCCCATAATTTTCGTCTGGCAGGCAAGCACATAATTCTCTTTGAGGAGTTCTTCAGGAAGAGCAGCTGAGGTTTTCGTCCTATATTTACCGCTTAAAACCCTGACTGCACAATTCCCACAGTTTCCTTTCCCACCACAGCTTGCCTTTAAGGGAAGATTTGCTTCTCTTGTTGCCTCAAGGATAGTCATTCCTTTAGGCACTTCGAGTGAAGATTCGAAAGGAAGAAAAGTAATCTTCTGTTTTTCCATCTTCCACTTCTTGAGCTATGTCAGGCTTAAGAGCCCTAAATCTATTCTCTCTAACCTCCTTCTTCTCCTCCCTCTTTTATTATCATGTATTATCATGTATTATCATGAGGTATGAAAACTCATAGTCATGTCAATTTGACGCTTTTGACAAAAGAAGGAATATCAGAAGCATCTTGGCAACCGACGATTACTTCCCACCCCGGGAGATGCTCTTCTAGGTCTCCGCTTATTTGAGAGACAAGACCGGGGATGACGATTTTTCTCGTCTTCACCTCTTCCTCGAGCTTAATTTCTTTTATGAATTTTGCTATTTTTTCACCCACAAACTTTCCCGCTGCCCAGGAGGTCAGTACTGATTGGCCTTCTGTATCACAAACCACGAGATGAGCAGAAATCCCTGAATTCTCTATCTCTCCAGAAACGATAAAGTAGGTCAAGGAGAAATTTGTGGTTACAAACACAGGGGAGGTAGGTGTTGGTTCACCGATGGGATATACCCTGGGCTCTACCTGGATTGGTTTCTGGGGATCTGTGTATATATTTTGTCGTAGAGTAAAAAGGGTGTAGAGCATGGCTCTATCAAAGCGGGGAAGGACAATGATTGAAGCATATCTGCAGAGCAGAAGAGATGCCATAGCCAGGATTTCTAACCCATCCTCTCCTTTGATGTACGTGAAAAGGGGATAACCGAAAGGTTTGAAGTTTTTTTTCAGAGCACTGCGTCTCAGGATTGTGTGGTGCTGAAGTTTCTTGCCTATGTTTTCAGACTCAAGGTTCAAAATGAGGTCATTTAATCCTCCACTTCTTGCCTTCTCTACCTGTTCGGCAAGATTTTCCAGTGTTTTGGAACTCAAGATCAAAGAGGCATTGAATGACTTGGCGAGTTCGAGGAAATCTTCATCCACCTCCTCGCGTAAAAAAATCGAAGGCCTGTCTTCTTTTAAAATTTCTAAACCCTCTTTCAACGAATTTTTATCCTGAGAGTCGAGAATTATTCCTTTTTGAGAGTTAAGTTTCACAAGTTGAATGGTCTCTAAGAAATTGTTTTTATCTTGCCCATCATCAGTTATGAAAAAGAGGTCCGCCTTTAGCTCCTCTCCCACTCGTTCCACTCTATAGGCTTCTATTTCTTTTATTTGCGAAAGAAGAAGTTCTTTTCCGGCAGAGGTTCGGAGTTCGATAGCTATTCCTGGGGGATGAAGGAATGTTTTTTCATGGCGAAACATTACCGTCTCATTCCCTATTTCTAGAGGATTGGCTCCGCCTATTTTAACCAGCCTTATAGGCGGCTCACTTGCAGAGCCAAGCTTCACCTTTGCTTCTTCAGAAGCATGGGGACATTCGCTGAGCTCGGCTTTCTTTTGCGCAAGTTTCATGGCAAAGGCCATACAAGTGGGGACTCCACAATCACCACAGTTTGTTTTGGGTAAGAGCTTGAATATTTCTAATCCTGAAAGAGCCATTCTCATTCTCCCTTATAAGGGTAAAATACCTCTTTAATATTTTTTCTCAGGACCTCAACAGCCCGAGGATGGTACATGATTAAAAGATCGGCACCCGCAGCGAGTAAACTCGTTGCCGTGGCAATCTCCCAGTAAGCAAAACGAAGTTTCTCATTTCCCCAGAAGGGAAAATTCTCTTCTTTCACCAGAGCTTCTTTGACTCGAGCGCTCTCATATCCAGGATTGACGAGCATGGGAAAGGCAAGCATCCGGTCCCCCCCAAGTCCGTCGTTTCTGATTCGTTCCATTATGGAGTAGGTGTACTCAAGTCCGTAGCCTAGGGTCCCGGTAAGGGGGTCGATAATAATCTTATGAAGAGGAAAATTCATGTCAGAGAGGAGGATGTTAAGCTGTTTGGCAAGGTTGACATCGATGGGAGATTGAGCCACAAGGCAATGGTCATAAGCCAGGCAAAGGGCAGCGATCGTCTTATAGTTATCTTTTTCCACATAATTTATCAGACAGTTCTCTCCTGCGGTTGCTTCACAGACTTTTTTCATCACTTCATTTATCTTCTCAAAATGACTGTGTCCTGTAATTATGAGGGGGACACTCACGCTTTCCAATACCTCTTTGACTACTTTCACTGCCTCTTCGGCACTTCTATTGCCTTTTTCTGGATGAGTTCCTTCGAGGCGAACACTGATTAATTCAGCGCCGAAGTCATTGACGCATCTCTTCGCCATTTCTCCAGGTTTCTCGAGTACATCGCCAAAATATTCGAGCAGAGAAGGAGGATACTTTGCAGGAGGTTTATCGAAAACTTCCATGGCCACCACAGGAGGGTTGGGATGCTCGCCCTCGAAAAGATGGAAAGCAAGAGAGCTACTTCCCCCTATTGTAACTGAATGCGATCGAGTACCCCCTTCACTTCGGGTTGCTCCGATTCTTACTTCACTAATTTTTCCCGAGTAGGATTCTTTAGGGATTTCAATCTTCATTCTCATCACCTCTTAATCAAATTACTCATTCATAGGGAAAGTTTACGCATTAAGGTATCAAGAGCCATATAGGATTTTGTTGACCTGAGCACAGGCCAGATTGGGAGACCCTTTTGGTCTGTTTCCAAAAGCATTTCGTCCTCTGGTATCGTGCCTAAAAGCGTCAAGTTTTCTTCCTGAATTGTTTTCAGGATAGAGGGGGGAAGAGAATCTTTGAGGCGATTGATGATGAGCAATTTCTCATCTACTCGAGTATCCAGCTCCTTTAGGAGCCGACTTATCTTTCCTGAGGTTTGAATCCCCCTCGGACACGGGTCAGAAACAATGAGAAGATAGTCAATCTTTTGCACGGTTCGTCGACTGAGATGCTCCATTCCTGCTTCGTTATCTATCACCACATATTCATAATTCTGTGAAAGGCATTTAAGTATCTCTCTAAGTAAGTTATTGGCATAACAATAGCAACCCGGCCCCTCTGGTCTTCCCATGGCGATAAGGTCAAAATCAGGAGTTTCCACCAGGCTTGCTTGGATCTTATACTCAAGGAATTGGGCTTTATTCATTCCCGCGGGGAGATTGCTGGACATGGTTTTCATTTCTTCTCTTATGCTCCCAATTGTTTCCTTGAGCTTAACCCCGAGGAGCTCGTTCAAATTGACATTCGAATCTGCATCCACGGCAAGAATAGAACCTAAGCCTTTGTCTCTCAACCAGCGAATGATAAGCGTTGCGAGGGTGGATTTCCCTGTTCCTCCTTTGCCTGAAATAGCGATTGTCTTCATTTTCTAAAACATGGGTGGCAATGATAACGCAGGGTGATTCTTTTTAGTAATATAGTCAAGAACTTCCTCTTCGGTTATGGCCACGGTTTCGTCAGCAATCATTTCAAAAAATCCGTTTATTCCCTCTTTCTCTCCTATCCTTCGAAGCACAGGTTCAAGCTCTTCCTTAAGCGCCCTATTCATCCACACTATGCGCTTTGCTCCTCCCTCTGCCCTTATAAATTTATTACTGCCGATATAATGCTTGCTGTGGCCTAGAAAACCCGGGGTCTGGACTCCTCCACCTATGTTTCCTGCAAGTGTAGAAAATTTCATCCCGCTCGGTGTCATTCCGGCATAATCTCTATAAACTGTCATTATTCCGTTTGTAGAGGGCAGGATGCAAGAGATACATTCAAAACATCCACAAGAAGTCATGGGATACTCGATAATGCTGTAGGCGTTGAAACGTTCGAGGGTCTTGTGCGAGTAATTGTAGACAAATTTGTTGATTTCTTCCCATTGTCCGCGGAGAGGGTCGATGACTCTTCCTTTTTTCACGGGTTGATTTGGCCCTGCTGGGTTGATTTGATAGGCTGCTTTTCCATCCAGCCAGTTGTAGGCACCACAGAGACCCGAGCGTTCTGGTGTTATGATGCAGACATGATTGGGAGCGAAAGATTGACAGAGAGTACAGGAGTAGAAAATCTCAACTGCTTCATCGGTGAGGTCAGCGAGTCGTTCATCTCGAAAATGATAAACTTTCCTTACCGTGCCGATCAGTTTAAGAATTTCTTCTTCACGAGTGTAAATTTTGACTTGAACCTTGTCAACAATCTTACCGAATTCTCCATGAAGTTTGGCATGAATAATAGTACCGAAATGTTTGAATTTAAAGCCTTTTTGTTTTGCTTCCTTGCTAACTCTAATCCAGTTTATGTCTCTTTGTCCCATATGGAAGACACCATTGGCACAATTGATGAAATCATGAATATGGCGTTCAAGAATGGGTTCGAAATCAGGCTGCATCTCACGACCCGCAACCTCTACCCAAATGGCGAGGGGAAGCTGAGCTCCTTCTTCAACCTCATCTATTTCTGGGCCGATGACTTCAATCTTTCCATCTTCTACCTCGTCCATGTTTTTTGAAGTCAGGAACTCAAATCCAGGCTTAGAAGTTCCTGCCAATTCTACATACATATCTTCTTTACGGATGCGTTCACCTTGAAAAGCCGGACCATAAGAGACTGGCACGGGAACTTTAGTAATGGTGATCTTAAGTCCTCTGACCTCAATTGCCTTGGAAACAATCTTTTCGTGAGGCACAGGCGAAACTACATGTTCATAGGTGCAGATTCCAGTGGGAAGAATTTTGTCTATGTCAGTATCTGCGATTGTTGGGAATCCATAATTTATTGCTCCTGCAGCCTGAGCATGCTTTTCGTCGTCGACCGGACCGAAAGCTAAGACAAAGGCAAAAACTCTGTTTTTATTATAGCGCAAGATTCTTTGATAGTCTCCAGGTTGAGCCCCTCCAAAAGAAAGAGCCACTCTGGTTGCAAAACCCAGAGAGTGAACTGTCGCCGTGACATCATCTCCAAAGGGAACAAGCCGGGTTTCCCATCCCATCTGGATACCTTCTTCCTCAAGTTGCTTTGCCATGGATTTCCCCTCAGTAGCAGCAGACATAAAAACATAAAGGTTTTTTTCCTGCAACTCCCGCGCTATCTTTACGGCAATCTCATTCGTGGGACAATAACCCACACAGGCAGCGAACCCAGGCGCTGTTCCATCCACAAACTCAATCCCCCTCTCTCTCATGATTACATCACTTGCTGCCCCGAGCCAGAGGAAGCCATCTCTTGGAGAGGACTCAGGAAGATAGGGAAGGGGGTCTTGAGTATATTTAATCGCTTCTATTATTTCATCGGCAAAGAGAGTGGCCATCCCGGCATCGAGAGTGTGGCCAAGGTAAGGAAGCCATAATTTTTCGTTAGGAAGAGGGGGGAGGAGCTTCTTTGCTTCTTCTAGAAGTAAAAGAAGGTCTTTTAGTTTCTGGACTTTTAGCCCCAGGATTCCATATGAAATCGGTAAATAGTAGCCTGTGTTGGGGAATTCAACCTTTGTCTCAGGCCCTTTTTCTTCTATTGCCTTCTTGAGTTCTCTTTCTGCCCTCTCAACCAATTTATATGCACCTCGAATGGCCCTGGTGGCGATCAATTTAGACATTCCTTACTCTCCTTTTTTCAAACTTCAAGTTGTCTTCTCATTTCCATGTCATACAGAATGCGTTCTTTTGCCTTGCTTATTCCCAGTTTTTCTCTTTTGCGATTAATTTGGTCAATGATCAAAGCGGCTATTTTACTTGGGTCTGATTCTACTGCCCACATCCCGCCGAAGAGCTCCTCAAAATCTTTGAATATGAGGCGGCAAAATGCCTCGCTTCCCTCTACAGGGAGTCCTACCCCGAAGACGGTGAACACGCCTGATGCAACGAAGTACTGACCGATGGAGATTGCCTTTTCGCTCATCCATTCAGGAGCAGCTCCTGCCACAGGAAGTTCGCTGATGTCTTTCCCAAGCCCCCCAATTCTAACCATTTCTGAGAGTGCGATGAGGATTCTGCTGTTATCTACACAAGAGCCAGAATGAAGGACAGGAGGCATCCCTACCGCCATGCAGACTTCAGCCAATCCCTTTCCTGCATGTTTTTCTGCAGATTCAGGGGTGAGGAAGCCTGCTTTAGCACAAGAAATGGCAGAACATCCAGTTTGAACCACAAGAATATCATTCGCTATGAGTTCTTCCACCAGGTTAACATGGCTCTTATCATGGGTAACCTTTGGATTACAACAGCCGACCACACCTGCCACTCCTCTTATCCTTCCATTGATGACATTATCATTCAGAGGGAAATAAGACCCTCGAAATGTTCCTCCTAACATGTAAGTTATGGCTTCATGACTGAAGCCAGCCACAAGGTCCATCTTTTTCTGGGGTATATTCACTTCTTGGCGATTGGGGAAATTGAGAATAGATTCACGAATGATCTCTTTTGCAACTTTGAGAGCATTTTGCTCATGGAACTCGAAAGACCTTGCCCCTTCAATCTTGGCTTTGGGTGAGGTGGTGATGAGCAGAGTGTGAAAATACTTAGCCAGCTGAGGAAGAGATGGCATGATGCATTGAACATCCACAATCATTGCTTCTACTGCTCCAGTACTAACTGCAAGTTCTTGCTGGAGCACATTTCCAGCTACTGGGAGTCCTTGACGCAATAAGATTTCATTTGCTGTACAACAGATTCCAGCCAGATTTATCCCCTCAGCACCTTTCGCTTTTGCAAGCTCTATGAGCTCCTTATCTCTAACGGCAAGGACGAGCATTTCTGAAAGCATGGGCTCATGACCGTGGACAACTATGTTGACTTCATTCTTAGAGAGGACTCCAAGATTTACCTGTCCTCTTATGGGTGAAGGTGTACCGAAGAGGATATCTTGGAGTTCTGTGGCAATCATTGACCCTCCCCAGCCATCGGCAAGCGCAGTTCTTGCTCCCTGGTGCATGATGTTGAGAATATCTTGGTCAACACCCATCGTTGTCCTGTGCATGAGCTCAACTATCTCTCGATCAATTCCTCGAGGATAAACTCCAAGGCGGCGCCATAAATCCTGCCTTGTCTTTGGGGCAAGAGAAGCAAATTCGAGCTCTCCTTCCTGGCGCCCAAAGATTTCAAGAGCCTTTTTGGCTACATCAAGCGCTACCTCTTCTTTAGGGCGGTCTTTGAAGGGCACCTTTAACAATCCAGCAACTTTTCTAAGTTTATTTATGTCTTTGATAGAATATCCTGAGTCAGGGTTAAGGGCAGCTTGAAGGAGGGTTCTTGCAACCTCTCTTCCATGGTCAGAATGTGCTGCTGCTCCTCCTGCTATCATCCGGGCAAAATTACGCGCCACTATCACCTCGGGCTGAGCCCCGCACACTCCTTTTTGCGGTTTTTTCCCTTTAATAGGGTTAATGCGACAAGGTCCCATGAAACAAATATGGCAACAGAGTCCCTTTTCTCCGAAGCCACATCTTGGCCTTTGTTCAGCAGAGCGGTCCCAGACTGTCTCTATTCCTTTTTTTTCATTAGTTTCAAGAAGAAAATTCACAGTCTCGTCAATGCTTTTCTTCTCATTCATTTTGCCTCTCTTCTAACAGAATAAAATTAACTTTCTTGCCTGAGCAATCTACTCACTTTAGCAAGATATTCAAATATCTTCTCAGAAGTTTCAACAGAGAGGGAGCCTGTCCCACAGCTTGGAGTGATAAGACATTTCTCCCAGATGAGGTCTTCCTTGATTCCTTTACTAGCTAAATTTTTAACCACCGTCTTTAATTTTTTGAGCAGTGACTCTGGCGTCTCTGCCTTTACTTTTTCTGAAGAGGGGATTATCCCCCACGCCAGAACGCCACCTTTTTCGAGGAAAGACTTAATTTGTTCAGGATAGTAGCTAATTGTTTCTCCATATTCGTAGGCATCAAAGCTTATGATGTCGACGCCTGCATCTATCAGAATTGTCCATTCCGTGTTTCCGCAACAATGGCTTCCGGCAAGAGCTCCTTCTTTGTGAACAGCCTCAACCACGTCTTTTATTTGCCTCACAACATCTGAACGTTGCACACTAACATAGGTCGAGGAGCCGAAGGCAGAAAGAATAGGTTCATCCACAAAGCATATTTGGGGGCATTCTAAAGCCTTGAACTTTCGCAGCAACCACCTCGCCTTCATTTCCATTCCTTTGACGATTACATCCTGGAAAACTTCGTTGTAAAATATAGACCTTTTATTCTCATCTACTCTCCCTAGTCCAGTGGTCACCGGTCCAGTGACCTGGTTCTTAAAATATTCAGCGACTCTTTTTCCCTTGAGCTTTTCTTCTATGGCAAAGATGCCTCGGCTGTATTCAGGAGAGATGCGAAAATATTCTAAATTTTCTGACATATAATTTTCATAGAATTCTTCAAGCGCGGAAGTTATATCTCCGCTCGTATTAAAATACATTCTTTTCTTTTCTTCATCCACAACAACACAGGGGAGTCCTTCGCTATATTGGATTTCCATTTGTTCTTTGAAGCTTGTGTTGGGGAGCTGGGGCCAGAAAGGGATTTTTGGAGTTGTGCTCAAGATTATCTCACAAGCTTTATCTGGATCTTGGTGGGGAAAACTTCCTATTCCTGTTGCCATGCATTCAGGACTAAAAACCATCGAAGCCTCCTTTCAAAAAAAATTATACAGAAAGAAAAAATTTTTTATAGTATTTTCTCTTAAATTTTTTGTAAAATCCTGCTATTTTTTATAATTTAAATTGAATTATTTTATATTTTTTTAATTTTATCCATTTCTGGTTTTTCTCAACATCAGGGAATAAATTTAGGCAGGCTTATGTCCTTTTCTTCAAGACATGCTTATAAGTTTAATGAATATTCCCTCAATTTCTTCTTTCAGTTTAGAATTCATAGCCTCGATCAAGGGGATTCTTTTTGCATCGGCTTCTTGGATAATTTCATGGAATGAAACATGGCCTAACACAAAATCCTGAGGAAAGTGTTGATTGATCCATTCGACCTGGGATTCATTCTTGATTTTGTTCCCGATTATTCCAAACTTTTTAATCCCGATATCCTTGGCAAGCTTGATGATAGAAAGGGCTGTGTTTATGCTCCGGGAACCGGTCTCAACGATGATTATCATCCGGTCGATGGCTTGAGCCGTGGCTCGACCCAGATGCTCTATTCCCGCTTCCATGTCTACTACCACCACTTCTTTTCTCCTCAAAATGATTTCAGAAAGCAGGCTTCGGAGAAGGACATTTTCAGGGCAAGCGCAACCCTCTCCTCCTCTTCTGATTCCTCCCATTACCAAGATTTTTATACCTTTATATTCAAGACAGTATTTATCGGGTATATCGTCTACAGTAGGATTGAGTTTGAACAGTTGCCCAAACTGCCTAGGATTTGCCCCAGTCCTTTCTTTAATCAGCCGACGCTGCTCTGAGATTGGAATTACTGAGGAAGCTAATGGCTCTGGAACTCCAATCGAATAGATAAGGTTTGCATCAGGATCGGCATCAACGGCCAGAACTTTGTAACCTTTTCTTGAAAAGAAGTGACAGAGAAGACCGGCAATCGTCGACTTCCCTGTACCGCCTTTTCCTGAGATTGCAATTTTCATTTTGCGTTTAATCTTTCAAGATTCTTTTTTTCCCCTAATAAAATTGGGTTGCTTATAAGCAGGGTTAGGATACTTGTAGAATCCTTCGCCTGATTTGACTCCGAGTTTACCCGCCTTTATCATCTCAACTAAAAATTGGGGTGGCTTATCTGAGGGATCCTTGCTTTCGTTATAATAAATCATCTCGATATCATGGACAACATCCAAGCCCACAATATCCATAAGCCCGCAGGGACCGAGTGAAGTCCCCCATTCCAGCATCCAGCCTCTGTCTATATCTTCTGCGCTGATGTAACCACCAGCGATTAAGAAAAGACATTCTTTTTTTATCGCTCTCCAGATTCTGTTGGTAGCATAACCCAAGATTTCCTTCTTGACTAGGATAGGAATCATGCCTAATTCTTCGAGGAAGTTAAGGACCGCTTCTATAATTTCAGCACTTGTTTGAGGATTTCCCATTACTTCGACCTTTAAGTCGTCGGGAGGACCCCAGTTAAAATTGAATACCTTCTCAGGTCTTGAGGTCACATCAGCAAGCCTTGAGCCAGGGATGGAAGAAGTGTTTGTCCCGATAATCGTCTCTGGGTCAGCATATCTATCAATCTCTGCAAATACCTTTCTTTTGAGCTCCAGAGATTCAGGAACAGTTTCTACCACAAGGTCAACTCCCCTCACGCATTCACTGAGACTTGATTTTACGCTGAGCAAAGAAAGAGCCTTCTCGAGAATGTCTTCAGGGAGTTTCCTTTGAGCTATCCTTTCTTCAATCAAGACTTGAATAGCTTGCTGGGCAGATTTGAGCGCCTCAGGTGCGATGTCATAAAGTCTCGTCTCTTTACCCTTTATTACGCAACCATAGGCAATCCTTCTTCCCATTGTCCCTGCACCCACGATTCCCACTTTATTTATTTTTTTGATACTCATATATTACCTCCTCCTTTTTCAATTGGACTATGTCTTCTTCACTGTATCCCAGATCTTGAAGAATTCTGCGTGTATGTTCTCCAAGAAGGGGAGGGGGAGAAAATTCCTCCTCTATGTTTTCTGAGAGTTTGACAGGATTTCCCACCAACCTGATGAGACCTGCATTGGGGTGAATGCATTCACGCACCATTTTGCGATGTAGGACCTGGGGGTCTGAAAAAACCTGATCCACTGTGTATATTGGTCCACAGGGGATTCCCGCTTCTTTCAATATTTTCAACCACTCCTCAGAGGATTTGGTAGATATTACTTCGGAAATCAATCCCACCACTTCTTCCCGGTTTTCAACTCTCTTGGCATTTGTCTTGAACTTAGGGTTTTCTTTCATCCCTTCCAGACCTAAAACCTCACAAAACTTTTTCCAAAGCTGGTCATTACCTACCGCAATGTTTAGATATGAATCTTTTGCCTTAAAAGCTTGATAAGGGACTATCACAGGATGGCCAGAACCAAGGGGTTTTGGGATTTCTCCAGAGACAAAATAGGCAGAAGCTCTGTAGCTCAGCCAGGAAATAACGCAATCAAGAAGGGAGACATCTATCATCTGTCCTTTTCCTGTTTTCGAGCGTGAGATGAGAGCAGCAAGGATTCCATAGGCGGCAAACATCCCGCCCGCTATATCCGCAACCGCAATGCCAACTTTCACGGGAGGTCTGCCTTGTTCTCCAGTGATGCTCATCAATCCTCCCATTCCCTGAATAACCTGATCAAAACCAGGAAGCTCTCTGTAGGGCCCATCCTGCCCAAATCCAGAGATGCTGCAATAAATAAGCTTAGGATTTATCTTTCTTGTCCTCTTGAAATCGAGGCTTAATTTTTCCATTGTTCCTGGACGGTAGTTCTCTACAAGAACATCGCATCGCTTCAGGAGTTTATGGATGATTTCAAGCGACTTCACTTTTTTTAGGTTTAAGCATAGACTCTTCTTGTTGCGATTGACACTCAGAAAATAGGCACTTTCCCCAGAGACAAAGGGAGGTCCCCACCCTCTTGAATCATCACCCGTAGAAGGGGCTTCAATTTTTATCACTTCAGCCCCTAAATCAGCTAACATCATGGTGCAGAAAGGTCCTGCCATGGCTCTTGTAAAGTCGAGAATTCTTATCCCTTCCAAGACTTGCATCTTTTTCCTCCTTAAGAATCGTAAGGTTTTAGTTCCAGAGAGTCTATGAAATATTCTTGAAAAAGAGGGTCTGCGGCTGGCGAAAAAAATTCTATTTTCCTTACCAAGTTTTCTGCTCTCTTTCGAATTTCAGGAGAAAGGAGAAATGCCCTTGCTCCTGCCAGAGAGGCATTTCCGATAAAAGTAATCTTATTAGCGTCAAGCGAGGGAAGAAGGCCAATCTTCATGCTATTCTCGATATTAAGATAATTACCGAATGCGCCCGCTATTAGAATTCCATCCAGGTCTTTAAGCCTCAATTTACTCCTCTTTAAAATAAGTCTTATTCCACATCTTATGGCAGCTACAGCAAGTTGGAGTTCTCTTACATCTTTCTGGTCAATGAAAATATTCTTTGCCAACCAAACCTTTTTCTCTTTATGGGAGATATTACCTTTAGGAGAAATTTTCCCTTGTTCAATCAATATTGCGATGAGGTCGATGAGCCCTGTCCCGCATATGCCAAGAGGGGGTGCTTCATTTATCGTCTTCAGAACAAGTCTTTTTTTGAACTCTGCCTTGTAGATAGCGCCACTTAAGGCAAGCATTCCACAGCTTATATTCATTCCTTCAAAGGCTGGACCTGCAGCAGTGGAGGTAGCCAGGAATTTATGCTTCTTCTTGAGTACTATCTCTCCATTTGTACCTAAGTCTATGTAAAGGAAATTTCCCTCCTTAGCTTCAAAACCAGAGGCAACAAGTCCTGCTGATATGTCGCCTCCCACAAAGCTTTGTATATTGGGAGAGATGTAAACCCTCGCATTCTGATTGATTTTGAGCCCCAATGAGCCCGCCCTCAATTGAGGTAAATGAGTGAAAACAGAATAAAAGGGGGCAACTGCAAGGCTTTCTACGGGGATGCCGAGAAAGAAGTGATTCATCGAAGTGTTTCCTGCTATGGCAACTTCATAAATTTCACTTTCTTTAATTCCCTTTTTCCAGAGTAGGTTAGCAATCATCTCATTCAGGGACTGAAGCACGGCTTCATTCAGACGCTCTAAATTTTCTGGCTTAAGGTAGGCAAAACTTATCCTTGAAACTACATCTGCTCCATATTTTGCCTGGCCGTTTTTTGACGTAGCGGTTCCAAGACTTTCTCCACTGATTATGTCTACAACTTCAGTAACTAAGGTAGTCGTTCCAATATCGATTGCCAGTCCGAATGCTCTTTGAGCTGTATCCCCTTCTTCTATGGCTATGATTTCTCTCCCATCTTTCAAAGCTATGGTAAGCTGGAAATTACTCTTTTCTACGAGGCGGGGGAGGTCTTTCAGGAGTCCCAAGTCAGTGATTAAAACTTTTTTCCCCAGCTCTTTCTCAACAAGTTCAATTAAAGAAAGTGGCAACTTTATTTCTGGTTTTTTAAGCTTGAGGAAGTATTTCTTCACTGCAGGGTTAAGAGAAAGGGTTTCTCTTATTCCGGTAGTCAAAATGAGCATTTCTTGAATCAGAGATTCCTCTGGGATTCTGATTTCTAAGTTTCCTTTTATTCCGTAAAGACATGCAAGTCTGTATCTTGGTCCAAGCTTCTTTTTCTTCAGGAAGTATGCTTCTTTTTCAGAGAGAGGGGGAAGTTCCCCCTTTACAATCTCAACCATGCATTTCCCACATAGCCCTTTTTTATTACAGTAAGAGTTAAGGGGAATCCCTGCTTCTTGAATTTTATCTGCGAGAATCTCCTTTTCCCTCGCTATGATTGATTTATGGTGAGAAGTTATCTCGATTTTATAAATTTGGGGGAAAAGCTTCATTCAGGCCGCCTTTTCTTTTTCAGGAGTCTTTCTACTAAGCTTAAAGCTAGGGCTGCGTTTGGAGCATACCCATCAGCCTTTATTTCCTCCGCAAACGATTGAGTAACAGGTCCTCCTCCAATGATGACTTTGACCCTTTGGCGAAGATTTTTTCTCTCCAGTATCTCTATTACTTCTCTCATATAGATCATTGTGGTGGTGAGCAGAGCCGACATTCCGAGTATATCTGGACTTTCTTTTTTTACCACGTTTAAAAATTTTTCTTTGGGCGTGTCTATTCCGATATCGATTACCTCATAACCTGCGCTCTCAAGAACAAGACAAACTATCTTTTTTCCGATGTCATGAAGATCTCCTTTTACTGTCCCCATGACTATTTTCCCCTTAAGCCTCTGGGGAAGAGTAAAGAAGTGGGGCCTTAGGATTTCAAGGCCCGCCTTCATAGCCCTCGTTGAGATGAGGACTTCAGGAATGAAAATCTCATTCTTTTTAAATTTAATCCCTACTTCATCCATCCCTCTTATCAATCCATCATTCAGGATTTCTTCTGGACAGATTTTTTCTGAAAGCGCCCTTTGAGTTAATTCTTTCAGGCTCGAAGAGTCTCCTTTTTCTACACTCTGGGCAATTTCTCTCAAAAGCTTAACCATGTCACATGTTATATGATTATATATTTTTCATCTTCAAAAATATAGCCTTAATTAAAATTTTTTTGTATAATTATGCTAATTTAAATGAAGGAAAGAATTAGATATTTTATACCAAAGGCTCAATTTGAGCAGCTCTCAAAAAAATATTATCAAAGGACAGAACTTCCCCTTCTGCTTTTAAGCCTTGAGGGGGAAATAATCTACAGTTTCCATCGCTGTGAGCTATGCGCAAAGATTGTGCTTGACCATAAGAACATTCTTTCCAAGAATTGCAGGCTGACAATGATCAGGGCTGTCGAAGAATCTTTTCGCTGGGGAGAAGGTTATATAACCACTTGTCCTTTAGGCTTAATCATCTTTTCTGTTCCGGTAATAAATGAAAAGAAATTACTCGGCGGGTTCGTGAGTGGGTTTGCCATATTCCCCGAAATGAGAAAAGATATGAGGGAAGAGATTGTTCAAAATTTAAAGGCCTATGGCTATTCCCTGGATAATTATGAACTCGCAGAAAACTGCCTCAAGGTATTCCCTTTGAAGAAAGTGAGAGAATACATCTCTTACCTTCTGGCATTAGCCAGAAAATATTATGTGAGTGATATTGGCTTTCTTAAGGCAAGAAGAGAAAAATACATCCAGCAGTTTAAGATTGCAAATTTCCTGGATGAGCTAAAAAAGACGAGTGCGGATGTACCGAGGAAAATCCTTGATAAGCAAGAAGAGATCATTCAGAAAGTAAAACTGGGAGATAAGACAGGTGCAAGAGAAATCCTAAACGAATTTTTAGGCTCAATTTTTTTCGAAAGCGGGATGAATTTCGAGATCCTAAAAGTAAGGATAATTGAGTTAGTGGTCATTATTTCAAGGGCTGCGATAGAAGCTGGGGTAGAAGCAAAGGAGTTGTTAGGACTCAATTATTCTTATCTTACTGAGTTAAATAGAGTTACAGATACAGAGGAGCTGCTTTACAAGCTTAACGAAGTCCTGGAGAATTTCATCCATAAAGTTTCAACGATAAGGGAAAAGAAGAAGAAAATGAAGATAGAAAGGATGATGAAATACATAAATCAGAATTTTACCGCTAAACTCAGTGCAGGAAAAGTCGCCAGAGTTGCAGGTTTAAGCCCAAGTCGTGCCCTCCATCTTTTCAAACAAGAAACAGGCATGACCTTTTCCAATTACATCCTTAAGCTGAGGGTAGACTATGGAAAATATCTTCTCCTCAATACAGACTTGAACCTTGCCGACCTTGCTTCAACAACAGGATTTTATGATCAGAGCCATTTCAACAAGAATTTTAAGAAATTTGAAAAAATGACACCCACTCAATTCAGGCTTAAATATAAGTATAAGTACTAAAACTGAGAATTGCATCGATGGTGATTTTTTATGCGTCTTAAATTCAAGATACAATTTTATTTTCTTTTTTTAAGCTGAGGAGATGGACAATGAGGGGAGAATGGTCAAGGTACGAGAGGTTGGAGGCTGCTTGGAATGTTGAAGAGGGGGATAGGGTCCCTGTGGCACCTTTGAATTGCTATCTCATTCCTTACCTTGGAGGAATTTCTATCCGCGAGATGTTTTTCGAACCGCAAAAGCTCATCCATGCGGCAGAGAAGTGTCTAGACATCATAGGGGATAACATTGACCCTAACATCACCACTCTCGACCACCTTTCTTTCCTCGGAAAATCTGGCTGGGATCAGGTAACCCTTGACTGGAGGATATGGGACGATTTTCCCCCTCAGGGAAACATCCCCAGTTTTTATGAAAAATGCATTCTTGAAGATTATGATGAGACATTTGAGAAAGGTTTTTCAACTCTTATCTTCAACACAAAAGCTTCCCGTCAGATAAGGAGTCGGAGCGTAGATGAATTTCTTTATTATGAATTTGAATACCCAAAAATTTATGCTTCTGCCTGGCGTCAATTCGTCCAAAAACACGAGATACCACTTCTCATGGGAGGAAGAGCAACTATTCCTTTTGAACTCGTTCTTTATTACAGGAGTTTTGCCCGCTTAGCAGAGGATGTTGTGGAACAGCCGGAAAAGTTGCTCAAGATGTGTGATTTTGTGCTAGAACATGAGATAATAAACGCTTTGAGACAAGCTTCGATAATGGGGGCAGGGGAGGTACCTGGAGCAGAGGTAATTTTCTTTCAGGCAGGAATCGTCGGCCCTCCCTATGTCTCTCCTGAAGTATTCAATGAGTTCGTGTGGCCGACATTGAAAAAAGGTGTAAATTTCATCGTCCAGAGAGGTTTTAAGGCTCATGTACACATGGATGGGAATTTGACGAGTGTCTTACCGCAGCTGAAAAAAATAACCGAGGGTCTTCCAAAAGGGAAAGTGCTCTTGGATTTTGAGAAGACAGATATGAAAAAAGCTAAAGAAATTTTAGGAGATTCTCTCTGCATCTTTGGGAATGTTCCTGCTTCGCTTTTAGTTTACGGAACGGTGAAAGAGGTGGAGACATATTGCAAGAAGTTAATAAGAGATTGTGCGGAGGGAGGAGGATTCATCCTTTCTACAGAATGTGAGACTCCCTGGAATGCTAGGAGAGAGAATGTGAGAGCGATAATTGAGACAGCCAGAAAATATGGAAAATATAGATGAATAAATAAGAGAGAGAAAATGAGAACACCGAGGATTGAGATCGACCTTTCCAAGATTGCTTCAAATGCCCGTTTCTTGAGTAACTTATATGGAGTAAAAGGGATAACAGTTACCGGCGTGACAAAAGGAGTTTGTGGAGACCCGAGAATTGCGGCCGTATTTCTCCAAAATGGAATTAAGAATTTGGGTGATTCAAGAATCGCTAACCTCAGAAGGCTTCGAGAAGCAGGTTTCAAAGAAACTTTTTTTCTTCTCCGTGCTCCTGCTTTGAGTGAAGTTGAGGAAGCCATAGAGGTAGCCGATGTGAGCCTGAATACAGAAATTGAGATAATTCGGAAAATTTCAAAGTTTGCCCTCAAGAGGAAAAAAAGACACAAAATTATCCTGATGGTCGAGCTCGGAGACCTGAGGGAAGGAATCTTGCCTCGAGAACTTGAAGAGGTGGTGGAGGAAGTCCTCCTCTTAGAGGGAGTTGAGCTTTCGGGTATCGGGACAAATCTATCCTGTTTTGGGGGAGTAAAGCCGGATAGGAGCAAAATGGAGGAGCTCTCTCAACTCGCACAGAGAATAGAAGAAAGATTTGAACTGAAACTTGAATATGTCTCAGGAGGAAACTCTGCTTGTTATTCATGGCTTATTTCCGCAGAGAATGTGGGTAAAATTAATAACATACGCCTCGGAGATTCAATCCTTTTAGGGGGAAAAGACCTGGAAATAAGAGGAATTCCTGGATTGCACTATGATGCATTTGTTCTCTATGCAGAAGTGATAGAGTCTAAAGTTAAGCCCTCTGTTCCCTACGGAGAAATAGGGATCGATGCCTTCGGAAGCGTCCCCAAATTTGAAGACAGGGGAAATATCAGGAGGGTAATCCTAAACATAGGGCGTCAGGATGTGCTTGTTTCCCAGATAAGACCAAGAGGAAATATAGAGGTTCTTGGAGCCACAAGTGACCACATGCTCCTTGACGCCAGTAACACAGATCTCAGAGTTGGTGACGAAGTGAGTTTTGACATCGACTATGGGGCGATGCTTTTCGCCATGAGTTCACCCTATGTCTTTAAAAAATATCTCAATGAAAATGAAAAGGGTGCATGATTAAGGCGAAGAAGCTCTCTCAAGGAGTGCTCTTTCAATCGCTTTTCCAACTGCCCAGATTCCATCGAGTCGAAGGTGGATATTTGCAGTTTTATCAAAAAGGAATAAAACCCGAGCCGGAAATTCTTTATCTTCTAGCCAGAGCAAGATTCTGACAGGAAGGCGAGGAAACATAGGAAGTTCATAGGCAAGGTCGCCTCCTTTAACCTCTTTACCACCACAAGCCTTTGAGACACGGTGGAATTTCCGAGATTCCCTTCCAAAGACACGCTCCAATTCACTTACCGGTAGGGAGTGAATCCCGCGAAAGAAAAGAGACCCTCCCAAAAAATCCTTTTCGCTAACCCAGCAGTTGGAGAGGGGAACAGGTTTTGCCCCAATGAGATAATTAATGGCTGAAAGCTGAAGATAAAATTCGCAAGGTCCTGATGATGGGTCATTTTCAGGGAAAATGATTTTTTCTCCAGGGGAAATTAGATAAATTCTATTCAAAATAGGGAGGCGATAAGTCTTCTCCTTTTTTCCCAATGAGGCAAGGCTTCTCTGACAAACATCAAAGGGATCCAGTTTTTCCAGAGCCTTCCAGAATTTATCATCAATCATCTCTTCTGTTCCTCTGAGGCCTCAAATCAGGAGGATAGGGAGGTGGTTGAAAATTGGGGGATTCTTGACAAAGTGGGGAAGCTGTTTTATACACATTCTTCAGTATATCATATGCTTAATAAGAGGGTAAAAAGATTTGAAAGGAAATCAGGCATGAATGAAGGAACAAAAACAATTTTAGAGCGAATAAAAAAAGAATTAAAACCACCTACAGATGAAGAGCTGACGAGAGTAAAGGCAAAATGGCTCTTTGGCAGAAGGGCAGAAAAGATGATGAAGTATGCTCCTTGGAGCTTCGTTTTGATGAAACTTTTTTGGAAAAAAGGTGAGGAACCATGGGAAAGCTGAGCGATGCCCTTTTCCATCTTGATAAGCAAAGAGTTCTCACTATTGTAGCTGAAGACCTTCAAAGAGGCAGAGATCCTCTGGAAATGATTGAGGAAGCGAGGGAGGGGTTAGAGCTAGTTGGGGCTGAATTCGAAAAGGGCAACCTTTTTCTTATGGAATTAATGAGGGCTGCTCAAATTTTTAAATCCGCTGCGGAGTTTATAAACCCTAAAATAAGGGAACGCTATGAGAAAACAGGGGCAAAAGGGAAGGTTTTGATTGGAACAGTTGCTGGAGACGTTCATGATTTAGGGAAAGGGATCGTCTCAAGTCTTCTTGAATGTGCGGGTTATGAAGTGATCGATTTGGGTGTTGATGTTGCAGTCGATTTATTCTTAGAAAAGATAAGAGAACATAGACCACAGGTGGTAGGCATGTCTGGTCTTTTGACCACTTCCATCCCGGTGATGAAAGGCACCGCAGAGGCCATCTCGAAGTCAGGGCTTAGAGAAGAAGTGAAGCTTATTGTTGGAGGAGGAATTGTAGGCGAGATTGATCCCCTTGAACTTGGAGTAGATTACTCAGCAAAGAGTGCTAGTGAGGGGGTAAGAATCATCGAAGGATGGATCAAGAGGAAATGAAAACGAGAGAGAAGATATCAAGGTATGAAAGGCTTGAAGCCGCCTGGAACTTGGAGAAGGCAGATAGAGTTCCTGTCGCACCCATTCTGTGTTACATAATACCTTATCTTGGCAGGATTACAATTCGCGAGATGTTCTTTGAGCCCGAGAAATTGATTCAGGCAACCGTGGCCTGTTTGGATATCATCGGTGACAACATCGACCCGAACATAACCACTCTTGATCATCTTTCTCTTCTGGGGAAATCAGGCTGGGATCAAGCCACTCTTGATTGGAGAATATGGGATGATTTTCCTCCACGAGGAAACATACCCAGTTTCTTCGAAAAGCCTGTGCTAGAAGATTATGATGATGTCATCGAAAAAGGTTTTTCGACTATCCTATTCAACCGGAAGCTAAAACAGATTTTTTCGAGAAAATGGGATGATTTTCTTTTTTATGAATTTGAATTTCCTAAGGAATATGCTCAAGCCTGGAGTAAATTTGTAGAGGAGTATGAAATTCCTCTTCTCATGGGAGGGAGAGCATGCCATCCCTTAGATCTTCTTCAGTATTACCGAGGAATAAACCTTCTCATAGAAGATATTTTTGAAAGGCCTCAAAAAGTTCATGAAATGAGCGAGTTTCTGCTTGAATATGAGATCAAGAGAGCCATGGAGCAGGCTGTGCTCATGGGAGCGGGAAGGGTCCCGGGAGCAGAAGTCATCTTTTTTATCAACGGTGGGCCCCCAGGCATGTCCCCCAAGATTTTTGAGGAATTCTTTTGGCCATACGCCAAAAAAGCGATTGACACTTTTGTTAATTGCGGATTCAAGGTCTGGTGTCACTGGGATAATGACCTCACCCCTCATCTGCAAAAGATGAGAACGATTGGGGATGGACTTCCGAGAGGAAAGATTGTGCTCGATTTTGAAAAAACAGAAATGAAGAAGGCAAAGGAGATTTTAGGAGACCGAGTTTGTCTCTATGGAAATGTGCCTTCCTCACTCCTTGTCTATGGAACTGTGGAGGAAGTGGAAGCTTATTCAAAAAAATTAATCCAAGAATGCGCAGAGGGAGGAGGCTATATCCTTGGAACCGAGTGTGAAGTTCCTTGGAATGCTAAGAGGGAGAACGTAAGA
Source organism: uncultured Eubacteriales bacterium (assembly GCA_964429695.1). Lineage (GTDB taxonomy): Bacteria > Acidobacteriota > Aminicenantia > Aminicenantales > Aminicenantaceae > CAYSCS01. Next base: position 49,410 of record CAYSCS010000044.1, read on the forward strand.
GCAATGATTAAGGCTGCTGAGAAATACGGTAAATACTGATAAAAGAGATGAATTTTGACCTCAAATTGAAACTTTTTCTAAAAAACTTAATTGAACTGATGTGGCCTCTCTTCCTCTTTTAGGAAACTACCCAAAGTTTGGTAAAGAAAATTAGCACAAAATTTATGCTTTTTAAAATAAAAAAATATGGATAACCTCCCGATTAGTTGATAAAAAAAAGAATATCTGGGTGCGTAACTATAAGATTTCATTGGAATAAGAGGAGGATTCAGATTCAAAATATCAAAGCGAGTGTGAAGGGAGGATCTCCTAATAAGCGTTTTGAATTGGCCGAACTCTAACAATAACAAAAGGAAGAAGTTATTAGTCTTCTCTCCTTTATGAAATATCATATTTTCACCAATTAATTTGTTAATTTGGAGAAGAGCCAAAAATATTAAAACTAAGAACTATCCTCTCATTGCTCCATAGAAAATAGAATTAAAGAGAAGTTTAAATGTTCCTACTGTCTGTCCTCTGTGCTGAACCCTGAAGCCGAGGAGAATGAATCGCCCCTTTCCTTCTGAAACCTCGACTGCAGCAGCCTTGTTTCTCAGATATTCTTCACCCACCATCCAGCCACTGAGGATGAGGTTTTCCTCAGGGTAGGTGGAGATAATTTTCGATTTTTCGCCAGCACCAGGAAAAACCTGAAAAGTTGGACTTTGAGCATAATATCCACTCACCTCCTGGGGCAATCCGTAGGCGACGGGATTATTGGTGTCGAGGAGAACCCTTAAGAGAAGTCCTGAGGCAAAAAATTCCTCTTTATTTAGGCTTTTTAGGATATTTCTGAGGGGTAACCTGAATTCTTCAAGCGCAAGGTCACAGGCTGAGCCTAACATGATTAGAGTTCCTCCTTCTTCTATGAAATCTTTAAGATTACGAAGGCCTTCACTCGAGATTCCCCCTGTATACTGAGGGGGCATGGTTCCCTTTGGATGGCCATTTAGAATCGAATCTTTATCCTGGTCTGCAAAAATAATGACATCGAATCGCTCAAAAAGCCTCCCTGCCCTTATTTCAGAATCATGGAGGGTGGTGAAGGGAAATTCATGTTTCTCCAGAATGAGTGATGTCCAGCCTTCATCCATGTTTGCTACCCAGGGCCTGTAAAGGGCGAGCCTTGGTTTTTTTATCCTATGAGTCTTGAAAGAAGGGAGATGAGAGACTCTTTCCACTTGGATTTTGAGCTCCCGGGAAAGCTTCTCAATCTGTCCTAAAGAGACTTTATCTCCAGGAATGATCACTGCTCCTGGGGAAAAAACCATCCCTTCTAAAGCAAAAGATTCTGCCGCCCATAGAGGCTCAATCCCTTCTTTAAGAAGACGGTTTAAGGCGATGACTTCATTATTCGTCTCATAGGCTAGGATAAAGGAATGACTACCAGACCCCTTAATTTTTCCCTGCGGATAAACCACATTTTTTATCCTTTTCATCTTCGCTTCTAAGGGATTGTTAAGTTGAACGGTTTTCACTCCCATCTGTAAGGGTAAGGTCCAGCCCAAGACATCGTAGGTTCGAAGGGGGGGTATATTCAATTTGAGAGGCTCGACTATTCCTTGCCAGAGGGAAGGATATTTTCTCAAATCAGGATAGACCTGGATCTCGAAGAGGGTCTTAAGCAGGCGACCGAAGGGTTGGCTCGTAGGTAAGATAAAGGTGCCTTTGGGATAGATTAGCCCATCAGCCTTGAACTCCTCTTCTGCTTGATACACTTCGAGGTCGAGCTCAATTAGCAACTCTAAGAGTTGACTCGTCACCACCGGGTCCTTCTGATTAAGAGGTATAATCCATCCATATGGAGGTTCTTTTTTAAAGCGCTCGATGGTCTCTTTTCCCATGGCGTATTTAGAGTAGAGGATTTCCTCACGTTGCTGAGCTGAAAGTTTGAGCACCGCTTTTGAAGCAGTTAAACAGTATTCGACTGCATCTCTCAACCTCCACCAACCCCCCTTCCAGGGATTGGTGAAGAAGAGGGAAATAGTGAAGTCTCTGTATTCTTCGGGAAAGTCATCCATGGTGTAAAAATGGGGAGTTGCATATCGATAAAGGAAAGTTTCTGAAAATGTGGAGATGATGTTGTGAAAATCGCAAATCTGGGTGATGTAACCTGGGTACCAGGTATCAAAAAGAAATCTGGAGATGACTCCTTGTTTTCCCTCTGCTTCAAAAGCAAGGGCTATGGCTGTCCCGATGAAGTTCTGCCATCTCAAGAGCAAGGGATGAAGATTAGGATTCGTAGGTTCGCAATCCGGAGGAACAAAAATCAGAGAAGGGAAAGGGGAAGTCTGATGATGATTATAAAAGACATGGGGATACCATTCATGATGGATTATGCGATTGATATTTTTTGTTTCAGGCACACTGAGCATGAAAGAATCACGGTTGTTGTCATGTCCAATATACTTTTGATAGAGCCAGGGTAGAGGACTAGCTTCATAAGGGGTTCCCAGATTTTGATGATACCATTCAGAAACCATGTCCATTCCGTCAGGGTTGGGGAAGGAAAGCATGACGATTGCTTCTCTTAATATCCTCTCATTTTCTTCTGAGTCATCACTTACTAAGTCATATGCAAGCTGAATAAGATGCTGGGCAGGTGCAACTTCTGTAGCATGCAATCCTCCGTCTATCCAGACTATGATTTTGCCTTCCTTCGAAAGCTTTTTCGCCTCGCTTTCATCCACATCTCTAACAAGGGAAAGTCTTTTAGATAAATTTTTATAATCTTCGAGTTTTGCCATGTTTTCTTCAGCTGAAATTATGGCAAGAACCATAGGCCTTCCAAAGGAAGAAAAACCGTATTCTATGAGTTTTATTTTTCCTGAAGCTTCCTCTAACCTCTTCCAGTAATCGAGAGCTTGCTCGTAATTTAGGAGATGAAAATCTGCGCCTACTTTGAAGCCAAAAAATTCTTCAGGGCTAAGAATTTTATTGTTTTTACCGAAGAGGGGAGAAATAATCAAGAAAGGAATTAAATGGAGAAGCAAGATGGTCTTTCGTTTTAGATAAATTTCATTCATTCTTTACCCTCCTTAAATAAAAGATTTAAAAGATAACAATTCTTAGATATATCTTATGATATATCTTATTTGTAGATGAGGACTTTTTTTCCAACGTAAAGTTCTTTTCAAACCCGCCTTTCTGGAGTTTGAGCTCAAAGAGTGCTTCTTTGCTCCTACGGGGAATAAGGATAAATTTTTTTGTTTGAAAAGGATTAAGATTTTACATTCCAGCTTTTTTCCTAAAGCGATAGAGAGAGTTGATTTCAATCTCAAGCAATTCTTGAATATGAAACTTAGCCTCAATCCCTAATGCTGACTGAGGGCTGGGATTAACCAGGCCGAGATTTAAAGCCTCTCTTACTTCATTCATCACCAGCGGGTCTGAGAGTTCCTTCACTGAGAGATGGAGTTTTCTGGCCACATACTCTTTAGCCTCTTGTATCTTCATGCCCCGGGTCATCTGCATGCGGGCTACCAGATCTCCGGCAGTTCGCATTCCGCCCATGCCCGAAGCCACCCCATGAGTTGCGGCCATACCAAGAACATCTCCTACGCCCACCTACAATCCATCCAGGCGTGTAATCTCCACCACAGCCTTAGAACCTCTCGAAACAGCATCCACAGGGACAATGGCGGTTACGGGAAGGCCTCCCACGCCCATACCCATATTGGCATGGATGGGTATCTTTGCTCTCTCTACACACGGCTTCAGAAAAGTTATCACGCGTGCTATGTTCCAGGCACAGCTCTTGCTTGTGTTTGTGTTTATATCTGGGCCGAAGATCGTCACTCCTGCCTTCTCTGCCAGCTCTACCTGCTCATGGGGATAGAGCCCTGCCAATCTTTTTCCTTGATAGCTCAGTTCTCCATGGAGTCCGAGGACAAACTCTCCTGCCATTCCCATTTCAATACACATCTTAGGATATTTCTTCTTCAAAATTTCCGCAGCCTTAAGAGCAGCCAGAAAATCGGGGTCTCCGGCAGAGCCAGTAGTGTCGAAGTCAATTCCATCCACTCCAGATTCATAAAGTTCACTGGCGACATAGACCATGTCCTTGACAGCGTACTCAATAGCTTCTTCATATGATTGTCTTGCTTCTTTTATTTTTCCCTCAGGCATTAGTATTGCTGGGTTGGGAAGTGGACCTTCAGGCTGAAAATAAAGGCTGAGGTTGGGCATTGCTCCGTAAAGGACAGGGACTGTTGTCACGAGGAGAGATTGCTCCAGAACCGATTTTTCATAAGCAACGATGGGCTTGACAGCCTTCCAGCTATAGTCGTTGTGACCGAGTTCAACGGTATCGGCTCCGAGAAGCCTTTCAAAAAGCTGCAAGGATTGCATCCTCTCGATGGGAAGAAGGGCACGTTGAATTTCTCCACAAGTTGCATCATAAGTGAAGACTACTTCCTTTCCAGTTTCTACTCCAATCGAACGGAGGGAAGAAGAATAGATCTCAAAAAGATGGTCGAGCTCATCCTGAGTGAGGGGTGCGACCTTTGCTCTTTGGGAAGCATCCAGAGTACCTTCTTCTAAGTCTCTTTTCAACTCACTTTCTGAAATCTCTACAAGGGAACCATCTCCCATCCTGATGGGGATTTTTAGAACGCTCATGCTCACCTCCTTTCTTTTTGATTTTACTCTTTTTAGCAAGCATTATTTTAAAGCCATAGGGCTTATAAATTTGTCACTTACTTTCATTCTTTTCTCAGGAGTGAGCCTCGATGACGGTCGAAAAAAGTGAGCGAATATTTTTTTATTTTCCATTCAGGCACGTTACACTCACGGCATGCTTCCCGATACCATTTATTCCTCAGCCAGCGGGCAGCTCTGCTCCTTCTTGAAGGTCGTATCATGAATTTTTTATTGCAATGGGTTGTTACATAACCATAAATGCTTTTCATTTCAAAGTACTTTACACCATGAAGTATTCCTCGTCTTGATGGCCAGAGCTTAATTTTTTCGATGAGCCTGAAGAAATCGACATGTTTCCTCAAATATTTTCTCTCTATTTTTTTCGACATTATTTTCTCACCTCCACTTTGCCTCAGGCTCTAAAAAAGCGGGGGGTCCGAGAGTCACACCCGGCTACATGGATTTAGAATCCATGCGATCTTTCCGATCTACCCCCCCTTTGTTTTCTCCCTCTTTTCCTCCAACAGGCCATCACTGCCATGGTTGCTACTCCAATCTGGAGAGGGTCATGGATGATTCTGTGTCTGAGGAAAGAATAAGCCTTCGGCGTAATTCCCAAGGGGATTCCGCAGGCAGCTATGGCGGTCCAGTCTTTTAAATCTTCTTTCCTGATAAGGGAAAGTGCCGGAGAAGCGTCTAAAAGAATCCAATATTTCTTGAGTGCCTTCTTCAAGTCTTTTTCTAATCTTACCCCAAGAGCATGCGCACATTCTTCTGCCTTCTCTATGTTGATATCATAAACTCCTGGCTTTGCCCTCCTTTCCTTAAGTGAAATCAAGGCATTTCTTCCCACCCTGCCAGCTCCAATCACAAGGACTTCTTTCTCTTTAAGTCCTGCCACCATGCTCTCAAGGGCAGCTACGTATCCCCTTGCGGTTGCTTCTGAATTATCCACAACCTGGCACTGGGAAAGGTTGAGGGCAATAAAACACTCATCGTCAGCCATGAATATTACTTTAGCCCCTTTCTGACAGGCTTCTTTTATGCCTGCAACGTCTCTTCTTTCCGTAAAGAAACACGTAAATCCGATGTGGCTTATGATTTTTGAGACAGCCTCGACAAAGCCCTCTATGACACCCTTGCCTGCACTTATGGGAATAACCCCGATGCGACATGAATTGAGGATGGGGCTTACTCTTTTCTCAGAAACCCCTGAAGCTCTGCATCCCACCTGGAAGAGGGTAAGCCCAATCTTCTTTTTGAGCTCATCGTCATAAAGGCGCAAAGAGGCCTCATCTATATCTTTAACCTGCACACTTGAAAGGCGAGTCATTTCTGCTTCATTCTTGCTTGAATCTTCATTCTTCAAATATTTTAAATTTTAAGGATTAAGGTCGATACAAATATCGAGTCCGAAGTTTTTTCTTATCTTCGTCAAGATCTCTTCATGTTTTTTCCACACAATCTCTCGAGTTCCTCCGCTTATAATTAAGGTTGCAACCCAGTTTTTCTTCCCTTCTGCATAATCTGTGAGCGCTTCTTCTGCTTCGAAAAAATCTTTTACTAGCCTAAGAGAACCTGCAGAACCTATCCTGTGCTCTCCCAATATTTCGATTTTATCCAGAGTAATTTCGATGTGCTCATAGATAACGAAGGTTTCTCTTTCAGGATACCGAATTTCAGGTAGTTGATGTTTAGCGAAAATATGATAGAGAAGCTCAAGCATGTTTATCCCCGTAGATTTGAAGACTGCACTCGGAGTCTGACTAGGGAGACGAGCATCTATTTCTAAAACCTTTAGCTTTCCTTGGTTGAGGATTACCTCAACATCCATTATCCCTTCAAGGCTTAGAGCCTCTGCTATCTTCAGCGAAGTCTCTTCAAACTCAGCCTTCAGTCGAGGTGAAAGCTCCGCAGGGGCAAAAATCCTCTTGCAGTCATAATTTCTATCTACATGAATCTCAGTTGGCTGAAGGCAAAAGAATCGACCTTGATGACCTAACACCTCCAGAGAATAAGAGGGACCTTCAAGGTATTCCTGCACCACCCAATCCTGAATTTCATTTTGAGCAAGGAAGCTCTCGAGTTCTTCTGGGTTTGAAACCTTCCTTATCCCTCTGCTTCCGCTTAGGCCAGATGGTTTCAAGATGAGAGGGAAACTCGAATTAGGCCATGCCTCTGGTCGAGGCAAATTTAGCTCTTCGAAGAGGGAATCAGACTTCTTTTTTGAAGAGGTAAGTTCATATGCCTTTGAATCAAAAGCAAGTGGCAGGCATTCTTCTTCAGCCATTTTTTCTAGGCTCTGAAGTGTGGCTTTATCCTCGAGGGCAGGGATGATTAAATCTCCTTTTTTCATTGCCATTAATGCCTTTTTTTTCTCTTTGGTCACATCGCAAAGGACAAACTCGTCTGAGAGTCCTCTGGCTGGAACCTGGGGATTTTTATCAATCAGGATTATTTGCCACCCTGCCTTTCGAGCAAGGTAGGAGGCTTCAATTCCTTGAAGTTTCCCGCCCACCACGATGACTTTCATGGCCTTGCCTCAAGCTTATTTATTTCTTTTTGTGGCTCGTTTTTTTTAGCCCTAATCCAGTAACAATATTCCTCGACACTTGCAGGCTCAAGGCCGCATTCCTGGAGAATAGGAAGAACACCCCTCACACTCCGATAGCCCTCATCAATATCGAGGGTTGCCTGGGAGACTCCAGAGAGACCTTTAAGGGGAGGAACAAGAGAAGTAATTACGTTGGCGCCAGCATCAAGCCTTAATCTCAGGTTTTTGATACCGTCGATATCAAGAGATGCTGGAATAAGCCGCTCCGGAAAGCACAGCCTTAACACAGCGATCATCTTCATCTCCTGAATACGAGGGGGAGAGGGGAAAGAGGAGAGAGGTGTGCCTTCTTGTGGAATAAAACTCATCACCCTGACCTGGTGAGCGCCAAGCTCTCTCATGCCTTCGATTGAATCAGCTCTATCCTGGGGAGAATCGCCTATACCAGTAAGAATGCCTTCTTCGATTAAAAGTCCGAGTCGCCGCGCTAGGCGTTTCCTGTTCATTCTCAGCCAATAATCCTGCTGCGGACGAAGGTAGGCAAAGAGTCTTGGGTTGTGCGTTTCTTGATAACTGGCATACCACTCGACTCCCATTTCGGATATTCTCTTTAAAACAACATCAGGGACTACTCCTGGAGAAATCATGATGGGTAGCGAGGTTTCTTCTTTGACTCTTTTTACCTGCTCAAGTAGAAATTCAAATCCATTCTCAGCGAAGAAAAAGGGGTCTTCCCCCATGGTGAGGTCAATCAGATGAACTCCAGATTCAGCAAGGCAAAGGGCAGCCTCAAGTACTTCTTCCTTTTGTTTTCGATATCTTCTTGCCGAAAAATTCGACCTCCGGCAGGCACAGAATCTGCAATTGTTGCGACAATAGGTGGAGAAATAAATAAACCCATAGAGAAAGACTTTATTCTTGAAATAGCGTTTTCTCAAATCGCGAGCTGCCCTGAAAAGAAGCTCAATTTCATCGCAATTTTCAAGCGATAAAAGATGTATTATTTCATCTCTTAAGAGGAGTTTCTCTCCCATTGCCTTTTGAATGATTTTTTCTATATTCAGCATCTCTCTATTTTCGTTTTGTCTCATCACTTCTTGGAAATGAGTTGGATTGCCTTAGCCACAGCTTCATTGGCATCCTCTCCATAAGCATCTGCCCCTATTCTTTCTGCCCAGCGCCTGGTTACAGGAGCTCCTCCCACCATTGTCTTAAACCTGTGACGGAGGTTTGCTCGTCTTAGTTCTTCTTCGAGTTTTTTTTGTTCTATCATTGTCGTAGTCAACAGAGCGCTGGTTCCGATGATGTCTGCTTCAACCTCGACGGCTTTTTTTATGAATCGGGAAACCTCAACATCATGACCTAAATCATATACTTCAAATCCATTAACCTGAAGCAACGAGGCTACGAGAAACTTGCCGATGTCATGGATGTCTCCTTGGACTGTTCCAATCACAAATTTCCCTCTCCTCACTTGAGAAACATCCGGGAAGGCTGTGCTGAGTATTTCATTGGCTGCCTTCATTGCCTCTGCGGCTTCTATTAATTCAGGCATGAAGACCTCACCTCTGGAGAAGAGATCTCCAACCTTAGTTATTCCCACTCGATATCCATTATTGATGAGCTCAAAAGGGTCAATTCCCTCCGCGAGAGCTTCTCGCGCCACTTCTTCTGCCTTGCTTTTTGAATGGTTCAAGATAGCGTTTTCGGCCTTTTTAAAAAAATATTCTCTGTTCATCGGCTAAATCCTCCTCTTGGGAAACTGTTCATTAGAATAATCTCAGGCATGCTCTCTTTCCATTTTTATAATTTTAGATATTGAGACGAACTCCGTCTAAGTAGATAAGAGCACGCCCTGCTCTTTGGATATTAAGATATTTTTCTCTCACTAGCAGAATTCTTTCAAGACCAATTCCTATCCCTACCCATGGTTCCGAAATTCCCCAGGCTTCATCTAGGGGATGAGGACCCATCGCCCCTGAGGCACACTCAATCTCAGAAACGATGTCCACAGTTTCTCCATAAACCTCGCTTCTCTCATGAAGGAGGTGAAAATTCTCAATGCCTGCTGCCTTCATCATCATGGTTGCGAGGACTTCGAGCCTTTTTCCTGCATTTTCAGCTTCAAGTCCCAACTCCACAAGGTTTAACATCGTAAACTCTTCGAGATGGTGGCGACCACCTGTATCCTTACGAAAACATGGGCCGACCTCAAAGATTCTGATGGGCTTTTCCCAGATATTCCTTAATCTCCTCAACATGAAATATAGGTTGGGAGCAAGCATCGGTCTTAAGCATCTCCTCTCATCGACCCAAAAAATTTGTTTAAAAAGGGGATGATTCTCATCTATGGACATCTTTTTAAGCGAAGCCTTCGAAATAATGATTGGAGTCAGAACCTGGACGAAGCCATTCTCTATGAGTGTCCTCACTAGAGCACTTTCAAGTTCGCAAATTTTTGGCCTTCGACTTTTTTCCTTCAGTTCATAAAGGCTTCTCTTAGAATTCTCTACAAGAGCCTGTTCCTCTTTTAAGAAGACCTTTTCCCTCTCTCTCGAGTCGGTAAATTCCCTTCTTAAAAGCTCAGACGGGGCATTTAGCTCTCTCAATCTCTGTCTTTGAGCCGGAGTCCATGGATATCTCAACTTAATTTCTCATCTTGGTAATTTAATGATCTTCTTTTTTCATCATAGGTAAAAATATATCTCTTTAAGCCCTTTAAATAAAGCATAAAATATTAGCCTAAATTTTAATCGGTGTGTCAAGTAGTTGTCTTTAAAAATAACCCCCTCATTTTTCTTGCTCAATCTTAAAAAATTAAAACTTGCTCCTTTTATTAACAAAAATATTAAACTGAGAATTTTAAATACATTTTTTTCAAAAACAGAAATAAGGTCTTCTTCTTCGCCTAAACTTAGAACTCTTTGAAAAAATTCCCGATCCAATGTGGCTCATCTTTCTTCGGCCTAAGTCGTTTTTCTTCAATGTTTAAGCTCAAATTTTAACCGCTTTTAAAATAAAAAAAGAAGGTATAAATGACAAGAATCTTCTCTCTTAGAGGCTTGATTCCTGATTTCAACTCCAGGCTTGCTTCCTGAATAGTGTTTTTTAGATAATATGAGACCCTGAATTTTTTCAAGAAGGAGAAAGTTAAAATGTATGAAAAAAAAGAGAGGCCAGGAATCATTCCTCTTGAGGTAAAACCTAAGATGAAGATACAAATCTTAGAGGAAAAAGACCTTCATAAGATTCAGGAAGCGACTCTAAACATCCTCTCTAAGGCTGGCATAAGATTTCCGTCCCTTAAGGCTCTCAAGATTTTCGCCGAAGCCGGAGCCGAGGTTGATTTTGATAAAAAAATCGTCAAACTTTCTTCCGCCCTCCTTGAGAAGGCCATGAAGAATGCACCTCGCGCTTTTAGGATGGCTTCGAGGAGCTCGCCTGAGCTTGATCTCTACCTAGATGGAAACAAAATCTATTTCGGTACAGATGGAACGGGAGTGAGGACAATCGATTTTAAGACTGGAAAGGAAAGGTCTTCTCTGAAAAAGGATGTAGAGATGATGGCTCTTATTGCCGACTACCTTCCCTGTGTGAGTTTCTACTGGCCCATGGTAAGCGCTCAAGATGTTCACCCCTCTTTAATTCCTCTTCATGAACTCGAAGCCTCTTTTTCTAACACTGAAAAACATGTACATATCATCAGCTGTGTCGAAGAAAGAAGCGCAAGGTTTTGTGTAGAGATGGCGAGTGTGGTAGCAGGAGGAAGGGAAAAATTAAGAAAGAGGCCTCCTCTCTCTTTGCTCGTTTGTACAGCAAGCCCTCTTGGTCAGGATGAAGGGTCGTTAGAGGCTGCGCTAATCTTTGCTGAAGCTGGTCTCCCTGTAGGTTTTATGGCCATGCCAATGATGGGCTCCACGGCTCCAGCCTCAGTTGCGGGTGCATTGGTGGTAGGAAACGCTGAAGTTCTGAGTGCCCTCTGTCTCGTGCAGATTGCCTTCCCCGGCGCCCCTGTTTATTATGCACTCTCGGCAGAGACGATGAATCCCTGGAGTGGAAGAGCCTTGGGAGGTGCCTTTCACAAGCCTCTCCTTAACATAGGCAGGGTAGAGATAGGGCATTTCCATAACCTCCCTGTCATGGCCTATTATGGCTCAACCGGAAGCAGGGAAATAGATTGGAGGGCAGGGAAAGATAATTCTATAGATGCCCTTTTCCTCTGTCTCAGTACTCCCGAGCTATTTCCTGCCCTTGGTCTTCTTGAGACATATTCACTTCTAAGACCTGAAAAAATCCTTTTCGATTATGAAATATTCGAATCTCTGAGAATTATGCTTGAGGGGATAGAAGTTAATGAAGAGACTCTCGCTGAGGACGAAATATTTAGTGTCGGACAAGGAGGCCACTATCTGGATAGAAATTACACCCTGCAAAACCTGAGAAAACTCTGGAGACAGGGAATTGCAAACGATTGGTCGTGGAGTCTTAGAGATTTTCGAAATCCACATCAGGTAGCCAGGGAAAAAATCAACTGGATCTTGGAAAACCATAAACCTCAACTTCTTGAAAATGAAGCCCGAAAAGAACTTTTGAGAATAATCGCTGCAGCTGAAAAGGAGTTTAAAAAAACTTAATCGAGATCATTTGTTACCCGAGGCGACGTCTATTATCTTCTGAAACTCTTCTTCAAGTTTGGGATCAAGAAGCTCTGGTTTATGAGTCTTAAGGATTTTCTTTGCCTTTTCAAGAGCCCATTCTCTTGCGCCGTCGCCCTTCTCTTTCCATTCTGAATAAGGCCTTCTGTCCATAAGAGAAGAAACCCACAGTTCTCTCATGTGTCTCAAGGTATGGGGATGAGTCAGGAAGTTACCTCCAGGTCCAACTTCTCTGATAGCATCAAGAGCAAGAGTCTCATCGTTGACCGCGATCCCTTCCATCATCTTATGAATGATCCCAAAGATTTCACAGTCCATGATCATCTGTTCAAAAGACCAGATTGTGCTCCCATTCAAGAGCCCGACCCCGAGAAGCATATCTGACATCACCGCAGAGGCAACGAAGGTCGAGAGGCTGTTTTCAACCCCCGCCTGCCAATTCGGCTCCTTGGCTCCTGTGGCGAAAGAGCCCATGGAAAGGGGGATTTTATAGAAATTTGCAATCTGGTTTGTAGCGGCCCCAAACAGAAAATCCTCCGGTCCGCCTCCTGTGTAACTTCCGGTGCGCAAGTCCATCACCGTTTGGGCAGCGGCATAGAAAACCGGCGCGCCCGGATAGGCGAGTTGGATGAGTGCCAGCGCACTTATCACCTCCGCATTACCTACAAGGAGATTACCCGCTAGAGTAGAAGGTGCGGTTGAAACACAGGAAGCCATGGTCATGAATCCCACAGGAATTCCAGCTTCCGCACCCACAAGCGCTGCCTCTATGCTTCCTCCGTCTTGAGCAAGAGGAGAAAGAGTGCATTCCATGAGAGAAAGGAGAGGTCTTTCTTGAAGCTGTTTCCTCCCTCCCGCAAGAAGAGTTGCCATTTCGATACTTGCCCGAGCCTCTCTCTCATTGTAAATACTCTCAGTCTGGACATGTTTATTTGAGTTACGCCAGATTGCTCTCAATTCATAGAGACCTCGTGTCTCAGGTGGACAATCCTGGGCTGAAACAGGAACCCAGTGGAAGGAAACCTCTTCTAGATAATCGGCGACTCTGGCAATATCTTCTACATCTTTAAGCGAAGAGCGACGAAGTTTACCTGTTTCAATGTCAATAACCTCCACACCACAACCATCGGTACCCACAAAGACATGATTTCCATCCAGCTGAAGGTCAAGAGAAGGGACCCGAGCAGCCAGAGTGTAAGAAGGAGGTGCTTTTTTAAGTGCTTCTTCGATGAGTTCTCCTTTGGCTCTGACGACCATCTTCTCTCGGTCAACCTTGGCTCCATTGGCTTCCCAGATTTTAAGAGCCTTCTCAGATGGGAATTTCACCCCCACACTCTCGATTACTTCTAGTGTCGCTTCATGAATTCTTCTTACGTCCTCTGCGCTGAGGACGTTTAAACTTAAGCGCGGATTGGTGATTGGTTTGATTTTCTGATTCATCTTAGCTCCTTTCTTCTTGGGTTTTATTTTTTTGGAATTTTATTTTCTTTTTTTCCAGTAAAGATAGGCTGGTATTCCAAGGGCAAGAATCACAAGGCCAATGAGCGATTTTATTGGCTGGGCAAAAACCGTGTTAAAGAAAATTGCCATGTTTATCAAGACAAAAAGGAGGGGAAGGACAGGGTAACCCCAAGCTCGGTAAGGCCTTGGCTTACCAGGTAATTTTTTCCTCAAGAGGATTACTGCCATGCCTGTAAGAGCAAAGAAAATTACCAGGGCAAAAACCACAAATTCATAGAGGTCTTGATAGGTTCCTGTCAAACACAGGAGCAGAGACCAGATTGCCTGTCCGATGATTGACTTTGTGGGAACATGGTAGCGGGGGTGGATGTAGGTCATGCTGTGGAAAAATGCCTTATCCTCTGCCATGGCATAATAGACACGCGGCCCATAGAGGATGGTAGCGCTCAAACATCCAAAAATTGAAATCATGATCGCTGCCGAAATGATAAAAGTGACTGAGGAACCAAAGAGTTCTGTGGAAGCCAGTTCCCCGATTCTTGCCACTCCTTTCATTCTCTCTACGGGTAAGGCCATGATATAAACTAAATTCACCATAAGATAGACAAGGGTCACTCCCAGAGTTCCTAACATCAGGCCAAGTGGGATATTTTTTTCGGGATTTTTTATCTCCTCAGCTGTACAGTTAACCGCATACCATCCATCATAAGTCCAGAGTACGGCGATGAGACCAAGGCCAAACATCTTGAAGAGATGCAATCCAGAAGCGGTTTCTGCAGAGAATAAGGAATCGAGAGAGACGCCTCCAGTTTTATTTCCCACGAGTAGTCCGAGAAAAATTATTCCTGCAACTGAACCCAACCTTAGAAAGGTAAAAATATTCTGAACAATCACCCCGCTCTTTAAACCAAAGTAATTGACAAGAGAAAGAAGGATTATCGAGGATACTGCTACAAGCTGTCCTGCAGAAAGGGAATAGGGCATCCCAAAGATGCTCAGTTTGAGGAGATAGGATTGAGTGGAGAGCTGAGGTATAAAATATCCAAGGTATTCAGCGAATCCAACTGCAAGCGTGGCAATCCCGCCACACATGATGAACCAGAAAAATCCCCAGCCAAAGAAAAATCCAGCCCATGGACCATAGGCTTCTCGAATGTAAACGTATTGCCCACCTGCCCGGGGGAACATTGCTCCCAGTTCGGCAAAGGAAAGCGCTCCACTTAAGGTTATAAACCCGCCGATTACCCAGACAATAAGAATCAGACCAGGGGAGGGGAGGAATTCGGCAATAAAGCCTGTGGTCATGAATATTCCCGAGCCAATCACAGAGCCTATGACAAGAAATGTGGTGTCGAGGAGGTTCATTTGCCTGAGGAGACCGGGTTTTTTTTGATTCTCTCCTTCATGCATTGTTTTCTCCTTTTCTTGCTCTGAATCTCATTTGAAATTCATCTTCGCTCATTTTCTTCACTTCTCTTCCCAGCCTCCCTTTAAGAGATGTAGCCTTAAGAAGAGAATTAGCAAATGCCTCATCAAAGGCAGATAAAGAGGCGCGCAAGATTTTTCCCAGGTACTCGTCGTCGATTACTCTATATTCAAAAATTTCAGGCCCCTCATTTTCCATGCTCATTGGATTGGCCACGGTAAAAAAGATACACATGATGGTAGCATGGCTTGATGAAGAGGTATGTAAGGGAGAAAGAGCGCAGACAAGGTTTCTTGTAAGTTCATCTATTTGATAGGGAATAAGAGGAATGTCACAGCCAACCACAATGGTGAGAGAGTCTTCTTCATTTTGAGCGAGTTCGATTTGGGAGTGGAAACTGGCCTTTGGAGCGGAGTTAGCGTGGTTTGAGGCAACCACTATTCCAAGCACAAAGCTTTCTTCATCAAAAGTGATTAATCTCGAGGAAGACCCTATCCCTCCTTTCCTATCAAATGCACGAAGCCCTAATCCCACTCCCACGCAGCCTTCTTCCATTTTTTTAGTTGAAGCATTCCTGAGTGTCTCTAAGATTTCGTCCTCACTGAGTAGGGCATATTTCATCTCATTCAAATAAGAATCATTGATTGATATGACAACAGGAGGCCAAATTTCATCCCGACCGAGAGAGAATCCATAGGAAAGGATGGCATTATAGACTCTGCCTACATTAAAGGGATTTACCAGGACAATGGGTGAATTGAGATACCGAAAGTCGTCCATCACCTCAAAACCAGTCGCTTCATTCCTTCCCCTGAGAATGAAGCTACCTGCGAAAAGCCGGATTGATTTTTCCATTGGATAAGGCAAGATTGCAGTCAGACCGGTTCGCACGCATGCTTTATGGCTAGATTCAGTAATTATGTCTCTATTAAAGGTAAAGTTTCCCACTCTTACCCCGGGAACATCGGTTATGGAGTTTTTCTGCCCGCAGGGGAAATCATCTTTCTCCAATTCACTCTCCTTAAACTTGTCGATTACTAAACTCATTGATTCTCTCCTATTCTTCTGTATTTCTTCATGATGGATTCTAGTTGATCCAGAGGTATCCCATAAGCTATATTCCCGTCCTTTCCTATTGTAGTCTCGGCTTTGGTCAAGGCATTGAGGATGGCTTCATGAGTTGCCTCGACAGTAGCCTGGTAGAGAGGTGTTATCCAGAAATCATTGATTGATTTGAGCCTGTGAAAGAGGGAAGACTTTCGCCTTGGAATTATATTTCCTGTGGAAAAAGAAAGGATTATGTCTCCGCTTCCAGTATGAGAGATGGCGCCTGTCTGAGCAAGTCCCATAGCAACCCTCTTCGCCATCTTTTTAAGCTGGAAGGGAAGTAATGGAGCGTCGGTGGCTGCAATTAGAATTATAGACTTGGGCTTTCCCCTCTCATACCTGAATCCCTTAATTTCCTTGCCTACGGGCACTCCATCTATCCTTAACTCGTTTCGACTTCCTGTATTGGCCATGACGAGCACTCCGACCATATATTTACCATCTACCTTTCTTGAGGATGTGCCTATCCCGCCCTTAAAGCCGAAGGCTGTCATTCCAGTTCCTCCTCCCACCGCTCCTTCCTCAACCAGACCATCGCTTGCTTTCTCTATGGCTTCGAAGACCTCTTGCTTTGAAATTTGGCGGGCTCTGGTATCACTCAAAAAATCATCAAAACACTCGGCGACCACTGGAAAAACCATTCTCTCTGAGTCGCCCATCTCAGGATTCTCTCTTTTGAGATACTCGAGTGCGGCATCATACACAATTCCAACATTATAAGTCCCCGTCAAGAAGATTGGCGTTTGTAATTTTCCAGTATGAGTTATGGACACTATTCCTGTCATCTCCCCCCATCCGTTTAAATTGAAATAGGAAGCAAAAAGGTTATTTTCATAGATATTATCTGAATGGGGGAGGATGACCGTTACCCCTGTTCTTACTGCATTAGAACCAGAGCCATGGCTTTTAGTAAAATGGCCCACCTTTATTCCTCTGACATCGGTGATGGCATTATGAGGGCCGGGTTCCATATCACCAAGTTTAATTCCTAAGTCTCGGATTCTCTTTCTCTGGGAAAGACGCTCTTTCACCTCCTGAAGGATAGACTCTTCATTAAAATTTAAACAACCAAAAATAGATAAGCTAGCAGCCGCAGTCTTTATAAAATTTCTGCGATCCATCCTTTTTTCCTTTCATCAGTTATTTTTCGATTTCTCTATAATGAAGTTTTACCAATTTAGTCTGCAGTTCATTTATCATCTTTTGAGCTTTTTGGTATACCTCTAAAGCGCAAGAATTTGAATAATTGGTTAAGAAATCAAGACACAAATCTCGGTCCTTTTGATAGAGTTCAAGAGCAACCTTTTCTATCGTCTCCTCGAAAGCAAGTTCTCTCTTCTCTAAAGATTCCCAAGTTTTTTTAGTATCTCCGATTAGCTCTTGGTAGTTTGTGTTTACCAAATTTCCTATTCTCTTAAAGGACCAGTAGGCAGATTGAGGGTCTGAAGTCCCATTTCCAACCTGATAAACTTGGGGAGTTTCCTGAATTCCTGAATACCAGGGGACAAAAACGCTTGTACAGGGATTTGCGAGCGCAAGCCAGAAAACTCCTCCTATCTCATTCGGCAGCCAGCCCCTCAACTGAAAAATTACTGTATACTGCGTGTTGGTTCTACAGAGAGTTCGTTCCTTTGTGAAATGCGGATTCTCTTTCTTGTAATTATCTGTGTGGTCCAGTTCTGTCCCTTCATAGTGGTCTCTCATGATAAACATCAACATCTCTTTAGTGATTTTCTTCTCTGGCTTTAAGCATAGAGGAAAATCGAAATATTGTGTCTCAGGGGGAAGTGCGGTTGAGGGAGAAAGCAAGCTCTGGACTCGCCATATTCTCCGGTCTGAAGGTGGGATTTTGGTATAGACATGGCCCCACGCTTTCTTAAAATTGAACGGTCCTTTTCCCGCTTCATATAAGCCTTTTTCGATGGAAAAGGGAACGAGATGGGGAGAACACCTAAAATTTTCTTCGTCCTCACAATTTATTTCACCCATGCGGAAGGTGTTATCCTGAATGAGGTAAGAATCGTCTGGAACACGCATTGCCGCCCAGTGATGCCCACCACCTATCTGGAAAAGCCATATTTCATTTGGGTCTGCTATGGCAAACGAGCCATCTTCAGCCAAGCCATATTTATTGAAAAGCTCCTCCACAATTTTTACTCCTTCCCTTGCTGTTCTGGCTCTTTCCAGCACTATGCGCCACGGTATCAATATTCCCGGCTTTTTTGACTTTCTATTCAAGATGGGATCTACCTTTTTAGCCTTGTCACTCGTTCTTACTGCTGTCCCAAAGCAAATGGCTACTTGATACTCATTTATCCCGTTCTCAAAAGTAGGAAAATCTGTCCATAAAAGCTCATTTCCAAGGTAAGCATAAGTAATTTCTGGCTGGGGAATCTCCTCTCCGTTTGAGAGGCGACAGGTATCTCCGGGCTTGTGTTTTTTACGAGGAACAACTATCACATGAGACGCTCCTCTGCCATCCCAGTCGTTGCTATAGGCCATAAGCACCGAGCCATCTGAAGTCGCATTTTTTCCCACAAGAAGCATCGTGCACCCATCCGAGTTCTTTCGGGGAAGAGAAAAACCCCGGAAGACAAAAATAAAAAACTCAAAAATAATAAATGTTATCAATAAGATTTTTTTTGAGGAAAATAAGCTGGCCTTGGGAGATATGTTTTTCATCGAGTGGCTCCTTAACAAATTTATTTTCAAGGTGTTAATTTCAGTTAACAATGATGTTCACTCTTCTTAAATCTTGCTAAGAATAGAGGAAGCTTTTTCAACAGCCTTGCTGAGGAGAAGAATCTGGCTCTTTGCCCTTTCCCAATCTTTTTCTCTGACTGCCTCTGTAATCCCGGGAATGACCTCAGGAGCATAGGTATATTTGCAGGCATAAACAAGATGTTTAAACCAGGGCCTGTTTGGTAGGCCTTCTTGATTGAAGAAACATCTCTCTACCTCCATTAAAGCAGTGTTTATTGACGCCTGAGTTTGGCGAGGAACAGAATCTTGGGAAAGGAGGCTTTTAATTTCCTGATTCAATTTAGAAGCTTGAGACTTGAATTTTTCCAAATTGTTCTCTAAGAGGCTCAGTTCGCTCTCCAGCAAGTTTTTGACATCATCTTCTATCTCCGCGAGATATCCTGAAAGCTCCTCGGCATAAGCAACATAGTCGAAGGGCAAAATGTCTGCGTTAGCCAGCCTCAGGGCTGCTATTCCCCAGATAGTAGTCATTGTCGAATGGTAACGAAATTGTGGGTCCCCGAAGTGAGACATCCAGTAAAAATTATCGAATTGAGAATGATAGACACCGTAGGGCCCATCAAAACCCATGTTTATCACAGGCATGCAGACGAAATTGAGAAAGGCTGTATGGTCACTCCCACTCCCTACACGAGTATCTATAACCTCCCTGATTCTTTCTTCTCCCATTATTTTTTTTGATGCCTCAGAGACGCTTAAACCTGTATTCGGGTCCTGAACATCCTCGATGATAGAAGTTAAGAAACTCTTGAGTGAGGGCACAACATTTGCATCAAAGAGTGGACCTGAACAAGCGCTATCCACATTTATATAAACCACTCCATCCTTTTTTAACTTTTCAGCCCATTGTTCTACCCATTCAGTGGAACCTGTTAGGGTGTACTCTTCAGCATCCCAGTTACAAAAAACGATGCTCCTTTTCGGACGGTATCCATCCTTGGTAATCTCCCCCATGACTCGCGCAAGCTCGAGAAGGCTGGATGTACCGCTGTTGGGATCAACCGCACCGTAGACCCAAGCATCACGGTGATTGCCTATTACCACCCATTTCTCGGGCTCTTCCCTTCCTCTTATTTTTCCTACTACATTCCAAATTGAGGTGACCGGTTCCTCCATTTTAACTTTGATTCTGACCTTAGCCGGTCCAGGCCCGACGTGATAGGTAAAAGGCAAGCCTCCCTGCCATTTTGAAGGGACTACAGGACCAGCCAGATTCTCAAGAATGGGTTTTGCATCTCTCCAGGAAAGTGGGGCAGAGATTATCTTGGGTAATACCTTTGATTCAGCGGGGCTTATTCTTTTTGCACCCTCAACCGAGGGCCATCCAGGAGTAAAGGGATCTCCAGGACAAATGAAGTCAAAAGGGACTCCCCCTCGCTGGATATGACTCTCTGGTCCCCAGGGACCATAAGGATATACTTCTCCTCGCATATAGCCATCATCCATTGGGTCAGAATAGATTAAAATTGCGGCTGCTCCTCGAGCTTGGGCTGTAAAGACTTTAAACCCCCTGTAACTGTAAGGCATGGAATAACGCACGAGGACAATCTTTCCCTTGACATCGATTCCCATTTCCTTCAGCCTATCATAGTCCTCGGGATTTCCCCCATGAGCATACACGACTGGAGCAAGCACCTCTCCAGAAGCCGAATAAGCATGGAAACCGATGCTTACCCGGCTATCATAGGAATCCTTATCTCGGAAAAAACCCTCCTCTCTAAGGGAGGCTTTATATGATTTCGGTTCTATCATTTCAATTTCAATCTCTTTTGGATAAGAAAGAAGTACTTTGTATTCCACGAGTTCAACCTCTTCGAGCCCAAATTCAATAAATTTATCTCGAACATACTTTGCAAGCTGATAATTTTCCTCTGTTCCAGCCATATGAGGCTCTTCAGTGAGATAGTGAAGATATTTTCTACAGTTAGAAGGGGAGGGGAGGGACTTAAGCAATGCTTCTGCCTCTAGCTGGATTGAGGCGTTTTCTGAGGTGAATCCGTAGGGATAAGGTTTCTCATTATCTTTGACTAATGAAAAAAGGGAATATGAAAGATAACAAAGGAAAAATAAAGAAAGAGAGATAAAAATAATCTTTTTCATTTCCACTCCTTTCGTTTCAAATTTCTGTTGGAGAAAACAAATTTCTCCTTTCTCTTCCCAAGAAAATCCTTAGAAGGGGCCCCAGTGGATGGCGTGAGCAATAAGCACAGCACCCGCCCCTAAAAAAATCCAGATCATGAGCAGAGGGAAGAGCCATCGAATCCAAATAGACCAGGGGATTCTGAGAATTCCCAGGGCAGCCATGAAATATCCTTGAGTGGGGGTGAAAATATTTGTGAATCCATTTCCAAATTGATATGCCAAGACATTTGTCTGCCTTGTTATTCCCAGAAGGTCTCCAAGCGGAGCAAGGATAGGCATCGAGACTGCTGCCTGACCACTTCCTGAGGGGACAATAAAATTCAAGGCATTCTGCATGATGTAGATTCCCATAACACTCAATGAGGAAGGAAGCCGCTGGACAGCACTCGCCATCGCATGAGTTATGGTATCAATCACGTAGGCATCTCTTAATACCACAAGGGTTCCTCTTGCAAGCCCTACTACTAAGGCTGCATAAGTTATATCAGCTGCACCTTTAATAAAACTGCGTGCGGTTTCATCAAGGGAAAGGTTCCCTAAAGGGCCAGCCACAATGGCAAGGGCAAAAAAGAGTCCGGAAAGCTCGAGGATGCCCCATTTCCATTTGATTGCACCGAGGGCAAGAGCCACAAGCGTTATCAGGGATAAAACTAATACCAGAATCTGTCTCTTTTTAAGTTTCTCTAGGTTGTTCTCTAATTCAAGAGATTCTCTCTTGGAATCGAGCTCAAACATCAGACTTATAGATGGATTCGCTTTCACCCGCTCAGCGTACCTAGTAAGATAGCAGACAGTAACAACAGTTATCACTGCCCATACTATCATCCTGTATTCAATTCCAGAAAAAAGAGGAAGACCCACTATTCCCTGGGCAACCCCCACGGTAAAGGGATTCATGAATGCCGAAGCAAAACCCGCATTTGCTCCCACTAGGGCAATCCCACCCGCTACCAAAGAGTCGTACCCGAGAGAACGGGCAAGAATTAAAAGAGCTGGAAGAAAGACTAAAGTTTCTTCGGCGATACCGATGCTCCCTCCGCCTATGGCAAAGATGAGAGTGAGCAAGGGAACGATAAAGGCTCTCTTTCTTCCCACATGGCGCACAATGGAATTTATCCCCGCCTGGATAGTGCCTGTTCTGTACAGAACACCAAAGGCCCCTCCTATGATGAAGATGTAGAAAACTATGTCAGCTACTTCTATCAACCCTCGGGGAAAAGCAAGAAAGATGTCTGCAATTCCCGCTTGATTTTTTTCTACTCTATGATAGGAAAGGGGGTCGATGATTTCTCTTCCTCCCTTTTTTACTAAATCATATTTGCCAGCAGGGATGAACCAGGTGCTCAAGGCGGCAAAGAGGATGAGGCCCATGAGAAGGACATAGGTATGTGGAACTTTAAATTTCATTCGGAACCCGTAAAATGAAGGGCAGCAAGAGTATATAGCTTTACTGCCATGATTACCTCTTCTAATCTAATGCTTTCTTGCGGAGAATGAGCATAATTCAGTTCTCCAGGTCCCCAGATTATGGTGGGTATTTTTGCCTCTCTCGAGAGCAAGGCTCCATCTGTCCAGGCGGGAAAGACAGTATAGGACGCTCGTTTCATGCCGCAATCTCTTAAGGCTTTGCTTGCCGCTTTAACTAAGGGATGTCTCTTATCAATAGTCAGAGGACCATGAATCATGGTAGCCATCCCGCCAGGAACCCTGCTTACTTTAGTTTTCAGACCAGGCCTTTCTTTGCGAACCCTCTCGAGCAGATTTTCGATATCATAGAAAACTTGTTCGATAGTTTCAGTGGAGACCCACCTTCGATCAAGTTTTAGAGTACATTGGGCAGCTACTGTGCTGGGTTGATCGCCACCGCTAATTGTCCCCATGTTTATGGCAGGATAGCCAAGGATTGGGTCTTTCCTTTTTTTGAAGGAAGGAATTAATTCTTTCTCCACAAGGAAGATGAAATGGGCAGCAGCCGAAATAGCGTTGATTCCAGATTGAGGCGTCCCCCCATGAGCCGCACGCCCTAGAAAATCTATCTGGAGCCATTCAAGCCCCTTGTGACCGATGGCAATCCGATTGCAAGTCGGTTCTCCCACTACTGCTCCATCGGCACGAAAGCCTTTCAAAATCAGGTCTTCTACACCAAGACTTGCCATTTCCTCATCTATCACGGCAGCAAAGGAGACCTTTCCCTTTTGGAGTAAGTCATTGTCTCTCAGGATTCCCATGGCCACAGCCATGGAGGCTAAGGCACCTTTCATGTCCGCTGTTCCCCTCCCAAAAAGCCTTCCTTTTGCTACCTTGGGCGAAAATTGGTCGTCAGATCCCTGAAGATTGGGGGGTACAGTATCAGTATGACCACAGAAAAGAAGATGAGGTCCGGGATTTGGACCTTGAAGAGAAGCTATTAGGTTGGGGCGTCCATCTTTCACTTCTATTATCGAGGCTTTAATTCCCTGCTCTCTTAGATAGCGGTCAAGAACTTCCACAACTTCCGCCTCTTGATTTGGAATTCCGGGATAACTCTTGGCCTTCACCAGCTTGATAAGAAGGTCAACTACCTCCTTTTCCTTAAGGGCAATGGATTTCAATTTCTTATTCAAATTGCCTCCTTGATGCAAATTCTATTTTAGCTTTGCTTTTCCTCTCATAAATTTTCATCTTATTCATTTGTTTTTTTTGAGGAGAAAAAATCATATTCGTTGTATTTTACTTCGCAGGGATTTCCCTTAGCAAGCCACATTTTCATTCTGGTAAGGTCAAGAATTATAGAAAATGTAGTTTTTATTTTTTTGCTATGCCGGCAGATGGAATCAGGATGGTTTACATGGTCGGAGAGAAATTCTTTCAGTCTCTCAACCGATATTTTTCCTATGCTGTTCCTCATCAACCTCATTCCTCTGTTGTACCTAACAATGGAACAGCTTATTCGATTCGGGTCAAATTCAAAAATCCTCATCCGCTCCGCAAGATAATGGTTGGTATGAACCAGATAACCTTCTTTTGCATAAATAGGTTCATAATCGGTTGCAGAGCCTTCGATGCTGTATATCTCTCCATTTCTATCCGTAATGACTTGATTGTAGTTTGAGGCTCTATGTCTAAGAATGGCAGCATCAATCGCTTCTCCTATCCTTGTCGCAGCCAAAATCTTCCTCACGAGGAGCATTCTTGGCACCCCAACCCTCATATCATTTGAATCGACTTGATTACCGGTGAGGCTTATTCCTGCAGAATTATACCCTACGCTTATCCCTAACCCTCCATAACCTATGGCAATAATCTCGGGCTCTCCCTCTACCTGATAATGAACAATGGTTACAAAATCTTGAGATTCGACCGAGGTGTCATTGTTATGAGCCACAAGCACAGACCCATCCTCTGTCACCTCACTAGAAGCGATGAGATCGCTGCAACCCTGCGTATACCTATATTCAGGCGGACTTATTTCCTCGCAAATGGTAGGGAACAGCTCTTCAAGTTTGAGCCCAGCTCCATCTGCTGCGCCCCTTATTTCTTCCACGTATTCGGGAACAAACTTTTTTGAATACTGAAGAAAGAGCTCTGCTTCAGATTTTATTTTTTCCCAGTCCTTCTCCTTTTTCATCCCCTCGACTCTCCTTAAAAGATTCTCTTTAAGTTTCTTGCCCAGCTGAAAGCCAGCCTCATAATGATTTCCCTTTACCTGGATTATGGGGATGGGAATTTCCTTTAGCTGCTTCATTTTTGTTTCAGGCTCTTTTCCTGAGATGAAACAGGGAGCTAAGAGGTTAAAAAGAAAGGAGAAAACGAAAAGAGCCAATGCCTTTATCAAAAAATTTCTTTTCATCCAAGACCTCCTTCTTTAAAATTTTCTTTTATTCTTGAAAGATATAAAATCATTGAAATCAATCTTCTTGTGCCTAAATTATCAATTTGATTCTTGCCGCCTTTTATTCTATATAAAAGGTTAAATTCATAATCTTTGTGGGTGAATGGATGGTTGAAAAATTGAAGATTTTTTATTAAGCTTTTTTTAATCTTCATCTATTAAATTCTAATTTTCATCTCCTTGGAATCACCGGCAAAATGACAGAGGAAGGATGCTCCACATCATGAAATATTTTTTGCTCCGCACAAACCATCGCCTCATCTTCCCCAAAGGGATTCCCTGTGTTCATGTTCCTGTCGATATGCGGGAAATAACTGCTCATTATTGATACCCTGATTTTATGCCCGCGTTTGAAGACATGACTTGTATACATCAAACCTATTTTGAATTTATAAATTTTTCCGGGTTCCAATAAAGAAGGCTTAGATTCAGAATCACGGTATCTTGCTCTCAATATGCCTGAAAGAGGGGGTGTTATGTTCTGGGAATATCCTGTGGGATAAACATCATTGATTTTAACTATAAAATCTGTGTCTTTCGCAGAGGAAGAAGCCCAAATTTCAGCTGTGATTGGTCCTGTGATTTCTAAATCACTCTTTAAAGGCTCTGAAGTGTAAACTAAAACATCGTTTCTCACCTCAATCGGTCTCTGATCCCTTGGACCGGTTTCTTCGAAAAGAAAATCAGTTACAGGGTTTGAAGGATCATATACATAGCTATCGTGGGGTTCATTCTTGGGGAACTCTGTATCTAATACCCCATCCCCGTAAAACGAATTGGCTTGACCCTGGCTATGGAGGTAAAAGGAAGTATATTTTGTCCTTTTGAGAGGCCATTCGTTTTCGTAACGCCAGATATTATCACCCATGACAAAAATTCTGATCTGTGGTTCGTCCATTATCCCGTTGTTTATTCCTTTAAGCCAGTAGTCGAACCAGCGAAGGACAAGTTCATTGAGGTCAAGAGATGCTTCTTTGCCAAAGTCAATTTCTCCTGCCTTACTCTCCGTTTTACAATGGGTCCAAGGACCAATGATGAGCTTCTGTCCTTCCCGAGCTTGGTTCGTCTTTCCATTTTTCTTCATTCCCAGAAAATTTAAGATTGCACCAGGTTGTCCGTACCCATCATCAAACCAACCTGTCAAATTGTAAGCTGGAACTTCGACCAAGTTGTGTTTTTTTTCTACATTGACGAAATCCCAGTAGGGTCCATCATCTGGATGAGAAAGCCACTCGTAATAATAGGGACAGAGTCCTTCAAAGAGAGGGAATTTTTTTAAAGGGAGAAAGGAAAGCCATTTCCATTTGTTTCTTGACCATTGAATTCTTGCTTCCTCTGGAGATATTTCTTTGCCAGTGAGTCCTTTTCTCCTTTTAATATCGGGTAATCTGCCGTTTAACCATTCTATCCAGCTCAGGTCAAAGCATCCTCCAAAGAAGAAAAAATGCCTTGCATTGGCAAAAGTGCACTGGGGAAAAATAGCAACGAGGTGCGGAGGTGAAGCCACAGCTAATTGCCATTGTACCGCTCCGAGGTAAGAACACCCATTTGTTCCCACCTTTCCGTTAGAATAGGGGAGAGCCGCTGCCCATTCCACCGTGTCGAAACCATCCTCGATCTCCTGAAGGTAGGGAGTGAATTCTCCTTCAGAAGAATATCTTCCTCTTACATCCTGGACAATGACCACATATCCTCTCTTTGAAGCAATCTCGGGGAATGAAGAGTACTTTAGGTATTCATCTTTATTGTAAGGAGTTCTTACAACAATCACAGGATATTTCCCCGTTTCTTTCGGCCGGAAAATATGGGCATAAAGTCTTACTCCATCCCTCATCCTGGCTTCGACATTTTTTTCCACTACTATTTGATACTCTTGATTGCTTCCCCAGAGACCTCCTTTTAAGGATAAAATCATGCTTACCAAAAAAACGGTATACCCTATAATTTGTGGATTACTCTTCCTCGCTTTCATTTTTTCCTCCTCGAATACTTTTTAACTTTCTTCAACCCTTCGCCAGGAAATATTTACTCACCTCTTTAAGTTCTCCAAGAAGAAATCTCATCGGGAATTAGGCCCATGATAAAGAGAATTAAAAAAGAGCTTAAAAGTAACTGGTGTTGAAGCGCGAAATTGAGGCCGAAATCCAAAAAGAATTATCTTCCCTCTGCCATAGGGAACCTCAGCTAAGGCTCCTTTTCCTTTCATATATTCTTCTCCGATGAGCCTTCCGCTCATGAAAAGGCCTTCTTGGGCATATCTTGTTACTACCCTTATGCCCCATGTTTCGGCTCTTTTTTCCTCAATCTCAAAACCATTATTGTTCCAGAAGAAACCTGCACAACTCTCTTCCATTCCAAAGGAAATAGGATGATTTATGTCATTGACAATCCTCACCAGAGAACCTGGGCAATAGAATTTGCTTATTTCTAACCCAAAGAGAGCGTCCTTCAGCGGCAGACCGAACTCACTGATAGCAAAGAGAGAGGAAGTCCCTAAACAGATTAATGTTCCTCCCTCTTCAACGAACTTCCTCAGATTTTCCGCTCCCTTTTCTGTCACTCCTCCCGTATATTCGGGTGGGACAGTCCCGGGTGCATGTCCGTGGAGGATGATTCTCGTTGACCTTTCTTCTCCGTATGCTCCACTCAATGGTCTTGCATTTGGTTCGCTGGGAAGGACAATGACATTGAAACGTGGGTAAAGTTTTCCCGCCCTAATGTCGGCATCGTAGATATTTTCGAAAGGAAATTCATATTGCTCTAACAGCCACCGCGTGTACCCTTCATCCATATTAGCCACCCATGATCGATAAAGGCCGATGTGGATTGGATTGAGGAGAAGAGAAGGGGGATCGGGCATTTTTTCTAAAGCAGTGAAATTCAAGCCAATTTCTTCTGCCAGACTTTTTATCCTCTCAGGAGACATGCTTTTAGGGTTAATGAGCATCGTCCCTGCGGGATAACTCTTCCCGTTATGAACAAAGTTGCTTAAGGCCCATCTCACACTAGCGCCCGATTTTAGGAGGCGATTGAGGGCGATAAATGACCAATTAGAATCATGCCCGAGAAGATATGCCTTGGTTCCTTGACCTTCTATCTTCCCTTTCAGAGCCTCAATCTTCTCCACCTTCTTGAGTGGTACTTCGAGAGGATGCTGAGCTTCGATCGTTTCTACCCCAAAAATATAAGGAAATGTCCAGGCTACAATTTCATCGGGTTCTGTAGGAGGCCCTCCTGGCCATTGATAGAGCTCAGGATAATACTGAACCTCCATGACAGCCTTGACATACAGGGCATAGGCCTGATTCATCGGGATTACAAAAGTTCCCTTTTTCATCCTTTTCCCATTTACTTCGAAATCCTCAAGAGCTTGATAGATTTCAATATCATAAGGCTCGAAGCGGCTCAAAAGATAACGAACCATCAGAGGGTCTCTCTGCTCCTCGGGAATTACATAGGCGAATGGGGGCTCTTTTGAAAAGCGTTCAATTGTGCTCTTGCCTGCAAGATAAATGCTATAAAGCAACTTTTCCTTGAACTTATCGGCGATTTCACAAAGGGAAAGAGAAGCCATCTTCACATAATCAGCGGCATCCTTGAGCCGCCACCATCCTCCTTTCCATGGATTGGGGTAAAGAGTGCTTTTCCTCAAGTCTCTTGCCCAAGCAGGAAATTCCCTTACGGAATAATATTTAGGAGTTGCATAACCTGCACCTGCAGTCTCAGTCATTTGAGTGATGCAGTTGAAGAAGTCGCCTAATGTATCCGAGTACCCTACATACCATGTATCCCATCCATTCCAGGTTCCTTGAGGAGCATAAAGTGGAGAAAGGGCTATGGTTCCCGGCATGTTGTAAAAATCGAGATGGACGCTCATATGGGCAGAGATCATGTTTCTCCAGCTGATGATGAGAGGATGGACATTTGGATTTATAGGATCATCTGCCGGATAGACATATATTCTCGCAGGGAAGGGGGCAACCTGATGATTGACATAGATTATCGTTGGATGCCAGCGCTTGATTTGATAGGTGTGTTTATTGATTGTCTCCTTCTGAGTGAGCATGTATGCGTCGTGATTATTATCATGCCCTGTGTATTTATCGTAGAGCCAAGGCATCGGACTCAACTCATACGGAGTCCCCAGGTTCCTGTGATACCAATCGGCTATCATATCTTGACCATCAGGATTTGCGTGAAGAAGGATAACAATGACATTGTTTCTGATGCTTGACACATAAGGCTCATCTGAAGTTAGAAGTTCATAGGCAAGGCTTGGAAGTGCCTGGACAGGTCCAACCTCACTGGCATGCATTCCCGCATCGATGTAAACAATTGCCTTCCCTTCAGCCGCCATCTTTCTTGCTTCCTCTTCTGAGACGTCTTTTACTTTAGCTAACTTCAGTGAAATCTCCCGGTAACGTTCGAGGTTGGCTATGTTCTCAGTTGAAGAGATAATCACAGCCATCATCGGTCTTCCCATACTCGAATCTCCAATGTACTCAAGCTTCAACATCTCGGTTGCTTCATCTAAAGCCTCATAGTAGCGCAGGCACTGTTCATAGGTGAGGAGGCGATAATCGGTTCCGGGTTCAAAGCCAATTATTTCCTTTGGAGATGGAATTTTCTGTGCCAGAGAATTTACGACAAGAAACGAAAGGAAAAAGGCTGAGAGTGCTAAGGCTTCAAATTTTTTAACCATTCTTCTCATCTCCATCATTTTCACCTCCATATGCCATAAAAAATTCTTCACTCCTCGAAAAGTGGTTTTTCACTTTTTAGAAAACAAAAATTAAAATTTAAGATTATGATTGAAGAAAAAATTACCTTCTGAATCTTTTCCTCAAAGCGCTTTTGAGCTGAGTTTATCTTTCTCTCAATCTTCCAATGCGAGGAGAAAAATATTCATTTTTTTACGGGATTAATAAATTTAACTGGATGCCATAAATTGATTCGACATCTTTATTTAGGAAATATGAGGAAAAAATTTCCTTTCTCTTTAATATTCATATTCATACATTTTTGAGGAGGAGGTTTAGAAGCCTCCTCCTCAAAATTCTTACACTATCTCGTTGCTTAAAATTCAAATCTCAACCCGACTATAGCCCTTCTGGGCAGTATGATACTCGTGGGGACCATGAAATTGGGGCTTTCTGCTTGAGTGCTGACATAGCTCAAGGGTGTATCCTCATTGAGCACATTGATGATGTCGAAGCTCAGGTCAAAGGCATATTTTTCGGCAAATCTGAATCTTTTTTCGACCTTGAGATCGAAATAAATCTCATTGGGCATCCTTCTGCTTCCCCTTGGTTCAGCCTTGATGAATTTAGCTCCTTGATTTAGGCCAGGAACTCTGACTGTCCTTTCCCAGCTTGCCCCCTGTTGATAGATGATGTTTGTTCCCAGGACTATTCCCAATGGGGCAATGTAAGCACCTCCAAACTTGAACATCCATCTTCGGTCACGTGCCCTTTCGATTCTCATCGGTCCTTCGCCGTTGATGAGTTCATTTTTGTCTCTGTATCCTTTTGGCACCCACCATGCTCTTGACCAGGTGAATGATCCATAAAACTGGAAGTTATTGGAGAAACGCTTGTTGGCCACAAGCATCAAGCCTCTGTAATCTATCTTATCTCCAGGATTTGTGATGAGATAGAAGTTCTCGAGAGGAAGAAGCTGGTTATAAACCATTATTGTCTGGCCGCTATAAGCATCGTAGAAGGGTATCTCTTCATACCTTGCTGCCGTGTTGAGCCGGTCGATCCTGTTCCTGTTAATCTTGTAAATAAAGGTTGCCGAAAGCGAGAAGTCTCTCACTACTTCTCGCTCCAGGGCTACTGAAAACTGGTCTGTATAGGGAGCCTTGAGATTGGGGTCAAGACCGAGGCCTATCAGGGGACTCCAGCTGTACCATAAGATATCATAGCTATGGGTAGCAGGATTGTATTCATAGACATAAAGTGGTGCCTGGGCAGGGGTAGCGTCGTCAAAATCTCCAATGATCAAGGCGTCGTAGTAACGTCCGTAGGAAGCCTTGAAGACTGTCTTTCTGTCTGGCGTGAGCTGGTAGATAATCCCGACGCGGGGAGAAATGTTTTTCCAGTTGGCTACGTCAGGAATTCCAGGGATGGTTTTCCCGGTTGGTTTTTCATATCTGTCGAGTTCATCAAAATCAGGAATGCTTCCGTGATTGTAATCAAAACGCAAGCCAAGGTTTACTGTCAGGCGCTCAGAAACTTCCCATGTATCGTCGACAAACACCCCCACCTGGTCTATTACACCTCCATAATGAGAAGGATTCCTGAAATAAGCTACATAAGGCTCTCCCATCCAGTCATAATACTTTACTCCTCCAATATAGCCATAGATAAAATCAGAGAAGCCGTGGCTATACTGAACTCCAACCTTGAAGTCATGGTTTCCCTGGATAAAGTCCTGGGCATAATGGGAAAGAGAGGCATTGACCTGGGTACGGTTTGTCTTCCAGTGATAGAAGGAGAGGGCATTCACAGAAGCATATCCGGTGCCCCAGTCATAATGGCCTGGAGTTTCCATGTCACCTTCAACAGGGTCCCACTTGAGGTAGGTGTAAAATCCACCATATTTGATTTCAAAATAAGTTCTCTCACTTAACATCGAAAGCCATTCAAGGGTAGGGGCAATGGCTGGTGCGGCTTCGAAGCTGCAGGTCTCTATGGGGTCATATTCTGTGGGAGTGGCCGGGTTTTTGTAGTTTTCATAATGGGCAAAGAGACTGAGCTTGTTCTTACTGTTTATTTGGTAATCAAGTTTTATGACAGCTGTAGGTGTCATTCGATATTCTGCAGGATACCTTGGGTCGGCTCCAACCCCAGAGGAGCTGTCCACATTATGCTGGAGAGAGGCAAAGAACCAGAATTTATCCTTGATGAATGGTCCGCTGAGCTGAAAGATGGCATCGTGCCAGTGCTCGCGGTGGAAAGGCCATGTTTCTTGAGGGGTGTTGTTATCGGTCAACTTTTCATGCTGGAAGAAATATTTTGCTGCGCCGTGTAAGACATTAGAACCTGACTTGCTGACTACGTTAATCACGGCGCCTTGGAAGTTCCCGTATTCAGCAGGAGCACCAACTCCAGTTACCTCAAGTTCTTCGATAATGTCAGGCATCGGCCAAGGCCATGCTGCTCCAGTAGAAGGAGCAGAAATATCGATTCCATTGATGTAGTAGGCATTGGATTTGACTTCTGCTCCAAATGCACTTACTCGCGAAGATTCAGGTGAGGGAGGAGTAACTCCAGGAGATGCCTGAAGCATATCAAAGAATGTGTAGCGGCGCGTGGGTATATTTTCCAAGACCTGAGCATCATAAGTTGAAGAAAAGCTTGATTTCTGAACATCGACAAGAGGTGACTCTGCAGTCACAGTGACCTCTTCTTCAAGGGCGGAAGGCTGGAGCGTTATATCCAGAACAAGAGTCTGTCCAATGGAGAGGATTAAATTTTTTCTGGTCAGGGTCTGAAATCCTTCAAGAGAAAAGGTGACTTCATAGTTTTTGCCAATCGGCAAAGCTGCGAATCTGAATTCCCCTTCGTCTGTGGTGATAACGGTCCTTGTGCCCATCAAGGCTTCTCCTCTTATCTCCACAGTCACTCCAGGAAGAGGATTCCCTTCTTCATCTTTCACTGTGCCCCTGATGGTTCCGGTTCTCTTCTGGGACCATCCCTCGTGAACTAAAAATAAGATAGAGATGAGAAGAATTAAAGGGAAAGTGAGTATTTTTTTGTTCATTGATTAACCCTCCTTAAAAATAATTTAAAATGATAAAAGGTAGATTTATTTTTTTGCATCACCTCCTTTTGAAAAGATTTTTGGATTTTATCCTCTTCCCTGAAAGATTTATTTCCTTTTTGCCTATTCATTTTCCGTTCCGCATATCGGAACATCTTTTTATTTATCGATGTATTTTTTCATAAAAATTTTTTTTTGTCAAGAAAAAAACCTCCTTCCCCCAATATTCGAATAACTTATCCTTTTTTCTTTGAGTTATAAAAAAATGGCCTCTCTCCTGCGAGGAAACCTGATAAAATAGAGGGAGAAACAAAAAACCAAGAGTTTCACCCAACAGGTGCAACCCTTGAGGTGCTTTGATGATAGGCCAAAGAATAAAAAATTCAACCTCGGGAAATTAAAAAAGACCACTGTCAGCGCCTCCAGTGGGCCCGT
>CAYSCS010000045.1:0-28586 GCA_964429695.1 uncultured Eubacteriales bacterium
TCCTTTTTTTTGTTATTTTGAGCTTATTTACAAGGATTTTGATTTCATTTTCCAATCTTGCTTTTTCTATTTCATTCGAAGTTATCTCAGCTTCTATTTCTTTTATTTCGATCTCCGCCTTTGAATCTAAATCTTTTTTTAAAAGGTTGAATAAAGAATTAAGAATAGATTTTCCTTCTTCTACATCATTAGTTCTTAATGAAACATGAACAAGATTTGTTTCAGGTAGCTTTTGAGCTTCGAGTTTAGGGAATTTTTTCAGATTAAGATTAAGTTCAGCAGCAATTATCCTGTGATAAGATTCTTTATTTATCTGGCTTGATATTTGCCTTGGGTCTTCAAAAAAAACTTCTTCTAAAGAGCCATTTTCCTTTTGAATAAATATCCTGCTCGGCTGGATTAGGGTATCCACTTCCCATTTTTTAGGGAGAAGGAGGCTAATTATGAAAGCTAAAATCGCAAAAAGTAGAGAGGGAAGAATTATAATCCACTTCCTTTTCCAAAAGATGTTAAGATAATCCATTAATTCAATTTCATCTCGATATTCAGCTGAACCATTCATCTTTTCTTGGTTTTTATATCAATTGATGATTAAACTGTCAAGTTTACAGAACTTCTTAATTAGAAGTATTGAATACAGATTCTCTTTTTGGAGTGAAAATCTGATTTCTTCGTTTCATAAGAAGAGTTTCCATAGTAACCCAGAGCATCGGCGCGCAATCTATCAATTGAAACTAGGACAAAATTCTTCCTTGAATGCCTCATCTTGGGATTAGTCTTGTTTTAATCGTTTTCAGGATATTAAGGTCCACTTCATCCAGAGTTTTTGAAAGATAAAGACCCATGCTTATTAAGCAGAAGAAAAACACAAGCAAAAAGATAAGCCTCACAAGGTTAATTTCAGGAAAAGAAGTGATTAAAAGATAGGTTATTAGCGAAGAAAGGAGAAGATTCAGGATATATTTAAGGTGTTTTAAGTTAAAAGGCTGTAAGCCATGAAGAATGTAGATTTCTATTAATCCTGCTAGCCCTCCTATAATTAAGGAGATAGAATGAGAAATTGCTGCTCCTATTAAGCCATATTTAGGGATGAGGACAAAGTTCAAGCCTCCGTTGAATGAAATCATAAGGATGGAGTTCAGTAGCCATAGCTTTGTATTGCCAAATGCCTCTAACGTCCTTGCCGTTGGACCCAGAGAAGAACTCAAGAAGTTTCCCGTGGCGAGGATAAAAAGCGCAAGCGGTTCTCTAAAATAAATCCTTGTGAAAAATATCTTTATCAGAGCTGGTCCAAAGAGGAGCAAAATCGAAAGGATAATCCCATTTATATTGAAAACCCACTTGGAGATGCGTTGATATATTTCTTTAATTTCTTTGAGATTATTCCTTCCCAGTAGCTCAGAAGCCGTGGGCTTGAAGATCTGGGCGAAAGAGAGAATAACAAGCGAAAAGATGGTTATTACCTGGAGATATATTTTATAAATGGCAACTTCCTCTGAATTACGAAAATATCCAAGGAAGAGAAGGTCAAATTGCCCATAGAGTATGATGAGAATTAAGCCGAAGCTCAGAGGCCATGAATAGGAAAATATGTTTTTAAAAGAAACATGAACCGAGGGGATAGAGGAGAATTTAGCAAAAATATGTTTTTTAGAGAAATATAGAGCTATTAAAGAAGAGCCGGTGACCGAAAAAAGATACATCCAGGTCCAGCCCATAAGACCAAAGCCAAGGGTCAGGCAAATTGCTGCCATCATTATCTTAAGAAGAGGTAGTCCGAGCTGTTGGATGTAAACTTGAAAGCGGAGTTCTTTGTACCCGATGAAAGCATAAGAGACGATTTCATTTATAGAGAGCATCGGGAGAGTAAAAATCATGATTTTTAAAACAGATTCAAGCCTGAGCTCATTAAAAACATGGAGAGAAATCAATTTTGAAAATCCAAAGATTGATGCTCCTACTATGAGGTTTGTGACCAATGCCATTCTTAATATATCGAATATCAGGCTTTTTGTTTTGCCGTATTCTCCTTTCTCATTAAAGAGAGGGATAAATCTATCCAGGGCTCTCGGAGTTCCCAAAAGAACAAAGACTAAAGAAACATAGACAATGGCTTGAGCAAGGACGAAAACTCCGTATTCCTTTGGCGAAAGGAAGCGAGTGATAACCATTAGTATCATATAATTCAGGATTGTTCCCATTAAAGAGCCCGAAAAGTTTATCCCCGATTCCTTTACAATCTTGAGCAGGTGATTCATTATTGGGTTAAATTTTTAGCCTTATATTAAATATTATCGAATGAAGATATTAACTAAAATTGAAATTTACGTCAAAAGTCTGGATTCTAGGAACATTTAGGTAAAATTAGATTTTTATGGCTAATAATGCCTAATCGTCTCTGGAAGAAGTATCAGGTTGATGATCTTGATTTTTTTACCTTGATTTTAAGAGAAATATTAAAAAAATAAAGATATTTAAGTGGGGCTTTGAGTTAATTTAATAGGCCCCTTTTTTGGAAAAAATGACCCCCAAACTTTTAAGCAGGATGATTAAGTCTATTCCCAATGACCAGTTACGGATATAGTACTCATCAAGCCTTAGCCTCTCCTTGAAGGGAATTTCAGACCTTCCACTAACTTGCCAGGGGCCAGTGATTCCAGGTTTTACCTGGATAATTGTCTTTATGAACGGGTCGTTTCCTTCCAGTTCTTCGGCAAGATAAGGTCTTGGTCCGACAAGGCTCATTTTCCCTTGAAGCACATTTAAGAGCTGGGGAAGTTCATCGAGGCTGAATCTTCTTATGATTTTTCCTACCCTAGTCAAACGTGGATCATGTCCTTTAATTTTCTTATATTTTTTCCACTCCTCATTTACTTCTGGGTTATTCGCAAGATAAGTCGCTAGCTTGGAGTGGCTATCAACGTGCATGGAGCGAAATTTATAAAGGGTAAATATTTTCTTCTGACGCCCGATCCTTTTCTGTTTGAATATCACCGGTCCTTTTGAATCCAGTTTTATGGTGAGAGCAATGATGAGAAAAAGAGGAATAAGGAGGATTATCAAAGTCAGGGCAAGTATCTTATCAAATAATGTCTTAATTACAATATTCCAGGGCTTTGCTAAGTTTTTCTTCCTGTAGAGAGTTGGGACATCACCATAAACTTCGATTTCCACTCCCCTCGACAGGAAATTTCCACTGCGAGGTATTATCCACATCGATTCACTGAGTTCCTCGCATTTGCTTAGAAACTCTTTGAGCTCTTTCCTTTCTAAATAGGGCGTCGAGACCATTATGTCTTTGGATTTATATTTGCTGGTTATTCGCTCCAGTTCAGAGATTGGCCCGAGCACCTCAATTCCAAAATATTTTTTCCCTTTTTTTCTGAAGTCATCATCCAGGAAACCCAGAACTTCGTAGCCCATCGTCTTGTTTTTGTGGATGCTTCTGAGGATTGAGAGGCTGGTTGGGTTGACACCCAGAATAATCAACTTCTTCTGCCATAGACCGGCTTTAATCAGGAAGATTTTTGTTAGATAACGAAAGATCGGGAATAATAGGAGACTCAGTAACCAAGCCAGGATGACTATGGTTCTGGAAAACTTTACTTGCTTTCTGGTGATGAAGATCATGATCATGATGATAATCGTGGAGATAGTCGCGCTCTTTAGGAGAGCTTTGATTTCATTGGAAAAGGGAAACCTTTTCGTGTAAAGCCTTTCGTGAGCAAAAACAAAAATCCAGACAAATGCCATATAGTAATTATCGAGGATAACAGAGAAGGGAAGGAGATGGACTGTCTTAAATTTAGGAAAAAGATGGGGCAAAACTTCGCTTCTCAGCAGAAATGAAACCCAGAAGGAGATAAAGATTACAAGAAGGTCCACGATTATGAGGGTCAATAGAGAAAGAGCTTTTTTTCCCATCAGTTTTAAAAAGAAATTTATTATATTATATTAAGCTTGTCAAATTAACTTGGAGTTTAATGGAAAAGAGAACTGAGCCACTGAATTTAGGTTCATCAGGTTTTCATGAGAGTGAAAAATAGATATTTTAAGGCAATTAAGAATGAATTCAGAGTGACCGAATTCATTAGGTAGGAGGCTAAGGGGATGAGTGTCAACAAGACAAGAAGCACTCATTCTCAATTTTGCTCTAAAACACCTTCTCTAAACTTTCTCTATGAGCTTTCTAGTATCCTGGGTTCTTCAGACTTCCCCAGACAAAATCTGGAAGAGCGTGAATTTATGAAAGATTTGTTTTAAAAATATAAATTTATGAAGAGGAAAAGGAGATTCAATTGAAAAGGGTTTTGATTCTAATTTTCGCTACGCTATTTCTTATCGGACTCTGCTTTTTTTATTTTAAATATATCCCTCTCCTGAGCAAATTCCAGATGATTTTATTCCCCTTCCTCCTTGTATTTCTTGTCGTCACTTTAATTGACATAAAATCCGGC
Source organism: uncultured Eubacteriales bacterium (assembly GCA_964429695.1). Classification (GTDB taxonomy): domain Bacteria; phylum Acidobacteriota; class Aminicenantia; order Aminicenantales; family Aminicenantaceae; genus CAYSCS01. Next base: position 4,458 of record CAYSCS010000045.1, read on the forward strand.
GTTTTTTTGTTCGTTTTCTTTTTTCCTTTAATCAATAACCTTCCATATTTTTTTGGTATAGACCAATCCATTCCTCATGCTCCCACTGCTCTTATCCTTTGTTTAGTCCTCATCTTAGGCTGGCTTATTCATGGCGTCTTATTTAAGAACAAGATCTGCTTCTCTCATCCCATCTTTAGACCTCTTTCCTTTTTTTCTCTCGTCTTGAGCCTTTCTGCCATAATAACCTTTTTCAGGTATACAAATTTCTTTCCTTTCTTTTCAGATGGAATCTATGAGCTTGTGGTCAACGTGAATGGAGTAAGAGCTGGGGGAGCGCTGATGAGCCTCGTTTTTAATTTTTTAAACTATATGACTGCCTTTATATTTTTCTTGATTCTATTCAATGTCATAAAGTCAAAAAATGATTTAAGAAAGCTTTTTCTTATTTTTTCAATCTCAATTTTCTTTTCCATTTGCTTTGCGCTGGTTCAACTCATCTATTCCTCTGGATTGGGTAACACCCCTATCTGGACAGAACTTAACCGCATCAACTCAACCTTCAAAGACCCCAACTCTTTTGCAGTCGTGCTTTCTTCGAGTCTGCCTCTATTTTTCGGACTAGTCCTCTACTCCTCAAAAATGAAGAGGATTTTATTTATATTCTTAATTTTTTTAGGCTTATTCGTTTTCCCTGCAACTGGTTCAAGAAGTGGCTTCTTGGGCATCGCAATTTCAGCCTTTGTCTTTTTAGCGCTCTATTTGATGAGTAATAAGTCTGCTAATCAAAATAAAATTAAATTTTCAGCACTTTTTATTTTTCTTTTTTTTGCCCTTCTCGTTTGTTTTATTCTCCTCTCAAGGAAATCGATTTTACAGCAAAGGATAGGGTGGAGTTTGAACCTTCTGCAAGATAAGGTTTCGGTGGGTGAGGTCTTTACTAAGAAATTGGATTTCTGGAGAGTTGCTTCTCATATGATAGCCGAATACCCTCTCTCAGGTGTGGGAATGGGAGCATTCATAATAGAACTCCCTAATTATTTAAAGGCTATGGATTTACCTTTTAGGCATACAGATTCAGCAGAAAACTATTTTTTTCAACTTTGCTCTGAAACTGGGCTTGGAGGATTATTTCTTTTTTTATGGCTTTTTTTTGTGATTTTAACATGTATTAGAAAAAACTGGTTATCGTCTCTTTCTGAAGGAAGAGAGAAATTCCTTCTTATCGGTGGAATTTCTGGGTTGGCTTCGATTTTAGTCAATTGTTTCTTCCATTCATACATTGGGGCTTTTGAGGCTAAGTATTTTTTCTGGCTTTTAATCTTTTTGACTACATCCTATTTTCCTCTCGATTTTCGAAAAGCAAAAAGAAAAGGTTTTTCAAGGGTTATTCTTTTGACTTTGGTTATTATTTTCATCGTTTCCAATTTCTGGAATTCGGCTCGCTCTCTTTCAGTAGGAAATCGCCAGCAGAGGTTCGGCTGGGAGCAGGATTTTGGTTTCTATAAATACGAAAAAGGTGAGTGCGGGATTCGTTTTCGCTGGGCAAGGGAGAAGGCAGGCCTTGCTTTAGAGAACGTGGGGAAGAAGGTGGTTATTCCTTTAAAGGTTTCAAACCCGGATTTAAGAACTAAGCCGGTGAGCGTCAGGATTTTTCAAGCAGATAAGTTCTTCAGAAAAAGAGAGCTTATTAAAGAAATTATCTTTGAAGATGAAAAATGGATGAATCATGAATTTGAACCCCTCCAGCTCTCAGAGCCTTTAATTTATCTCTTATTTGAAGCAGATCGCTCTTGGAGTCCCAAAGAAGAACTTGGAGTTCCAGATCCAAGGAAACTTTCTTTCTGCGCAGGAGACTTCTGGTTTAAGGAAGATGACTATTTATCAGGAAAGAAGATAAGAGTCTTAAAGAGCATCCCGAGAGAGAAATGGGAAGGAAGGTTCAGGGATAAACTCAGAAGAAACGGAGTGAGCAAAATTAAGTTTGTGGCGGATGGTGGAGGGGAGGCATTGCGTCTCTCAATAAGAGGGAAGACTGCCTGTGGAATTGGGCCTTATCTAGTGATGAGGCTCAATAATCGAGTGGTAGATAGAGTTATGCTCGAGACGGAGAAATGGGATTTTCTAATCATAAGAACTTTTCTTTCGCCAGGAGAAAATACGCTGAGTGTTGAGCTCAAAAATGACTATTTTAACCCCGGAATCAGAGAGAATAGGGTTGTCTTTTTAGGTGGATTAGAGATTATCAAGATTGATTGATTTTAGGCTGAATGAAACTTTTTCCTAAGACCAACAACGATGAAGATCTTATTGATTAACAAATTTTTTTTCATGAAAGGCGGTTCTGAAGCAATCTTTTTCGATACGGCTAAACTGCTCCGTGAAAAAGGTCATGAGGTCATCTTTTTTTCTATGTTACATCCTTCAAATCTCGATTCTCCTTATTCTCAATTTTTTCTCTCCCCTATTGATTACGAAAAGGCTAATTCAATCAGAGAAAAAACTAAAGCTTCTTTGAGGCTCTTATTTTCAATTGAAGCTCAAAGGAAATTAAAGAGATTGGTAGAAAAGGAGAAGCCAGATTTAGCTCACCTCCACAACATCCACCATCAAATTTCACCTTCTATTCTTTATACTTTGAAAAAATTCAACATTCCCACGGTAATGACGATTCATGATTACAAATTGGTTTGCCCTGTATACACTATGCTTTCCGGGAATAAGATCTGTGAAAAATGCAGGAAAAGAAGATTTTATAGTTGCTTTTTCTACCGTTGCAGCAAAGGGTCCTATCTTAAAAGCCTTTTGAACACTGTAGAGATGTATCTTCACCATCAGATTCTGGATGTATATCATCTTGTTGATGTTTTCATAAGCCCGAGTAGGTTCTTGAAAGATAAATTGAATGAAATGGGGTTTTCAGCAGAAATTGTGCATCTTCAGAATTTTATCGACTTGGATAGTTATCAGCCTTATTATTCCTGGGAGGAGAAGAGTGTGGTTTACATTGGGCGCCTTTCTCAGGAAAAAGGATTGAAGACTCTTTTTCAGGCAATCGAGGGTCTTCCTTTAAGATGTAAAATTTTTGGCGATGGTCCTCAGAGAATAGAGTTTGAGAGGCTGAAAAGAGAAGGAAAATTGCAAAATATTTCCTTTTTTGGCCATCACCGACAACCTATGATAAGGGAAGTCCTTCGGCGCTCGATGTTTTTGGTCCTACCTTCAGAATGGTATGAAAATAATCCGCGAGCAGTGATTGAGGCTTTCTCTTGTGGAAAACCTGTTGTTGCTTCGAGAATAGGAGGTATACCGGAAATCATCAAGGATTACGAGACAGGACTTACATTTAAGCCTAAGAGTTCGATTGATTTAAGGGAAAAAATAGAATATCTTCTTAAAAATGAAGAAGAAATTAAAGAATTCGGGAAGAAGGCGAGAAATTTCGTTGAGAAAAATTGTAACCCTGAAATCCATTATAGAGAGCTGATTAAAATCTATGAAAGAGCGAGAGTAAAGCATGCGTAAGATTGAGGCATCTCTTATAGTTACTTATAGGTGTACCAACAAATGTCAGATGTGCAATATATGGAAATTTCCCACAAATATAGAAGATGAATTTAAACCCTCCCTGCTCGAAAAACTACCTAAGCTTTCCTTCTGCAACATTACTGGTGGGGAACCTTTTCTTAGAGATGATCTCGAAGAGATAGTCAACATTGTTAAAAGAAAAGCAAGGAGAATAGTAATTTCAACAAATGGCTATCTGGTTAATAAGATTCTTGATTTAGCAAAGAAAAACAGGGATATAGGAATCAGGGTAAGCCTTGAAGGACTTCCTGAAGTAAACGATGAGCTAAGGGGAGTGAAAGGTAGTTTTGAACATGGATTGAGGTCTATCTTGGGGCTTAAAGAACTCGGATTAAAAGACATCGGCTTTGCCATCACTGTTTCTGATAGAAATATAAAAGATTTGGAGGAACTTTATAGATTTTCTAAAGCCATGAGGCTTGAGTTTGCCACTGCTGTAGTACACAATTCTTATTATTTTCATAAATATGATAATAAACTCCATAAACAGGGCGAAGCGGTTAAAGGTTTTCAGAACGTAGTCAAGGATTTATTGGAGTCGAAGAGAATTAAAAACTGGTTCAGGGCATATTTTAACCATGGGTTAATAAATTACATTCAACAAGAGCCAAGGCTTCTACCCTGCACGGCGGCAACCCTTACCTTTTTCCTTGACCCTAGGGGGGAGGTGATGCCCTGCAATGGTTTGGAGGAAGGTTTATGGCTGGAGAGCGTGGGTAACTTGCATGAGCAATCATTTGAAGAGCTCTGGTTTTCTGCTAAGGCGAGGAAGATAAGAGATAAGGTAAGGAGATGCCCGAAGAATTGCTGGATGATAGGGACCGTAGCTCCTGCCATGAAAAAGAATATACTTAAGATTGCCTCATGGGTAGTGAGAAAAAGACTTCTTCTTATGTTTAAGGTGTTAAATTGAAGATAGCCTTCATCGGTCAGAAAGGGATTCCCGTTTCTTTTGGAGGGGTGGAATATCATGTGGATAGGTTGAGCAGGTGGCTGGTGAAACTTGGCTACAGTGTGGATGTTTATGTGCGCAGATGGTACACAAATAAGGAAATAAAGTTTTATGATGGAGTAAGGCTCATCCATCTCCCGAGTTTAAGGACAAAGCATCTCGATGCTTCGACTCATAGTCTATTTTGTTCACTCCATGCTACCTTAAGGAATTATGATCTCATCCATTATCATGCCATAGGTCCTTCCCTTTTTTGTTTTCTCCCTTGGCTATCGGGAAAGAAGATTGTGGTCACTGTTCACCGGCTGGATTGGAAAACAGAAAAATGGGGGAAAATGGCTAAGTTGTTCCTCAAATTGGGAGAGTATGTTTCGATAAAAATTCCCCACAGAACAATTGTAGTCTCAAAAGAATTAAAAAATTTTTTCCTTGAAAAATATGGGAAGGAAACAGTCTTAATCCCTAATGGAATAGATTGCCCTACGATTCGAAACACAAATTTAATAAACAAAAAATATGGTTTAAAAGAAGGTAAATACATTCTTTTCATGGGAAGGCTTGTTCCCGAGAAAAGAGTAGACTGGTTGATGAAGGCATATCAAAGTTTGAAGAACCAGGATAAAGAATTTGAGGAGATAAAACTAGTGATTGCAGGTGGACCGAGTGGCTCGGGCGATTACTTAAAAAAATTAAAAAGAATAAGTAGGCAAGACCCTTCTATAATCTATACAGGCTTTGTATCTGGCAAGGAGAAAGAAGAGCTCTTGAGTAATGCCTTGATTTTTGTTCTTCCTTCTTATTTAGAGGGATTCCCTATAGCGCTTTTAGAGGCGAAGAGTTATGGGCTTTGTTGTCTGGTGAGCGACATTTCGCCCCATAGAGAAGTAGTTCATGACGGGATTGATGGTGCACTTTTTGAGGCTTACAATTTCTTGAGTCTTGTGCACCGGCTTAAGGAATTACTAATTAATCCTCAAAGAGTTAAAGAAATGGGCAAAAAGGGGAAAGAAGAAATGAAAAACAGGTTAGACTGGGATGATGTAGCAAGAAAGACGCATCAAGTATATCAGGGGATTATATAAGCAATCTAATTTAAAGAGAATGTGTACTTACTTAAGGGTATTCATGATTTTATTTACCAAGGAGTGGTGCTATTGCATTTTCTAATTTTTTTTCTATATCACTCCTCAATTCTTTTATCTTGAGCAATATCTTATTCTTAATCTCTGAATGATGATCGATAATCTTATCTATAAGTTCCGATATCTTCTCAGGATTTACCTCATCTATATCTAAACAAAAGTCTCCAAGGCCTAGGATTTTCATGGTTTCTTTGCCTTTTGGTTGATAAGAGATGGTAATTGCAGGTACCCCAGAAATCAGGGCAAAGATAGCGGAGTGAAAGCGGGTGGCAAGGATAAGGTCTGTCTTAGAGATGAGTTCAACTAGAAAAGAGGGATGCAAAACATCCGGTAGGTCAATGAATTGTCTGTTTTTTTCGGGGATGATTTCTTTTAGTCCCTTCCAGAATTCAGAAGATATTTTTCTGTCGTTTTCAAAAATTCCAGGTCCCCTGGATTGTGAAAAAATAACAACAGAACCTTTCCACCTTTGATGAATCTTCTCACACGCTTTCCTTAGAGAAGATAAATATTCATTAAGCCTCTTCGCTTTTCTTCTTTTATTTTTTATAGAGGGGAAATCCCAGCTCCTTAAAGTTAAGGCAACGATGGGTTGAGGGAGGTCGAAGTTTAAGGGAAACTTGTTAGTTTTAGTGAAGGATTCAAGGCAAAATGCCATATCTTGGCATATTTCTACCTTTTTTTCGCCATTTTCAGTTTTGAGGAGAGACTTTAAGAAATTGAAAGAATTTTCCTCTCGAGCAAAGACCTTAAGGACCCTCTTTTTTTCAAGGACATTTTTTAACATCCAGACTGCCAGATGGTTTTGGAAAGGACCGAAAGATTGAGGAAAGAGGATCACGGGCTTTTTTAAGAGGAGAGAGATTATTATCTGGCAGAGGTTCTGCAGGAACATAGGACCTGGAAAAATATTATGATTAGAATACAAATATCCCCCACCACTACTTATAATAAAATCACTGTTTTTTATCCCCATGAGGAGACTTTTCTTTGAGGAGAGGGAAAATAAATCTTTGAACATTCTTCTTAGCCTATGTTCTCTCCCAGATAACAGACTCGGAAGCTGGAAGAGGGGAGGCATTACTTCCACTCCGAGGGGACCATAAAATTTTTTATCGATTTCAGGGGTTCTTGAAGAGAGTTTTATCTTCACTTCAGGGGATATTTTTTTAAGAAATTGGATTTGAGCCACAACAATTGCTGCATCACCAGAATTTAAGACTGAATGGGAGTTCAAAATGGAAATTTTCATCTCTTTAAATTTAATTAAGTTTTTTCTATATATTTCATTTAGGAATGAGAGCTGGATTTTTTACATAAGAAATTACTGCACGCAATTTCCCTGACAGATCGGGAGGTATAGACTCTGTGAGGATCACCTTAATCTGAATTTTGTCTTCAATTTTCTTTTCTATTTCATTTTTAATATCCTGAGCGGAATGGCTCGCGAAGCTTCTTAAAGGAATTATATATACATCAATTTGAGAGGGTATTTTTTGGACAACCCTCCATTGCTTGATTCCTGTTATGTTTTTCATCAGACTGAAGAAGAACATGGGGGAGAGAGTCTTTCCTGAAGGGAGCGTCAGGAAAGCATCACATCTTCCTTCGATAATTTTCATCAGTGGAAGTCCTCTCCCGCAACTAGAGTTTTCAGGGCTCGGGATTCCTACGTCTTCAAGTTCATAGCGAATTAAAGGCATGGCTGTGGAATAAAGATTGGTGACTACGATTCTTCCCCGAGAGCCTGGAGGCGAGGAGTTCTCTCCCTGAAGAAATTCGACGAGGACAGTATCAGAATTTAGATGATACCCATTACAGAGAGGGCATTGCCAGGCGATACATCCTGCTTCGGCTGCTCCGTATAAGTCAATTAGTTTTGTTTTGAAGGCTTTCTGGATGAGCTCTCGACATTCTTCGTCCACCAAATCAGAGACACCGAAGATGTATTGAGGCTTAATTGGTTTTAGGTTGTTAGCGATAATATGATTAGCCAGAATCTTAAGACTCCCTGAATATCCGTATAAAACATCAAATTTAGAGGATTGCCATGCAGCAAACCATTCAGATGGTTCATTGAAAATAGAAATGACATTTTTCCTAAAGAAACCGAGAAGATTGTACCATTTGCTTTTTTCAGGAATGTTATGTGGTCCTGAGATCTCCATTTTCTTATGCCAGGGTTTTACTCCATGAGCGAGGAGGGGACGTAACCAGCCCATGTTCAACCGTGTAAAGTCTTTTCTTGTGTAATAGAGTTTGAGGGGTGTCCCCGTTGAACCGCTTGTGGTGATTTTAATCAATCGAGAATGATTCATATCTTGCGCCACTATTTTTTTTAAAGGTTCGGACTGGAGAATTTTTTTGGTCATAAAGGGTACGTTTTTGAGGTCTTCAATTTTTTTTATATCCTCAGGCTTAAGTCCCATCGAATCGAAGAGCTCCCGGTAGTAAGGAACTCTAAAATATGCATCCTTAATTAGCCTCTTCAACTTTTTTTCTTGCCTTTTCTTTAGCTCATCTAAAGGCTCCCATTGCTCCTTCGTCATCTGGAGAAAGTAGCTTAGCTGATAAAAAAGATGCATGAATCAGTGTCTCAAGACAAGAAATTTTAGAAATTTCAATAAATCTTTTTCAAACTCGAATCTATTGAAGGTATTGGGCGGACATTTCTTACATTTTTCTCGAATTAAATTTTCTCTCCTGTATCGCAGGTTCTCTTGATCTAAATATATGGAATGGGCTGGCTTCAGAAGACAATTTCCAAGAGAGCGGCTATCTTTACAATAATAGAGCTCTCCTTTGGAACCTAGAATGACCCCACCGATAGCATAATGGCAGGCTAAGTTTCTCTCGCTATTCTTTTCTACCATTCTTGCTAATTCCCAGTATCGAAAGACGTGATGATTTAAAAGGGATTTGTTTTGGGCTAAATCTTTCAAAAATTTGATCAAATATGCCTTAGCTTTTCCCTCAATTCTGACATTTTCTTCTTGTTCGAGATTATTGAACCTTTCTCTTACTTCTCCCAAAGTGAAATTGACAGGGATGAGCTTTCTTTCTGCCCAACTCATCATGCGCTTGAGTCCGTAGAGGTTGAGAGGGGTAATGACACAGTTTGTGGAGAGATAAAAATTATATTTTTTTTGGAGCTCTTTCAAGCCTTGGAGTGTCTTGTTGACCTTCTCAAAAGCACCCGAGATTCCGGCTATCCTCTCGAACTCTGTCCCCAATTCATGGAGAGATATACTGACCGAGAAGCGAACCTTTTTCTTCTTGCAGAGCAAAGCTATCTTTTCGGTGTTGGATAAGACTTTGTGGGGAGGGAGTCCGTTGGAATTGATAGTCAAGGTCCTTAGTTTCTTAAATTTATGAATAAAAAGCTCCGCAAGAAGAGGTAGGTCCTCCCTCAAATGGGGTTCCCCTCCATTTATGTTAATAAATTCAAGTTGAGAAAAAAGTCGATCGGAAAGAATGGACTCAAATTCTTCAAGAGATAGTTCGGAGTCCTTTATATTTTTTGAATCAATTTTCCAAATTCCACATATTGCGCAACGCATGTTACAGCGATAGGTGACATAAATACAGAGTGCCTTGGGTATTGGGGGCTTCCTCGGGAAGTCCGAAAGATTGGATTTGAGAAAGTTTATCAGGGTTAGAGGGGGAGACAAAAAAGTTCTTGAGCCAAGAAGCCTTTGCCATTTACTTAGAGAAATTAAATTCATAGAGGTTATCTTCTTGCTTTAACCAATTATAAATCTTAACTAAAATAAGGCAATCAAATAAAAATTTTAACTAAATCCTGCCTTTATTTTTCGATAAAAAACTCTATTTTTTCCAAATTTTTTCTTTTTACTTCATCCCTGCTTCTTGGGGGAAAAATAGATATTTTCAGGGTACTGAGAATGGGTTTAACTTCATTGAGTTCATTATATAAGAGGCTAATGGGATGGATATCAATAAGATAAAAATTATAAATAACCAATTTTGTTCTAAGAGCTTTCATCTAGATTCTTTCTCTAAGTCTTCAGATATCATAGATTTTCTGGTTTAACCTCCTTAGAATTCGCAAGAGCCTTCTTTTTTTATAACATGCTCTAGTAATAAGGTTCCTTCCCATTGACAATTAAATTTTATATTATCATACATTAAAATCCGAAGACAATGCAGCAAGAGGTTTAGGTAGAAGCTATGACACATAAAAAGCTTAAAGAAAAAGTACGCAATTTTTCTTATGGCTTTTCATCTGAGTCAATGATTATTCTTTCAAATAGATTTTCTTCTGAGTAATAATCTTGTTTAGATTAGGAATTCAATTATGCTTTGCCCTAAAGAAAATCTTCCTTAAAGAACAAATCACTCAACTCTCTTAGAGAGAAAAATTATTTTCATCTGATATAAGAAATTTACTCTTTTAAAACAAAAGATTTATTTTGGATTTAACCTCTAAAATTTCTTCGAAATAAAGAGGAGATTTTAGTTGAACTATATTTCTTAAATATTAAAATATATGAATGCTAAAATAATTAAAATGCTTGGAGCATTTAATCCTGTGTGAAATGAAGAAGGTAAAGAGGCTGTGAAAGAAAAGATATTGATTGTCGGGGCCGGAGTATGCGGTATGACCCTTGCTTTCAAGCTTACAGAAGCTGGCTATCCAGTGACTGTGGTTGAAAAGAAGAAAGAGATTGGCGGATTGGCGAGAACGTATCATTATGGAAGATTTTTCTTTGACAGCGGGCCTCATAGATTTTTTTCCTCTAATCAGGAGGTAGTTCTCTTTCTCAAACAGATTTTTGGGGAAGACCTCATAACCTCTCCTATGAAAAGTTCAGTTTATTTTCGAGGTAGTTATTATGACTGGCCAATAAGTATTCGCGTGATATTCAAACTTCCTCTGTTTATCATGATGAAAATATTTCGGGATTTTTTAACTGGGCTTTTAAAAAAGGAAAGAAAGGCTCCAAGAAATTTTCGTGAATACATCATCCAGAAATACGGAAAGACTCTGTATGAACTGGATTTCGGACCCTATACTGAAAAATTCACAAGGTTACCCAATGAGATGATTCATCCTGATTGGGCAAAGGCTGGGGTAAATCGAGCAGTTATCAGCGAAGAGATAAAAATATACACCTTATTTGATCTCATTAAGACCGGGTTGAGTCCAAAAACGAGAGTTTTTATTTATTATCCCCAAAGAGGAATATCAGAATTTCATGAGAGGTTGAGGGAGAGTATATTGAAAAGAGGAGGTGAGATTTTAGTGAGTCGAGTGGTTGATTCTTTACTTATAAATGATCGGAGAATAAAAGAGATTAAGCTCAGGGGAGAAAATAGGGCACGAAATTATGATATCGTCGTCTGGACTGCTCCTCTCAATGAGCTTAACGACCTTGTTGGAATAAGAAGATATGACTTAAATTACCTAAATATTATTATTTTCAACATTTGTCTCAGAGGTCGACCAAGATTGAATTATCAATGGATATATTATGTGGATAAAGAGATTATCTTTAACCGTCTTTATAATACCGTCCTTTTTTCTCCCAAAAATGCTCCCGCTGGCTTCTATGGTTTGTGCGTTGAAGTCACCTGTAAAGAAGAGGATGAAATTTGGAAAAATCCTTCAGCCTTTATTCCTAAAGTCATCGACTCGCTTTTAAAAGTTAAATTAATAGAGTCTGAAGAGGAAATAATCGCAATTAATTTTGAGAGGCTTGAAAATGCTTATCCTCTTTATAAGACTAATTATAGAAAAGAACTGAAAGAGAACCTTGAGTCTCTTTACAAGATAGAAAATTTGATTCTTGCGGGAAGGAGTGGTCTTTTCTGGTATAACAACATGGACCATTCTATTGAAAATGCATTTAAAGTAAAGCAAAATATTATCCATAAGAAGAGAGAAATTGAAGTTATAAAATTTTGGGAATGAAATGAGACTGGATAAAGGTAAAAATCCTTCGCTGGATAAAAATATACCTGTTGTCATCCTCTGTGGAGGAAAGGGGACTCGCCTTCGTGAAGAAACTGAGTATAAACCGAAACCTTTGGTTGAAATCGGCGGGAGACCAATCCTCTGGCATATCATGAAAGGCTACTCATACTTCGGTTTTAATAATTTCATTCTCTGTTTGGGTTATAAGGGTCAGGCTATTAAAGAATATTTTCTAAATTATGAATTCATGAATAACGATTTCGCCTTAAGAATAAAAACAAAAGAATATTGTACTCTGGATTCTAAAACTCCCTTGGAAGATTGGAACATAATTTTTTCCGATACAGGCGCAGAAACGAATACGGGAGGAAGAATAAAAAAAATCGAAAAATATGTAAAAAGTGATTTTTTTATGGCCACGTATGGTGATGGAATTTCTGATATAAATATTGAAAGCCTTCTGGAATTTCATCTCCAGCATAAAAAGATAGCAACCATAACCGGTTTTCATCCCAGGACAAAATATGGGCAGGTAAGGGTGAGGAAAGACGGTAAAGTGCTCTCTTTTCAAGAGAAACCCTGGTTGAAAGATTTCATAAATGGTGGCTTTTTTGTCTTCAACAGAAAATTTTTTGATTACCTCGAAGAAGATTGTATCCTTGAAAAAGAGCCTTTTGAGAGATTGGTAGAAGAACAACAGATGGTCCTTTATAAACATGAGGGTTTCTGGTTTGCGGTGGATACATACAAGGACTATTTAGAAATAAATACGATGTTCGAAAGGGGGGAGACACCCTGGATGCTCTGGAAATAAAAATGGAGAAAGTTATTGTCGGGGAAAAAAGAATTCTGGAAAGATAGAAGAGTCCTGGTTACAGGGGCAACAGGATTAATAGGTTCTTGGCTTGTAGAAGAACTCCTCCAGGAGCGATGCTTCATTGTTTCTTTGGTGAGAGATTTTATCCCTGATTCATATCTATTTCACTCAAAAAATATTGAAAAAATTACCGTAGTTCATGGTAACTTGGAAGATTTCAAATTAATTGAGAGGACTCTGAATGAATACGAAATTGATACAGTTTTCCATCTGGGAGCTCAGACAATTGTTCCTACAGCTAATCGCTCACCATTATCCACTTTTGAAGCCAACATCAGGGGCACATGGAATCTTCTGGAAGCCTGTCGAAGGCTAACAATAGTAAGAAGATTCATCCTCGCCTCTTCAGATAAAGCCTATGGCTCACAATTAAACCTCCCTTATACAGAAGAAATGCCTCTGAGAGGAGAGCATCCTTATGATGTATCCAAATCCTGTGCTGAGTTGCTGGCTCAGTCTTATTTCAAGACCTACGATCTACCCCTCGTTATCACTCGTTGTGGCAATGTTTATGGGGGAGGAGACATCAATTTTAACAGGATTGTCCCCGGAACTATAAAATCCTTACTGGAAAAGAAGCCACCCATAATACGTAGCGATGGAACATATACCCGTGATTATTTCTATGTGAAGGATGCTGTGCTTGCCCTAAAGCTGGTTGCTGAAGAGATCGAAAGAAAAGATGTAAGAGGGGAGGCTTTCAATTTCAGCAATGAAAATCCGCTTAGTGTTTTTGAGTTAGTAGAAAAAATTATGGATTTGATGAAAGTTAGAATAAAACCTCAAATCCTTAACATCTCTTGCTGTGAGATTAAACACCAATATCTATCAAGTCAAAAGTCGAAGAAAATTCTGAATTGGAAGCCAAAATATACCCTGGAGGAAGGACTACTTGAAACCATCGCCTGGTATAGAGGGTTTTTTAAACGTTAGAGAGGAAATTATTCAGAAGATGAAAAAGGTGTGACTTTTTAAAATGAGATCACCCTTCTCATTGAATCTTGCTCTCCACCTAATTCATAAAAAATGAAGATTTTAGTGACAGGTGGCCTAGGATATATAGGGTCCCAGCTTGTGAGTTTCCTATCTAAAGAACTATGTTGTGAGGTTAGGATTTTAACTCATCGCATTCCCCTCATCTTTGAAGATTGGAGGAAGAAGTATGAAATCATCCAGGCAGATGTGACAGATAGAAAGAGGATTCGTTTTTGCTGTAGAGGCTGTGATGCAGTCATTCATCTCGCCTCGTTGGATCAAATGGAGGCTAAGCTAAATCCAGAATTGGCGCTCAGAGTTTCAGGATTTGGTACAAGAAATGTTTTGGAAGAGGCGGCGAGCGAAAATGTGGAGAGATTTCTTTATTTTTCTACATTTCATGTTTATGGATTGCCAGAGACCAAGATAATAGATGAAAAGTCTTCCATCGTTCCTCTGAATGATTACGGTTTAGCTCATTATGTGGGGGAGCTTTATTGCCATCAATACCGGAGACTTAGCAATCTAAAGACAATAATCATCCGTCCCTCAAACGGCTTTGGTCCACCAGTGCATAAAGAAATAGATTGCTGGCATTTAGCCATCAATGATTTTTGTAAATCTGCTTTCGAAAAGGGAAAAATTGTCTTAAAAAGTAGAGGAACACAGAAAAGAGATTTTATCTCTATTCGAGATATTATTGATGGTGTGGCAGTGCTCTTAAAAACTGAAATCTCAAAGATGGGCTACCATACCTTTAATCTCGGGAGTGGGGTCTCACGAAGCATTCGAGAAGCTGCAGAGCTTGTGAAGGAAGCTTATGAAGAGAAATATAAAAAAAAAATAAAGATTGAACTTCAAGGTGAATCTTCGCCTTTTGGATTTGAGATGGATTTTTGCTTAGATATGAGCAGGATGAAAGAGCTCGGTTTTAAACCCCCAGGCTTAGAGCAAATGAAGAAAGAGATACAGAAAATCTTTATTCTTCTTGAATCAAGCTGATTTTTAGATTTATGAGAAGAATCGAGAAGTACTACTTCTAAAGATATTTGTCAGTGCATATGAAGAAAACATGAAGAGCATTGGAAAGAGGGGTAAGGAATATCTTGAATATGAATAAGAAAGAACATAGATTATGTAAATATAAAGGATTGTCAATAAAAAGGGGAGATAAGTAATCTTATTTTTTTGAGCTAAATAAAAACCCCATCCAGCCAGAATACTCCAGAAGGCGTTAAAGATGAGAGTAAAGATCGTTTTAAGGGCCATCATTGGTGTTGAATAATCTGGATAGGTCCAGAATAAATAGATACGGTAGATTACTTTTTTTAAATAATCCCAGGGGTTGTTAAAAATTTGTTGGAGGGCTAGCTTTCTTAGGTGATTATCCACCTCTATGTCATAAGGGAATGGATAATTGCTATTTATCTCTTTTATTAGCAGTTTTTCCTCAAGGCGGAAATTCTTCGAATAGTCGAAGATTGTTCCCATATAAAGCATCTTTCCACTTCCTGTCGAGAGAAATACTTTACCTGTAAGAAGATAATTCCGCACAAAAAGAGGAAGAATCGTAATTAAAAAACAGAAGAGAAAAACCACTCCTTTACCTAGAAAACTTTTTTTCTCTTTTAAAAAGTAGAGACTGAGAACGATGATTGGGAAAAAAAGTGTTATTGATTTTGTAAGGGTTAAAAGACCTAGGAAGAATCCGGAGAAAAAACAAAATATTTTCTTTTCGAAAGATTGAACTAAAAAGTATAGAAATAAAAGAAGGAGAAAGATATAAAAAGGCTCTGTAAATGGTCTGGAAACGATGCTTATCATTTTAAAATAAAGAGCGTAGATAAGAGAAGCTAGTAAGGCAGTGGAGCTTGTTTTAAATATTTTCATCGAGAGAAGGAAAATGAGAAGACAAGAAAGCGTATCTACAATAGATTGAATAAGTTGGGTTTTCCATAGTTCAGTTCCCCATATTTTATAAATCGAAACAAGGAAATAAGTGTAAAGAGGCAATCTTTCAAAATTAATTCGATTTGTATTGTCCACATATCCCTTTCCTGCCACAATATTTTTAGCGATTTCGGGGTAAGGATCGATAGCGAGTTCCCCTTTTATTGTCCATCCTAGCTCTTCTCCTTTCTTCTCAAGCAAAGGAGGAAATATCAATAGGGAATAAACTGCCCGTGCTGAGAAGGCAAGAAGGAGAATAGAAATAATTAATATATTGTAGCGAAAGAATGTGTGGAGTTTCAGGATAAGAGCCTTCATCAATTTTATGCCTTTTAGGACGAATCAATTTATATAGCTCAGACTTTGAAGAACTTTTTTTAATTCTCTTTTCTTTTTTTCATCCATTTTTGGCTCATATTTTTTGAAAGATTTTATTTTTAATTCTAACAGTTTCTCTAACTCATCACTGAGCAAACTCTGGGTAGAGTAAAGGTTTATTTTTTCCTCCGGGTCTTTTATTAAGTCATATAATTCTTTTTCTTTTTCCCCCTTTAGGATAAGCTTCATGTTAGATGAAATTATTGCCCTTGAAAATTTATTTTTTATATCGTCCCAGAATTCGATTATTAATGGTTCTGAATTTTTCCCTGAAAATAGATTCTTCCCCTGAACCTCTTGAGGAATCTGCTCTTCGAGGCCAACAAGAGAAAGAATTGTGGGCATGATATCGACCTGAGAAACATAATTTTTTTCGATAAATGGATTTAATTTTTCAGGAAAATGAAAGATCAGCGGAATTTTAAGAACTGGATTATACAATTTATCTATTAAATGACCCATAAAATCGATTTCTCCTAAGTATTCACCATGGTCAGCGGTGAGAATGAAAAGAGTATTTTTAGATTTTTCCTTATTTTTCAGTTTTCTCATCAGATCCTCTACCAGTTTGTCTACATATCGGATGTTGCTATCATAGGCTCTTATCAGATACTCCATGTCTACCGAAGACAACCTTGAGAAGAGTTCAAGTTTGCGCTTTCTTGATTTCATCCTCTTAGAGAAGGCTCGCACAAGAGAATGATTGACTTTATTTACTTCTATTGATTTTACGAAATCTTGAAAATAAGGTTTTTTGGGGATGGAAGGATAATGAACGTCAAATAGATTCATAAAAACGAAGTAGGGGATGTCGTTTTTAAGACAATAGTTAGCCCATCTAGAGGCCAAAGTTATAATCGCTTCGGAGGGAGAAGATTTTGTGATGAATCTTTTATAAAGTCTTTCAAGGGTAAATGAAGTTTTGTTGTGATGTTCAACTCCAAGAGCAAGGTCGAAGCCTCTGTTTAAGTTAGCCGCTTTTCCTAGAAGGGGGTTATTGTAGAGCATCAGGGAAGAATAGCCTTTTTTATATAAAATCTCTGCAAGGGTTGGGATATTTTCCGGAAGCACCGAGTACAAGGAAAAAGCACCATGACTGGAAGGATAAAGACCGGTAAAAAGAGAAGCATGCGTCGGAACTGACCAGGTGGAAGTTGCTATCGTGGCTTTGAATAAAGCTCCTTCGCTAGCCATACGGTCGAGATATGGAGAAGTAGGAAGATGATAGCCATTACAGGAAAGATGATCAGACCTCAGTGAATCAACAACGATTAACAGAACATTTGGCATCTTCTTTTTCAGCATAATCTTCTTTACCTTTAGAGATTTCCTTTCTTCCTGAGTTTTAATTCTTTGAATGCTGATAAAAGAGATGAGTAAAATGAGCGGAATTACTATGAGCACAGTTAATTTTATTCCTTTAGGCTTAAAAAAGCTCTTACGGAGAAGCTTATTAAGATATGAATAGGTAATCCATGCCAGAAGGTAAGAGAATAAAGCTCCCATTCCTATTAATGAGAGGGTTTTCAACGACCATTTATTTACCCCTCCAAAGGGATAAATATCCGTGAGATAGAAAAATATTTCAGCAAAGAGCGCCAGCCCCAGAAAAAGTGAAAAGTAGAAGGATGAAGTTTCTTCATTTGTCCATTTTTCTTTTCTTATTCTTAAGAAAAATAATAAAAGAGAAGCGTCTATTCCAAGGGAAGCGCCAATAAAAGAGTAGAGCAGAAAAAAAGTTAAAAAAAGAGAAAAGCTCATGAAAAAGGTTCCAAGTTGAAGAAGCAAGTAGATAGATTCAATCCAGGCTAAAAGGCCTCCTATATACAATCCGCTCAAAAAGCCCCATTTTAAATGTAAATTTATCTCTCTACTTTGAAGGGTCTTGGAAACAATTTTCTTATTCATCCCTTAAAATTCTTGGCTTGGCAATCAAAATTTATTTTTCCTCAAGAGTAAATAAAAAAATCTGTAAATTTTTGTTTGCTTCGATATCTTGCGGATGCCTATTTTGGGGGGAAAGACTCTGAAATACCAGCAAAAGTTTACCCATCTGCTGAAGATGAACTCGTAAATTATATTTTGAGGAAGGTTTATGAGCAATTTCATGAGAGGCCAGAGGGTTGGAAATTCTACGATGAGTCCAAAAAACTTTTGCAGATTTTCAACCTTCCTCTTCTCCTTTTTATTAGGGAATATTAGGGCAGACTTTCTACTAAATGAATATTTGTTTAAGTCGATCTCTTTATCTTTTACCATTCCCATTTTTTTAACCAATTCATGAATCTCAGTTTTAGGGTAGGGTTGTAAGAGAGTAACAGATGCCCAGGCTGGACGACATTTTATGTTTAGCCTCAATGTTTCGAGGTCATTTTCAAAGCTTCCACCTGGCACCCCTAAAATGTTTCCCGTAACTAGGTTTATCCCCTGGCTTCGAATCAGTTTTGAGGCGGTGACTATTTCTTCTTTTGATATTTTTCTTTTCATCACCACATTTCTGATGTGGTCATTCCCTGATTCTATTCCCATAAAGATAGTGTGACACCCAGCTTCCTTTAGATGTTTAATGAGATTTGGTTTGACAAGATTAGCCCTAACCAAACATGAGAAGGGAAGACCTATTTTTTTCCGATACACAGCAGAGAATTCCTCTACCCATTTTTCTGAGAGAATAAAAATGTCATCAAAAAATCTGATGAATTCATAATTTTTGTTAGATTTAATTCTCTTTAATTCCTCAATCACATTCTCCACGCTTCGTCGCCTTATGTATTCTCCTTTTTGGTGATAAAGCTTCTTTGCGGCGTGATTGAAGCAATATGTGCACTCATAAGGGCAGCCTCTTCCCGTGATGACGAAAGCGCACCAGTTGTTGAAAGGTATAGCCTCCTCATAAATTTCATGGTCAGGAAGAGGAAGTTTATCTAAATCCTCAATTAACGGCCTTAGAGGATTTTTAAAAATAGCTCCATTCTTTTTAATCCATAAATTTTCTATATTTTCAAGTGATTCTTTTTTTTCTAATTTTTGAATTAACTCAAGAAAGGGAAATTCACCTTCTCCGATGCATATGGCATCAACATCCTCTTCATTTATCATCTCAGGAAAGAAGGTGGGGTGAGGTCCGCCAAAAATAGAAAATATGGGAAAATCTTTCTTCAACCTTCTGTTTAATTCAAGATAATATGAGGCAAAGACAGTTGGCGTGCTGTAACCTATCACCGTGAAGTTATTCTTTTTAATTTTCTTCTTTATCTCTCTATAATCTGCGTTTACTACTTCAGCCTTATAACCTCTTTTCTTAAGCACACTGGAAATTGACATTATTCCGATAGATTTATTTTCTCCCTTAAAAAGGTCGACTATGGGGAAAATTATTTTCATCGTGCTCTTTCTTTTCTAAGTTTAGAGGCGTCTTTTGACAAGTTTACTCATTTCTAGATTTTTTTGATTTCTTCCTTTTATCACTAAGGAACCAGGAATAGGCAATTGTTAAAAATAAGAATCAAATTATAATAAAAATTAGTTAAAATTTGTAGGTAAAATTTAGTTTTAATGCCCGAGAATTCATAAAATTTTCGTTCTCCCCCAACAATTCTAATTCTGAGCTTTCCAGAAAGTTGCGACCTAATCTGTTTATGAACTGACATTTAACATTTTCGAGAATGTGTAGGCATATTTTTTCTAGAAGAGAGGATTTTATAAGGTGAGAAAAAATGTTATTTATTAATGAGGTCAAGGATAGATTTCTTTTCCTCTCTAATATTTCCCTCTCCTTCTGAATACCCCCTTGATTAATTTTTTCTATCTGGCATTGTTGTTTTTAGCTTTTTTCCAAATTAGTTGGTTAAAATATGGTATAAGAGGAAGAAAAAGAAATAAATAACGGTAATGTCAAGCATCTTATGTGAAATCCAGCAAGGGCACTCTTTTGAAGATCGGTAGATTATAGGCTACTTTTCCTATAGGATTTCTTTTCCAGTGCACCTCCATCTTTAAACTGATGAACGCCAAGAGCTGATAACAATCATTCTCCCCAGCCCCAATCTCCATGCTCTTAATACGGCGCTTGAACTCCTTATTAAGCCGTTCAATAATGTTCGTCGTCCGCAATGCCTGCCATTCCTGCGGTGGAAACTTGAAGAAGGTCAAGTACGACTCTACAGAGTTCTCCAGGCATTTTACCGCCGAAGGGACTTCATTTCCCCCAGCGATCCTTGAACCGTACAAAAACTCCTCTGCCTTTTCTTTAGACGAGGCATAGAAGATCGACCGCATATCATCCGCCACTTCTTGCTTGAGTCTCTTCGGCACCTTGGCCAGAACGTTGCGTACCACGTGCACCTGGCAGCGCTGCACCTCTGCGTGCGGAAATTCCTCCCTAAAGACCATTTCCAGCCCCGCCAATCCGTCCATAACACCCAGCACCACTGTCTCCGAAGAAAGCCCCGGCTCTTTAAATCCTTGAAAAACTCCCGCCAAAAGCCGCCCGATTCCTTGTCCCCGGCCTGCAGGCCCAGGACAAGGCGCATGCCCTCCTCTCTCACCGCAGGGGCCACCAGGACAGGCAATATCTCTACGCTCTTGCCGATCCACATCGAAAAATTCACCCCGTTCATAAGCATATACTTGATCCTCTCCTGGGATAAATCCCGCCTCCGTCACCGCTCCACTGCCTAAACCAGCTCCCCGTTCGCTCGGCTCACTTCCCCTGCTGAAATCTTCTGCCCCAATAACTGCTTCGAAATCATCGAAAATGTCCGCGTACTGACGCCCGTCAGGTACATCAGACAGATGTCCTTGCGCAGCTCATCCTCGTACCGCTTGCTCCGGGGAAGGACCTCGCTGTGAAACTTGCTGTTCCGGTCCCGAGGAACCTCAACCGCTACCTCGCCAAACCGTTTCATCGTGAACAGTCGGCCATAGGAGCCATTGCGATGATTCGTCTCGCCCTCTTTTCGCTCATAGGGCTCCCGACCCAAAAAATGACTCAACTCTGCCCGCATCAGCTCCTAGAAATACTCACCGACGCTCTTGTTCATTCCCATGTGCATCATCTCCAAGTTCCGCTCCGGCTGACGCTGAATCTCCTTGAAAACATTTTTGAGCTCTGTTACGTTAAGAGAGATTTTTATGGGCTCTTTCTCCTTTCTTATAAGGTTTGTGTTTCATCATTCTTATAAAGGAAAAGAGCCTTTTTTTCTACCTTTCTCCAATTTCACCCATAAAAGTTTACACTGCCAAATGTTTTTGACATTGTTAGCAAAAAATTTATAATATTGAAACGATAAGAGAAAATGTCGGTATTGAAGATTTAGAGAAAGCATTTTCTAACTACGATGAGGGGTTAAATTATTAAGAAGAGAAACAAATTCTGAAGCTTCTTCTAAAATAAGCCATTTTGTCAGTTATCGTGGTGCGATTTGCAATAAGCCGATAGAGAGAATTAAAAAAGAACCAATTTGAATGATAAAAATAAAGTCTAAATTAAATATTATTCTTATTTTAGTTTTGGTAATATTTTCTTCATTTTTAAGATTTAAAAAACTCACTTACCAAAGTCTTTTGGGGAGATGAGCTTTTCAGTATAAATTTGACTCTACAGTATCCGAGTATTTGGAAAATCATAAATTATTGTAAATTTAATGATGTTCATCCTCCTTTTTATTACATAATTCTTCTAATCTGGGAAAGAATGTTTGGCATAAATGAATTTTCAGTAAGGGCATTGTCTTCTATTTTTGGGATACTTGGAATAATCGCAATTTATTTTCTTGGTAAAGAGCTCTTCTCAAAGGAAGTTGGAATCTTTGCGTCTGCTATTCTTTCAGTAAACTCTTTTCATCTTTACTACTCCCAAGAAGTTCGAATGTATTCTCTTCTGTTCCTTTTAACCGTTCTTTCCTTTTTGTTTTTTGTAAGACTTGTTAAAAGACCATCTATTAGAAACTCTCTATGGTATCTGCTTTTTACTGTATTATTGATCTATACGCATTATTTTGGTCTTTTTGTCTTTGCTTCTCAAATAATATTTTTTATTTTTGTATCTGTTGAGTACTTAAAAGAAAGTAAGTCCGAAAAAAAATACTTTTTGGTAATAACTTTTATTATTATTCTATCATATATTCCGTGGTTCCCCACATTATTAAGATTGGGTAAGTTAAGGAATTTTTGGATCCCAAAACCTCGTTCTAATTTCTTTGTGGATTATTGGAAAACTTTTCTTGGGAATGAGCCTTTCATTATAATTCTATTCACTACTTTATTCTTGGTATATTTGCTAAATAATAGAGAAAAAGAAAATATTTTTAAACATCATAAGTTGTTACTGGTAAGCAGTATATTCATACCTTTGTTTATACCATATTTTTGGTCATTGGAGCATTCTTCTTCATTGACTCGCAGAAATGCAATTGTTGTTCTTCCTAGTTTAGTATTAATTTCAGCTAAAGGGATTGGATTCTTTATACAAAAAACAGAAAGATTTTTCATTCTCTTAGTGATAATTATTGTTTCCTTAGTGAATATATTCTATTCAAAAGACTATTATAATAAAATTACTAAACCACAGTGGAGAGAAACTGCAAAGTTTGTTATTGAGACTGATTCTGAAAAGAAATATCCAATCTATGCTCACAAGTTTTTTGAAGTGTATTTTAATAAGATTTTCTCATCAAAAAGAGAAATAAACAATCCGAATAAATTGAAGCTCCTTATTTATAAAATTAAAAATGGAGAAGACATACCAGGATTTTGGATATGTGAAGCTCAGTCTTCTAAAGTAGGCAATGCAATTCATGATTTTTTCAACAAAAATTTAATCAAATGTGTTGAAAAAGACTTTCACCTTACAAAAGCTACTTTGTATACTTCTAATATTGATTTAACTTATACTTCATATTTCAAACTGCCTTTGAGCAGACTTAAAATTTATGGAAAAGTGAAAGTTCAAAAAGACGACGAAATCAGAATGCCGTGGAATGTGGAATTGGAAACTCCAGAAATATCTTTTGTGAAAGGCATATATAAACTCAGGATAAAGGCAAGAGGTTCTTGTGTGGATGGAATTTTTTCGAGGCTAAAAATTTATTCTGAAGACATTCTGAAGGAAAATATCGTCTATCTTACGCAAAATTTTCAGAATTATGAAATAACCTTTAAAGTATTGAAGGATCTAAAAAGAAAATTAACACTGGAGTTTGACAATGATGCATACAGGCCTGAAATAGGAGAAGATAGAAACGTGTGGTTAAAATCAATAGAGTTAATAAAGGTTAGATAACGCTATAAAACGGTTTTACCCTATCTCTTTCAAATTGATGTTTTTGCTCAATAAAAGTCGGTTTTTATATTTGGTTCTTATATCAAAATAGTTGCTTTAAATGAAGCATTTAAATTGGAAAACTCTAAAATATAGTTTATTGTCTTCCTCACTTAATTTCTTTGCTGGTCTACAAAATTTTTCGCATGTATGAAAGCGTTGCGTCAATCACCTCCTTCTTCGTTTTAATTTATTATCGTCCATAGCTCATATCTCTGTTTCGTCTGATGCATGTCTCCGCTGTTCTTTCTAGCATGAGCATCTCCCCCAGAAGTTTCGCATCCAATTTACAAGACACGAAGTCTCATGCGAACAACTGCGCTTACTTCCGAATGGATGAAACTGAAAATTGGGCGTTTCAAATTTTGTTCACAAAATGGCCATCGTAAACTCTCCATTTTTAGCTCCTAATTAGCTGCTAAAATTTGTTCTGGCTCTTAATCTTACGCTTACCTCAATGAAATCTTTAGGTTAATCAATCGAATTTAAAAATTTTTATCAACTAATCGCGAGATGTTCTTGTTTTTATCTAAGAAGCCAGAAAACCCCAGGCTTTCAAGCCTGGGGATGAATGGCACACGGAACGAAGCCAGCAAGGCTGGCGGAGTGGAGGCAAATCCGGCATAATCTGGTTATGGCCAGATACACAACCGGAGCCCATACGAGACATCGGCTTCAATATCATCTGGTATGGATACCCAAATATCGGAAACGGGTGTTGAAAGAGAAAATAGCCATCCGCCTCAAGAAGCATATGTACGAAGCCTGTCGGATGAACAAGTAGTGGATCAGCGAGATGGCAATTCAAGATGATCATCTCCATATCGTGGTGCAGATATTCAAAAAGGGAACGAGTCGGGTATTGGGGAAGGAGTATCCGGAGTTGGAGGAATTTTTGTGGGGAGACAGTTTTTGGGCGGATGGGTATTTTGCCGAAGCAGTTGGCCAGGTAATTGAAGAGATTGTTAAAAAGTACATTCGCGATCAGACAAGAAAGCCATAACCAGATTATGTCAGAGGGCCGATACC
>CAYSCS010000046.1:0-37678 GCA_964429695.1 uncultured Eubacteriales bacterium
AATTGCCATCTCACTGATCCACCACTTGTTC
This sequence comes from uncultured Eubacteriales bacterium, assembly GCA_964429695.1. GTDB lineage: Bacteria > Acidobacteriota > Aminicenantia > Aminicenantales > Aminicenantaceae > CAYSCS01. The sequence goes on from CAYSCS010000046.1 coordinate 32, forward strand.
ATCCGACAGGCTTCGTACATATGCTTCTTGAGGCGGATGGCTATTTTCTCTTTCAACACCCGTTTCCGATATTTGGGTATCCATACCAGATGATATTGAAGCCGATGTCTCGTATGGGCTCAGGTTGTGTATCTGGCCATAACCAGATTATGCCGGATTTGCCTCCACTCCCCCAGCTTTGCTGGCTTCGTTCCGTGTGCCATTCATCCCCAGGCTTGAGAGCCTGGGGTTTTCTGCCTTCTTAGATAAATCCTTGAGGAAAAAATGGGGTTAAGAACTAGGATTTTAGCTTGAGAATGAAGAATGGAATCTTTAAGGCTTTCACTAATCTTGAGCTCAAAAAAAATCTATTTTTTTCTTTTAAAATTTGCAAAAACTATTTTACTGAAGAGCAAGAGTTTGTAGAAGTAGATGAAAGGATTCGTTTTATAAATTCTCAAGAAAAATCTTTATAGGTGAACAATATGGTGAACAATCAATTTTTTATGAAATGAGCTCCCCGGCTTACAGGATTACTCAAGGCAGCATAGGTGATGAGTAATGCAACCTGAATCCCATGTTTAAGCCCTACTATTTTTGCATCCATTCGAGCCTCTTTATAGAACTTATCAATCCTATGGCGCAAGTACTCCAGGTCTGCCTTGGCCCTTTCCAGCCTCTTCCGCGTCCGAATTATTCCGGCATAATTCCACATCGTAGTCCTGATGACCTGCCAATCCTGATAGATGAGCGCAGGGTCAATTTCTTCTTCTATTTTGGGGTAATACCACTCATGAATTTCAGAGGGCTTGTAGGCTATCCTAGATTCGAAATGGGAAGCTATGTACCTTGCCGCCCTTGTTCCCCACACCAGCCCTTCAAGGAGCGAGGTTGAGGCGAGGCGATTTGCGCCATGAACTCCTGTGCAAGAAACTTCCCCCACGGCGAAGAGCCCCTTGAGTGAAGTTCTTCCCCAGCCATCCACAAGAACTCCTCCGCAACAATAATGAGCAGCAGGAACCACCGGGATTGGTTCCTTGGTGATATCAATCCCGTATTTCAAGCAGGTATGGTAAATATTGGGAAACCTCTTCTTGATATCAAATTTTGCGTAGGAGGCTAAATCGAGATAAACATAGCTTGAATCTGTCTCTATCATTTCTTCATAGATGGCTCGAGTGACTTCATCACGAGGAGCAAGCTCTTTCTTCTCTGAGTAATCATCCATGAATGTCCTTCCATCTTTAGTTTTCAACCTAGCTCCTTCTCCCCTTACAGTCTCTGAAATCAGGAAACCATCTGCATCTCGGTGAAACAACGAAGTGGGATGAAACTGGATGTACTCCATGTTCACAATCCTCGCCCCCGCTCTGTAGGCCATGGCATATCCATCTCCGATCGCCCCTCTCGGGTTTGAGGTGTAAAGATAGAGAGAACCGCATCCACCTGTAGCCAGGATTGTATAAGGTGCAAAAATTCGCTTTACTTCTCTAGTTCGATTGTCGAGCACATAAGCCCCGATGCATTGAGGCTCTCTATAGTAAGCAACAGGATCTTTCGAGTGATGAGGAACACTGAGAAGGTCAACTGCAGTGTGGTCCACAAGTATTTTCACATTCGGGTATTCTCTGAGTGCTGCTATTAGTCTCTCCTCTATGGTTTTTCCTGTCGTGTCCTTGATGTGTAGGATTCTCCTCCGCGAATGGCCTGCTTCTTGAGCATAATCGAGGGAGTCGGGAGCACTTCTGGTGAAAGGGATCTGGAGCTCTCCAATGAGTATCCTGTTCACAAGCTCCTTCCCTTCCCTAACCAGAATGTCCACGGCTTCAGGATTATTAATCCCATCACCAGTTTTGATGATGTCATCTTTCAAAAGTTCGGGATCATCATGAGGACCCAAAGAGACGATCCCACCCTGAGCGTAATAAGTGTTCGATTCTTCTGCCCTTTCATGTTTGGTGATAATCACCACCTCTAGTCCGCTTCTAGCCGCCTCTAAAGCTACGCTCGAGCCCGCGATTCCGCATCCTATTACCAGAAGCTCTGTGATAAGACTTTTTTCACCACCCATTTCTTTACTCCAGAAATTCCATACTGATGTCTATGGCCGGTGAGGAATGAGTTAAAGCCCCCACAGAAATGAAATCCACTCCAAGATTTGCTACCTCCTTTATTCTCTTCAGATTCATCCTTCCTGAAGCTTCCACAGGAATCCTCCCTGAAACAAATTCAACCGCAGCCTTCATTTCCTCCAGGCTCATGTTATCAAGCATAATCATGTCCACACCGCAAACCAAGGCTTCTTTCACTTCTTCAAGACTCGAAGCCTCTACCTCTATCTTTACTCCCACTGGAAACCTTTCCCTCACCCGAGACACGGCCTCTGAGATTGTTCCTGCTAATCTCCTGTGATTATCTTTTATGAGCACCATCTCTGAAAGGTTCATTCTATGATTCATCCCTCCACCCATCCTCACCGCATACTTCTCCAGGGCTCTCAAGCAGGGAGTTGTCTTCCGGGTATCGAGGATTTTTGCCTTAGTCATTTCTACAGCCTTAACATATCTATGAGTAAGGGTAGCAATCCCAGACATTCGCTGGAGAAAATTGAGAGCCGTCCTCTCCCCCTGGAGGAGAGCAAGCGATTTCCCCTCGATTAAGGCAAGCCTCTCATTTTTTCTAAATTTTTCACCATCTCGAAGAAAACTAGTGAAAGAAACTTCCCTGTCAATCTTTTCAAAGACCCTTTTGGCCACATCTATGCCCGCAAGGATACCCGCTTGGCGGGCCACTATTGAAGCTCTGGAAAAAGAACCTCGGGAGACAATGCTTTCAGAAGTCAGATCGCCAGCTGGCATATCTTCTTTGAGGGCTTCAGCGATGATTCTGTCCAGGAATTTATCGTCCATGATTAGAAATTATAATTTTTTCTTAACTAAAACAAAAGAGATTGAATTAAATAATTGACTTAATCTCTATCTTCGAATTTAATATCCAGGAATGCTGAGACATAAACATGTTTACCTCTTCCTCTCTTTTTCAATCTCAATCATCCTCATCTGGGTTTTAATCCGCCAAATAAACCTCAAAGACCTCATTCAGGTCCTCTCGCTCTTATATTTTCCTGCCTTCTTGGCTTACGTTGCCTGTTCGCTCCTAGGAGCAGGACTCCGAGCCTGGAGATACAAGATCCTTCTTCTTCCGCTCAGGATAAGCTGGGGAAACATCCTGCTGGTAACCTTCATCCGTAACCTGTTTGTCGACCTCCTTCCTGCTCGGATAGGGTCTCTTTCCTACATCTATGTTCTTAACAAAAGGCTAAATTATTCATTCGAATCAGCGACCTCCACATTTCTCTTCTCTTTTGTGTTTGATTTCTTGACGTTGAGTCCCTTCCTGGCTAGCTCTATCTTTGCCGTAGGTTCTGGCGCTTCTATGATTTCGACCAAACCCCTGCTAATCTTTACCCTCATCTTCTTTCTCCTTATCTTCATCCTTTTCTGGAAGATTTCAGAGTTCATTCTGGTTTCTACCAGAATATACGAATCTCTGTTAAGAATTTTAAAAACAAGGAATAAGGAGTGGGCCTCAAAGTCTTTGGACAAATTGAAACTAACCGTAGAAGAAATCAAGCATATCCAGCAGAGAAAGATATACTGGCGAGTTTTTGGGCTTTCTCTTCTAATTCGCCTCTCTAAATATTGCTCTCTTCTTCTTCTTCTCTATGCCTTGCTGCGGAGTCAGGGATATTCATTACAAAGACTCAGCCTGTGGAAGACAATCCTGGGAACCACAGGAGCAGAATTGACTTCCATTCTCCCTGTAAAAGGTCTTGCGGGATTCGGAACCTGGGAATCAGCCTGGTCTCTGACGTATAAGTTGTTGGGCTTTGAAGCGCGCATAGCTATAATTTCGGGCATAGGGGTTCATCTCATCACAAACCTTTTCGAGTACTCACTGGGAACGATGAGCATAATCTTGCTCGCCATCACGGCCCTTCGTATGAAAAGAGGGAAAAAATAGATTAAAATATATAAAGCGGATGAAAAAAGAACCTTTTGATCCAGAAGAAAGATTTGGGGTCTCATTTTCTACACTCAAAAGAATTCTCGACCTTGCCCTTTTAAAAGGAGGCGAATTCTCAGAAGTTTTTCTTGAATACAGAATATACAACCTCATCAACATGGAAGAAGACATAATAAAGGAGACTGCAGAGAGCATTTCAATCGGTCTTGGGTTAAGGGTCGTCTCTGGAGAGAAAACCGGATTCGGATACACGAACAACTTTGAAGTGGAAAACTTAGAAAGAGTAGCCCGTACCGCCTCCTCGATAGCTCAAGGCACAAGAGAAAAAGCCTCTCTTCCCTTCCATCCATCCCTCCCCCCTAAAAACTTCTACCCTTTAAAGACACTCCTCAATCAAGAGCCCCTGAAGAAGAAAATATCTCTTGTTAAAAGAGCCTATCAGAGCGCTTTACGTTTTGATAAAAAAGTAAAAAAGGTTAAGACCACCTATACTGAGCTCCTTCAATACATAACCATCCTCAACTCTGAAGGACTCCTCATTTCTGACCTTCGTCCCTTGCTCAAGCTTACTTGTGTTTCAATCGCAGAGTCGGACAAAACACGCGAAGCCGGTTATTATGGAGGGGGAGGAAGAGTTGGTCTCGAATATTTCCTCACTTCTCTCACTCCTGAGGAGATTGGAGAAGAGGCTTCCAGAGAGGCCCTTCTTCTCCTTGAGGCCTCACCCCCACCCGCAGGAGAAATGCCTGTGGTCCTTGCCGCAGGGGAAAGTGGGGTTCTCATCCACGAAGCCGTAGGGCATCTTCTTGAGGCTGATTTTAACCGAAAAAAAACCTCAATTTTCTGGAACAAGATGGGAAAAAAGGTCGCTTCATCCCAGGTGACTATTTTCGACGACCCCACAATTCCCTTCTTCAGAGGTTCATATAACATGGACGATGAAGGAACCATTCCCCAGAAAACAATCCTCGTCGAGAGGGGGAAAATGATGGGTTTTCTTCAAGACAAACTTTCTTCCAGGCTCATGGGAATGCCTCCAACTGGACACGGGAGAAGACAGGATTATTCCTCAATTCCCTTGCCCAGAATGAGTAACACTTACATTGCCGAGGGTGAATTCTCCCCCGATGAAATAATCTCCTCAGTAAGAAAGGGATTCTATGCCGCAAAGTATCAGGGAGGACAAGTAGAGGATTCAGGCAAATTTACTTTTTCTGTAAGCGCTGGCTACTTAATCGAAGAAGGAAGGCTTACAGCGCCGGTCAAACAGGCAACCTTAATCGGCTCAAACATCGACATCCTCAACAAGATAGAGATGGTAGGTTCAGATTTAAAATTTGGACTCCAGACAGGCACTTGCAGCAAAGAAGGCCAGGAAATCCCTGTAACAGACGGTTGTCCGACTTTGAAGATAAGCTCGATGACAGTAGGGGGCAGGGAGTGAAAAATTCCTTGTTCAAAGAAAGCTCCCTGAAAGAATTGGCAGAATTCCTGGTCAATTATGCGCTCAAAAAGGGAGCGGATGAAGTTGAAGTAACTCTCACAGAGACAAGTGAATTCACAGTGGATGTAAGATGGGGAAATGTGGAAAACCTGATTGAGGCAAAATCAAGGCAAGTTGGACTTCGAGTAATAAAAGATAAAAAGACTGCTTTCGCCTCATCTTCGGACCTTGCGCCTGAGACTCTGAAGCGCTTAGCGAGTAACGCTCTCGAGCGTGCCCTTTTCTCTAACTCGGATGAATTTGCAGGGCTCCCTCCTCCTTCTAAGGTAGAATTTGACCTAGAAGCCCTGAGGCTCTATGACCCTGAAATACCTCGCCTTGAAACGCAGCAGAAAATAAAGATTGCCGAAGAAACAGAAAAAATTGCCCTTTCGGATAAAAGAATAACAAATTCACACGGTTCAACCTTTGAAACGCGAGAAGCAAAAACAATCCTCGCCAATTCCAATGGCTTTCTTCATGGCTATAAGGAAACCCTCTGCAGCCTGAGTCTCGCCCTTCAGGCAGGAGAGACAGACAAAAGGGTAGAAGATTCCTGGTCGTCCACAAAGAGACATTTCAAAGAGCTTGAATCCCCAGAAGAAGTAGCACAAAAAGCAGTGCAGAGGACGGTTCGCCAGCTCAACCCAAGAAAAATCCCTACTCAGAGAGTTCCCGTCGTGTTTGAACCAACCATGACCTCTTGGCTCCTGGGGTTTATCTTTTCCTGCGTCTCTGGGGTTGCCATCTATCAGAAGGCTTCATTCCTTGAAGGTCGCCTGGGTGAAAGGATAGCAAATCCGGCGATCACCATCTTCGATGACGGCTTACTCCCGGGCAAGTTGGGGACAAGACCGTTTGATTCAGAGGGTGTTCCTTCTCAAAAAACGGTGATCATCGAAAAAGGAGTCCTCAAAAATTATCTGTGTAATACCTATGCCGCAAGAAAACTAAACCTTCGCTCAACCGGGAATGCGGAGGGCCCTGGTGTAAGCCCCAACAATTTCTATCTTCAACCCGGAGAAACACCACCTCAGGAAATAATCCGCAGCTTAGAAAAAGGACTCATCCTCATTCGTTGCCTCGGACTGGGTCTCAATCCTTTGACAGGTGATATTTCGAGAGGAGCTTTCGGTCTCTGGGTAGAAAAGGGGGAAATACTCTACCCGGTCTCGGAAATAACCATATCCGGAAACCTGGGTCAAATACTTGAAGACATAGAAATCATCGGGAATGACCTTGAATTTCGGAGTATCTTTTCCGGGCCAACGATAAAAGTCAGAGAATTGATCCTCGCAGGTTATTAGAACCATTTTTCAAGCACTAAGCAACGATCAAAAAAAGCTTTTTCTGAGGAGCCTAAAATCGGTTGAAATGGACAATCTCCTCAAGCCTCCTTTTGGGAACATGGAGCACACCTCCTTCATCCTTCCAATACTTGACTGAATCCTTCATCTCCTCGATAACAGGCATCTCCGCGGGGTAACCCAGAGCAAGAACAGAATCTATCGCATAATACTCAGGAATCTTAAGGGTTTTCCGCAACTTCTTTCTTTCTATGGAGATGAGCCAACAACTGCCAATTCCTTTTTCCCAAGCAGCAAGGATCATATTCTCAACAGCTGCTCCCACATCCCTTTCATATTTCTCGCTTCTTATCCTCTTATTCACCAGGACGATGATGTAAGCCTGAGGTTCATACCCCGGCTTGGGGTTTCCCTCGGGGGCGATGTAAGCTGCCCATCTCAGCGAAGGAAAAATACTCCTCCTCAACTCTTCATCCTCGACCACCAAATACTCAAGAGGTTGAAGGTTTGCTGCTGAAGGAGCCAACCTCGCAGCATTTACCAGCGAAATGAGGTCATCCCTAGAAATTAAATCTCGCTTAAACTGTCTTATTGACCTTCTGGAAACAATCACTTCATAAACTTTCATGCCTCCTCCTCTTGCCCTAATTCTCATGCCCTACTCGCAACCCAGAGCGCAAAATCTGCCTCTGGCATCGCTCCGCTTATCCTTCCCATCTCTCTACCTTTGCGGAAGATTATGAAGGTGGGAACAGATTGTATCCCTAAAGAAGAGGCTAACTCTGGATGAAGGTCTACGTTCACTTTAACTACCATTATTTCTCCTGCCCTTCTTTTGGCAAGGCCCTCAAGCACAGGATGCATGAGCTGACAGGGCGAACACCTGGGTGAGTAGAAATCAACTAGGACTGAAAGAACAGAACTGGAGAGGAGATGGTTAATTCCCTTAGCATCTGTCTCCACAACCATGCCAGGCTCTGGAAGAGGATTCTTGCAGCGGCCACAGAGCACCTTCTTCCCCAGCGCCTCAAGGGGAAAATTGTTTGCCGCTCCACAGTGAACACAGAGAACCTTTCGTTTTTCTTTCATTCAAGCTACCTCCTTCCTCCCTACGATTATCCCTCGATAGAGAAGATGAGATTTTTTATTCTTACTTTTTGGGATATGGGGGAGGACCTGGTATTTCCTTCTCTTTCGATTTCAATTCTTCTAGAACAACCTCCACCGCTTTGAGTAATTGTTCATCAACTCCTTCGTATTCTTGGGAAGGGTCATTGTCAACGTAAACATCAGGCTCTACTCCATGACCCTCGATTATCCATTCTTTACCATCTTCGCTATAAACTGCAAACTCCGGCTTGTAGAGGTATCCACCATCAAGGAGAGGGAGGGTCTCTCTTATCCCCACTACTCCACCCCATGTTCTTTTTCCCACCAATTTCCCGAGCTTATGTTTTTTGAATCTATAGGGAAATATGTCTCCATCTGAAGCAGAAAACTCATCCATGAGGCAGACCATCGGGCCCAGGAAAACAGCTTCTGGATCAGGGGCAGGGATTGTGTTTCTCGCAATCCCCACCATCGCCATCTCACGTCTCAGACGTTCGATAATCATCGGAGAAACACTCCCCCCTCCATTACCCCTGACGTCGATGATGAGCGCTTTTTTCTGAAGCTGAGGATAAAAATGCTTGACAAATTCATTCAGCCCATCCGGACCCATGTTCGGGATGTGGATATAACCCACTTTCCCCTCAGACAGCCTCGAAACCTTCTCAATGTTCTGCTGGACCCAATTATAATAATAGAGTCGAAGCTCATGTTCTATGGGGACTACTACAACCTCCCTGCTTCCCTCTTCCTTTGGCTCTTTGTTTAGTCTCAACCTGACCTGTTTCCCCACAGTATTAACCAGATATTCATACATGTTTTTCATCCCCTTGGTTGGGGTTCCATTTATGGCCAAGATGAAATCACCTTCAGAAGCGTTTACCCCGATTTCAGTAAGGGGCGAACGAAGCTTTGAATCCCAATTCTCACCTTTTAAAATCCTCTTAATCTTGAAGAAACCGCTCTTTTCTTCCTTTTCTATTTCTGCTCCAAGCATCCCCACCTTAACCTTTTCTATCTGGGGAATATCACCTCCTCCCACATAAGTATGGCCAACGTTTAACTCTCCAATCATTTCTCCGATAACATAAGTTAAATCAGCTCTGTGATTCACACTCTCAGCCAAAGGTTCATAGCTCTTCTTGATCATCTCCCAATCGGCTCCATGCATCCCAGGATCGTAGAAAAAATACTTCATCTGCCTCCAGCATTCCCTGAAAATCTGTTTCCATTCTTCCCTTGGTTCCACCTTAACTTCTAACTGACTAAGATCAAGCTTTTCCTCAACTTCCAGCTTGTTTTTGGGCACATCGATTATGGCATATGAATTTTCTTTCAAGACCAACATTTTCTTCTGATCACTCGAAATTTCATAACCATCTATTTCTCCCAGGTTGGTTTCGTTTCTCTTCTCAAAATCGAACATTTTTAGCGAAGGCTTCTTTTCCTCTAAGGTTTTTGTCAGGTAATATAAATAATTCCCTACCGAAGTTAAATGCCAGTAATCGGCAGTTTGAATGGGCAAACCGATAATTCTATCTTCAAGTCCCTCAGGCGTGATTTTGAGCTTCTTGAGATCGCCCTCTGCCTTCTTAGTGCTTCCTCTAGGCTCATCTTTCTTCTCCTCCGCACTTCCAACCTCATCGCTCTTCGGCTCAAAGGGTGACCTAACTTCCTCAGAAAGAGTCACGAGATAAATTCTCGCCATCTGGAGATAAGCATGATTCCATTCTGTCCTGCTGAAGACGGGATTGAAATCCCTATCAGAGACAAAAAAGAGATATTTTCCTTCAGAGTGGAATGAAGGAGCATAGGAAGAATACCATTCTTGCGTCACTGGATATGTCTTTTTCGTTGAACAATCGTGGAGATAGACCCTTGTCATCCCTTCCACTTCTGGTTTTGCATAGGCAATCCAGTTCGAGTCTGGAGCCCAGCAATAATCCCTTATTTCCCAGCGCTTTGCTTGATCTACAACTTCGACCTTCTTGGTTTCAACATTCACATAGCAAAGACGAAGAAGCTTGTCACTCCACAGGATTTTTTTTGAATCTGGAGACCAGAAAATCTCATATTTATAGGTATCAGCACCTTCTGTTATCTGGCGTGCTGAAGAGGAACCGTCCTGAGGAATAAGATAAATTTCATCCTCTCCTGTGGCATCTGAAATATAGGCAACCCATTTTCCATCCGGAGACCACTTGGCAGACCTTTCATGAATTCCGGGGGTCTCAGTTATGTTTCTCGTGTTCCCTTCTTTTAAGGGAACGGTAAACACCTCCCCCCTTGCTCCAAAAAGAGCCCTCTTTCCATCCGGGGAAATCTCATAGTTGGTTATTTTTTCACTCAATTTGATGATCCTCGACCTTGAGCTCACTAAATCATCAGAAATTATAACTGGGATTTTCTTAATTTCTTCACTCTCAAGGTCAAAGGAATAAAGATATCCCCCGTTTTCAAACACTATCGCTCTTTCGCCCAAAGAGGGGAATTTTATATCAAATTCCTTGAAATCCGTGAGTTTTCTTGTTTCTCTGCTCTCAAGGTCATGGAGATAAAGATTCATTCTCTTCAGCTCATCTCGATCGGAGAGGAAATATATTTTATTCCCTTTCCATATGGGAAAGACATCCTGAGCAGGGTTTTTAGTGATGTTCTCTATTTTCTTTGTCTTGAAATCGTAGATCCAGATGTCATCTGCCATCCCCCCTCGATACCTTTTCCAGGTACGAAACTCACGAAAAACACGGTTATAAGCTAACTTGGAATCATCATCTGAAAAAGAACAAAATCCGCCCCTAGGAAGGGGAAGCTGTTTCGGGATTCCTCCTTCGAGTGAAACTAGATAAAGCTGTCCATTGAAATCATTCCATTCCCTCATCCGCGAACGAAAGACAATGTGTTTATTATCATGCGTCCATCCCAAAACTATGTTATTAGGCCCCATCCTATCTGAAACATCATCGCGAGGAAGGGTGGGGGTAAAAGTAATCCTTTTAGGGACCCCTCCTTCTCTAGGTATGACATAGACCTCACGATTGCCATCGTATTCAGCGGTGAAGGCGATGTATCTTCCATCAGGCGAAAAACGCGCAAAAAGCTCATAACCTGGATGGGAGGTTAATTTCCTTGCTATTCCCCCTGAGAAAGAAACTGTGTAGAGGTCTCCTGCATAAGTAAAAACAACCTGGTCTTGATGTACAGAGGGAAAACGAAGAACTCTTGCCTCCTCAAGCGAGAAAACAAGGGAAATGCTGAACAAAACGAGAAAGACGAACAAAATTACATTCATCCTCTTTTTCTTCCTCATTTTTTTCTCCTTCTTTATGATGAATATTCAATGATTTTTGAATATACCACATCACTCTTCCTTGAACAAGGAAGCTGCTTGTGCCCCGCATCATTTTATTTATTTTTATTTATTTTAAACTTCTCTTAAAGTATAATTTTAAGGAAGGGATGAAAGCAAAGGGAAATAATTCATACAAAAATTCAGACATGCACACTCAACCTCAACACAAAGCCTTAGTTCTTGAAAAAGAGACGCCTTCTTCTCAAGAAGAGTCTGAAAAGGAAAGAGACCCTCAAACAGAAGAAATCCAGCTGGAGCAGATAAGATACATTTTGCATTTAATGAGTAAGACTGTCTCTCAAATGAAGATATTTTCTCCTGAGCATTCTACCTCCAAGACTCTCTTCGAGGAGCTCTGGGAAAAGTTGAGCTCCTATCTTTCAAGATACTGGAAGCTTGAACTTGGAATAGATGAATTCAGCTTCAATTTCAATGAAATTTCAGTCTTCAAAGATGAAAAGGCAATAAAAAGCCTCCCCTTTCTTTTTTATAAAGACGGAATGCAGACGCTCTTCTTTTACAAAGATTTGAAAAGAGAAGAACTCAAAGCTTTCCTGGAAACAATCAAGAGGGCCTATGAACTACCACCAGAAGAAAGCGATATTGTCAATCTCCTCTGGGAAAAAGATTTTGCCAATATCAGATACTTTGCCCCGGATGATTTCCTGGAAACAAAGATCACCAAAGGAAGAGAGCTCTCGGAACCAAAAGTGGATAAGAAGAAGCTAACTCAGGGCGAGCTCAAACTCTCTCCCGAAGACCGTAACACATTAAAGTTGAGCGAAATTGCCAATGAAATCTCAACAATCGAAGAAAATGGGGGAAAAGATGCTCCCGGCGCCACTGAAATCCATCCTCTCGACATTCACTCAACACTCAGCGAGGAGGAGGCCAATCTCCTCGAATCCATGCTCACGAGAAGCAGAAGGGTGCGTCCTGAAGAGGAGTTAATGACTTTAATCCTTGAAATCCTGAGTAGCGAAGAACGCCTCCTACAATTTTCAGAAACATTAGAGATATTAATGCACACTCATCAGGAAATTCTGGAGAAGGGTGAATTCTATCTTGCCGCAGAACTCCTTTCAAACTTAATTACCTTAAGCAACCAGATTAAGGCTCAGGATGAAGAAAGAGCAAAGGTTTTAGAAAAATTTTTAAATAATCTTAAAAGCAGTACCTCTTTCGATTCGCTGAGAGAACTCGCTGTTAAAGGTCGGATTAAGAATCAGGGAGATTTTTTTGAATACCTCAAACTTCTTGGGAAAGAGACAATTTCCTTGGTTGGCAATCTTTTCGAGGAGATAAAAAGCCCTGATTTCAGGCGCATGGCTTTAAACTACCTAAAAGAAATGGGAAGCAAAGACCTTCCCCTGCTCGTCAGCCTTGCCAGGGATGAATGTCCGGTTTTGAGCAGAGAAATAATCTCCATTCTGAGTCTCATGGAAGGCAAAAAAGCCATTCCCCACCTCTCAATCTTCGTAAGCTCAAAAAATAAATCTATAAAGGAAGCGGCCATAGAAGCTTTGGGAAGAATCGAAGATATAAGAGCAGAGAGAACCTTGATTTCCTTCTTAGAGGATGATGATGAAGAATTACGAATAAAAGCCCTTCGCAACCTACGCTACCCTAAAGAGGGTGAAATTCTTAAACGCTTGATTGAAATCGCAAAAGACAAGAAGTTTAATAAAAAAAATAAAGAAGAAAAAAAGGAATTATTCCTGTGCATGGTAAAGAGTGCTGATAAACAAGCCCTTGCCCATCTTCAAAATATATTAAAAAAGGTGAAATTTTTCTCCTTCGGCAAAAAACTGGAAACTTCTCTCTGTGCTATTGAGGCCTTAAAAGAAGTAGGAAGTGAAGATGCCATAATGCTCCTAAAAATAGGAGCAACCTCCAAGAAGAAAAGAATATCTCAAACATGTGAGTCTGCGATTAGAGAAATATCCCTGCGACAAACTCCTCCCTTCGCTCAAGAAAAGGAAAATGAATCTTAAAGGGCCAAAGATAGATTAATGGAAGAAAAAACAAAAGAGAAAATACTCAACTCAGAAGCCCTCGAGATTATCTCCCGCCTGAACATGACCTTGAAAATCGCCAAGATATATGAGCCCAATAATCTCATTTTCTTAAGCCAGTCTCAGGCTCTTTATAACCTCATCCAAAATGTGATTAAGGCATACGGTGAATGCAATTTCTTGCTAAGCTTGAGCAGCCTCTTCTTGAATGGAGTAAAAGTCAGGTTCATATTCTCAAACTATAACCTCTTCAAATTTATCGCAAGTGAATTTAAAAGAAGAGAAATCAATCAGCTCAATTTCAAAAAAGGGCTCGATGAAGAAGAGCTTAAAAGATTCATCCTTGTTTTTTCCAAGAAAGAAACTCCTCAAAATCCCTATCAAGAACTCAAAGAAAACCTGAAAAAAAATGACATAAAAAATATTTTGGTAGAAAAAATTCCATCCCATGAACTTTTTCAGAGTGACGAGAGGTATGCAACCAAGGTCTTCTTCCTGAGCATCATGCATTTGAAAGAGATGTTCGAGACACTCAAAAAGAAAGAGAAGGTTCCCTTGAATACTACCAGAAGGTTAATGCAATCTATCTTCAACCATATCAGCCATAATGAATCATTTGTCTACGGTTTGACTACAATCAAAAACTATGATGAATATACCCTTAATCATTCTGTCAATGTTTCAATTCTCTCTATAGCCTTAGGGAAAAGACTCGGATTAGATAGAAACGAGCTTGCCGACCTTGGAATCTGCGCCTTCTTCCACGATTATGGAAAGACAGAAATTCCTATAGAAATTCTTCTCAAACCCGATAAGCTTGATGAAAAAGAAAGGGAGATCATCGAAAAACACCCCCATCTTGGAGCCGAAAAACTTGCCCACTTTCGGGAATTCAGCCACCTTCCCCTCCCCGCACTCCATGTGGCTTTAGAGCATCATCTTAAGGAAGATTTAAGCGGCTATCCCCGGCTCCAGTGGAGGAAAGATATTAATTTATTTAGCAAAATTGTCAAAATCTGTGACTTCTTCGATGCCCTGACTACGAAGAGACCCTATAGAGAAAAGGTCTACACAAGAGAAGAAACCCTGAAGATGATGTTGAAAATGAGCGGAAAAGAATTTGACCCCATCATCCTCAAAGTATTCATCAACATGATGGGAACATATCCAGTGGGGACCCTTGTCTTACTCGATACAGGAGAAGTCGGTGTTGTTTTTGAAATAAACATGGATCCTGCCTTTATTTTAAGGCCAAAGATAAAGATTATTGCCGACGAGAAGGGAAAGAAGATAGATGGAGAAATAGTCGACCTCACAGAATTCGATGCCCAAAAGAATGTTTATAAAAGAACCATAGTTAAGACTCTAAACCCCTACGAATATGAAGTCGAAGTTTCTGATTACTTTCTAGCCCACATTCAATGAAACCTCTTCTGCGCTCAGAAATCAAAAAATCTAGCCCGGAATTTTTTAAGACTTAGTTTAAAAAGTCCCTTCTGCAAGCATAAATCATTGATTATTTATTAAAAGAAAATTATGATAATTAAATCTGGAGCAAGGAATGCAAATATTAAGAAAAGAAGTAAAAGAAAATACCAAAAAAAAGTTCGAAGATGAGCTTCAAGGGGAAGTAAAAATCATCTATTTTACTCAGGAGCCCCGGAGATTAATTGTCCCTGAGCATCTTAGGGCTCAAGAATGCTTCTTCTGTAAAGAGACCAGAGAGCTTCTAGAAGAAGTGAGCTCTTTATCCCCGAAGCTAGAGCTCATCATTTATGATTTTGAGGCTGATAGAGAAAAGGCGAATGAGTATAAGATAGACAAAATTCCCGCGACTCTCTTGGCTGGAAAGGAAGATTCAAGAATCAGGTTCTTTGGAATTCCCTCCGGTTATGAATATACAAGCCTCATCGAAGCAATTATCGATGTTTCGAAGGAAGAAACTTCTTTAGGGGAAAAGACTAAAAAAATCCTTAGAAGTATTAAAAAGAATATTCATCTTGAGGTTTTTGTTACCCCCACCTGTCCCTATTGTACTCTCTCGGTAAGGCTTAGCCATCAGTTTGCCCTTGAATCCAAACATATCCGGGCAGACATGATTGAATCTACAGAATTTCCGCATCTTGTCCAAAAATATGGGGTTTTTGCTGTTCCCAAGACTGTCATCAACGAAAAAGCCTTTGTGGAAGGTGCAGTTTCAGAAGAAGTTTTCCTTGACCATATTCTCAAGGCAATCTCCTGAGAGAAAAAAGCATGGTAGATGAAAGAAATGATTTCTCCCTGATTGCAAAAAAGCTGGATCCTATCTTCTATCCAAAATCAATTGCCATAATAGGCGCCTCCAGAGAAGAAGGAAGTGTCGGACATTCTCTTCTCGCCAACATCATAGATAGCCGCTTTAAAGGCATTGTCTATCCGGTAAACCCCAAGGCATGGGGAATATTAGGCATAAAATGCTACGCAAGGGTTTTAGACATTCCCGAAAGGGTGGACCTTGCGATCATCGTCGTCCCTGCACGCTTCGTTCCCGAAGTTCTCGAAGAATGTGGAGAAAAGCAAATCAAAGGGACAATAGTCATCTCTGCAGGGTTTAAGGAGATAGGTGGAGATGGGGTTCGACTCGAGGAAGAAGTAAAGAAGATTGCACAAAAATTTGGAATTTCTCTCTTGGGTCCAAACTGTCTAGGAGTGATTAATACCGACCCCTCCTCTTCCTTAAATGCCACCTTTGGCACTCCCATGCCACGACAGGGTAACATATCTTTCATCTCCCAAAGCGGAGCATTATGTGTGGCTGTGCTCGATTATGCCAAAGAAACTAAAATTGGATTTTCCAAATTCATCAGCATGGGCAATAAGGCTGGGGTGAATGAGAATGAGCTGCTTATGTACTTGAAAGACGACCCTCGAACAGATGTGATTCTGATGTACCTTGAAGACCTCTCAAACGGCAGGGAATTCATGTCGATAGCAAGGGAAATAACAACCCACCCTACACACCCTAAGCCCATCATCGCCTTGAAAGCAGGAAGAACGCTCCTTGGCGCTAAGGCTGCTTCTTCCCATACAGGCTCCCTCGCAGGCTCGGACAAGGTTTATGACGCAATTTTTAGCCAGTCAGGAGTCCAAAGAGGAGAAACTTTGGAAGAAGTCTTCAATCTCGTCAAAGTCTTCTCTACTCAACCGCTTCCTAAGGGAAAAAACGTCGCCATCATCACTAACTCAGGTGGACCGGGAATACTCGCTACTGACGCCTGCATCAGAAATGGACTGAACATTGCCCCCTTTTCCCCAACAACCCTCAAGGTGTTAAAAAAGGTTCTCCCACCTTCCCTAAACATAAACAATCCTCTAGACCTCATCGCCGAGGCTCAATATGAACAATATAAACTCACTCTCGAAGCAATCCTAAAGGACCAAAATGTGCATTCCTGTATCATAATTGTGACTGCAACCGCATTTACCAATGTAGAAAAGATAGCCGAGGCTGTGGTCAAAACATCCAAGGCCTCAAGAAAACCCATCCTCTGCTGTCTGCTAGGCGTCTATGACATTTCTCGAGCAGAAGAAATTCTCGAAGAGAACTGCATTCCTCATTATAGATTTCCAGAAGCAGCCGCTAAAGCGCTTGCCGAAATGACCGAATTCACCTCCTGGCTGAGAAGGCCCAAGACAGAAATAAAAAAATTCAAAGTCAATAAGCCTCAGGCACAAAGAATCATAGAGCAAGCAAAAAAAGAAGGAAGGCGTTTCCTGCTGGAGCACGAAGCGTATGAAATCTTAAAGGCCTACAATTTTCCAGTCATCGACTTCCGGCTGGCCACAAACGAATCACAGGCCATAGAGGCCGCAAAAGAGATTGGCTTCCCAGTCGTCTTGAAAATAGCTTCCCCTGATATCCTTCACAAATTCGATTTTGGAGGGGTAAGACTCAACATAGAGAGTCAAAAGGAACTACGTCGAGCTTATCACGAAATCAGAAAAAAGGTACTACACAAGAAGCCCGACGCCTCGATAGCAGGCTTTATGGTAGAAAAGATGGCACCCGAGGGAAAAGAAGTGATTCTGGGAATGAATAGAGACCCCCAGTTTGGACCAATCCTGATGTTTGGATTGGGAGGAATCTACGTTGAGGCCTTGGAAGATGTAACCTTCAGGCTCGCCCCCATTCGAGAGCTAACTGCCAAGTTGATGATCACCAAGACCAAAACCTATAAAATCTTGGAAGGATATCGAGGAGGCCCCGTGTATGATATAGATTCTATAGCTGATTGTCTCAAGCGGCTCTCCCAATTGGTGGTAGAGCTAGAAGACATTCAAGAACTAGACATAAATCCACTCTTCGTCTATGAAAAAGGAAAAGGCTGTCTCATCGTGGATGCAAGAATCATTCTGAGCTAAACTTAGGCCTTAACTTAAATTCTAAAATCCCAGCAAATATCAGCCAAAGCCAAATTGACAAGACAGAGGCGGCTGATATAATTAAATGTTTCATGAATCTATTCAAAAAGAAAAAAAGCAGAAAAAGAGCCTGTCTCATAGGACTCGATGGAGTCCCTTTTTCGCTTCTCAATGAGCTGGCTGAAAAAGGAATCCTGGAAGAAACTTCAAAGATAATTAAATCAGGTTATCTCCATAGAATGAAGGCAAGTCTTCCCGAAATCTCCGCAGTTAGCTGGACAGATTTCATGACTGGCTCCAACCCGGGTTCTCATGGAATATTTGGTTTCACAGACTTCAAAAAAAACTCATACGATTTGCGTTTTCCAAGCTTCTTGGATTTGAAGAAAGAAACATTTTGGGACAAACTGGGGAGAGAGAACAAAAGATGCATCATCATCAACCAACCGTCTACCTATCCAGCGAGAAAGATTAATGGTGTTTTAATTTCTGGATTTGTAGCCCTTGACCTTTCCAAGGCTGTCTATCCTCTTTCTTTAAAGCCGGAGCTTGAAAAAATAGGTTATCAAATTGACATTGATACTTTTCGCTCTAGAGAAGACCATGAGTTTTTATGGAAAGATCTAGAAAAGACCCTCCAAGCCCGCTTTAAAGCATGGGAATTACTCTGGGGAGAGGACTGGGATTACTTTGAATTTGTAATCACAGGAACAGACCGTCTCCACCATTTCTTATGGAATGCCTATCAAGATGAAAAACATCCTTACCATCAAAATTTTTTGAATTATTATAAAAAAATAGATGAGATTGTGGGCAAAATAGTTAAGGAATACGAAAACCTTTCTAAAAACAATCATGGATTGTTTCTCATTTCTGACCATGGTTTCACGGAAATTGAACAGGAGGTCTACCTCAACGCGTGGTTTGAAAAAGAGGGTTTTCTCCATTATGAGAAACCAGCCCCCAATGAGCTAAAAGAAATTTCCTCGAAAACGAAAGCTTTTGTCATGGAACCAAACAGAATTTATATAAACTTGAAAAGAAAATTCCCGAAAGGATGTGTGGAAGAAGAAGAAAAAGAAGAGCTCAAGAAAGAAATAAGAGAAAGGCTGGAAAAGCTGGATTATGGAGGGAAAAGAGTAGTTCGGAAGGTTTTTGATGTCGAGGAAATATACTCTGGTCCTCACGTAGCTGAAGGGCCAGACCTCATTGTTCTCTCTGAATATGGATTCGACATTAAGGCATCAGTCAAGAAAAGAGAAATATTTGGTCGCTCAAACCTTCAAGGGATGCATACTTGGGATGACGCCTTTTTCTGGTCGATTGAGGATTATGGCGAGAATCTATTTATTTCTGATGTGGCTCAATTCATCTTGGAGAGCATGAAATGAAGCAGGGAAATAAGCCCTTGAAATTCAGGAAATTTTCTTTTGCTTTCCTCTTTTTTATGGCCCTCTCTTTACCTCTCAAAGCCTACATCGGCCCGGGTGCTGGTTTTGCCTTCCTTTCTTCTTTTCTGGTTCTTTTTCTCACCTTCATCCTCGCCCTTCTATCTCTCCTTTCTTGGCCTTTTCGCTTCGTTTTGCGTATCATAAAAGGAGAGAAAGCCTACAGGAAGAGTTTTATAAAAAAACTAATCATCATCGGACTTGACGGCCTCGAGCCTTCGCTCGTAGAAAAATTTATGGCTGAGGGGAAACTCCCTAATTTTTCGAGACTAAAAGAAGAGGGAGGCTACTCAAGGCTCCAGACCACCATTCCTGCTATCTCTCCTGTAGCCTGGTCATCTTTCATGACAGGATGTAATCCCGCCAAACACAACATCTTTGATTTCCTCAGCCGTGACCCGAGAAGCTATCTTCCCGACCTTTCTTCCGCAAGAATTGGAAAACCAAAAAAGACCGTCTCTATTGGAAAGTACAACATCCCGCTTTCCAAACCTGAGATTAAAGCTTTAAGGAAAAGCATTCCTTTCTGGAAAATTTTGGGAGATCATGGAATCTTCAGCACCATTATTCGCGTCCCGATAACCTTCCCCCCTGAGAAATTCAGGGGCCATTTACTCTCTGGGATGTGCGCTCCTGATCTGAAAGGAAGTCAGGGAACTTTTTTCTACTACACCTCTGACAAGGAAAAGATAAAGAAACGCGAAGGGGGAATAAACATCTTGGTAAACCTTGAAGGCGATGAGATAAACACCTATATCTCAGGTCCTGAGAATTCATTCTTGAAAAAGAAAGAAGAAATCAACATCCCCTTAAAAATAAGAATCGATAGAAAAAAAGAGATTGCTTGGATACAGGTCTCAGGACAAAAATTTTCCTTAGGAAAACAAACCTTCTCTGACTGGGTGAGATTAACATTCAAGCCCGGGCTCGGAATGAAAATCAGGGCAATCTGCCGTTTTTATATTCTTGAGTTTCATCCCCACTTTGAAATGTATGTCACTCCTTTAAACATCGACCCTGAAAAGCCTGCTCTTCCCATTTCCCATCCTTTTATTTACTCTGTTTATCTCAGTAAACTTTTAGGAAGTTTCATCACCCTTGGAGAGGCGAACGATACCTGGGCTCTAAATGAAGATGTGCTGAGCGAGAAGGCCTTCCTTGAATTAACTTATTCAAACCATAGAGAATGGGAAGGAATGCTCTTTAATGCGTTGGAGAAAACAAGTAAAGGAGTCGTAGTGTGTGTATTTGAAACAACCGATAGCATCCAACACATGTTCTGGCGCTATCTTGATAAGAAACATCCTGCCCTGAAAACAGGACAAGCAAAGATGAGTGCCAAGGTCATAGAAGAACTTTATCAGAAAATGGACGACCTTGTGGGAAAAGTGTTAAAAAAGCTTGACCGCCAAAGCTTCCTCATCATCATTTCAGACCATGGCTTCAAGTCTTTTCGTAGGGGCGTCAACCTGAATTCATGGCTCTATCTAAATGGATATTTAAGCCTCAAGAATGGAAAAAAAGAGAGTGAAGAATGGTTCAAAGATGTAGACTGGGAAAGAACTAAAGCCTATGGTCTCGGTCTGGGAGGAATCTATCTCAACCTAAAAGGGAGGGAGGCCAAGGGAATAGTCAACCCAGGCGACGAAGAGAAGGCTTTAAAAAATGAGATAATTCAAAAATTGAGCGGACTCAAAGACAACGAGAATAATGAAAAAGCAATCAACAAAATCTTCGATAGAGATGAAATCCCCGCGGGTCCTTATAAAGAAAACTGTCCTGACCTAATCGTTGGCTACAACGAAGGTTATCGGGTCTCTTGGGATTCAGTAATAGGGAAAGTAAACGACAACTATTTTGAGGACAACAGGAAAGCCTGGAGTGGAGACCATTGTATAGACCCTGGAGTCGTTCCTGGAGTCCTGTTTACTTCCCAGAAAATATCTACTCCAAGTCCTTCAATCATAGATATTGCCCCCACTGCGCTCGAACTTTTCGGGATTGAAATTCCACCCTATATGGACGGCCGCCCTCTGGTGAAGGCGAATTTAAAAGAGAAAATGGAAAATAAAAGAGAAAAGAAATGAAGACTTTGAAGAGAAGAGAGTTTCTTAAAGTTGGTTTATTTTCTTCCCTCTTTCTGGCGGAAAACGCAAGAAAAGAACTCTTTGCAAAAACCCTGGGGAAGAGAGAAACTTCAAAGAAAATCCTGATTCTGGGTTTTGACGGTATGGACCCCAACCTCCTCTGGATATGGGTAAAGGAAGGAAAACTTCCTGCTTTTCAAAAACTCATGAGTGAGGGGGATTTCAAGCCCCTCGGAACAAGTATACCCCCCCAAAGCCCGGTTGCCTGGTCAAACTTCATCACAGGAATGGACCCGGGGGGGCATGGTATTTTTGATTTTGTTCATCGCGACCCAGAAAGTTATATCCCCATTTTCTCTGCTTCCTCAACTGAAGAACCGAAAAAAAACATCAAACTGGGGAACTATGTTCTCCCCCTTTCAGGAGGCAATGTTAAACTCCTGCGCAAAGGAAAAGCTTTCTGGCAAATCCTCGAAACTTACGACATCCCCGCTACAGTCTTCAAAATACCCTCAAACTACCCACCCGCAGAAACAAAACAGAGGACTCTCTCGGGAATGGGGACTCCTGATATTCTGGGAACGTATGGAATATTTAACTATTACACCGATGAACCCACTGAAATGAAAGAAGACATCGGCGGAGGAAGAATTCATGAAGTATATGTCATTGGTAACAGAGTGGAAGCAAGACTTCCCGGTCCTATAAATACCTTCAAGAAAGATAGGCCCGAATCGTATCTCGATTTCAAGGTGTTCATAGACCCTGAAAATCCCCTGGCAAAGATCTCAATCCAGGATCATGAATTCATCCTAAAAGAGGGCGAATGGAGTGAATGGAAGAGAATTCGTTTTGAAATGATTCCCACCCAGAGCGTGAGTGGAATATGTCAATTTTATCTGAAACAGATAAGACCTTCATTTAAACTTTATGTTTCACCTATCAACATCGACCCTGCAAAGCCTGCTCTCCCCATTTCCACTCCAGAAGGATACTCTAAAGAATTGGCAAGGCGATTTGGTCCCTTTTTCACCAAGGGTCTTCCTGCTGATACCAAAGCCCTCGACCATGATGTATTGGACGAGAAAGAGTTCCTTGAACTCGACGACTTTGTTCTCAAGGAAAGGAAAGAAATTTTCGAGTACGAACTCTCCCGTTTCGAATCAGGCCTTCTATTTTATTATGTTTCGAGCACTGATCAAAGACAGCACATGTTCTGGCGTTTGATTGACAGGAAACATCCCCTATATGACGAAAAACTAGCGGCTCAATTTGGAAACACAATCGAAAATATTTATCAAGAAGCGGACAAAATGTTAACCAAAGCCATGGAAAAGGTGGATAAAAATACACTGCTGATGGTCATCTCAGATCACGGATTTACTCCTTTCCGCCGTTGCTTCAACCTCAACACCTGGCTCAAAGAAAATGGCTATCTCAAACTCATCCAGGAATGGAGGCAGGGAGAGACTGAATTCTTTCAAAACACTGACTGGTCGAGGACAAAAGCTTATGCTTATGGGATAAATAGCCTCTACATTAACGAACAAGGAAGAGAGGCTGAAGGAATCGTAAAGCCAGGAAAAGAGAAAGATGCCCTGGTGAGGGAAATAGCAGAAAAGCTTGAAAGGGTCGTCGACCCTTTGACGGGAGAAAGGGTTATCCTCAATGCTTATATCACTAAAAATGTTTACCATGGACCTGAGGCAAAAAATGCCCCAGAGATTATTATAGGCTACAACAGGGGCTATCGAGCCTCATGGGCCACACCTCTAGGAAGAATACCAAAACCTCTCTTCGAGGATAACAGGCAAAAATGGAGTGGCGATCATTGTATGGACCCTTCTATCCTAGCGGGGATACTTCTCACGAATCAAAAAATTAAAAGAGAAGCGCCCGCGCTTCACGACCTTACAGCCACAATTCTTAAGGTCTTTGACATCGAAATACCTCAAGAAATGATAGGTAAACCAATATTTTGAGGAGGCCATTTTGGGCAAAGTAAAAATTAAACTGGAAAAGGAGCTCTTCAAGAAGGCCAGAAAATACGCTGAAATATGCGGCTATTCCTCTCCCGAAGAGTTCATCACTCATTGCCTGGAAAAAGAACTGGCGAAACTCGATGAAGTTGAATCTGAAGAAGAAATAAAGAAAAAATTAAAAGGACTTGGATATATTTCCTGAAGCTGAGATGTGGGTTTTTAACTCTATCCTGGGAAATATTTTCACCTTCTTTATCTATCCTTTTAAAGAAATGAACCCTTGGATAGGGCTAACCTACATCTCTTTCTTGACAGCAGTTTTTATGCTCTTTGTCTTCCGTATCTTCTCCAACCAGAAAGGAATCAAACAGATAAAAAATAAAATCAAGGCTCATCTTCTTGAGATACGTCTTTATAAAGATAGCTTGAGTCAAACATTGAAGGCACAAACGAGCATTCTCAAATATAACCTCAAATACATGAGCTATTCTATTAAACCCATGCTGATAATGATCATTCCTCTTGTCATAATCCTGATCCAGCTCAACCTCTGGTTCAATTCTCTTCCTTTAGCCCCTGAGGAAAGAACGTTGTTGAAGGTCAAACTGGATAATGAGGTTGACCTCCTCACTACATCTTTTTCCATAGAAGAAACTCCGGCAATCAAGGTTGAAACCTCCCCCCTCAGAATTGAGGAAACTAACGAAGTGAACTGGCGTATTCGGGCTTTGGAGAATGGTTCTCATAAAATTAAGCTGAGAATTGGAGGAGATTCACTTTTGAAAGAAATCAGAATTGGCGAAAGCTCTTTAGGCAGAATTTCTAAAATAAAAATCAGAAAAAACTTATTAAATGAACTCCTTAATCCTGGAGAGCCTCCCCTTCCTGGAGATATTCCGGTGAAGAGCATTGAGATCAATTATCCTTCAAGATTTCCAGAAATTGCAGGTATCCCTCTCTGGCTTTTAGCCTATTTCGCTCTCTCCATCATCTTTGCCTTCTTGCTCAAGGCTCCTCTTAAAGTTGAAATCTGATTCCCCGATTTTATTGAACCAGAGAATTTCCTCAAGTTTTTTTCTTTTCTTTTTCTTCAAGGAAAGCTCTTCATGATAACCCATGGCTATGAGGGAGACTACCTTAAACTTGCGGGGAATGTTGAAGAATTTTCTGGTTTTTCGGATGTTGAACCAGCCTATCCAACACGTGCCCAAGCCAAGCTCTTCCGCTTGAAGCACGATGTGCTCTCCTGCTATCCCGATATCAATCAAGTAGAACTGAATACCCTGAATTTGACGTCCTATGCGATTAGCAATTATATCCAGGCGAGCCAGGATGAGAATAAGAACCGGGGCTTTTGAAGCGAACTTAGAAATGGAATATATCCCAGAAAACGCTACCTTAGAAAACCTTTCCTTAAGCGCGGGATCATCTATGACAAGAAACCTCCACGGCTGAACATTATCAGCTGAAGGTGCAACCCTTGCAGCTTCAATACACATTATTATTTTCTCCCTCTCAACTCGTTTAGGCAGAAAACGTCTGATGCTTCTCCTTTTCTGCACAAGGCTTCTAAATGGCATTGAATCTTTTTCAGTCTGCTTTTCCATCTTTACACCTCATTTTTTTCTCAAATGATAATTCACTCCCTCCTTGACTCTGTTAAAGGTTCATTCAAGGTGAGGAGCCTCTTTATTCATCTCACCTTCATGACTTACTTTCTAGTAATTCTCCTCTACTAATTTCAATTTCTTTTAGTTGACCCAATAGATTTAAAAAGGCTCTACTTTTCTAGTTTCGGATTGGGTAAGGTATTTTTTATATCAAAAAAAACTTTCTTTAGCGAGTTAGCGAGAAAAAGAAAAAAGGAAACATTTGCATAAGTCTCAAAAAAGGAAAAAAGTTTATACACGTTTTTGCCTTGGGCTTCGATAAAGAAAGTTAAATGAGGAAATGATTTGCTATGATTAGTAACATTTGATATAGTCTAAGAAGTTATCCACTTTTCGAGGAGGAGAAATGAAAAAATTTACTCTTACTTTGAGCACCTTGATCCTTGTCTTCTTCACAATGCTCTTCTGCGGTAAGAAACCAGAGGCTTCAAAGGCTATGGAATCTAAGACTGAAGACCTGCTCAAGTTCATCCCTGGAGAGACAAAGGGAGTCATTTTTCTTGATATGCACAGGATTATGACCACAGAAATGGCCAATAAGTTAATTAAAGAAGATAAGAATTATAAAAAATATGAGGAGTTTATTCAGAAGACAGGGATAGACCCCCAAAAAGATGTCTATTTTGTTGCAGTCTCATTGGGCGGAGAATTGGGTGAGAAAAAAAATATGGAAGGGGCAGGAGTAGTAAACCTAAAATATAAAAAAGAAACCTTGCTTTCTCTGATTAGGGAAAAAGCAGAAGAGGAAGGTCAGGCCGTGCTCGAGGAAGACTACAATGGAATTACCGTTTATGGAATAAAAGAAGAAGAGGATGAAGACGAGGGACACTTTTCTTTCCTAGACGATTCTCATCTCGTTGTCGGCAATAGAAATGGAGTTAAATCGGTTCTTGATGTTATTCAAAAAAAGAGACAGAATGTTTTTAAAAATCAGGCTCTCTCTGACCTAATCCAGAAGACAAATAAGAACGCCATGCTTTGGGGTGCTATCCTCTTTCCCCCAGCAGCAAGGGAAGAGGCTGCATCAAAAAATCCTATGCTTCAGAATTTAAAAGATATAAGCGCTACTTCATTCTTCTTCGACTATAAAAACAAGGCTATTGATTTAGAAATAAACTTAATGAGCAGCGATGAGACCAAGAATAAACAAATCGCGGATCTCCTCAATGGATTCAAGGCAATGGGAGGCATGGCTGCTGCGGAGAAACCCGAGGTTGGGGAATTGATGAATAAGATTCAGATCCAAGCCCTTAAAGATCAGATTAAGGTAACAGCAAGCATACCCGAGGCTCTGATCGACAAACTCAAAGAGAAAAAACCAGAGAAAGAAGAGGAACAAAAATAGAATAATCCCCTAAAAAAATATGCTCCCCCATTCTGCTTGAAAGAAGCGGAGGGGCTAATCCTCAAAGAGATATTCTTTCTTGGAAAATATGAAGCAGGCAAGAGCAAGAAAGGCAAAGGTGAGGAGGAAAAGCATTCCCATTGCTTTCGCAACGGGTGTGGGCTCTAGACGGAAGTGAAGAAAGGAAAATCTTTCTTCACTTGGGGCAGGAAGGAGCGACTTGAGATAATGAACAATGGTAAATTTTTGGGTTGAGCCAGGAAAGTAATGGACTATATTTTCCCAGCCAAAGCCGAAAAGAAGGGGAAAAATTATTGATTTTCTCAAAAAGGTCCCTATTAGAGTAAAGAAAGCAGAGTAACAAATAAGGCCAAAAGAGAGGACGGCTGCATATCTTAAAAGCAGAAGATAGAGTCTCATCTCCAAAAGTCTTTCCACATTCAACACCAAAAATGAGAAGAGAACACCAAATCCTGTCATCAAAAGAGAAAGCAAGGTATAAGCTGAGTATTTGCCCAGAATGATCGAAGATTTAGGTATAGGCCTTGTAGTCAAGTAAGTTAAGGTTCTCCCTTCAAGTTCTTCAGCACAGATAGAAGTTCCAAAAAAAGCGGAGAGGATAAGAATTAAAAACTGAAGATAAACGACCATTATCATGTTAGAGAAGATGAAAACTCCTTCTAACTCTGCTTCCCCTGAGTATATCCGGGCGAATTTAATGCTCATGGCTATGATCACAGGGAGAAAACAGATGAGGTAAAAAACTTTCGTTTTTCTGGCCTTCAATGCTAAGGGGAAAAATATGGAAAAGATTTTTCCAATCGAACCCAAGTGAAAATGGATAAATGAATCCATGAAGCTTATCCTATTTTCCGATTAAATAATCAAACACAGCCTGGAGATTGTCATCCGGAGAAGTAATTTCCCTGACCTCTATCCGACCCTCAACTATATGCATCGGAAGTTCGGTGAAAAACTTATCTCTGTTCCTAGTTTCAATTATCAATGAATCGGGTGAGGAACCGAATTGAAGTTTTATTACGTAATCTTTTTTTATAATCCTTGAAGCTAAGCCTCGAGGGTCACTACATTTTATAGAAATTATATGGGGATGAGTTTCGATTAATTCTCGAATGTAATGGACATCTCCTTCGGCAAATATTTTTCCTTGATGGATGAGAATTACCCTCTTGGTCATGGCTTCAATTTCAGGAAGAACATGGCTGGAAACAACGATAGTCTTCCCCTCTTCTCTATAATCCTTAATCAGACGGATGATCTTCCTCCTTCCCAGTGGATCTAACCCATTCAATGGCTCATCAAGAATGATTATTTCCGGATTGTGGGCTATGGCCTGAGCGATTTTAAGGCGCTGCCGCATTCCTCGGCTGTAGGCTTTTATGGGCCTGTCTTTATCTTCCCTCAACTCTACTATCTCCAAGGCTTTTTCAGCCTTGGTCTCAATTTCTTTAGAGGAAAAGTTATGAAGCCGAAGTAGACTAGTGAGAAACTGCCATCCACTCATTTCTTCATAAAATGAGTCTTGCTCAGGGCAAAAACCGACTATAAAAAACAACTTATAATTATTTCTTATTGCCTCACCCTTGATGGTAACCGAACCGATGTTTGGCTTTATCTGCCCTGAAATTAATTTTAAAAAAGTTGACTTACCCGCTCCATTAGGACCGAGGATTCCCGTAATTCCTTTCTCAATCTCAAGAGTAACATCACTCAACCCTAAAACATTTCTATACCATTTAGAGAGGTTTTGAGTCTTTATTACCGCTCTCATTTCACCACTTCCACCCCTCTAATCCTCTTGCCCAAAGCAATGGCAGAGGAAAATAAAATGGCGAGAATAATCAACAGAGAATAAAAACACGAAATCGGATAGGGTGCCTTCTGAGTAAAAATATAAGCGCCTATCTGCTGGAGGTTTGCTTTAATCGAGAGAAGCGAGAGATAAGGATTACGGAAGATACTATATAAAACTCCGAAAAGCACATCTGGAAAAAAATATAAACTGAAAATAAAGATGCCCGAATACCTTCTGTTTTTTCCCACCGAAGAAAGAAAGAGAGCATAAAATGAGAAAAATGTGGTGAGTAGAGTAGAGAATCCGAGAACCGAACCAATAAGGGAAGGATAGTTTCTCAGGAATTTGAAGCTCCCAGAAAAAATAATCTTGATGAGGATGAATAAGATTCCAGGTAGAAAAGTCAACAGAGAAAGGAAAAACACCAAAACTGTAGCTTTCCCCAAGAGATAATCACTCTTCTTCAAAGGGCGCGAAAAATAAAGTTGTAAGGCATTATGCCTCAGGTCATCAGAGATTAGACCTGCCCCAGCAAAGACAACCACCATGACAAGCATAAATAGAAAAAAGTCGTTGGTGAAATAAGCCTTAAAATAAGATGGGTTCACCTCAAGGAAGCCTGCAGGGCCTCTTATCATATGCCTAAAGTCTTCCAGCCTTTCAGAAACATAAATACCGACAATAAAAAATAATGCAGGAAAAAGAGCCAGGAAAAAAAAGAGTTTGAAGAATCTCTGCTGAAAAGCTAAATTTATCCCCTGGCGTGTAATCGGCCACCAGGAAAATCTACTCTCTTGCAAACTTCCCTCCCAGTGAGCATATCCTCTTTCTCGGATGCCCATATCAATCTACCCCTACTACTCTTGTGAAAAGGTCTTCGAGGGAAGTCTGGCTCTTAACAAAATGACGAATCTGGATTTTCTCCTCTGCAGAGATTTTAAAGATAATCTGGGGATCGACTTCCGGGGGCAGGAAAATCCGCCACAAACCATCCTCTCTAAATTCAATCTTGCATCCCATGAGCTTTAATTTTTCTTGAAATCCTGAAGTATCTCCTTTTACCTTAACTTCATACAGGCTATAATCAATCTGTTTGAGGTCACTGAGTTTACCTTCAGCCACCACTCTCCCCTTATCAAGGATGACTACATAGGAACAGGTAGCCTCAATATC
Organism: uncultured Eubacteriales bacterium; assembly: GCA_964429695.1. Taxonomy (GTDB): domain Bacteria; phylum Acidobacteriota; class Aminicenantia; order Aminicenantales; family Aminicenantaceae; genus CAYSCS01. The sequence continues at coordinate 29,226 of CAYSCS010000046.1, forward strand.
TGGAAGTATATGGGAAGAAATCAAGACTTGAATGTCCTTTTTTGAAGCTATATCCAGAATTAGCTCTAAAATTTCCCTTCTCCCTTGTGGATCAAGCCCGCTTGTAGGTTCATCCAGGAAAAGAAGCCTCGGATCATGTTGGATTGCTTGAGCAAGTTTAAGTCGCTGTTTCATGCCTCCTGAGTAAGTTTCCAGTTTTCTGTATCTTTCTTCCTCAAGACCAACATAAAAAAGAACCTCATGGGCACGCTTAATTGCTTCCTTTCTTGGCATACCGGAAAGTTCCCCGAGATAGGAAATGAAGGAAACCGCATCAATACCGGGGATAAAGCAATCATCCTCGGGCATGTAGCCGACATACCTTCTTATCATTCTTTGTTGGGTACGGATATCGTAACCCAGGACTTTCCCTTCTCCTCTATCAGGGGTGAGAAAACCAAGCAAGATGCGAATGAGAGTGCTTTTACCCGCGCCGTTTGGACCCAATAAGCCGATTGCACCCTGGGGAAGGTTGACTTCAATTCCATCGAGGGCTTTGACCTTCCCGTAACTGAAATGAAGGTTCTGAACCTGGATGCTCATCTTCTCATGTCCCACTCATTCTGGCTAATTTAAGGAAAGAATAATTTTTATAGTTACCATTAACTCATGAGTTTTACTTGCTTTCCTTCCCCATAAACGAGTGCTCTGTAGGCTTTTTCGATGCGATCCCAATTTTCTTCCCTATCCAAAGCCCAGAATCTTCCCATGACCGTCACAACCTTTCCTAAAGAAAGCTTACTACAAATTTCTTCAATCTTCCTCACATAAGCTGCTCCACTTTCTGGCTTCTCTCCTCGTCTGCCTATCAGGGCATGGATGAAAACTTCTCTAAGGTTGAGCTCATGAGCAAGGCTAAGCAGGGCAAAAAGATGGTTAATAGACCCGTGCGAACTGTAATGAGAGACAATTCCGAGTAAATGAAGCGACTTATTTTTCCTTTTCGCTTCTTCCATGGCTTCAAGAAGAATCTTGTTTTGGAAAAAACTGCCATCTGAAATAGACCTATCTATCTTCAGCCGGTCGAGGAGAATCCTTCTCCCTGCACCAAGATGGAGGTGCCCCGCCTCAGAATTACCTACCGTATCTGTAGGCATACCAACCTCTTCTCCTGAAGCCTTGAGCTTAGAATGAGGAAATTCAGACCAGAGGGCGTCAAAGTTTTCTGCCTTTGCTTCGAGTATCAAGTTCCCTTTTCTGGCTTCCCTTAAACCCCAACCATCTAGAATGAGGAGCACCAGTTGTCTGGGAGGCTTAAGTTCTGAAGGCCTTTTAGCCAGAAGGGACCTCCCCGTCATTTCTGGAGGCTTCTCCATTCCCAGCAATTCGAGAAGCGTGGGAGCCACATCAGCAAGCTCCCCCTCTTCTTGAAGCTCCCAGCCTGAGTTCTTGGTGTTCGAAAAGTCAGCGAGGATGAAGGGGACCGGGTTTGCTGTATGCCCGGTGTTTATTGAGCCATCCTCATATAACCATTCCTCTACTGTCCCGTGATCGGAAGTAACCACAAGAAGAATCTTTTGTCGACGACATTCTTCCACAATTCTTCCCAATTCTCTGTCAACTGTCTTAACCGCTCTAAGCACCGCCTCCTTATTCTCAAGATGACCCACGACATCCACATTGGCAAGGTTCGCTATAACGACTTCAAAACAGGGGTTGTCTATGGCTTCACAGACCCTCTCTGCTACCTCTCTTGCGCTCATTTCCGGTTTACTCGCATAAGAAAATATACCGGAGGGAGAAGGGATTGTTATCATTTCTTCTCCTTGAAAAAGCCCTCTCCTCTTTCCATTGAAGAAGTACCCAAGGTGAACGCTTTTTTCTGATTCTGTTATTTTGAGAACCCTCAACCCTGACTTGGTGACTACCTCTACGAAAGTATTCCTAATCTCTTCGTCAGATGGAAAAACAACCCTCGCCTTAAGAGCAGGGCTGTATTCAATCATGGTGATAAAATTAAGACGTAGGGGCTTCTTTATCGGAAAATGATTGAAATTAATCTCAGTTAAGCTGCGGGTAAGTTCTATCTCTCTTTCTCCCCTTACATCATAAAAAATAACATAATCTCCATCCTGGAGCCTTCCGAGCGGCTTTCCTGAAGAGGAGAAAACAACGATGGGTTCGAGAGTTTCATCTTCCTCGCCTTCAAGATAGGCTCTTTTTATGGCCTCTACAAGAGGGAAATCTTTGTTCCTCGACATTTTATCATCCCTGGTATTTAAAATATTTTTGAATCTATACTATAGAAACGAAAAAAAACATTGTCAAATTAACCTTAATTTTTCCCCAGTCGCAGTTAGTCAAAAGCTCATTCTAAGAGGAGCTCAGCGAGAAGTTAGCTTTAATCCTTGAAAAACTCAAGCAAGAGAACAGGGTCTATTCTGCTCTCTAAAACCCTCGCTCCCCAGTGGAGATGAGCTCCTGTCACCCTCCCTGTAGCACCGACTTCGCCTATAACTTCTCCCTTCTTGACTAAATCTCCCCGTCTTACCCTGAGCCTTGAAAAATGACAGTAAAGAGTGAAAAGGCCGAGACCATGGTCAATGATAACGGTTTTCCCCGCAAAATAAAGTTCACTGGAAAGAACCACTTTTCCTGAGTTAGAGGCTAGGACCACCGTTCCCACTGGGGCGGTTATATCAACACCACTGTGAGGAGAGCGTGGCTTGTTATTGAAAATCCTCCTTTCTCCGAAATTTTCGACCAGTTTTCCCTTACAAGGTAGGATGAATTCCCCTTCTCCAAGCCAAGAAGGAGAGAATATCAAAAAAATAGTCCTGAGCATCGCAGCTTCCATTTCTATTCTCTCCTGAACCTCGGGAGGAGGGGTAACAAATCTCTCCTCCACCCATAGCCTTTTTTCCGGAAACAATCTTTCCCCCACTTGAATTTCGGTGGAAATATGTTCCCAATTTCTTCCTGAAGGCTTCAGAAATATCTCGATTGGGTAGGAACCTTCCTTAAGAGCAAGGTCAAGGCCGATAAGAGAGATAAAGTTCCCCAAACCTGAATCCTTTCCCATGAAATATTTTCGACCTAAAAAGCTAATTGCACAGCTTTCTACTTTTTCCCTATCTTCGATAGAAATCTTTATCATTCCTCCAGGCGTGTTTTGCTTCAAGTTGAGTTTAATCTCAATCCCAGAGGGACTGAGGAGGAACCTTTCTTGTTGAGAAAAAAGAAATAGAGAAAAAGAAGTCAAACTCATCAAGAATATCAGAAGAATTCTTTTCATTTTCTATCTTCCTAAGAATCTCAAAACCAGATTGTTAAATTCTTCTGCCTTTTCTATTTGAGGAACATGCCCACATTTAGGGAGCACCTGAAGCTGCGAATTCTTGATTAGAGCCTTCCCCGTGTATGCTTGATTAAGAGGAATTATTTTATCATCAGCTCCCCACACGATCAAAGTTTCTTGTTTTAGGCTGGTAGCCATTTCGAGACAAAGTTCATGAATTTCTTTTCTTAAACCCTTCCTTTCCACACCCGAGCGAAGAACCTCAAGAAAGCTTTCTCTAACTTCTTGTCTTTTAAACATTCTCAACACACTATCAAGCAGAGTATGGGGGAGTCTTTTTTTATCATTAAACATGCGAGCAAGAATTAGCCTCACTGCTAAATGATTTCTCAAAGAAAGCGCAATTTCTCCCAGGGGAAACAACGACCCCAACCGCAATAAAACAGAGAGCTCTCGACCAAACCCGGGATTGGCGGCTAAAATTAATTTCTCCACTCTATGAGGCATTTCAGAGGCCGCATAGAGCGAGATGAGTCCACCCAGAGAATTTCCTATGAGAGAAACTCGCTCAAGGTTGAGAGCTTTGATTAGGCTCTCCATGAAATGTTTGATCATCGAGAAATTAAAACTAATTTCAGGCTTGGAAGAAAGTCCGAACCCAGGAAGGTCAAAAGCCATTACCCGATAAAAGCGAGAAAGGCTTTGGAGAGTAGGATGCCACCACTCGATTGAGGCACCTAAACCATGAATCAAAAGGAGAGGATATCCCTTTCCCTCGGAAACAAAACGAATTTTATATCTCTCAAATTCTAAATATCTCATTTTTGGATATTTTTCTTAAATTAAGTAATAATAATACCAGATTTCGAATCCATTGACAGCTGGAAACAATCCATGTTAATAAAAACATGTTTTCCAAATTTTTGCTTGATAAGATTTCGCTAATTGTGGAAATGATTTCCCTACTTTACATAATCCTCAAAGAAGGTATTTAAGATGAAGATTAAAAGAAGAGAATTCCTTACCCTTTCGGGTTTGGGCTCAATCTTAACCTTAACTAAATTAAAGAAAGACATGCGAAAAACAACAAGGTGTGAAGCTAAGCACTCCTCTCTTGACGGATGGATTGAACTCATTGAAGAAAACGTGACATGGAACCTAAAAAAGATTCGGGAATATTGCAAAGTCCCTGTAATGGCTGTGGTCAAAGCCAACGCCTATGGACATGGTCTTAAAGAAATCGCCTCAATCTTGGAAAAACTAAGAATTGACTATCTCATGGTAGGGAAGCTTCAGGAAGCTCTATCCCTAAGAAAGAAAGGCATCACCTCAAGAATCAACAATTTTGGGCCCTTCGCTGCGGAGGAAGCTCATGAGATAGTCCAAAATGAAATTACGCAGTCAATCTCCTCTGAAGAAGTTATTACCCTTAATCAAGCTGCTCTCAAAGCTTCAAAAAAGGCAAAAATTAACATCCACCTTGACACAGGGATGAGTAGAATGGGGATTCCTTATTATGAAGCCTTGCCCCTCATTCAAAAAATTTCTTCCCTAAGTGGGTTGGAAGTGGTTGGAATTTCCACGACCCTTACAGAGGACCCGGATTTTGATAAAGAGCAATTAGAAAGGTTCCTCAAGGTTTGTCAAGAAGCAGAATCCCAAGGGATAACCATGGGAGTGAGGCATGTTGCCTCAAGCAGTGGAATTCTTACTCTTAAATACTCTCACCTCGATATGGTGAGGCCAGGTATTCTGCTTTATGGATATTATCCCTCTGATGAGACTCAGAAAGAAGACAGACTCAACTTAAGACCCGTACTCCAATTCAAGGCCCGAGTGGTAGCTGTGAAACATCTCCGACCAGGAGATTCAATCTCCTACCACAGGGTATACAGAGTGAAAAAGAAAGAGAAAATCGCCATAATTCCGGTGGGATACTCAGACGGTTATCCTCAAAATGTGGCAGGAAAAGCATCTGTCCTTATCGGAGGAAAAAGATTCCCTGTCATCGCCTCTGTAACCGCCAATCACATGCCTGTTCTTCTTGATGATGACTCTTCGGTTAAAGTGGGGGATGAAGTTGTACTCCTTGGACTTCAAGGGGAAGAAAAAATCCTGGCAGATGAGCTCGCCTCTTGGTCCGGTGTTTCGACTTATAAAATTCTGATAAGTCTGAATCCGCTCTTACCTCGTATTGTGGTTTAATTAAGAAGAGGATTTTTGTTTTTCAGGAAAAGTAAAATATCTAAATAAGCTAATCAAAAAATCTGAATTAAAAGGGAGACAACAATCCCTTTTTTCCCAGGACAAAGAATAAGTTCCAATTTCGACTCTTGAGAATCCCTCCTTTTATTCAGGCCTGAAATCTTCTTTGCCACAAAATAGCCGAGCGTAGAGCCGATGAAAATGTCTGAAAACCAATGTTCATTATCGTGGACACGCGAAAGCGCTGCAAGAGTTGCCAGGCCAAAGGCAAGCACATCCACATAGACTTCATCAGAGTTCTCGGCAACCGTGGTTGCCACTGCAAAGGCAGAGGAAGCATGGCCTGAAGGGAAGGAATGGTATCTTGAGCTAAGAGAGAAAGGATGATGGCTCGAAGCCCCTTCTTCTATTTTTGGTCGCGCTCTCCCCGTTGCGAATTTCATCCCAGAGACGATGATTCCGGTTATTGCCCAGCTTTCTAAGCAGAGAAGAGCGGTCTTCCTCAAACTTTTTTTTTCAAACGCTTCACCAGAAACATAAATTCCACTCATCAGAGCGAGGAGGAAAACGCCATTTCCTAGGGTTGAGGCTAATTCTGAAAGTTCATAAGAGGAGTTACTCCTTCTTTCTATGATATATTCTTGAATCTCTCTATCAAAGGTATAAAAAAGGATTCCACTGGCCGCAATGGCAGAAAAAGTGAATACATCTTTCTTTTTCCATGCCTTCGGGCTTCGCGAAATATTGAAGAAATCATCTTTAAAATTTTTTAAGAATTGTCGATTAAGTCTAAAATCTGTGCGTTCTAATTCCTGACATAGGAGCGAAGGAGCCGAATAAAACAAAAGATTGAGAAACACCAGTATTGAAAGGGAAGACTTAAAACCAAACTTCCAAAAGTAGTTCACTATCTTCTGCTCATCCAAGCATGAAATTTTCGATGATTTCAATAGTCTTTTCCGTAGCTCCCCCAAGATTATTCAAAGCCTCCCCCGCCCTCTCTCCCATTTCTCTCCAAAGTTCATCATTCTCAGCGAGGAAAAACTCTAAGAGCTCCTCTCTTGAACAAATCATCCGGGCTGCTCCTCGACGGATAAATTCCTCTGCTAGAGAGGAAAAATTTTCCATATGCCTTCCAAAAAAAATTGGCTTCTTGTAAAATGCTGCTTCCAAGAAGTTATGCCCACCCCAAGGAATCAAGCTCCCCCCTATAAAAGCTGCATCACAAAGCGCGTAAAATGTAGAAAGCTCACCGAGGGTATCAAGAATAAGAATATCCCATCTAGAAGAAGGCAACACTTTTTTCCGGCACACAGTCTTTAAAGGGAACGAAGTACAGAGCCTTTCTACCTCTTTTGCTCTTTCCGGATGACGTGGGGCAAGAATAAGAGCGATTTTGGGATTTATCCTTTTCCCTTTAGAAAATACCTCAATGAGAATTTCCTCTTCTCCTTTATGGGTGCTTCCCGCAACAATGACCCTATAATCTAGCGGAAGGCCGATATTTTTTTTCATCTCTTCAATCTCTGAATCTGTAAATTGAGGGGACTTTACTTCTGATTTCAGGTTTCCAGTTACCTCTATCAAGGAAGGAGAAACTCCTATCATTTCTAAAGCCTTCCTATCTTTTTCGGTTTGCACCGAAAAGTAATCAATATTTCTCAAAACTTTGACCATTAAGACTCTGAACTTTCTGTAGAAGCGAAACGACCTTGGAGAAATTCTGCCATTTACCAAAATTATGGCTCGAGCCTGCCTTCTTCCTTCTCTTAAAAGGTTTGGCCAGAACTCAGACTCAGCCAGAATAAGAACTTTGGGTTGCAGATGATTGAAATATCTCTTCACTGCAATTTTAAAATCGAAAGGGATAAAAAAGATTTCATCGGCGAAAAATATTTTTTCCTTGGCGAGTCTCATTCCGGAGTTTGTCAGAGTGGAAAGATAGATTTTCCACTCAGGATGCCTGATTTTTATTTCTCTTAAAAGGTTTTGAAGTGAGAGAATTTCCCCAACTGAGACAGCGTGAAACCAAAGAGAATCTCCTTTATTTCTCACTGAAGGAAGTTTAAGGCCCAGCCTCTCTCTAAGGAAGAGACTCTCTCCCTTTCTAACCTTCAGCTTAAAAAAATAAACAGGGATTACCACAAAAAGGCTAAGAAATAAAAAAAAAGAATATAAAAAATGCATGCCTTGATGACTATACTAAAATAGATTCTCTTTCGCAAGCCGAGATTAAAAACCCGAATATTTGCTTATGGGATGATATTTTTTCATCTTATAAAAAAGAAGCATCTCTTTCCCCAAGAAACTGGTAACATAGAGGCATCATGAAAAAACCGAGAGGTTTCACCCTCAAGCTGAAACTCCAAAAGGTATTTTTATGATACATCTTGCCATCGAAAATTTCATAACTTGGTTCCCTTCAGCGGACCAGGGTGACAGGTTCTGCTAGTCTGGCGCTTCTTCTAACCTTTGCCAAAGATATTGGTTTGTTCAAGCAACTGGAGCATCTCTTTTCTCCTCTGAAGTACGGGGGACGGGGTTATTCGCTCTCAGCCAGAGTACTTTCTTTTCTTCCAGACCTCAATTTCTTGCGTTCTGATCCAGGGTTATAGTGTCTTTTCAAGCTGGCTGAGTTTGGTGATGGGATTTACTGTGGGGTCTCTTTGCTTTCATGAGGTGTGGGGGACGATAATAGATATTGACTCCACTCTGGTGGAGAGTGGAGCGCGGATTGCGGAGCGAACTTATGCCCTGAGCCTGAGGCGCTGTTTCACTCAGAGGAGAGAGCATGAAAAAGAGCAAGCAGCCTGCTGGCTCATCCTGGTCCACAAGAGAAACACCGAGCCCTCTTCTCTGTCCCTAATACAGCCCGCTCGCCTCACTCCATAGTCCGTTTCTCTCCTAAGAGAGGCGATACCGAGAACCTCATCAGCATATCCTCTCGAAAGACTTTGGGGCTCATGCGGTC
>CAYSCS010000047.1:0-52133 GCA_964429695.1 uncultured Eubacteriales bacterium
ACTTGCTCCGATTTTTTTCCTTCTTTTAAGGAGAAGGGGATAAGGTTTGGTTGCAAAGAGAAGAAGAAAAAAAGTAAGTAGCCAGGTTGAAATTAAGATTACCAAGAAGAGAGAAAGAGTCTTTACGGTCAAAATCATAGCCATTAAGAAAAGCAAGGACCAGAGAGGAAAAGAAGGGTGGAGGATTATTTTTATCAGGGTAGGTTTATTAAGGTTAAACTTAGTGACTCCAACCCCAACGTTCCATTTTAAATAGCTCCATAGATTTTTTCTCGATTTATGATACACGGTTAATTCCGGAATATAATCTAAAAAATACCCTTTTTTCCTCATCCTCCCCGAAAGGTCAACGTCCTCTCCCCCATCATAAAAAGAGGGGTCAAATCCACCTATCTCAAGCAGGGCTTCTTTTCTGAAAGCTGAATTACACCCAGCAACAAACTCAACCCCTTTCTCACTCCTCCTCACATTGGCATCAAACCCAATCGCTCCACCAGAGGGATGTCCTACACAGGAAACCCAGATCTCAAATCTACTACTTCCTGGAGGAGGGAAAGCATTCCCCCCTATCCCGGCAATCTTTTCATCTCTAAAAGATCGATTTATTACTCTCAACCAGTCACGGGGAACAATACAATCAGCATCAGTAAAGGCAACAATCTCAAAAGAGGCAGCCTTGAGCCCTACGTTTCTTTGTTGGCTATAACCTTTCTCTGCCCTGATAATCCTCACTCTTGGATAAGCGCTTGCAATTCGAGGGGTAGAGTCCGTTGAAGAATCAACAAGGAGAATTTCAAATTTCTGCGGAGGATAATCCAAAGCGGTTAAAGAATCAAGGCAATCTTTTATATTATTTTCTTCATTGTAAGAGATGACAATAATGGAGATACAGGATTCTTCTCCTAAAGAAGCCATGGCTTGCTTTAAGGCTTTTTCCTCAGCACTTCCCATTCAACAACACATCCTGGGATAAGCGTGTAGTCATAAACGCAATCACGGCAGAATCTTATGCTGTCTCTATTTTTCAAAAATTCCTTTCTGAATCTCATCGCTGAGTCACCAAACCATATCTCTCTGAAGCTCTTATTGTTGATGTTTCCGAAAGGGTGAGTATAGTAGAAATCAAACTCGCAGGATAGAATCATTCCATCTGCAAAGAGAGTCGGCTTTGTCCAGGGAAATTTACAATCATACTTTTTAAGCCGCCTATCTGCTTTGAAGCCATCTAAATACCTGTACCATCTGAATTTCCTCGTATCAGGTGCATATTGACTGTCAACAGAAGGGTCTTCATATCCCATCTGGCGTGTAGAAAAAGTCTTAAAGCTGACCATATCTACTCCGATTTCTTGAGCCAAACGTTTAAAAGCCCCAACTTCATGTTCATTTTCCTTTGAAATCACCATTCTCAAATTTACAAGGGGCTTAGCTGTGCCTGCCTGCTCTCTTTCCTTAAGAATCATCTTTGTGTTTCCTATTACTGAAGAAAGATTTCCCCCCTGCCTATATCTTGAATATGTTTCCTGAGTAATTCCATCCACGGCGACAATCAATGCGTCGAGTCCTGAGCGAACTAGCCTCGCCGCATCTTCCCTAGTGAGTCTTGTAAGATTGCTGCTTGTGACAGTGAGGATATTCTTCTCTTCTGCGTATTTTATCATCTTATAGATTTCTGGGTTTAAAAAAGGCTCACCCCAGCTCCAGAGGATGAGGTAAAGAAGATACTCCCCTACTTCATCAATAAACTTTTTAAAGGTTTCAAAAGTAAGGAGCGTTTTCCCCTTTGTCTCTGGAAACCAAGTTGGACATATCGTGCATTTCAGGTTACAGAGGCCTGAGGGGGAGATGTGAGCCATGTAGGGAAATCCTAAAGGCTTTGAAATTCTGAAGATTCTATTTACACCTATCTTGAACAGATTCTTGAGCTTTTTATTAGAAATTCTTCTCGCTCTTAGAGGAATCCTATCAAATTCAAAATGAAGTTCACGCTTTAAAAGAAGGTAAAACATGTTTTTGAGGATAAATCCTGGATTCATTTCCTCTTTCCCATTCGAATATTATCCAAAGAAGTTAAAATTTCCTTGAGATGGCTCTTGAGTCCATCACTTGAAAAAGGGAGTGGTTTCGGAGCAAGCTCTTGGATGAGCGATTTGTAATTGACGATGGTCTGAATAAGCTCTTCCTCCTCCAAAGCAACCAGTGCCTTTGACAAATCTTTCATCTTTAGTGAAAAATCAAGTTGATGGTCATCTACATGTTCTTTAAATTTTAGCTTCCGAGGAAAGAGAACCGGAATTTTGCCCATGTTCAAACAAATCAGGGTCGTCGCTACTCCTGCATGGCTCACCACAATCTCTGCTCTTTCTAGGAAGGCAATGATTTCAGGGTATTCTAAGAACATCTTGAAATTGCAGAAGCGCGGGATATATTGTGAATATCCTATCTGGATGAAGACCTCACCTTGAATTCTTCCTTCTTTGACACCAGAGTCTATGGCTTTTATCAAGCGATTGAAGGGAAGGTTTTCCCCGCCAACAGTCACGAATACCCTCATATCACCTGCCCCAGAAACTTAGCCTTTGCGTATTTTTTCACTGCCTTAGGCCATTGAACAAAGAAATGATGAACAAAAGGATAGACCAATTTCCCACTCAAGGAAAGTTCTCCAATCCTTGTCATAGACTCGATAAACACTGTCTTTGCTCCCATAATCCTTCCCACATAAAGGAATGGCACAGCTACTCCTGCTCCTGTTGAAATTATAACCATGGGTCTTTCTTTTAAAAGGATTTTGATAGCAAGGATTAAGTTACGGACAAAATTTTTTATGCTTCTATTGGTGGGGGAAAATGCCCAGTAAACCCTCTCTCCTTGAAGATGATAACATGTATCCGTAGCAGAAAATGTAACCCAGAATCTATCCCACTTTTCCCACAAGGCTCGCAAAGAGTAGAGTTCAAAGAAATGCCCACCTGAAGAACATACCAGACCGACTTTCCTCCTTAACACAAAAATCTCCGGCTCAAATTGGATTTAGGATACGACATTTTACCAACGGCCATATTGTTCTTGATTGTTTCTGAAAAAGCTTGCCTAAATTTTCTCTCTCTTCTTCAAATAAATCTTTCAGGGCCTCTTTATAGGGATGAGGCACGGGGTTTTTCCGCAAAAGAATTCCCCACAATTTATATTTAAGGTCAGTTCTTAATCTCAAGGGTAGGGAACTTTTTAAGATAAACTTTAAGAAACTCACCAGTGTCTCGAGGAAGCTAAATATCATATTTCTTGGTATTCCCAATGAATTGAACCTTATTTTTTGGATTTTAACCTTGAAAGGCTTCGAACCCAAGAAATCGAAAATTTCAGAGATTCCAGGTGAAAGATTTCTTCTCAGGTCCTCAAATAGTATCACTTTCGCCTGCTCAAAATCTTGCCGATATGCTCTAATTGGATCGAAGTTTCTGCTGAAGCCGCTATGGTCAAATACAGGAATATCTCCTTTCTTGAGCCTATATTCAATTGTTCTTGAATCTATAGCCTTTACAAAATCGAGGCTCTCTTTCCCCATATGCCTCTTCAAATAAAGATGAAACCAGACTCTTTTTGCAAGATTTCGTGCAAAAAAAATTATTTCTAATTTCCTGAATTTTTCCTCATAAATTTTCCTCATCCTGGATATGACTCTTTGATAATGATAAAGATACTAGGTCAATGCTTCTTCTCTCAGGCTTCCCTCAGGGGCATCTTGAAATAAGGAAAAATAATCCTTTACATCTTGAACAAAGTAAGAAACAATTTCTGCGGATTCCACGCTGAGAACTAATTTAGCCTTTTCAGCGACACAAAAATATAGTGGCTCCTTAATCTTGGGAATGAAGATTTGAGGAAAGAGGGAGAGGATGGGGTAGATTATAGTTTTTCCACCGCGAGGAGTCATGATTCCAAAAAAATCCGGAGCCTTGAAAAGGCTATTTTTTAATTCTAGATGCACATCTTCTCTTCCTCGTTTTATTTTAAAAGAAAGCCAGCAGAGGGATTCGAACCCTCGACCTACTGATTACGAATCAGTTGCTCTACCACTGAGCTACACTGGCTCTTTGAAAAAAGTTTTCTTTTGAATAAAATGTCTTTTCTAGGAATAAATAAAATTTAATAAAAATAGTAAGGGCTGTCAAGGAGAGGAAAAATAGTTTCCATGATTATTAAGGCATTGGAACTCCAAGGATTCAAGTCATTCCCAGAAAAAACAAAAATCATCTTTCACCCAGGAATTACTGCCATTATCGGACCTAACGGGACAGGAAAAAGTAACATTGTCGACGCCATCCTCTGGGTTCTTGGAGGTAAAAGATTTAAAGGCATAAGAGGAGAAAGAGGAGAAGAAATAATCTTCAACGGAAACACAAAAAGGCCACCTCTGAGCATGGCAGATGTCACACTTTACCTAGAGAATAATGAAGAAGAGCTTGCCATAAACCATCGTTTTTTCCGTTCAGGAGAAAGTGAGTATAGGCTAAACGGAAAAATATCGAGGCTAAAAGACATTCAAGATGCTCTCTGGAAAAAATCAATAGGAGAAAAAGATTATTTCGTCATTGAACAGGGGAGTATCGGACTCTTCTTAAATTCAAAGCCTACAGAGAAAAGGCTGCTTGTGGAAGAAGCAGCTGGAACTGCATTCTACAAAGAAAAGAAAAGACAGGCTGAACAAAAGCTCGAAAATAGCGAACAAAATTTAGGCCGGCTTGAAGATATCCTCACAGAGGTCTTAAGAACAAAAAACACCCTTCAGAGACAGGCTCGAGCTGCGATAAGATACAGAAAATTAAGAGAAAAGGTACGCCATCTAACTTCACTCTTTCTCAGGAGAAAAATTGATGAACTTGAAAAAGCAAAGAAAGAAATATACCTAAAACTTGAAGAGCTTCTTTCTATTGAGAATGAAACATTGAAAAGAGTCAAAAATGAGGAAAGAAATCTCTCTTCCATAAGAATCAAAGCGACAGAGCTCGAAAGAATATTGAGAGAAGAACAGGAGCTTCTTTTCAGGTTAAATTCCAACCTTTCAAAGATCGAGGGAGAAAAAGAGGGTAATTCAAAAAGAATCGAATTTCTCCGGGAAAAAAGCTCAAGCGCAAAAAGAAATGTCGAAGAAATGAAAAAAGATTATACCTCTCTTGAAAAAGAATGTAAGAATGACATCTTGAGTCTTAAAGAATTAAATGAAGAGCTCGGCCAAAGAGAAAAAGAGCTGATGGCTCTCGAAGTTGAGCAAAAAAAAACGGAAGAAGAGTTCGCTCTCTTAAAAAAAGAAGTAGAAAGATTGAAAGAAGAACAGCTCAAGGCTCTTTTGAAGCTAACAGAGTTAAAGAATGAAAGAATAAAAAATGAAAAAGAACAAGAATTAATTCTCCGCCAGGAAAAAAAACTCGCTCTTGAACACTCCACCGAAAAAAGAAACCTTTCTGAGAAAGAGAATAATCTGAAGAAGAAAGAAGAGGAACTTAAGCAAATCCTGGAGATAAAACAGGAATGGGAAAAAGACCTTCTGCACTTAGAAAAAGAAAAGAAAGAAATCCTAAGCTCAATCACTCATCTTGAAGAAAAAATAACCGAATTAGAAGCGCAAAAAAAGGAAGCCATCCATCAGCTTTCTGCTTTAGAAAAAATGAAAGAAGAAGTAATAAAAGAAGAAAAGCATCCACAGGCTTCAGGCTGTATGGGTCTTCTTGCAGACTTTCTTAAGTGCCAACTCGAATACATTCCTCTTGTGGACACTTTCTGGAAGGAAGAGGCAAAGGCTTTGGTTTTCGAAACGAAGCATTTTCTTAGCCTCTTAGCTCAAAAGAAAATGGCGGGGAAATTCTTCCTCCTCAATAAAGAAAAAAAGACAGAAGATAAATTAGAGGGTTTTGAAGACCACCGGATCTTGGGACGGCTGAAAAAAACTCTTCAACCTGATTCAAAAATAAAGGATAACATCTGGCAGCTTGAGGAAGCCCTCATAGTCCAAGACATTCGGACAGCAATTGAGCTCTGGCTTATCAACCCAGGTGTTAATTACATCACCCTTGAAGGAGATGTTCTATTTTCCTCAGGCCTGTTAAAAACAAGAGAAACAGGTCGCGGACTCCTCTTCCTCAATGCAGAAATAAGTAGACTCAGGGGAATAATTGAAGAGGTGGAAGATAACATAAACCCTCTTTCTCTCGAAATCGGAGAAAAGAAAAAAAGGCTTCAGGGAGTCGATTTAAACCTGGTTCAGAGAAAAATAAAACTAGCTGAGCTTGAAAAGAAAAGAGAGGAAATTGAGAAAAAAAGGCTTCTCTTAGCTCTAGAAAAAGAAAACATTGAAAGAAAAATTTCTTTATATGAGAATGAGAGGAGAATTCTTGTTGGAGAAAAATCCAGAATTTTGGAAAAACTCAATTTTCTCTTTAAAGAAATAGAGCTTGCAGAAAAGGAAGAAAAGCTTTTGAAAAATCGAGTTGAAATAGAACAGAAAAATTTAGAAGAACACAGAGAAAAGAGGGAAAAAGAGGCAAAAAAATATTTTGAACTCAAAAGAAAAACAAGCCTTATTGAAGAGAAAATAAGAAATTTTTCTTCCCAGATTAAGAATCTTGAACAGAGGAAAATAATAATAGCCTCTAAAATAGACGAGGCTCAAAAAGAAATGGATATCTCTGAAAAAGAGATAACCGAACTCAAGGAAAAGAATTTAAGCTTTGACCACGAAATAAAAAAACTCAAAAGGGAAATAGAGGCAAAAGAAAAGTCCTTTTCCCTCAAGGAATTTGAGCTCAAAACGGAGTTTGAAGAGCAAAAAAGAGAGGAGGAATTACTTAATAAACTCAAAGAAACATATGAAGCAAGAAAAGAAGAACGACTTAAATGGGAGATTAAAAAAGCAGAAAAAGAAAGAGACCTTGTGAATCTGGAGGAAAATTGCTGGCAGGAACTAAGAAAAAGCGTCGCAGAAATAAAAAAAGAAATCAACGATGAAACACTTTTCTATGAACCTAACCTTGAAAAAGCTCTTTTCGAGGCAAGAGAAGAGCTCCAAAAATTTAAGGCAGTCAACATGACAGCAGAGGAGGAATATCTGGCCCAGAAGAAAAGATATGAGTTTTTAATCAAACAGAGGCAGGATCTTCGTGAATCAATAGCTTCCACAAAGGAAGCTATCCGTAAAATTGATGAAGAAAGCAAAAATAAATTCCTTGAAGCTCTCCGAGAAGTGGAGAAGAATTTTCAGGAAGTCTTTGCCCTCCTTTTCAATGGAGGAACTTCGGGACTAAAACTAATAGACCCGGCAAATCCCCTGGAAAGTGGGGTGGAAATCATTGCTCAGCCCCCGGGAAAAAAATTTCAGACTCTTTCGCTTCTTTCAGGCGGGGAGAAAAGCCTGACAAGTCTGGCCTTCTTTTTCGCCCTTTTTCGGTATAAGCCTGCACCCTTCTGTGTGCTGGATGAGGTGGATGCTGCTTTGGATGAAATCAACCTCGCCCGCTTTCTAAACTTAATGAAAAAAATAAAAAATCAGACTCAGTTCATCCTTATCACCCATAATTTTAAAACAATGGAAGTTGCTGATTACATTTATGGCACTACCATGGCCGAACCTAACATCACCAGCGTTTACTCTGTGAAACTCGAAAAGAAGGAGCTTCCTTAATTGTAATGAAAGTTCAGCTCTTTTTTCCTCCCGGAGGTTATTTTGCAGAAAGGTGGAGCAAAGGGTCTTCCATGCCTCCTCTTGGTCTTCTTTATGTAGCTTCGGTCCTCGAGAAAGAAGGGATAGAGGTGAGGGTGATCCCAGCGGATGTGCTCGGACTGAGAAATAGAGAAATAAAAAAAGAAATCTTGGATTTTAAGCCTGATATAATAGGAGTTACTTCCACCACAGAAAACCGATTTCAAAGCTTTTCTCTGGTAAAGCTAGCCAAGCGCACCTATCCCAGCGCCCTAACTGTCCTCGGAGGACCTCACGCCTCCATGGCTGCTGAGGACACACTCCTTCATCTCCCCGAGCTGGATGTTGTAGTCAGAGGTGAAGGTGAAATGACAATGCTCGAAATCTGTCGAAAATTGATGGATGAGAAGAACATAGAGGGGTTGAACAACGTTCAGGGAATATCGCTCAAGCTCCACGGTGAGGTAAAGACTAATCCTCCTCGTCTTCCCCTAAAAGACCTGGATAGTCTTCCCTATCCAGCCTTCCACCTCGTCCCTTTTGAGAAGTATAATTTTGTTTTCGAGGTTCCTGAAGAAGGGAAACTACCCGCAGTAAATATGATCACAAGCCGTGGATGCCCTTTCAATTGCAACTTCTGTGCAACTCCTGTTAATTGGGGAAGAACAGTAAGAATGAGAAGTGCACAAAACGTCATCGAGGAAATTGAATTCCTGATCCGGAGGTATGGAGTACGGGTTATCTTTTTCTTCGACGATACCTTCAACGCAAACAAGAGGAGAGTCGAAGAAATATGCGATTTGATTCTCGAAAGAAACCTTAAAATATTCTGGAAATGTGATGTCAGAATGGATCTCATCGATAGAGCCCTTCTAGAAAAAATGAAGAAAGCAGGACTCTTTCATCTTTCTTTTGGGCTTGAAGCTGGCTCCGAAAGAATAAGAAATGAAATAATCAAAAAATGGGTTGATCTAGAAGATTTCCATCGCCTAGTGAGATGGTGCTTGGAGTTAAGAATAATCCCCAATGCCTTCTTCATCTTCAGTCACCCCACAGAGACATGGGAAGAAGCACAAGAGACTATAAGCATCATCGAGCAATACAGAAATAAAATTGAACCGAGCATCGCTATCCTCCATATCTATCCTGGAACTGCTCTTGAAAAAACAGCAAAAGAGACGGGAGTGTTGCCCAAGGATTTTAGCTGGGCTAAAAGAACTGGGCGAAAAATAATCACTCTCCCCCTGGCTCAAGGTGATGTCCCTCTCTTCCTGGATAAGCTGAGTTGGGCTCAGATAAGCGAGTTAATTTTTCGCTGGTCTTTGAGTGGCGGAAAATTTTCGATTCTCCAAAAAATCCCCAGAATAATAAAAAGCATTCGCTCTTTTGGAGACTTAAGAAGGTATTTCATCATGGCCTTAGTCTATGTCAAGGTAAAACTCAAAAAAATCTTATTCAGAAAAAAAGAAAGAACCAAAAATTGAAAGAGAAAAAATGAGATGGGCTCTTGTTTAATTCCAAGAAAAAATTTATCCTTTTTTTAATAAAAATGAAAATATTAATTAAGTGAGGATAGGCATTTTTTCCCTTAAGGTTCTCGCATTTTACTAAAATTCCAAATCAATTTGGAGAGCTGGCAAATTATACTGAATAAGAAAATCCAAAAAAGAAATCAAAAGTAAAGGAGGATTGAATGTCAACCTATCTTTACATAATTCTTGGTTACCTACTTGTGCTTACCGGGTTCAACTTCTACAGGTCAAAAAGGGTAAAGAGTCAGGAAGAATTCATGGTAGCCGGCAGAAGGCTTAAAACTTCGGTCATGGTCTTCACTCTCATCTGTACCTGGATCGGGTCCGGGACATTCATTGCTGGAGCAGAATTTGCTTCCAAGGCTGGAATCTCAGCTCTATGGCTAGCTGCAGGAGCATGGGTGGGCATTATCCTGATCTTCTTTCTTGCGGGAAAAATCCGAACCTTTGGTCAGTATACAATAGGAGATATTCTTGAAGAGCGCTTTGGACCGGTGGCCCGAGTATTCGGCGCCATAGCGCTCATAATCTCTTTTACGGTCATAGTTTCATATCAATTCGTAGCGGGTGGTTTCATTCTCAATGTGGTTACAGATGGCGCTATTCCCGATTCAGTGGGAACAATAATTGCCGCTGCCTTTGTCATTCTCTTCACTGCTCTCGGAGGAATGGTTGCTGTCGCTTATACCGATCTCCCCAATGGAATCATCATCCTTCTTGCCTGTCTCCTTTCAGTGCCCTTTGTCTATCTAGCATCAGGTGGACTCTCTCAGGCAACTCAGAACCTTTCCCCAGGCTATTTTTCTGTGATCAATGAACAATTTGGAGCACACCCTGCCCTCAAAGCAGGAGGATACTTTCTCTCCACAATGCTCCTCTTGATGGGCGTGCAGAGTATGTATCAGAAATTTTACAGTGCCAGAACTCCCAAGGATGCAAAAAAAGCCGTTGTGCTCTGGACAATCGGGACAATCTTCGTTGAGACAGTAGTCGTCGTCATCGCCGTTCTAGCCTACAGTAAGTTTAAAGACCAGATTGACCTTTCTATTCCCAAGGAAGGAGGAAAAGTGGTCCTCATGGCTGCTCGTTATCTAGTTCCACCACCGGTAGGGGTTCTTCTTCTTGGGGCTGCCTGCGCGGTGGTAATCTCAACAGGCATGAATTACCTCCTTTCCCCCTCTACAAACATCATCCGGGACCTCTATCAGCGTTTCATTAGAAATGAAGCAAGTCAAAGTTCCCTCGTAGCCCTACAGAAGGTTTTTGTGGTTGTGCTTGGCCTCCTTGCCTTTTTTCTCGCCACGAGGTTAACCTCAGTCTTATCCATGGCGTATTTTGCCTATACAATCTATGGAGTCGCCATTACACCCACCCTAATAGCTGCCATTTCCTGGAAGAGAGCGACCAAGGCAGGCGGACTCGCCTCAATCACCTCGGGAACAACGGTCTGCATTTTCCTGAGGATACTTGCCGAGGTTCTTCCCGCGGAAAAGGCACCCGAGGGTGACCCATGGGGAATACCTCTCATCTATCCTTCTCTTTTGGTTTCAGTTTTGTCCCTGATAATAGTGAGTCTGCTTACCAAAAAACCGGAGCCTGAAACACTGATAAAGTTTTTCCCCAAGAGTAATCAATGAGAATAATTTTATAAAAATTATTAGACCTAATCCCAAATTTAAATTTCTCTGAGGATGAAATTAAAAAACCAATCAATAGAGAGTAAAGAGCAGAAGTTAAAACGAACTAACTAAAAATCCTCATTCAAAAAATTGAAGCGATAATTGCCTTATCTTCTTGTTTTTTTTATGCTATTTTAGCATCTTAAATAAGAATTCAAGAAAAAAATTCTGAGGGTGAGGTTTTTTCACTATTTTTTTCGAAAATATTTCTCCTGAAGCTTAAGAAATGTGCAAGGAATTTAAGAATGGATGCGAATAAATTAAAATCACAAGGCTCAATTTCCCATCTCTCTCACCTTCTTCCCCACCTCCCTTTTATGACCTTGGTTATGCTTTGCCGATAGGATAATTTTAGATGAAATCTTATTAAATGGAGGTAAAAGATGAAGACAGGAATCGTCAGGGATTGGCGTTACACTGAGCACGAAATGGGGGCTTTCCATCCAGAAAACCCTCAGCGAATAAATGTAATTTATGAGATGCTCGATAAAGAATTTCCCCTTCCTCTCAAGGAGATAAAGCCGAGGTTCGCTTCAGAAGAGGAGATAGAAATGGTCCATTCTCGCTCCTACATCCAGACTATTAAAGAAACAGCGGGTAAAGAGAGGGTATATCTTGACCCTGACACATCAACTTGCTCCCGCTCTTATGAAACTGCTCTCCTTGCCGCAGGAGGTTTATTGAAGGCAATAGATTTAGTGATGGAGGGAAAAATTGAGAATGGTTTTGCCCTCGTCAGGCCACCTGGTCATCATGCCGAAAGAAATCGGGCCATGGGATTTTGCCTCTTCAACAACGTCGCCCTCGGAGCCGAATATCTGAGAAAAAAATATGGAATGGAAAAAATTCTAATCGTCGATTGGGACCTCCATCATGGAAATGGCACCCAGAATTCGTTTTATGAGAGGAAGGATGTGCTTTATTTTTCTCTTCACCAATTCCCTCACTATCCTGGAACTGGATACTGGAACGAAATAGGCAGAGGAGAGGGGGAGGGTTTCACGGTGAATATTCCTCTTTTACCCGGTAAAAACGACGAAGATTATCTCTTCATCTTCAGAAAAATACTCTTGCCCATAGCCTTCGAATATGAACCCAATTTCATTCTCGTCTCAGCTGGATTTGATATTTATAAGGGAGACCCTTTAGGAGGAATGATGATCAGCGAAGAAGGATTCGGCATGCTCACCGAAGAGCTCCTCTCCCTCGCCGCAAAGACTTCGAAAAAGAGAATCCTCTTTACGTTAGAAGGAGGTTACAACTTGAAGGGCCTGCGTGAAGGGGTAAAACAGGTTCTCCTTACACTCAGCCAGGAAGAGCAGAGAGAACAAAAGGAACTAAAAGTTTCTCCGGCTTTAGAAAAAGAGCTTACCCCTATTTTTGAAATCCAAAAGAAATACTGGAGATTTTAGCCAAGGAACCTCTTCAACATCTTTCACAAGTTTATATCAAGCGGAAAACACTTATTTTTTGTGTCTATTTAAGAGACAGTGCGTCATCCTCTTAGGACGAAATGCGATGAAAAGTTGTGTAAAAAAGGACAAAAAATATGGCACATAAATTGCAATAATTATCATAAAAATGAAGTACAAAAAAGCAAGAAGCATTATTTTCCTTTTTTCCTTGTTTATCTTGAACTCAGAAGAGATAACGAAAAAAAGCTCTTCATACGCTCGCTTTAACTTTGTGGAGGGCAAGACATACATTCAGAGGGCATTTGAGCTAGGCTTTGAGGAAGCCAAGGTTGATATGCCTCTTACGAGAGGAGACAGACTGGAAACAGAAGAAGGAAGAGCTGAATTGTATCTTTTTAAAGGAAATTATCTGAGGCTTGACTTTCAAACTAAGATTGATATCATCGACCTCACTCGAGAAAAGAAAGATCATACTCAAATTCAAATCTGGAGAGGAAATGTTTATCTAAGTCTCGATTATCTAGACAGGGAAAAGAGTTTTGAAATAAACACTCCTGACCTTTCAATCTATCTCCTTGAGAAGGGGTTATACCGAGTAGATGTAAAGGAAAGCGGTGAAACCGAAATAACAGTTTATCAAGGTCTCGTGGAGGCTTCGGGAAAAAAAGGTGCTACCTTGCTTAAGAATGAACAAAGGCTTGAGTCAAAAAACGGTCTCTTCATCCATAAGTCTGATTACTTCTACCCTGCTCCTGAAGATGACTTTGAAAGATGGAGTGAAAAAAGAGAATCAGAAATAAGAAAACAGGTAGCTAGAAAGGGAGCTATCAGGAAAAGTCCCTCCCCTGAAAAGAGCTATTCTTTTAAGAAATCGAACTCTGTTTTCGGTCATATCCTAAATTATATAACAGGCAGTAAAAAGCAAGAAGAGAGAAATCTTTCTCTACCTCCTCCCCCAAAGATTAGCGCCCGCACCAAAAAAACTCAGGTAGGCATGGCTCCTCGGGGGCTATCAAAATCAAGAATTAAAAAGGAAAGAAAGAAATAAAAAGTCATTCCTCAACTTCGTCCACTTTTCCAATTGAATAATAATCAAGAATCATCAAATGAGCTTCATGGGAACAAAATCTATCAGGCTCTGTTCCAGGGAGAAATACCTCTCGAAAGGGAAAGAGGCAAAATGGAGTTGCCAATAAACCTGTCTTTCTGTCTATCTCTACAAAAGAAAGGTTCGGAGGAACTTCGAATTCTTCTTTCTGAGGCTCGATTCCCTCTTCCTCGGCTTTTCTCTTTTCTTCAGCTATGATTTTTTGAAAAAAAGCCATCCAGATAGGAAGAGCAGCTACTGCTCCTGTCATTCTCTCTCCAATACTCTCTTTTTTCTTCTCATGGCCAACCCAAACCCCAGCACAGAGAGAGGGGGAAAAACCTATGAACCAGGCATCCGTATATTTATCGGTGGTCCCAGTTTTTCCCGCAAGAGGTTTAGACAGACTCCTAGCCGCCTGTGCCGTCCCCCTTTGAATCACACCTTGAAGCAGATATGTCATCATATAAGCAATTTGAGGGGAGATTACGGTCTCAGATTCAACCCTCGCTTCTTCAAGAATGTTACCTTCTTTATCTTCTATGCGAGTGATGAAGTAGGGCTTTATCCGGGTGCCCATGTTAGGAAAAACGCTGAAAGCAGAGGTAAGCTCGATTAACCTTACTTCAAAAGTACCCAGAGAAAGAGAGAGATAGGGAAAAACTGGTGAGGTTATTCCGAATAAGCGACAATAATCCACCCCGACTTGAGGTGAAATCGATTCCAGAATCTTGGCAGTGACGATATTCCTTGATTCTTCCAGTCCAATGCGTAAGGTAACAGCTCCTTTGTATTTTCGGTCATAATTCTGAGGAGCCCAAGGTTCATCCAGCCAGGGGTCAATAAATTCGGTGGGCTCATCTATAATAAGAGTGGCCGGTGTGAAACCATTTTCAAGCGCTGCGGTATAAAGGATAGGCTTTATAGCTGAACCCGTCTGTCTTAGCGCCTGCGTAGCTTGATTGAATTTGAGTCTTTTGAAAGAATATCCTCCCACCATTGCCTTAATCTGCCCTGTTTGAGGTTCAATGGCGATTAAGGCTGCTTCAAGGATCGGTTCTTGGTCTAGAGAAACTAAAAGCTCTCGATTTTCTTCATCGATCTTCTTTATTTTTACGTGAATAACATCCCCTCTCTTTATGAGTCTTTCAAGGTCCTTAGTTCTTGTCCAGGCAATATCTTCATTGCCCATCTTCCCTTTGTAGTCTTTAACCTTAACCAGAGCCTCTTTTTTCGAGACATTGAGCACAACAGCTTGAACTATTTCTCCTTCTTTGATGATTACGCTTGACCATCCAGGTAAGGATTTTTCTCCCAGGCTTTCGATATTTGCTATTCCTTCCTCCAATAAGTTCTTCTTGTCCTTTCTCCAGCCTAATCTCTTGTCCAGAGCTCTGAGTCCCTCTCGTAAAGCGTCTTCTGCAAACTTCTGCAAAGTTGGATTTAGAGTCGTGTAAACTCTCAGCCCCTGGTGATAAAGCGCATCAGCTCCATAATTTTTCTCAAGATATTTCCTTACTTCTTCCCTGAAATAGGCTGCAAACTCAGTATCTTCTCTGTTTAGAGGAAGGACATTGAGTGGTTTTGCCTTTGCTTCCTCGGCCTCTTCCTGGGTTATAAACCCTTCCTCAACCATGCGATTAAGAACATGATTTCGTCTGCGAAGAGTCTCTTGTGGTCTTTCATAGGGTGAATAGTAAGAAGGCCCTCTCAAAATACCAGCGATAAGTGCAGATTCCTCGAGGGTTAAATCAGAGGCATGTTTTCCAAAATAAAGCTGGGAGGCTGCTTCTACTCCATATGCTCCATGGCCAAGGTTGAATTGATTGCAATACAGGGTCATTATTTCTTGCTTGGAATATCTTTTTTCAATCTGAAGGGCGAGAATAACTTCCTTCAATTTGCGCTGAATGGTCTGCTTTCGATGGAGAAAAAGCTCTCGAGCAAGCTGCTGGCTGATGGTGCTTCCCCCTTGCAATTTTTGAGGCCTCAATACTAATTTTACATCCTCTTTGAGCGCACGCAAGATACCTCGGAAATCTATGCCTTTATGAGAATAAAATCTAGGGTCTTCGGTGGCTATAATAGCTTTCTTCAAGACATCAGGTATCTCTTCATAAGTCACTTTAATCCTCTTCTCTACGGCAAATTCACCAATCACCTCTCCATCATCAGAATAGAGATGAGTTATGATACTGGGCTCAAATTCTTCCAGCAGGGAGACAGAAGGGAGATTCTGAAGGATGGCTACATATGCTCCCAGGAAAAAACCAACGAGAGACGCTCCACAAATAGGAAAGCCGATGATAATTATCCTCAGAAGAGTCTGGGGGGCTGGCTTTTTTATCTTTTTTATTTTGATTTTTAGCCCTTTTCTTCTAAACATCTTGATAACTGAAAAAATTATACAATATTCATCAGTCTCGCCAAAACAATTCCCTCTATCTCTTGGGTTATTTCTTCGCATATCTTAGAACCATCTATATGGAAGACGTTATCATCCTTAAAGCCTTTGAATATCTCTCTCACCTTCTTTAAATACTCTTCCTGTTCGAAAAGCAAGTCCTTAGCTAGCCTTTTGGATATTCTTTCCAGCCCTTTTTTTGCCTCGAGGTCGAGAATAAAAACTAAATCCGGTTTAATAACAAACTCCTCATTCATCCTTCGGATCATCTCTGTGTCGAGACCTCTCGCTCCTTGATAAGCGATGGTTGAAAAATAGTATCTATCCAAAATTACTATCTTTTTCTCTAGCAAAGCTGGCTTCAAGTTCTTCTCCACATTTTCTCTCCTGTCCTGAATGAAAAGGTAAAGCTCTTCACTGGGAGAGATAGAATCTGGCCGGCGCGCCTTCCTCTTTATCTTTCTCCCCCATTTTCCTTTAGTGGGCTCTCTGAAATACACGGCATCAAAACTCTTAAGCCTTAGCCTTTTTTTTAAAGCCTTAGCCTGAGTAGTCTTCCCCGCACCGTCTATGCCTTCGATGACTATCAAAAAACCTCTTTTAAGCTTCATCGATATTTCCTCTCTTCATGATATAGAAAAGAAATCGAAATGCAACTTTTTGCTTTTTTTGTTGTTTTCTTTAAAAAGAAGATTCAACATTAATTGAATTTTTTAGACTCATATGATAAATTAACTATTAATTCAAGGAGGAAAGTAAATGAAAAAGACACTTTATATTGCCTCGATTGGTTTCCTATTGGGAATCATTATTGCAGGGTTAATATTTATTTATTTTCCCGATAGGAATACTCAATATAGAATCAAAAATGAACCCTCAACATTCCCTCTCTCTTCTTCCCTCTATGCCAGCCCTCTTTCTCAAACGTCCTCTTTACCTGATTTCGTAAGAGTTGCAGAAAAAATAGGCCCTGCTGTGATCAAGGTTGTGGCGGAAAGGATAGAAAAACAAACCTCATTCTTTGGCGATGAGTGGCCCTTTGAAGACTTCTGGGACAGATTCTTCGGAACCCCCCGCCGTAGAGAAAAGGAATATCGCACCCAATCCCAAGGGACAGGCTTCTTCATAACAAGTGATGGGTACATCCTCACCAATAATCATATTGTAGAAAATGCGATAAAAGTCATAGTAACCTCCCTCTCTGGCAACGAATACGAAGCAAAAATAGTAGGCACAGACCCCAAGACCGACCTAGCCCTCCTGAAAGTTGAAGATAATAACCTCCCTTATGCTGAGCTTGGAGACTCAGCCAACCTCAAGGTTGGAGAGTGGGTCTTGGCTATTGGAAATCCTCTTGGAATGGAGCATACAGTAACGGCGGGAATCGTAAGTGCAAAAGGAAGGCAACTCGGGGTAGGGATGAATGTCCCGGAAATACAGGACTTCATCCAAACCGATGCCGCAATCAACAGAGGGAATAGTGGGGGACCGCTGGTAAACATTCAGGGCGAAGTAATCGGAATAACCAGCAACATTCTTTCTCCAACAGGAGGAAACATCGGAATTGGCTTTGCCATCCCCTCCAATCTAGCAAAAAAGGTAGTGACCCAGCTTAAAGAAAAAGGAAGAGTGGTAAGAGGTTATTTGGGAGTGAAGATATCCCCCATCACAGAGGACGACAGGAAAGCTCTAAATTTAAAGTCAAGAAAGGGAGCATTCATCCAGAGTGTAGAGCCTGGTACACCTGCAGAGAAGGCTGGGCTTGAACGTTATGATGTAATCACAGAAGTCAACGGAAAGCCTGTGGAAGACCCTAACGACTTGAAGCTAAAAATAGTGGATATCCAGCCTGGAACTGAAATAGAGCTTACAATCATAAGAGAAGGAAAGGAAAGAAAAGTCAAAGTAAAAGTTGCGGAGCTTGAGCCTGAAGAGGAAAAACAGATATCCGCAGAATCAAGAAAAGACTTGGGTTTTTCGGTGAGGGACTTGACTCCAAACCTCGCCCGACGTTACGGCTATCGAACAGGCAAAGGTCTCCTTATCACCCAGATTCGACCCTACAGTGAAGCAGAGAGAAAAGGGCTGCGAGTCGGGGATATCATTCTTGAAGTCAATAGAAAAAAAGTTGAGAGCGTAGAGGACCTGGAAAACATCCTCAGGAAGTCTCAATCAGGAGACGCTCTGATGCTCCTTGTGCGCAGAGAAACAGATGGAGAAGCCCAGGACTTTATCATCACTCTAAGGATTCCATGAATGAAACTGACCAAGGTTCACTCTTTAGGAAATGATTTTCTGGTTATCGAACAGAAAGAAATCAAGATTCTTAGCTCTGATATAGGAGGGCTAGCAAGAAGCATCTGTGATCGCCACACAGGGGTAGGTGCAGATGGTGTTCTCTTTATTTCCTTGAGGAATAAGATAAGGGGTGAAGTAAATTTCAGGATTTTCAACGCAGATGGAACAGAAGCAGAAGTATCAGGAAATGGATTGAGGTGCGCAGCTGCCTACCTCTATTTTGAGAAGAAAGTTAAAACTCCCCGTACACTTTTCTTCACCCCCGCTGGAAAGAGAGAGTGCGAACTCCTCAGTGGGATAAATAATCTTTTTCATATCAAAATTGAGATGGGCATTCCCCGACTTTCCTCATATGATATACCTTTTGATGATGGATCTCTCCATACAAAAATCATCGATTATCCCCTTTCCATAAATCAGAAGATTTATCCCATAACTCTCGTTTCCCTAGGAAACCCTCATTGTGCAATCTTCGTTGAGCGCTTCCCCTCAAGAATAGAATGGCATCAGATAGGAAGAGAAATTGAATCCCACCCCTTTTTCCCTAAAAGGACAAACATCGAATTTATCAGGGTTCTCTCTAGGAGAGAAATTGAAGTCCTTTTCTGGGAAAGGGGTGTTGGAGAAACACTTTCTTCAGGAAGCGGAGCATGCGCTGCAGCTGTTGCCTCCATCCTCAAAGGCTTAACCGAGAGAAAAGTCAATGTCAGAACGAGCACGGGGAGTCTCATGGTTGAATGGGAAGGAGAAAAGGTCTATCAATCAGGACCAGCCCAGATTGTCTTCGAGGCTAACTACTTAGCTGAGTGAAGTAACTCAGAAAGAAAAAGTCACACCTAAGCCAAGAATATTCACATTGAGGTTATATCTTGTCGTGAGGGGAAAACCGAAGTTGGTTATTGTCTTTTCCCTCTCTTTTCCGCTTACATAGATATAGACAAAATCAATCTGCATCCTTCCGGCGCGATACCCAATTCCCCCCAAAAGACTGAGCTTATCCACATCTATGTTTCTCTCATTGAGAGATTCATTTGGAGTAGCAGAAGGGTCATAGCCAATTCCTCCGCGCAGAGCAATTCCTCCAGGAAGCAGATATTCAAGGCCCGCTCTGAGGACCAGAATATCCTTGAAATTCATGACTTCGTCTGTCTCGATGTCTCCCAGAAAGGGGACGTCCTCAATCTTTTTATGCACTTTATCCAGCACAGACCAAAGGGTGTATTGAGCACCTGTTGAAAAGAGAAAATTCTCTGCTAATCTAAAGGAAAAACCAATTTCCAAGTCCCAAGGAAGCTTTATGTCTGTTTCTGAATTGCGGGTAAATTTTATCGTGCCTAAACCAGGAACCACGGTGACAAAAGAAGATTCGCCGCTGAGCTTGATTGTAGAAGGTCCTCTTATGCTTAAGCCAAAGGCTACCCTCTGCGAAGGTCTAAACAAAAGCCCGAGGCTGGCAGAAAGTGAAGAACCGCTCTCCTCTGTATTCATCTGTCCCACATTCGGCACCTCAGTATCCACACTCAAAAGGGCGCGATAAAAATTTAGCTCAAAACCAAGTGAAAGCCTGTTGCTCAGTTGATAAGAAAGAGCAGGGGTCAAACAATAAACACCCATGTAAGATTTCAAGGGAATACCCAAGTCTTCCTTCTTCCAATCTACGCCCCCTCCTGCATAAGGAACATAAGCCCCAAACCCGACTGTAGTTTTTTCATTCACCTTGTAGCTAACGAAAATCTGAGGTATGGCATTATTCCATTTACTCTGGGCCCTCGTTCCAGATGGGGTCACGAAATCATGAGTTGGCCAGACATAGAACCCATCGAGCGAAAACTGCAATCCTTCATTCTGAAAGGAAAGCCCGGCTGGGTTGTGGAAGATAGCACTCGGGTCATCTGCAACTGCCGAAAATGCTCCCCCAATTGCCATTGCTCGCGCACCCATGAGCATATTACTCCATCCACCTGCCCAGAGAATTGAGGAATGAATAAAAACAAAAGCCATCCAGAAAACCAATATTTTTTTCATCCTTCCCCTCCCGAAAATTTTTTTGAAACTACCATCTTCTGCTCAAACTCATATAAAATTGCTGCTTTTTTGTCAACAAGATAATTGGTTCCATCTCCTCTCGCTCAGAAATTTTCATGGCATTTATTTTAATTTTGGCAGAAAATCATCAAGCTTTGGAAAAACTCTCGGCCTAGGTCTTTCTTAATTTGCTGAAGTGTTGATAACCCATTTCTTTAACAAGTTTTCTTTTCCCCTTTTTATCGATTATATAAATTCTCTTTCCGGGAATCATCCTTCCTATAGAGGTGACCACGAATCTTTCTCTCAGTTCGAGCACAGATTTAAGCTTTTGAGGAGAGACTGTAAAGAGTAGCTGATAGTCTTCGCCACCGTGGAGAGCAAAATCATGAGCCTTCTTATGAGAGACAAACAACTGCTCTGAGATGGGGATTTTCCTGAGTTCAAGCTCCGCTCCACAGCCACTCTCTTCACACAGGTGATGAAGGTCTACTGAAAGTCCATCACTTATGTCAATCATCGCCGAGGCAAGGCTTTCTTGAGCTAGAGCCTCTCCCAAACCAAGTTGCGGAACTGGGTCTAAAAAAGCCATAAGAAGAAAATCCACGCTTTCTTCTCTTCCCAATTTATGTTTCTTCTCCAGGAGAATCATCCCTGCCTTAGCATTTCCAAGGGTGCCTGAGACAAAAATTTCATCTCCAGGCTGCGCTCCTCTTCTTGTGATTATATTCTTCACCTCACCCAGAACACTCACTGAAATCATAATCTTCTTCGCTTCAGAAATATCGCCCCCGATGAGAGCTACTCCATATTCCTTTGCTGCACTCTCAAAGCCTGAAAAAAAATCTTCAACCCATTGCTTAGAAATTGAAGCAGGAAAACTCAACCCTAAAAGAGCGTATTTCCCTCTGCCACCCATGGCGGCGATGTCGCTCAGGTTAACGCTGAGGCTCTTCCGCCCAAGAAAGTAGGGGGGATTGAGTGAAGCTCTGAAATGATAATCCTCAATCAAGAGGTCTTTGGTAATGGCGAACTTTTTTCCCCCAGCTTCAATTACGGCGGCATCATCTCCTATACCGAGGAGAAGATCCTCCATCTTCTGGGAAAAATTTTCTCTTATGGCTTGGATGAGGTTTTTTTCGGTGAGTTTCCTAATTCTCATTAAAACCAGGAATTCTTTCTTTCAATGCGCTCCATGTTGCATTCCTATTTCTGTGAAGGTTTGACTAAAGAGTGTTCAAAAACTTCTTCTATATTCTCGACGAAGATAAACTCCATGTCTCTTTTTATTTTTTTGGGTATGTCTATCAGGTCTTTCTTGTTAGCTATGGGCAAGATTATCTTCTTTACCCCCGCTCGCTGGGCAGCGAGTACTTTTTCCTTGATTCCTCCGACGGGAAGAATGTTTCCTCTTAGTGTAATTTCTCCTGTCATAGCCACATCCCACCTCACTTTCCTATTGGTGCAGGCTGAAATTAGTGAAGTGGCTATTGTCACTCCGGCCGAAGGTCCATCCTTGGGGATGGCGCCTTCAGGGATGTGAATGTGGAAATCGTTCTGCGAAAAGGTCATGCTGTCTATGCCCAGCTCCTTGGCATGGGCTCGAGCATAGCTCAACGCAGCTTGTGCCGATTCCTTCATTACTTCACCTAGTGAGCCAGTAAGCAATAAATTTCCCTTCCCCTTCATCTTGGTTGCTTCAACGAAAAGAATCTCTCCACCAGAAGCAGTCCAGGCAACCCCAGTGGCAACGCCCACTCTATCTTTCTGGAGTAGCTGGTCCTTGAAAATTCGGGGAGGACCAAGAAATTTCTCTATATTCTGGGCCGTAACCCTCACCATCCCCTTCTTCCCCTCTGCCACCCTTCTAGCAACTTTGCGACAAACTGAGGCAATCTCTCTTTCGAGGTTTCTTACCCCTGCTTCTCTTGTGTATAAAGAAATAAGTTTCTGAATCGCTCCTTTAGAGAAAGAAAGCATTCCCTTTTTCAGGGCATGCTCCTTCATCTGCTTGGGAATGAGGTGGCGGAGGGCAATCTCCAGCTTCTCCTCTTCGGTATACCCAGGCAGATGAATTATTTCCATCCTATCACGGAAAGCAGGCTGGATAGGGTCGAGAAGATTTGCGGTGGTTATAAACATTACCTTCGAAAGGTCAAAGGGGACTCCAAGATAATGGTCACGAAAGGAATAATTTTGCTCAGGGTCAAGAACTTCAAGAAGAGCCGAAGATGGGTCTCCTCTGAAATCAGCACCTATCTTATCCACTTCATCCATCATAAAGACAGGGTTATTCGAACCGGCTCTCTTTATCCCCTGAATAATCCTCCCGGGCAGAGCCCCTACATAGGTCCTTCTGTGTCCTCGAATTTCCGCCTCATCTCTTACTCCCCCAAGGGAAATGCGAATGAATTTCCTCCCCAGAGCTCGAGCAATGGAGCGACCCAGAGAAGTCTTACCCACTCCAGGGGGTCCTACAAAGCAAAGAATTGGCCCCTTTATCCCCTTCGAGAGCTTCCTCACGCTGAGATACTCAATAATCCTCTCCTTTACCTTCTCTAGTCCATAGTGGTCTTCATCTAAGATTTTCTTTGCCTTTTTTAAGTCTAGGTTATCTACAGTACTTCTATTCCAGGGAAGGGAAAACATCCAGTCGAGATAGTTGCGGACCACAGCTGTTTCCGCAGATTCAGGATGCATCTGTGCGAGCCTATTTATCTGCTTTTCGAGTTCCTCTCTAACTTCCTCTGAAACCTTCAGCTTCTTGAGCTTTTCCTGATAGAGGTTAATCTCCTCCTGAATCTCACTTTCCTCACCAAGTTCTTTCTGGATAGCCTTCATCTGCTGCCTGAGGAAGTATTGTCTCTGAAGTTTCTCCATCTCTCCCTTTGCTTCACTGCTTATTCTTGACTGGACATCCAAGAGCTCAAGTTCCTTAGCCAAAAACTCATAAACCTTCTTTAGCCTTGAATAAGGGTCAAATAATTCTAAAATCTCCTGCGCTTCCTTGACCTTGAGCTCAAGGTTTGCAGCAGCTATGTCTGCTAACCTCCCCGGTTCCTCTACATTCGCGGCTATGATTAAGGTCTCAGGAGGAATGTTTTTTCCAAGCGTTGATGCCTTCTCCAGGCCAGAGCGAACATTCCGTATCAAAGCCTCTACCTCAATTGATTTTTCCTTTTGTTCGGGCTCGTAAATCACCTTTATCTTTGCTGAGTAGAAAGGTTTCTTCTCATCCAGATTTTCAACCTTTGCCCTGACAAGGCCCTGGGCAAGAATCCTCACCCTTCCATCAGGAAGCTTGAGCATCCTCATGATCAAGGCTACTGTCCCTATCTCATAAACATCTTCCTTTTTCGGTTCTTCAATCTCCACGCTCTTCTGAGTTAAGAGAAGAATCATTCGATGAGAAGAGAGAGAATGCTCTATGGCATTTTTAGACTTTTCCCTACCCACAAATAAGGGAACCACCATGTAGGGGAAAACCACGATGTCTCTCAGAAGTAAAACAGGGAGCCTTCCGGGTATGTTAAGCTTCTGGCCGTTTTCCTCTATAATACCCTCGAATTGTTCCTGATTGTCAGCTTGCTTCTTGGCCATTTCCTTACCCTTCACTCTCTTCCTTTCTTTTCTTGTTACTCATCTCATGCTTGTTCTTTGATTTCATTTTTCGCCAGCTAGCTCAAAAAAAAGAACGATCTTAATCACTCCTTCCAACTTCACTTCATTCAGCTAAAACCTCATCTCTCTTATTTTCCTAAGAGATATCGTAGATATCGATAATCTAAACCCCCTCCTCTCCCCTTTTATCTTCAGCGGAATAACATCAAGGATCTTATTTACATAATAAATATAAATTTCTTAGCCTTAAATTTCAACTCTCCCTTACCTTCTGTTCCGAAAAATAATACTTAGAACAAGGCGTTCAGCAAGAGGGAGGTTGAGTCGAATTTACTTCTCCTTCAAGAGTCCTTCAAGTTCCTGTTTAAATTCTAACACATCCTTGAATTCTCTGTACACAGAAGCAAACCTGACATATGCCACTTTATCCAGTTCTTTAAGCCTTTTCATCACAAACTCCCCGATCTCTGAAACATGAATCTCCCTTTCCGGTTTTTCCTGGAGCTTGGTTTCTATCTCCTCCACAATTTCCTCAAGTTTTGCCAGAGGAATCGGCCTCTTCTCACAGGCCTTGAGCAAACCTTTCAGCAGTTTTTGACTCTCAAAAGGCTGTCGCCTCCCATCTTTCTTAATCACCATAAAGGGAAGCTCTTCAATTTTTTCATAAGTTGTGAACCTTCTTTTACAAAAAAGACATTCTCTGCGGCGCCTGATACGAAGCGCATTCTTGCTTTCTCGAGAATCGACGACCCGACTCTGCCTATGTCCACAAAAAGGACACTTCATCTCTGGCTTCCTACCCCTAATTTTCTGAGCTGGAAAAGAGACAAACCTTCCCTCCACAAGATAACATAACCAATAAAGCAAGTTATAATCACCTGAACAGCATGAACGACAATCGTCATGCTCACTGCGAGATTCAAATCTACATGATAGATTGAAGTCAGGGCAAGCTTAGAGAAATAATGGAAGCCACCCACCATGCCTGGAGTTGGAATAGAAGCCCCAACCATGGTTAAGAAAACATAAGGGAAAAGGAAAAAGAACGGGACAGAGATGTTGTAGGCAAAAAAGAAAATCCAGTAATAGAAAATTATCCCTATCCAAACTACAAATGAAAGAAGGATGTAGACCAAGAGATTTCCGAGTGAGTGAAAGAACTTCAAACCTTTGATGAATTCCTCAAAAATGTCAACTATTCTCTGGGAAATATTCCTGGGCAACGGCTTCAAGAGGAAAGAGACTATGGATAATGTCTTATTTTTAAAAAAATAGAGAGATAAGGCTACAATAAGCATAAAAGTGGCAAACGATACTCCTACTATTCCCCAAAGATAGAGGTTTGAGTAGGCGTCTTTGTCTAGATTGAAAATGGAGGAATAAAGCGGTTTGGAAAGGAGGAATAATCCCAGCAGAAAACACATGGTAAAAATATCAAAAATCCTCTCCACCACCACAGTCCCCAGAACAAAACCCTTTCTCATCCCCTCTTTCTGTGCCAGGAAGATAGGCTTTACCAGCTCTCCCAATCTTCCAGGAAAAATGAAAGTAACCGTAAATCCGATTGCATTACCTGCAAATCTGTTGAATAATTTAACACCATTTTTCTCGTGCTTCAAAAGATATTTCCACCTTATTGCTCGAGTCAAAAAATGCACAGGAACAAGAAGAATGACAAAAGGAAAAAATTTAAGATTTATATCTGTGAGATAAGCGAGAACTTCCTTCCAATCAACGCTGCGGAAGAAGAAATAAAGAAAAATAACGGTGAGGAAAAGGATGACTCCAACTCGAGTCAATTTTTTTTTCATAATTAATGAAGAATAATATCATCATAGATAGGTCGAGTCAACGCTATCAGAGGTTCTTAAAATTCTGAAAACATAGGGTTAAATTTTTATCCAACTTAAAAGAGGAGAAAACTTCAATTCGAGGCATTGAAAAATAACTAAATATTCATTATTATTTTTCTAGCTGGGAAGTCGTCCAATGGTAGGACACATGACTCTGGATCATGGAATCGGGGTTCGAATCCCTGCTTCCCAGCCATTTTTAAAGAGGTCTCTTAAAATCCTCTTTTCTCTCCCTCCTGAATTCGACTAAGAACGAGGATTTATAAAACTTAATACTATTCTAAAAATAGATATAAAGAAAGAGAAATTAAAGAGACCGATCTTTGAGGAGAAATTTTTCTTTCTCTTCACCCTCAAAATCATCTTCTGCGGCTATTGACTACCAGGGAATAAAAAGTGAATATATAGTTAAGTTTTCCAAAAGAAAGTAAATTTGGGAGAGAAATAATTTTTTTTAAGAGATAAAAATGTCAAAAATTCTGGTCATTGAAGACGACCCTGTAAGCCTAGAGCTTCTAAAGAACAGATTGACAAAAGAAGGATATGAGATTTTAATCGCCAGAACTGGAAAAGAGGGTCTCGAGCTTGCAGCCAAAGAAAGACCAGATTTAATCTTGATGGACATGATCCTACCTGGAATGCATGGACTGGAAGTTACTATAAGGCTTAGAGAAAATCCAGAAACTAAGGAAATTCCCATAATCGCCCTCTCTGCTATGAGCTCACCAGAATTCATTTCTGCTTGTTATAAAGATGGAATAGCTGCTTTTCTCACTAAGCCTTTCAAATTCGAAGATTTGTTTGAAAAAATTGAAAAACTTGTGGGAAAAGAAGAAAGAATTAAACCCAAAATCTTAATCATCGATAAAGACATCAAGCTCTTGACCATGCTCTCAATGAGCTTGATGAAACATAGTTTTGAGGTAGCTTTTCTTGAGAACGGCAAAGCTTTTCTTGAGCAAGTCCAGAATATAAAACCAAATCTCATTCTCCTCGACCTTTCCAGCCTCAGTGAATCTGAGCTCTCATTCCTTGAAAACCTCATGAAATCATCTGAAAAAGAACCGTTTTCTTTGATTCTCACTTCAGAAGAATTGTCCGATGAAGAGCTGAAAAAGCAGGCCTCAAAAATGGATGCCACAGATTTTCTGGTTAAACCATTCGGGAAAGAAGAGCTCCTTAAAAAAATAAGAAAAGTATTCTCTAACGAAGGGTAATTAAGACGCCCTGAAGGAATCATCCTCATTTTACCCAGGCTTCTTCAACCGAACTCTTCTCTTCCTCATGTTTTCCAGGACAAAAGGATAAGCTTCCAAAGTCTCGCTCTCGAGATTCGCTCTTATTCCATAATAGCTAAGTTTCATCTTCAAGCTTGCAATTTCTTTTTCAGAGAAAATATCTTCCATGATTGCTGGCCAGGTCGTTATTCCCTCCTTCTCAAGTTCAGCAAGGGCAAGTAATGGATATCTGAAAAATTCTTTTTTCGCCCCCGTGACAAGCTGGAAAGATTCTTCATCAATTCCTTTGAGACAAACCCTGATTCTCAGGTTTTTCAACTTCAATTTTCTGATTAGGGTTGATTTATAACCGAGGAATAAACCGTTTGTCTCAAGAATGAATAAGGAGCGGGGAAATTTCGCAGAGACAAAATGAATCACATCGAGGAAATGCTGGAAGGAATTCTCTCCCAGGATTGGTTCGGCTCCACTTATCCTG
This sequence comes from uncultured Eubacteriales bacterium, assembly GCA_964429695.1. Taxonomy (GTDB): domain Bacteria; phylum Acidobacteriota; class Aminicenantia; order Aminicenantales; family Aminicenantaceae; genus CAYSCS01. Next base: position 27,327 of record CAYSCS010000047.1, read on the forward strand.
AAGAGTCGAAGAAACTTTTTCTCTGCAATTTGAATCAAGTTTGTAGCCACTTCCAAGGGAGAATAGAAATTTACGAATCGCTTTGGGCTTAAATTTCGGGAATAATTCCAGCAGTAGGCACAGAGAAAGGAACACCCCACTGCATCAGCCGTAGCTATTCCTCCATAATAAGGGGCAGGCCTGAACCTGTAATAAGACCTTTTTTCTCCTCGCATGACTTCTTTTTCAACTTCTTGAGACCTTTCTACAGGGTCGAAGGGAAGCTTAAGAGCCTCATAATTTTTTCTTTCTTTCATCATCAATTCCTAATTATCCAAGCCTTAAAAAAAATGTCTTTTAAAGCACCTTGCTCTTAACCATGAAATTTTTCCCTGAAAAAGAGGGTAATTGAGGTAGAAAATCGCTCAAGACCCTTCAGTATCATTCCTTATCCTCCCCCTTCTCACTCAGCCTTTACTCGATTACTCGCTTTTTTCCCTTTATAGAATAAGGGTTAAACTCATCTCTTTTCTTTCCTGCACCTTTTATTCTAATCTCTCTTCAAACAACACAAAACCAAAATTTGAAAAAATTTTTAAAAGAAATGTGAGCAGCGCTACGGGGATTCGAACCCCGGTTTGATGGCTGAGAACCACCCGTCCTAGTCCCCTAGACGATAGCGCCGCCGGGTTGATGTGCCAAAAAATATCAGATATAGGCCTTCTCTGTCAACAACCATGTTTCTGAAATAAAAATTTCATTTTTTTAAAATCTGTCATCAGACAATCTTCTTTGTAAATCGAGAACCATAAAGGAGCAGAATGAGCTTCAAACTTCATATTTCAGTTATCAAATTGCTTGATTTTAAGACTTTTAAACCGATATATGAAGGATCCTCGGTTTTCTCCCTGGTTAGGAACGAAAAGCAACCACTTCTTCATCTTTCCTCTGATGCTCTATTTTGACCCCCGGATTTTGTGTGGGGTTAAACATAGAGAATTCAGGATATCAGAAAGCCTGCAGATAGACTTTGGATGAGGTTTTTAGAGCAAAACTTAGAGTGAGTATTTTTTATTTTATTGATATTCATCCAATCAGCCTTCTCCAGAATGAACTCGAGGGAGTTGAATCAATTCCCAGATAAAATTCTATTAATGCCCACTTTCCTCCTAAAAAGCAGAGGAAATAAAAATTTTTTGAAAGTTAAAATTAAAAAAGCGCTCCGCAGAAATAAGCTCTCTGGGAACGATTTATAAAATCCCTACCACCTAATTTCTTTTAAAAGCGACATTTCCCTAAAACCTTCGTCCTGAAATTTCTCTTTATTTATTTCTGAATCGCTTGACTTTTCTCTCCTCCTTTTTCAAAATTCATTTCTATCCTTTGAGGAGGTTAAAATATGTCAAATAAACTCCATTTTTTTACTTTCTCTCTTGCTATCATTTTCTGTTTCATCATTCTGGGTACAATCTTCTCCGGGTGTGCTGGAGAAAGAAAAAGCCTGGAGCAAGCACTCGAAAGTATTCAAGCAGAAGAGCTCTCGAGGCACGTCCAAATCCTCTCTTCGGATGAATTTGAAGGAAGAGCGCCCTCTTCACCAGGCGAAGAGAAGACTGTCAATTATCTTAAAGAGGAGTTTGAGAAAATCGGCTTAAAACCAGGAAATGGAGAAAGCTTCTTCCAGGAAGTCGAAATGGTGGGAATAGAAGCAGATCCCACAGCAAGGCTCGAGATAAGAACAAAAAAAGTAGTACTCCCCTTTACTTTCGGCACAGATTTCATGGCCTGGACCTTGAGAGTGGTAGAAGAAACATATCTCAAAGACTCAGATATGGTCTTTGTGGGCTATGGCATAGTTGCCCCTGAATATAACTGGAACGATTATGAAGGAATTAACGTCAAGGGAAAAACTGTGGTCATGCTGGTAAATGACCCTGGTTTTGCAAGCCAAGACCCGAATCTTTTCAAGGGAAAAGAAATGACCTACTATGGTCGCTGGACTTATAAATTTGAAGAAGCAGCACGTCAAGGAGCAGAGGGGGCCTTCATCATCCATGAGACAGAACCTGCTGCCTATCCCTGGGAAGTAGTGAAGAATAGCTGGTCGGGAGAGAAATTTAACCTAGAAACAGAAGATAACAACATGTCTCGCTGTGCAGTGGAGGGATGGCTTCATCTTGAGGCCGCAAAAATAATCTTAGAGGCCTCAAAATTGAATTACGAAGAGATAAAGGCACTTGCTACAAAGCCAGGATTCAGGGCAATTCCCCTTGCCTCAAGCGCAACCATAACCCTAAAAAATAGTATCCGTCACTCTAAATCTAAAAACGTAATTGCCGTCTATCCAGGTAAGCATCGTCCCGATGAATATATAATCTACATGGCTCACTGGGATCACTTCGGAAAAGACCCTTCCCTCGAAGGAGACCAAATTTACAATGGAGCCCTCGATAATGCCACAGGCACAGCAGCCTTGATCGAACTCGCAGAGGCCTTCACGAGAATAAAGCCCCGCCCCTCGCGCTCGATTGCCTTTCTATCTGTGACAGGCGAGGAACAGGGACTACTTGGTTCAAGCTACTTCGCCATGAACCCAACTTTTCCTCGCACCAAGATTGTAGCAGTCTTAAACATGGATGCCCTGAATATCTTCGGCAAGACTAAAGACATCGTCGTGATTGGTTACGGTCTTTCAGAGCTGGATGACTACATAGATAGAGCAGCCAAGGAAGTTGGAAGATATGTGAGACCCGACCAGAGACCAGAAAGAGGTTCCTATTATAGATCCGATCATTTTAGCTTCGCTCGAGAAGGAGTTCCTGCCCTTTACATCAGCTCCGGAACAGATAACATCGAACATGGCGAAAAATGGGCAGTGGAACAATGGGAAAAATATTTGATGGAGAAATACCATAAACCATCCGACGAGTTCGACCCAGCTTGGGACCTTTCAGGCGCAATAGATGACCTTCGCCTCATCTTTAAAGTAGGTTATATCCTCAGCAACGAAACAAGCTTTCCTAACTGGAGAGAAGGTGCTGAGTTTAAGGCAAAAAGAGATGCTGAAATGGGAGTGAAAGAAAAATAGTGAAACCAGGATGAAAGAGAGGGTCTTTTTCAAAAACACCAAAGGAGACAGACTCTCTGGAATCATCTCCGACCCAAGCGAAAACAGAGATAAGCCCATCATCCTCCTCTGTCATGGTTTTGCCAGCAATAAAGATGGACGCACAAATCTGCATCTTGAAAAAATCTTAAATCAGGAATCTTTATCAACCTTTCGTTTCGATTTCTTTGGACACGGAGAAAGCGAAGGAAACATCGAGGAATTAACCGTTTCAGAGGCTGTGGATGACATCCAGAATGCGGTCTTCCACTTGAGGGAGAGTGGCTACAAAAAAATAGCCCTCTATGGTTCAAGCTTCGGGGGGATGGCTTCCCTAATTGCTGCCTCTCGAGTTAAGGAGTTTTTCTTGCTGGCTTTAAAATCACCCGTTTCTAATTACAAAGACCTCATTCTCAGGCTCTACAAAAAGGAAGAGATAAAAGAATGGGAAGAAAATGGGTATCTTGAATTAAAAGGAATAGAGGGGAGGAAGATAAAAATAAAATATTTTTTCTTCCAAGACGCATGTCAGAACAACGGCTACAAGGCAGCTAAAAAAGTCTCTATCCCCACCCTCATTGTCCATGGAGACAGGGATGAGATGGTGCCTCTTTATCAAAGCTTGAAAATAGCCTCAATTTTGAAAAACTGTAGACTTGAAGTGATAAATGGGGCAGACCATGGATATTCTGAACCGGAACACTTCGAAAAGATGGTGGGACTAATTTCGAGTTTTATTATCAAGAATGCAATTCTGGTTGAAAGATGAAAGGGTGTAAGCATCTTTCCTTTAGCCCATTCCTTTAACTTCATTTTTATTATTGAAGATAATGAAGCTCTGAAATAAGAAAAGAAATTTTCTATTCGCAAAGAGTAGCTTGAATCAATTCAGACAATTTTCTGCACACGTTCCTGTATTTTTCTTCATTTTGACCGAAAGGATCTTCAATTTCCCAGAGAATAAGCCTCTTCTCTCCGAGAGCATACCTCTTTTTCAAGGTTTCATAGACATAAAGGTCTAAAGCCACTATAAGGTCATAGCGATCCAAATCGAGAGAGGATATGTTCCTTGTGCGATGTGTGGAGATATTGACTCCGAAAGTCTCACGCATGACAGAGATTGCATCAGGTTGAGCTCCGCTGAATGCCGGAGAAATCCCAGCACTTGAGACAACATATTCTTTCCCTAGCATCTTTCTTGCCAGCCCCTCAGCCATCGGACTTCTACAGGTATTCCCGTAGCAGACAAAAAGAATGCTTTTTGTTTCTTTGCTCGACTCTTCTGCTCCCGTGAGGGAAGAAGATTTTTCCGCCTCTAGCTTTTTGCCTCCTTCTTCCATCTTCATCTCATTAATTTCAAGGTGAAGCCAAGTCCTACGAAAGATTCTTAGAGCGAGGAAATAAACCCTTGGGCATAAAGCACATTGGAATCCTTCACTTCCTCTTCAGTCGATTCCAAAAAGGAAATAGTTTCTTTTAGGGTTTTAATCATCGCGCCTTTCTTTTGGGGGAGGTTGCCTTCTATTCCCTTATAGATAACAAAGCCACCCACCCAGAGGTAATTTGTAAGATGGTCACTTGCTAGATAACATGAATCGAGTTCAAGTCCCTCAAGTAAGAGCAGGACTTCCTCCAGCCTTTGCAAAGGAGGGGTCAGCATAAATTCTCCCTTATCCATCAGAGGTTTTAAGGGAGAATCCTGGAGAACAGTCAAAGTTCTGAGCCTTATGAATTCAGGTCTTATGACATTTAAAACCCTTGCTGACTCAAGGGCATGCTCCCTCCAACGGCTGCTCCCTCCTGCGCCGCTCAAGACATAGAGAGATATTTCAAACCCTGCCTCTTTAGCCTTCCGACCTGCCTCACTCAACTCCTCAGGATTCACTCCTTTACCAAGCCTCTTGAGAGTGAGAGCATCACCTGATTCGAAACCGATATGAAGACGATTGAGTCCCGCCTTGCGGGCCTCTTCCAAGAAACTCATTTTCCTCCTATAAATCGTATTCGCCCTTGCATAAGCAGAGATTCTCTGAGCTTCCGGAAAAATTTCTCTTATAAAATTCACTATTTCAGGGAGCTTAGGGTGAACAAGATTATCGCTATCACCAAGGAAAATTGTCCTCGCCTCTTGATAGATTCTTCTCGCCTCTTTCACATCCTTTTTTATCTCTTCTGGAGATTTCATCTGAAACTTGAGGCTCTTATACATGGAACAGAATAAGCATTTATTCCAGGGGCAGCCCCTCGTTATACGAATCAAGGCGCTAAAGGCCTCATTGGGAGGCCTGTAAGGAGGAAAGTCATAGATTATCTGAAAGTTTCTTTCTTTTTCACCAATAGAATTCATTTTTTGCCCTATCTTTATCTCCTTAAAATGAAGTCCTAGCTCCCAAGATAGTTACTTTCGAAAAAAGAAAATTTAACATTGAATTCGAGAACATAGAGAAAAAACTGTGCCTTATGACATGAATGGTGTTTTGCTTTGAGAACCGACCTCCCTTCCTTTATTTTTTTCGGAGCTCACCTCGAATAGAATAAATTTTTTAACATAATGAAAAAGCAGATTCAATACTATTGAATTGAGAAGCTCTTCTCCTTTATCTACCACTCAGAACCCGAGCCGGGAACATCATCAATGCCTTGAACAGTTCTAAAATGGCATTCACGGATATCCCAATAAGTCTGAAAGGAAGAAGGAGGAGCCAGACCAGGGGATAAAGAATAAGAGCTAAAAGAGCCAAGGGCCAGCAGATGACGAGCAAAATTAACCATAAAAAAAATTTTATCATCATTTGTCTCTTTCCAAGGAAGAGAGGCTTGAAATCCTTCCTTTGAATCTCCTTTCCATGACTTTAAATCAAATTAGAGAAACAAATTATTTTGCCTTCTCAAGATTATTCTTTTCTCCCCAGAAGATCGAGAAGGAATGCATACTCCAGTGCAATCTCTCTGTACCTCTTGAACCGACCTGAGACTCCGCTGTGTCCTGCTTCCAGGTTAGTATGGAGGAGAAGAACGTTCCCATCAGTTTTCAACTCTCTCAATTTCGCCACCCATTTTGCTGGCTCCCAATACTGAACCTGGGAATCATGGAAACCAGTGGTAACAAGCATTGCCGGATAATCTTTTCTCTCCACATTATCATAAGGAGAGTAGGAAAGCATATAATCATAATAGGTTTTATCATTTGGATTTCCCCACTCATCATATTCACTGGTAGTAAGCGGAATGCTCGGGTCAAGCATGGTTGTAACCACATCGACAAAGGGAACCGAGGCTACAATCCCCCTGAATAAGTCAGGCCTCATGTTTGCCACCGCACCCATCAACAAGCCACCCGCACTTGCTCCTATGGCAAAAAGTTTTTCGGGATTGGTAAACTTTTCCTTAATCAGAAACTCCGCACAATCTATAAAATCTGAAAAAGTGTTCTTCTTTTTCAGGAGTTTCCCCTCCTCATACCACTGCCTCCCTAATTCCTGCCCTCCTCTTATATGGGCAATCGCATAAATAAAGCCTCGATTGAGAAGACTCAAACGAACAGAGCTGAATGAGGGATCACTGCTATATCCATACGAGCCATATCCATAAAGAAGGAGAGGGTTTGAGCCATTTTTCTCAAGTCCCTTTCTATAGACAAGGGAAATGGGGATTTCCACTCCATCCCTTGCAGGGGCATAGAGTCTTTCGGCATGATAATTTTCAGGATTAAATTCGCCAAGGATTTCTTCCTGTTTGAGAAGCTTCTTTTCTTTCTTTCTCATCTCGAAATCAAAAATTGAATGAGGAGTGGTGAGGGAGCTGTAGCCATAACGCAGAAAACTGGTGTCTAATTCTGGGTTCTTATCGATATAAGCCATGTAGGTTTCTTCTCCAAAATCAAGGTAATAATCAGACTTATCTTCTCTCGAAATCACCCTGAATTTCCTCAAACCTTTTATCCTCTCGTTTAGGACGAGGAAATCGTTGAAAGGCTCAAATCCCTCGAGAAGAACCTCTTCACGATGGGGAATCACTTCAACCCAATTTTCTTTCTTCGTCTCAGTGAGAGGCGTTTCCATCAACCTGAAATTTCTGGCTTTAAAATTGGTGCGGATTAAGAATTTATCTTGGAAATGCTCAACTTCATACTCAAGCTCTCTCTCCCTTGGGTGGAAAACCTTGAATTCTCCCTCAGCCATGTCGGCATCGAGGAAACGATATTCAGAGGAAAGAGTGCTTGTCGAAATTATGAAAAGGAATTTTTTTGATTTAGAATGCGAGACATCAACACTGAAGGTAACATCGCTTTCCTCAAAAACCACCTCATCTTCAGCAGGATTTTTTCCGAGTATATGCTTCATCACCTTGCAGGGGCGAAGAGTATCATCAATCTTGACATAGAAAACTGTCTTGTTGTCGTTTGCCCAGACTGCCTCTCCTGTTGTGTTTAGTATCTCATCAGGAAGAATCTCTCCCTTTTTTAAGTCCTTAAAATGAAGCTTATACTGTCTTCTGCTCACAGTATCCACACCGAAGGCGATGAGGTTATTATTCGGGCTAAGGAAATAACCCGCCACATGAAAGTAAGCATACCCCTCAGCCATCTCATGGACATTGAGGAGAATCTCTTCCTCTTCTTCAAGGCTCGCTTTTTTGCGACAAAAAATCGGATACTCCTTGCCCTCCTCAAATCTCGTGTAATAAAAATAACCTCCCTCTCTATAGGGAACAGATATATCAACTTGTTTAATTCTTCCCACTATTTCTTGATAAATCTTCTCCTGTAAACTATCTGTATGTTTCATAAGGGCCTCTTTGTACGCATTTTCTTCCTTGAGATACTCAATGACTCTGGGGTTATCTCTTTCTTTGAGCCAGTAATAGTTATCTACTCGAGTGTGTCCATGTGCCAAGAGCTTTTTGGGAATCTTTTCAGCAAGAGGAGGTCTCAACGCTGAACCTTCCTCTCTCACCTGCTTGCATTCCGAGGAAGCAAAAACGACGATGAAGACAAAAATAATATCTAAAAAAAGATAAAAATTCCTTCCCTTTAGCCCCATAAAATTTCTCAATTTTTCCTCCTCAAAATGTGATTTTTCTGAAAAGCATTTATCATCCAGGGAGGAAAAAGTCAAACCTGATAAAATAAACATCCCAGAAGTTTCATTTTTCTTCGGATTAAAAAAGACTTCAAAACACACTCTCTGTGGTCAAAAAAATTTTTCTCCCCGATGAGCCTCTTTTTTCTATTTCCTGCCCAAAAGATGAAGAAGAGAAAATAATGGAAAGACTCCATTGAAATCCTCAAGAATAAATTTTCTCATTTCTCTTTAATTGCCTTTGCCGCTTCTCTAAGAGGAGAGACGTCGTCGATAATGTAAATCCCTCTTCCGTGGGTTGCAGCCACAAGGGCATTGTCTCGAGGATGAACCACTAAATCATGGACATAGGTGGTGGGGATATTGTTTGCCAGAAGATCCCATCTTTTTCCTTCATCGATGCTAACATAAACTCCAAGGTCTGTCCCTACATAGAGTATTTTCGGATTTTTAGGGTCTTCTCTGATGACATTAATCGGCCCGCAAGGTATATTAGAAGAAATCGAAATCCAGGTCTTCCCGTAATCTTTTGATTGGTAAAGATAAGCGGCAAAGTCATCATCCCTCTTCCCGTTGAGAGCTAGATAAACAGTTCCTTCTTCAAAAGAAGAAGCAATAATTCTTGATACATGTTTTTTATAGGGAAGTCCCTGAGTTATTTCCGTCCATTCGCTTCCGCCGTTTCGGCTAACATGAACCTTCCCATCATCCGTCCCTACATAGATTACGCCAAACTTGAGAGGTGATTCTGAAATCGAAGTTATGGTTTGAAAAGGTATGGCATAATGAGACTCACCCTGTTCTTCAGGGTTGTTTGAGGTGAGGTCAGGGCTTATCCTTTCCCATGTGTCTCCCCTATCCAAGGAACGGAAAAGATACTGCATTCCGTGATAAAGGATGAAGGGATTATGAGGCGAGAGCATGAAAGGAGCAAGCCACTGTCCTCTCAGGGGCACCTCACCCTCTTTTGCCTTGGGCATGATGCTTACCGTGTGCCATTTTCCGTCTTTAAATTCGGAGCGGATTATTCTCCCGTAGAAGGTCTGGCTGTAAAGAATGTTGGGATTTGTAGGGTCGAGCACGATATAACTTGCCTCTCCTCCTGGGATAGGCACCCATTCCCAGCGAGGATCTCGACCTGGCTTATGAGTGGATGGGCCTTTCCATGAGCCATTATCCTGGATGCTTCCATAGACATTGTATGGATTTGCCATGTCCACAGTCACATTATAAAACTGGACAACTCCCAAGTTTTCGTAATTGATCCATGTTTTGCCTCCATCATAAGATATGTTTATCCCCCCGTCGTTTCCATTTACAAGATGGTTTGAGTCCTCCGGGTCAATCCAGAGAGCATGATGATCTGCATGAAGACCGGGATACTCGATTAACTCGAAAGTCCTCCCGCCGTCTCCTGACTTTGCCAGCGAAACGCCCATCACATAAATGGTGTTCTCATCGTTCGGGTCAACCCTGATCTGCCCGAAAACCCATCCGTAGGTTCCGCATATCCTCTCCATCATCTCATCCGAAGGACTAACCTTTATCCACGATTCCCCCTTGTTGTCTGAACGATAAACCTCAGCCCCTTTAATAACCGGACCCCTCGGCCTTCCATAAGGGTCTTTCTCACCTTCTTTAGGCACTCGCTTTATCTCATGGTTATCGATGAAAGCATAGATTACATTCGGATTTGACCTTGAGACATCGATCCCAATTCTACCCGTAAATTCATCCGGAGGAAGCCCATTCGTAAGCTTCCTCCATGTTTTTCCCCCATCTTCTGTCTTGAAAATTCCATCACCAGGCTGAGGCACAGGGTCACTCCAGCGTCTCCTGATTCTATTCCACATCGCAGCGTAAAGAGTCTCTTGGTCTGAGGAGTCCATGACAAGGTCTATTGCCCCAGTCTTCTCATTCAGATATAAAATTTTTTCCCATCTCCTCCCTCCATTAACGCTCTTGTACACACCTCGCTCCTCGTTGTAAGTCCATTCATGACCCGAAGCTGCCACATACACAATATCAGGGTCTTGGGGATGGATTATGATTCGCGAGATGGTGTGAGTCCCTTCGAGCCCCATATGCTGCCAGGTCTTCCCTTCATCGCTGGATTTATAAACCCCAGAACCTGCCATTGAGCTTCGAAAAATGTTTGCTTCTCCAGTTCCAACCCAGATTATTTCAGGATTTGAAGGAGCTATCGCTATATCGCCAATCGAAGTAGAGGCTGCATGTTCAAATATGGGCTCCCAAGTCGTCCCTTCATTCACGGTTCTCCACACTCCTCCAGAAGCAGAGGCAGCATAAATCGTGTACTTCATCGCCTTGGGAATAGCAACATCTGTTATTCTTCCACTCATAAGCTCAGGCCCTATCCACCTCCATTTTAGGTCTTTGAAAGGAGAGCTCTGCTTCATCGCCACATGCTCACCATACCACTTGAGACGAAGCTCGGGAGGTGTGGAGTGAATAAATTCCCTCTCCTCACACCAAAGCAAAGTGTTAGAAATGGAAGAAACGACTATGAGGAAAAGGAAGAATTTGCGATAAAGATACAGCAATTTAATCATTCTAAGTCCTCCTCCTAAACTCAAATTATAAGGAAAAATCCAACAATTATTTTACTTTCAAAAAGATTCCTAAACCAGCAAAATTTTTGTTCCCTGCGGATAAAAAAAATTAGGCTTTTTCCCGAAGTTGCTAGCTGAAACTTGACAGAAGCATAAAAGATAGGCTCCAACCATCAAGAACATCAACCTTCAAAAAGAAGGTTGTAGCTCCAATGACGAACCTGAAATTTCGCTCGTCCTGCGATATAAATTACCAAAAAGTGATCTGACACACAATGGCCTTTTGAGAGGTTTGGAGAAAGATAAGGATGTGCATATCAATTCTCTGGTCGAGGTTATTCTCAATGCTCTGGAGGAGAAAGACATAAAGGAATATAACCCGCAGAGGTATCTCAAGCATGGCAGACGAAAGAGAGGGAGGAATTTTTTGATTTCTTTTGGGGAAATCCGCTATCGACTGGCTTAGATATATGATGGGAAGCGGAGTATGATATTTTGCCCCTTGATAAGGAAGTTTTCGATTCTTCCCTATAAGCAGTATCAGGGAGAATTTCGGGAAGCTTCAGTGAGGAAGGTGATTCATCTTTCTTACCGATTGGCGAGTAAGAAGGCTCGAAGAATCAAAGGTTATGACCCCAGTAAAAGCGCCGTCTACACAAAAGAGTGCAGGGGTTAGCTGAAAGTTATCCACAATCGCCGTCCTATAAGCATCGCCCCTTCCAGTTTTTGATGGTGGATGGGAGGGGAGTAAAACATCAGGGGCGAAGCGGAAATTCTCTAGGGAAAGCAGAGATACGATGGGCCTTTGTTTCTGAAAGAGTTGGAAAACGATTTAAGCCAGTAGGATTCTAGATTGGTGAGTAATGGAGCGCTATCCGTAATGATCTGGAAAAGAGCAGGTTCTTTTCTCTGACGGCGGCCCTGGTATTGAGGAGAATCTTCTCTCTTGGGAGATGAGAGAGCAACAATGTACTTAGCATGGGAAGAGAGACCTTCTCTTCATTCTCTATCAGGATGGTTTTAAGAAAGCCAAAGAGGAGCATTTTCGAAAACTCCTGGAAGATATCCTTCTTTTCTGGCTCACAAAAAAGATATTGAGGAGGTTCTCTGCTCGGAGAAAGAGATTGTGATGGATTTGGTGGAAGAGGTCAGGGGAGGGTTTCGATGACTGATTGATGCCCTTTCCTGAGAAATATCCTAAAGCGAGAACCTGCATCAAGGATTTCTCTCGACCTGCCTGTTTGGTGTTTAATTGCTGGCTTGAGTGTAGGGGGTAGATTCCGATGAGGACCAATTTTATTGAGGGTGCTTTTAGTCGAGTGATAAATAGGATGAAAATGATAGGAAAGCGTTGGGGCGACAGAGCTCTTATCAACTGACTCATTATTGCTTTTAGGAAGATTTTCAAACTGGAACTTTGGGATAAACTTTGGGAAGATTATCTCAGAATAAATAAGCAATTGAGCCTCTCAATGGCTAAGGTAGAATACATGGATTTAAAATCACCTTGCAACTTTGGGACAAACCCAAAAATTAAATTGAAAATTGTTGACAAATATTAAAAAAAAATATATTAAAATTCCTAAAGTAAAATTTTTTCTTAAAAAAGAAGCAAAAAGAAGGGAATTTCAGGATAAAAAAAAGAGAGAGCTTGAATATTCGAGAAGGAGGATTTAAATTGAGAAAAAAGATGTTAGGGATTATTTTACTTTTTATTTCTCTTCTCTTCCTGGCTAAAACAAGCGAAGCACAAATAAGAACAGGCACAATAACAGGAACTGTTAAAGATGAAACAGGAGAACTCTTGCCCGGTGCCACTGTGGAACTTTCAGGGGAGAAGCTTTTGGGAGGCATTCGTTCTGCCATAACCGATGAGAAAGGGAAGTTCAGATTTCCCAACCTGATGCCTGGGGAATATGAACTGAAAATATCTCTTGAAGGTTTTCAACCGGCTAAAATAAAGGCGCTCCGGTTGAGTGTGGCAGAAACGGTGACTGTGGATGTAACTTTAAAATTATTTGCCCTTGAGGAAAAAATCGAGGTAACCGCAGAAGCTCCTATTGTTGACATAAAGCAGTCTGGTTTCACCACAACTATCGACTCAAAGCTTTTTGAGAGTTTGCCGACTCGGCGCTTTTCCATATTCGATATTGCCCAACAGGCACCAGGCATCTCTCATTCTGGCAATCTAAAAACCCAGTGGGTCTCGGCGATGGGCTCTGAATCAACCTCCAATACCTTTTACTTTGAAGGTGTAGAGACAACAAGCCCATATAATGCTGGCTCATGGCTATGGGCAAACCCTGACCAGATTGAAGAAATAAACGTGGTCCAGGTTGGGGCGCCAGCTGAGTATGGGAATTTCCAGGGCATGGTTATTAACCTCGTCAGTAAGAGCGGATCCAATGAATTTCACGGCAATCTCAATTTCTATCAACAGTGGGACTGGTTGACAGATAATAATACCCCCTGGGAAGAATTTCCCTATCATCGCGATAAATATTTAGAGCTTACCGGGACTCTCGGAGGCTACTTAAAGAAGGATAGAATCTGGTTCTTTCTGGCCGGGCAACTAATGACCGACAGGGAAACAGGTGTCGGCGCTGATCCTCGTTATCCTGCAAAATATTATCTGGATACCATGTTCGTCAGAGTTGACTGGCAGATTAACAAAAGAAATAAACTCACCTTTGCCAATGACACCAACTGGTATTATTGGGGAGAATCACCTACGGCTACTACCCCCTATGAAGTCACGGGTAGTGAAAAATCTTGGAATCCTCTCCCCAGCCTGACCTGGACTTCAATCCTCAGTAATAAGACTTTTTTTGACCTCAAATATTCTGGATTCTGGGTCACCCTTTACTCTGGAGCCGCGGACGGAGATAAGGTGACACCTTCTCGATACGACTGGTACACAGGAATTCGCTCTGGAAATTATCCCTACTGGGGGGAATGGCCCAGTGGCTCCCATCAGATTCAGGGCACAGTGTCTCATTTTGCTGACGATTTTCTTCAAGGAGATCACGATTTCAAATTTGGAGTAATCTACAATCACAGCTGGTCTTATTGGAAATGGGGATATTGCAGTGGGGTTGTTTATTATGACTGGATGGGTTATCCCTACACAGCTTACATGAGACTCCCTGAAGAATATGGAGGAGTCACCAATAGAATAAGCATCTTTCTCGATGATAGCTGGACGGTAAGTGACCGCTTGACAGTGAACCTGGGTTTCAGGTTTGACCATATTCGAGGCGGATATCCTGAGTTTAATAGATTAGATAGATTCGGCAATCCAACCGGAGATAAGACTGCGGCTAATATGGACCTTATCAAGTGGGACACACTCTCACCCAGAGTGGGAATTGCTTATCAATTGACAGCAGACCGGAAAACAATCCTAAGAGCAAGCTATGGGCGATATTATGACCATATGCTCATTAGAGATTTTGACGATGGATCCCCCTCTAGAACAAGTGTCTACGGATATTACTACAACTGGGATACAGGTGCCTATGATATTCTCTTCTGGTACCGGGACCCACTCGCCAATATTGGAATAGATTCGAACCTGAAGAATCCCTATTCTGACCAATTTTCCATAGGGTTTGAGAGGGAATTATTTCCCACTGTTTCCATCTCTTTAAATGGTGTCTATAAGAAATCTAAGGACAAAATCGCCACTCACAACACGGGAGGAGCATATGAGCTTATAGATTATTACGATGCCTATGGGAACCAGACCATCAAAGTTTACAATCAAATAAATAGTCCTGCTGAAAATTTCTACTTGACCACTAATCCAGGAGACTATTCAGATTACAAGGCTCTTATCATTACTTTTGAAAAACGGCTCTCTCATAACTGGCAGATGAATGCCAATCTAACTCTATCCCGGGCAAGAGACTTCCCCAAAGGGTACAGAGACCCCAATGATAATATCAACATGTATGGAGTCCCGGGCTATTATGACCGAGGGTATCAATTTAAGCTCAATGGAACCTATTTCTTCCCCTACGGAATAAATGTGGGCCTCTTCTTTTCTTATGAACAAGGAAGACCATTCAACCGAACCGTCAGAGTAAGACTCAATCAAGGAAGCAGGAGCATTGCCGCAGAAGAAAGAGGAAGCAAAAGGTATCCTGACCAGATCTTTCTTGACATGAGGCTTGAAAAAGAATTCAGACTCTGGAAGGAGGCCAAATTAAAATTGTTGATCGATGCTTGGAACCTCCTGAACAGGGCAGCCTATAGAGACGTGGTGAGTACTCTGGCGGAAAGCCCGAATTATCTTGTAGGAAGACTATATGACCTACCGCGCAGAGCTCAAATAGGAATAAGGTTTATTTTCTGAAAGAAACACGAAGAGAGGGAAAAAAGCCTAATCTCTCCAAAACATCTTTCATGAGTAAAAATGAAGCCACACCCTGGGCTAAAGCCCAGGGTAGCGGCCCTCTGACATAATCTGGTTATGGCTTTCTTGTCTGATCGCGAATGACATTGAAGTCGATGTCTCGTATGGGCTCCGGTTGTGTATCTGGCCATAACCAGATTATGCCGGATTTGCCTCCACTCCGCCAGCTTTGCTGGCTTCTTTCCGTGTGCCATTCATCCCCAGGCTTGAGAGCCTGGGGTTTTCTGGCTTCTTAGATAAACTCCCTCAGGGGGCATGATTCGTCTGGTACATCAGATATAGCTGAGATTACCGATATAGGAGATACCAATGGGTAAGGTGAAGAAGATTCGCACAGCCTGCCGCAGTTGCCGCGGAGGCCGCGGCGTGATTGCCCACGTCAAAGACGGCAGGGTGATCAAGGTAGAGGAAGACCCCGGCTCACCCATCAGCCATGGGATCATGTGTGCCAAATGGCTTGCCATCACGCAATTGGCATATCACCCGGATAGGATTCTTTACCCTATGAAGAAAAGCGACAAGTGCTGGGAACGCATCTCCTAGGATGAGGCTCTGGATTCCATCTGCGAGAGGTTCAAGCAGGCCATCCGGGAAGATGGCCCCGAGTCCATCTTCATCGGCCAGGGGACAGGAAGCAATTACGAGAGCTTTCTTTATCGCTTCGCCAACCTCCTGGGCACGCCCAATGTCCCCACCGCAGGACACATATGGTATATCTCCCGTGTTGGGGCCACCCGGATCACATGCGGCAATCTACCCGTGTGCGACTACGAAGGTGAGCCCAAATGCATCGTGGTTTGGGGCTGCAACCCACTGTGACCCAATCCTGACGAATACAAAGGAGAAGGTTTCTGGAGGGCCTACAAAAAAGGCGCCAAGCTGATCGTCATAGACCCGCGCAAGGGGTTTCTGGCTAACAGGGCGGACCCATGGCTCTAAATCCGCCCATGGACAGATGCCGCCCTGGCCTTTAGGTTCCTCAACGTAATCATTGAGGAAGGGCTCTACGATAGCGAGTTCGTCAGTCAATTCGTTCATGGCTGGGAAGCCTTCAAGGAAAGGGTGAAAGAGTATCTGCTGGAACGGGTGGAAGAGATCACCTTGGTCAGGCGGGATCTCATCCTCAAAGTGATTGAGAGGGTACCATACTACATACCCATATATTGCCATCATTGCGTTAGGCAGCCATGCCGGGATTCATGCCCCATAGAGGCTATCTCGCGGAATGAGTGGGGCATTGTGCGCGTGGATGAAGAGCTATGCATCGGTTGTAAGGCCCGCGTTGAGGCCTGACCTTTTGGGGCCATGCAGTTCGATGAGGAGCGGGAGGTGGCACTGATGTGCGACTTCTGCTATGAAAGACTTCAGCAGAATGAGGCGCCAGCCTGTAGCCTGTAGCCTGGTCTATACAACGCGGTGAATCCTTTGGGGAAACATGAAGGCGATTTTGCAACTCCTCCAAGCCTTCCCGAATCTCCTGTAACTCCGCTTCCGACAGCTCCCACACTTTCGCTGCCAGCGCGTCAATCTCCGCCTCGATCTCCCGCACTCGCGCCGGATACCCCTGCGCTGCTGCACACGTCCGCCGGAGCGGTCATGACAGCTTTTGCGCTCAAGAAACCGTCCTTATGGATTGTGTAACACCTACTCCGATCGCTTATTTACTCCGCACGAGAGTCCTCAAGAATCTTAGCGATCGCCTTTCCAATATTGTCAAACCAGTATTTTGTATAGCCCGGCGTCAGCATGTTCACATCATCGGTGTACAGAAAGGTGAACACTCTCACCTTCAATCCCTCATGCTCCAGAACTTTCCTTCCGTTACCGTTTTCCTCGAATATCCTCTTGTATCCTTCAACCTTGTGCATGTAGTCCGTATGACTTATGCCTTTGGGGTCAATGAAGACGATAAAATAGCTATCGCCCCTCTGCAGCCAGAAGATAAAATCAGGGTAGAAGTGGCTTATCCTGTTTGTCTTCGGATCGTAGTAGGGGATGTAAACCTGGTCCAAGCTCTCGTCCAACTTGCTGAATAACCACCAATCGAACTCCTGGAATTTGTTGTCGTTTTCCAAATACCTTTCCAAGTCATTAACGAACTTTACTTCGCTTGGGGTCTTAATAATGTGCTTGATGTAGTCTATCTTCTCCGCTTCGGACAGGATGACGGGAATGTAGTAGTGGTTGGCAACATACTTGATTCTGATTCTCTTGCCATCTTTGTCGAACTGTTCAACGTCGCTCAGACTCCTAGCTTTCTGCATATACTCTTCGGGGGATAGTATCCCGTATTGCGCGCGGAGTTCTTTCACAAGAGTTGGGTAATTCTTGACCTTTTCAATTCTGCCTTGGAGGTCGCTGATGTCTTTGAGAGACACCTTGATGTTCTTGAAGTGCCTTATCTCCTCCTCTAATTCCTTCAACCGTTCAAACTCTTTTGGTACGACGCTAAAGTAGTCAAGGATTCTCCGAACGAGCAGGTCTATGTTCTTGAAACTCCGCCCATCAGGCTTGTAATAATCGTCGTAGTTGGTCAGGCTGTGGTGCAGAATCCTGAGTTTTTCAGGCTCAGCCTCGTACATCGAAAGCAGTACCCTATCGTCGCCGATGAACTCAATATACCTCCTGAGCAAGTCAAGTTCGCTTCGCGTTATTTCAAACTTCGCTGGCTTTTGCTGCCCTACCAGTGGATGGTCAGCCTCTCTGTAGGTTGGGATCAACAGCTTGTGTTTCTTCGCTTCCCCACTGATGTCGAACAGCGAGAGTTGCTTGTATTCCCCCTTTTCTTGGTCGAGTTGCTCTATGACTGTGTGCAGCGCATTCCTATTCGTTCCGAAGATGAACAGGGTCTCTATCGGCAAGACCTTATCCTTGATTTGGCAAAACAGCTCTTCCTCTACTTCCTTGGCGTTGTAAAGCTGGAGCAAGCGCTTTCTTTTGTCCCTAAAGGGTTCAATTCGGACGCCCCTGCCGACCGATTGGAGGATAAACTTCTTAGCATCCGTGCCTGTCCCGATGTTGATGAAGTTGATGACATTCGGTCGGTTGGAATCCCAACCCTCGTAGAAGGCACGAGAGCCCAGCAGGACATTGATATCGGAATCGTCTCTATTTATTCGTTCAAAAAACCCTTCCTCCTCAAATCGGTGATTCACATTAAAGCGAGACAGTTCGTCTTTTAGCCAATCGGGCATATCGCCCGTTTTCATTAGAGCAAAGTGCTTGTCAGTAGTAGTTAGTTTGAAAGCAACTTGCCTTTTATCAGATGGTCTAAATGAGATTTCGATCTCCCCACCGCTGCTTGAGTTATACACGTGCTCCAAAATGTCTTCCTTGCTCAATCCCTCGAAAACCTGCTGGTCAATTTCAATTCTACGGCCCTCTTCAAACATAAGGCTTGGTCGCTCCCTAAACTCATCCCAGAGTTCATCTTTCGCCTGCTGCCACACATCGTCGCTGATCGCACCTTTGCCGATTCGTTCCAGCTCCTTGAAGAAAAGCTTCAAGTCTGCCTCCTCTATGTTGACAGAATGGACCAAGGTCAACAGCAGTGGCTTGTGGTATAAGTCAGCTCTCACATCTCGTACGTCCTCATAGAACTTACTCGCATAAGCCAGCATCATCAAGGACTTCAACACCACCTTTTGCTTCTCTTCGTCGTTGTACTCTTCATCGCCCCTGAAGGCCCTTATCTCCTGTTTCAAGATGGCGATATGCTTACCGTATCCTGCCCTGATGAATTCCGAAAGGTTGAAGTTGCAGACCGTCGTGATAATGTCTCTGGGGTCGGTGAAGGTAGCGGAGAAGTTGAACAAGAAGCCGTTTCGTGAGAGGATGGAATAGATATGCTGTCTTTTGGACTCCTCTCTGTCCCCCTTGTGGGCCTCGTCGAGCAGGACATACCACTGGCCTTGGCCATCGTAGTTTTTGAAGTCAATGATCTTCTCTTTTTGCTCATCGCTGAGGTTGTCGGAGCGATAGTAGAAAACGGTCAACTCCTGCTCTTTGAACAGCGAAGGATGTTCCCTTTTGGCGTCGGCGTATTCCTTGAGTTCCCTCAGCTTGATGAAGATGTCGCTGCGGGCAGCGTTAAACTCGTTTACATGGGCTTTGAGTTGGTCTATCAAGTCGTCCCTGTGAGTCAAGACCAGGATGTCGTGGGGCGGAATCTCCCCCAGTTGAATCAGGTTTCTCAAAACCTCGATGAGCTTGATAAGGACGAGGGATTTGCCGCTTCCTGTCGCCATCCAGAAGGACATGCGGTTAATGAAATGTTCATAAGGGATCTTGCTATCCTCTACCTCGTAGTATTCCATCAAGAGGTGGGAGAGGTTTCTGTTTGCCCTGTCCAATCCAATGCTCAGATCCCTGTCTTGTCCATTATCCCGATACCAGTCGGAAAACCTTCGCTTCCGTTCCTGGTTTACTTCCAGCCTTTCGCCCGCCTGGTAGTCCACAAAGTCGTCGTAATACTTCCACAGCACCTTTATGGCGCTCTCCACCGCCTTTTGCTGGTAATCCCAGAGCTTCTTGGTCGTGGAGAAAGTCGCCAAGTCAAAAGAAGTCCAGTTGACAGGCAAAGCGTCAAACGGCAAATCATCTACCATGTCTTGCAAAAAGACTCGCGCCATCGCATCACCTTGTTTCCTTCGTCAGGATAGCTTCGATTTCCGCAAGAAGACCTGGAACTTCCCCTTTGGCGATCGTCCACACAATCTCGTAGTTGATGCCAAAGTAGTGATGGATCATTTTATCCCTCATGCCCGCCAGGTCTCTCCAGGGAATTTGTGGATACGTCTTCCTCAGACGGCTGGAGAGATTCTTCGTCGCTTCACCGATGACCTCAAGATTGCGCACGACCGCATCCTGAGTTTTGCTGTCTTTCATAAACTGCTCGTAGGTCATGCCCTCCGTATAGGCCGCAATGCGCTGTATCGCCTCTCGGATGTCACTGAGGAAGTCTTGATTTCTTCGCTTAGACATAACTCAACGTCCTTTGGATGTCGGCAGCAATGTGTTTGTATCTGGGGTTTTCCATGCTCCTATGCAGGGTATCAAAGGTAGCCAGGTCTACTTTCCTGCCCAATATCTCCTCAAGGTAGTAAGCCAGTGCGACAAACTCCAGCCCCAGCGGTTTCACGAGCTGGACAAGGATGTCAATGTCGCTTTTCGTTGTGGGGGAGCCTTTCGCAAAGGAGCCGTAGATGGCTATCTTTTCCACGCCATACTTTTCCCGCAGGTACGGCAGCTCTTTTCTTAATATTTGCATGATTTCTTCTTTGGTCAAAGGCTCTTTCATCGTTCACCACCAGATCAAAGATTTGACAAGCCTGTAGTCGAGGTTCTTGAGGTCCACTCTTTCGCCGTCTTCAAACTCTACTAAGTCAGGTGTGATCTTCTTGATCCACTTGCCGAGAAGGTTGGAAAGGGCTTCTGCGATGTCTATGTTGTCGTAAAGCTTGGAGAGGTCAACCTTCACTTCGTTTTGCTCAAGGTCAACCTCCAATGCCTCCAGCATCTTCAAGTCGCGCAGGAACACGTACTGGTTATACGGGTCTCGGTACGGGTCTTCAAACAAATCGGCGTCCTCGTATTTCGCCTTGCGCAAGGCGTCTTCGTATTGCTCCAGTTCTATGTATTTGAAAAAGCCACCTGCCTTATTTTCATTGTATTTCTCCTTCACGTCTTTTTCCTTTGAGATGCCCGATTTATCATAAGCCAAAACCTTTTTCATTCTTGGCAAAACCACTGAATAAAAATGTTCTCCCACCTCTACCCCAAGCCATTTTCTGCCAAGTTTATGGGCCACTGCGGTTGTTGTGCCACTGCCGAGGAAGAAGTCTAAAACTAAGTCGCCTTCATCGGATGTTGATTCTATGACACGTTTTAGGAGAATTTCGGAGTTTTCGGTTTTAAAGTCCCAGGAAGTAGAATAACCAGTTATATCCGTCCAGTTGTCAGTCAATTTCTGGAATTGTGCTTCTAAAGCTAAGGGTTCATCGCTATCAGTGGGTTTTATGCCGCCTGCCTTTTCTAATTCAAAAATAGCTTTTTGGCTTAAAGCCCAATGACGGCCCTCGGGAGGCAAAATTTCTTTTCCTAATATTATTCTTGCTCTTGTAACAATTTTACCGCCTTTTTCTTTTAAATTTTCTTTGGAAAATAACTCAACATATTCTGGCTCAATCGGACTCCATCGCACACCAGGTAAATGCATAGGACGCCATTTAGGATTTTCTCTTTGTTTGACTGCTGCTTTAAAAGAATACCTTTCCGATTTAGAAAAGAGATAAAGGCTATCATGAGCGGTATGGTATCTATTTATTTCCTCCGTCGGTCTAAAAGTTCTATTTACCACAATCTCATTCCTAAAATTCCCCTCACCAAAAACCTCATTCATAAGGAGTCTGACAAGCATATTCCCGTTGTAATCGCATCGGACGAAGATGCTTCCGGTGTCCTTCAGGATGTCCTTTGCCCGCCGCAGGCGGTTTTCAAGCATGGTTATCCACGAAGCATCTTTATACTTCACGGAGTAGAAATAGTCCGCCTCTTGCTCTTTGTTAAACGGCGGGTCAATGTAAATCGTCTGCACCTTCTCCCTAAACTTCGGCAAAATTGTATTCAGTGCCTGATAGTTTTCGCTCTTTATCAGCCAGCCGTCCAGAGCCTCGTCAAGGTTCTCAAAAAGGCCAAGGATCTCCAGTTCCAAGTCCTTGAAATACCTGGTGTCAATGGGAAGGTGGCGATACTTGTCGCTCAACTGCCTGCCCATAAGGTTGTTTTCCACAACATCGTCTCTCCTGAAACTGTCGCTCACTATCCCCAACTGCCTCCACTCCTCCACTTGCGACTTGAAACCCTCGTGCCTTAGCAACCTCTCCACAAGCCCCATGTCCCTCTCAGCAATCCTATCCAGAGTTATCACGTAGTTGGAGTTCAAAACAAACTTCGGCTTGTTCCAGATTTTCACCAGTTCGTCCTCAAACTGACTGATAAAGTCAATGATCTTGAAGGCGATGTCTTTCAGGGCTTGGAGTTGCTTGATCCGTGTCTCAGTCCATTCGCTTTCTCCAGCAAAGATATACTGGTAAAGCCAGAGGTTAAACTGCTCTTGTAAAAACGCCTTCGCATTCTTATTGATGAAATAGTCCACCTCGCTTTGCTTGGCAAAGACCCGGAAGGCCCGCTCCAAAGTGTCCTCGCTCACCGCCACACCTTGCTTCCTGCACTCCCTCAAGATCTCGTCCACCCTCGTCTTCCTGCCCTTTTCCGAGTAAGAAACATTGAAGACAAGCGTACCATCCTTTCTTACTGTCTTGAAATCGTGGACAATCTCCCTCTTCTCCATCGCCTTCTTGTGCTCAAGGGTAGAGACATCAAAGAAGAACTTGAACCCGTCCAGCTCAACCTCAAGGTTTCTGAACAACCTGTCGGTCTTCACGTAGTAGAGCATGTGGGTCTTCCAAAAGAGCATCACGTCTCTGTCGTCGGTATAGACCCTCTCGTAGACGTTCTGGTGCAGGGGCGTGAAGGAGAAATAAATCGAGCCACTATCGCTAAAGTAGCGGCTGAAGAAGGTGTAGAGTTTATCAAAGAGTTCCTCTCTGAAGTCTGGGAACTGCTCCAGGGCTTTCTCTATGTCCTGCTTCAGCTTCGGGAAAACGCCGTCTTTGTAATACCTGGACTTAATGGCCATCAGGTTGATATACCCAGACTTCCCTTCAACTTCCGCCCCTACGAAAACATCCCTTAAGGCTTGATAGAAACGAGCCTCCTTGGCAGATGCCCTGGGGGAAGGATTCATGGTCGCTGTCTTGTTACCTTGTGTTTGTTTTCTCATCTTTGCTCCTATCGCAACCACTCTACGCTGCAGTTGAGCTGCGGTGCGGTTAACGCCGTCAGCTTCAACGGCTCATTCGGCACTCTTAACTTGGCCTTGGAACATTCTTGACGTAGGCCACTATCAGATTATCAATTATCTTGGGATACGATGTGCTGAATGTATCTTCATTCAACTCAAACATGTCTAGGTCGCATTGGTCCAAAAGAGCTTTCATCGCGTAGCACAATTTTCTAAAAAGGGCAAATTGATTATTCCTATCGTTGGGTAAACTAACGGGCTTGTATTTGCCATTCTTTAGAAAGAAATCTCTATACTCCTGCGTAGAGAATCGAATGGTGTATTGCCACTCAATGGGAGGAATCAGATCTGGTAGAATGTGAGCCAAGGTCTTAGAATTCGCTACAATACTTGTCTCCGAAATCGAGAGATTAGGTGACTGGTAAGGCAATCGAAGTCGTTTCAAAATACTGGCATACACGTCCAGTGATATTAATTCGAACCCATCGTGCCTCACGCTTTTTAACACACGTTTATTTTAGAGAGATGCCTACTTTCATTTCTTCTGATTATAATATACTAGGCTTCATCTCTTTTGGCAATACCAAAAAGCCACTTGCGCGGTTGATTCAGGTGGCTTTTGTAATATGTATCGTCGGCAGAAATCCTTCGCGGCTTCACTCTGCTGAATGGAAACACGAGATGGATGTTCACTTTAAGTCGCATGAATTTTCATCCTTCAACTATACCACCTCCTGAGCTCCTTTTTCAGCACTTTACCAGCACCGCCTTTGGGCAGCTCGCCAACAGTGATGAATTCCTTCGGTACCTTGAAAGCGGCCTGGCAGGCTTTCAGGTAGTCCCTCAGGGAAGCCGGATCTATGTGGTGGCCTTTCTGCGGAACAATGAACGCCGTTACCCGTTCGCTAAATATAAAAATATGACGGATTATTCCCCCCAAATCTCCTGATCAGATCTTTTTTAGATCTTTTTTACAACCTTCTCACCCTTGCATGAGAATTATCAATATAATAAGGCGTTGAATTCATACTAAATAAGCCTTTATATCTTCTAAAACGTTTTTAAGAAGCTGCAGTTATGGATTTTAGCGATACCGGTGCCATCATGGCATACATCGTCCCGAAGGCAGCAGACGGGCGGCGAGCAGAAGCCAATTTATCATCTGAGGAAATCCCAAGATGATTCGAAAGCGAGCATCGGCGCCTTCAAGCCCATCTTAGGTTTCCCCAACGAACATTTGCCCAGAAAAAAAACCTCAAATTCTTAGCCGCAGTCAACTTCTTTTTTTCCCAGAGCTCAAAAACTACGATAGTCCAGGTGCACCCTCCTTTATCTGGTGTTGATAGAGAGTATCATCTTGTCATTTAAAATCTTCTCTGATGAAGGGCAATAAGCTTGCCCTCTTTCCGAATTCTAACATAAATTTCTCCTCCAAAAGCTTGAGAAAGCCCCTCAAGCGTTTCTCATTCTGCTTGAGCTATCTCTTCCGCATCCTCACGCCTGAACTGAGAATGAGCCAAATCCCATCTCCGTTCAAGTTTCTGATTTACCCTCTCAGAGAAAGAAAAAGGACCTAGCCTTTCTCTGAGAGCTTAGATACCCAGCTCTAAGGAGCCTATCAGACGATATCTGGCTCTTATCCAGAGAACCCAGAGACGCAATATCTCCTTCAGTCTCAATGACCAAGGATAATTGGCTTCCTCCTAAATCTTTTCCAAAACCTCTAATCCCTGAGCTTCATATCTTCTGGACCGCTTTCGCTTGGGGCGAACCTCATGTTCTTCTTC